>NZ_JBILJW010000026.1:0-28790 GCF_044377035.1 Silanimonas sp.
ACATCGCCGGATTCCAGCGGTTCGCGAAGGGCCTCGAGGGTGTTGCGGCTCCACTCCGGGAGCTCGTCGAGGAACAGCACGCCGTGGTGCGCCAGCGAGAGCTCCCCCGGTCGCGGAATCCCGCCGCCCCCGACCAGCGCGACCGCGCTGGCACCGTGCATCGGAGCGCGGAACGGTCGTGCCGTGGGCCACCCGCCGGCCTCCCGCAGGGGCGCGGCGAGACTGCGGATCACGGCCAGCTCCAGTGCCTCCGCGGCGGTGAGCGGAGGCATCAGCCCGGGCAGGCAGCGCGCGAGCAGTGTCTTGCCGCAGCCCGGCGGGCCGGTGAACCGCAGGCCGTGCATGCCGGCGGCAGCGACCTCGAGAGCGCGCTTGCCGAGGGTCTGGCCAATCACATCGGCGAGGTCCGCGCCTTCGGCGCCGCGTGTCGTGGCGTCCGTGGCGTCCTCCGCCACCGGCGAAAGCACGGGTGCCAGCAACCGTTCGCCGCGCAGGTGGGCCACCACCTGCGCCAGCGTGCGGGCGCCGAATACCTTCGCCTGGCGCGCATACGCCGCGTCGGCGGCGTTCTCCTCGGGCAGGATCAGCGCGCGCCCCGCCTCACCGGCGGCGATGGCGGCCGGCAGCGCGCCACTGATGCCACGCAGGGCGCCGGACAGCGACAGTTCGCCAAGCAGTTCGACCTCGCGCAGGGCCTCCAGCGGGATCTGTCCCGCGGCGGCGAGCAGGCCCACCGCCATCGGCAGGTCGAAGCGCGCGCCGTCCTTCGGCAGCTCCGCGGGCGCCACGTTGATCGTGACCCGTTTGCTCGGCAGCTCGAACTGGCTGGCCTGCAGGGCGGCGCGGATGCGCTCGCGCGACTCGCGGGCGACCGTGCCGGCGAGCCCCGCGATGGTCACCTGCGGCAGGCCGCCGGCCATGAAGACTTCCACGCGCACTTCGGGCGCGCGCACGCCGCAGCGTGCACGGGTGTGCACCAGCGCCAACGCCATGGCGGCAGCTCAGTTGCGGGTGTCGGGTGACGCGGGACGCGAGGCGGCGTCCAAGGCCTCGAGCTGGCGTTCCAGCGCTTCGAGCTTCTCGCGGGTGCGGCGAAGCACGGCCTTCTGCACTTCGAATTCCTCGCGGGTGACGAGGTCGAGCTTGCCGAGGCCGGCCTGCAGCGCGGCGCGGAAATTCTTCTCGAGATCGGCGCGCGCGCCCTCGAGGCCGGGCGGCACGAGGTCGTTGAGGCGGCGGGCGAGGTCGTCGATGGCCTTGAGGTCGATCATGGTGGCGCTCCGTGGGCGGTCGACGACAGCGTGGCGGCGGTACGGCCGCGAAAGTGTCAGGAGACGTCGCGGCGAGGGGTGGGCCGATGCCGGCAGGCCGGGGTCCCGAGCGAGGGCCAGTATCAAAGCACAGCCCCCGTGACGTAGACAATCGATCCGTTTCTGGTCGCATCGACGGTGGGGATCACTTCACCTGGGGAGACAACGATGCGAATGCGAGTTCGAGGCGAGGGCGCGCTTCGACGCGCCGCGAAAGGGACGTCGGCGTGGGCGGTCGGCCTGGCCGGTCTGACGGCGGCGGGTGCGGCGAGTGCCCAGGAGGCCACGATCTCGGCGGGTGACACCGCCTGGATGCTGGTGGCGACGGCGCTGGTGTTGCTCATGACCCTGCCGGGCCTGGCGCTGTTCTACGCCGGCATGGTGCGGGCCAAGAACGTACTGTCCGTGCTGATGCAGTGCTTTGCGATTGCTGGATTGATCACGGTGCTTTGGGTGGTTTACGGCTATTCGCTGGCCTTCGACACCACGGGGATGGTGGAAGGCGAGATCAACCTGGCCAGCTTCATCGGTGGCACGTCGAAGCTGTTCCTCGAGGGCGTCACCCGCGATTCGCTGGTGCTGGCCATCCCGGAAAGCCTGTTCGTGGCCTTCCAGATGACCTTCGCCATCATCACGCCGGCGCTGATCGTCGGCGCCTTCGCCGAACGCATGCGCTTCGCCGCGCTGCTGGTGTTCTCGGCGCTGTGGTTCACCTTCGCCTACCTGCCGATCGCGCACATGACTTGGGCCGGCGTGGGTGGCCTGTTCTGGGATTGGGGCGTCCTCGACTTCGCGGGCGGCACGGTGGTGCACATCAATGCAGGCGTCGCTGGCCTCGTCGCGGCGATCATGCTGGGCAAGCGCAAGGGCTGGCCGACCACGGCGATGGCCCCGCACCACTTGGGCTACACGCTGATCGGTGCCGGCCTGCTCTGGGTGGGCTGGTTCGGCTTCAACGCCGGTAGCGCGGTCGCGGCCAACGGTGGCGCGGCAATGGCCCTGCTGGTCACGCAGATCGCGGCGGCCACGGCGGCGCTGGGCTGGATCGCGGCGGAGTGGATCACCCACGGCAAGCCCTCGGTGCTGGGCATCGCTTCCGGCGCAGTCGCTGGCCTCGTCGCCATCACGCCGGCCGCTGGCACCGCTGGTCCGATGGGTGCGCTGGCCATCGGTGCGATCTCGGGCGTGGTCTGCTTCTTCGCAGCCACCAAGCTGAAGCGGATCTTCGGCTACGACGATTCGCTCGATGTGTTCGGTGTGCACGGCGTGGGCGGCATCATCGGCGCCCTGCTGACCGGCGTGTTCGCGTCGGCCGCCCTCGGCGGTGCCGGCCTGCCCGGCGACCGCACGATCGGCGAGCAGGTGTTCTGGCAGGCCGCGGCCGTCGGTATCACCGTGGTGTGGTCGGCGGTGGTCACTGTGATCACGCTGAAGATCGCCGGCCTGTTCGGCGGGCTGCGCGCCACGCCGGAAGAAGAGCAGGAAGGCCTCGACCTCGCCCTGCACGGCGAGAACGGCTACAACCTCTGATCGCGGCCATGGCGCGGGGAATGCCCCGCGCCTTAGGCTTCGCACTGAACTGACGAAAGGACATCCCGATGAAAATGGTCACGGCCATCATCAAGCCCTTCAAGCTCGACGACGTGCGCGAAGCGCTGTCCGAGGTGGGGGTCACCGGCATCACCGCCACCGAGGTCAAGGGCTTTGGGCGGCAGAAAGGCCACACCGAGCTGTACCGCGGCGCCGAGTACGTCGTCGACTTCCTGCCGAAGATCAAGCTGGAAGTGGCGGTCACCAACGACCAGGTCGACCGCGTCGTCGAAGCCATTGCCGGCGCTGCGAACAGCGGCAAGATCGGCGACGGCAAGATCTTCGTCTACGACCTCGAGCGGGTGATGCGCATCCGCACCGGCGAGCTGGACGGCGACGCGCTCTAAGTCGACGGCAAGGCATAACGGAGAAGGGCGCCTCACGGCGCCCTTTCTCTTTGCATCGCCAGCGTTGGCCGGATTACTTCGCCAGCGCTTTTTCGACGAAGGGCGGCAGGGCCAGCGCGGCCTGGTGGATGGCGGCGCTGTAGTACAGCGTCTCGAACGGGCGCGCGGCGGCGTCCTTCATGCGGAACTGGGTGAGATCGCGCGATTCCTTCGACGCGATCAGGCAGCTCCAGTAGCCCGTGGGGTAGCAGGGCTGCGGGAAGGGCAGCACGCGGAAGTCCTGGAAGCCGGCGTCGCGCATCGCGGCGCGCATGTCGAGGATCAGGTGCATCAGCGCCAGCGGACTCTCGCTCTGCTGCACGAGCAGGCCGCCCGGCTTCAGCGCGCGCAGGCAGTCTTCGTAGAAGGCGCGGTTGAACAGGCCTTCCGCCGGGCCGACCGGGTCGGTGGAGTCGACGATCACGACGTCGATGCTCTCCGGCGCGGCGTTCTTCATGTAGGCGATGCCGTCATCGAACATCACCGTCGCGCGCGGGTCGTCGTTGCTCTCGCACAGCTCCGGGAAGTACTTGCGGGCCATCACCGTGACCTGCTCGTCGATATCGCACTGCACGGCCGTCTTGACGCCCGGGTGCTTGAGCACTTCGCGCAGCGTGCCGCAGTCGCCGCCACCGATGATGACGACGTTCTCCGGATTCGCATGCGTGAACAGCGGCGCGTGCGCCATCATCTCGTGATAGAAGAAATTGTCGCGCGTGGTGACCATCATCGCGCCGTCGATCAGCATGACCTTGCCCCAGTCGGTGCTGTCGTAGATCTCGATCTTCTGGAACGGCGACTGCACCTCGTCCAGCTTCGCCGTCACGCGCAGGCCGAAGGCCGAGCCGGTGTGGTCGAAGGTCTCGTGGAGCCAAGTCGAGGAAGAGGACGTCATCAGGGTTCTCCGAAGGTTCGTAGTCGAAGCCGGTGGGTGGGGAGCGAGCTCTGCTCTCGGTGGGGCGCGTTCCCCGCTCTGGATGCGCGGCGCGAGTGCTGCTCGCCGCCGCCGCGCGGGCCCGCCCGCCCGGGGGCGCGCAGTCTACCCCCGTTTCTCCGGCGCGGCCCCGGCCATCGTCCCCCTGTTCACCCCCCGGTCGTACACTACGCGCCCTTTGTTTCCACCTGGCCCCCAGCCCATGACCGCCTGGACGCTCGACCGCGCCCGCCACACCTATTCCGTGCCGTACTGGTCGGACGGGTATTTCGACATCGACGGTCGCGGCCGCTTGGTGGCGCGCCCCAATGGCGACGAAGGCCCGGCGATCGCGCTCTCCGACGTGGTGGAGCGGGCGCGCGGCATGGGTCACAAGCTGCCCCTGCTGGTTCGCTTCTCCGACGTGCTCGGCCATCGCCTCGGCAAGCTGCAGCAGGCGTTCGCGCAGGCCATGCGCGAGCTCGACTACCGCGGCGGCTATACGGCGGTGTACCCGATCAAAGTGAACCAGCACGCCGGCGTGGCCGGTGAGTTGGCGCGGGTGGGTGCGGCGGTCGGCGAAGCGCCCTACACCGCGGACTTCGGCCTCGAGGCCGGCAGCAAGCCGGAGCTGATGGCCGTGCTGGCGCTGGCGCAGCCGGGCAGCGTCGTGGTGTGCAATGGCTACAAGGACCGGGAGTTCATCCGCCTCGCCCTGATGAGCCGCAAGCTCGGCCTCGACACCATCCTCGTCATCGAGAAGCCCTCGGAAGTCGGGCTGATCATCGAGGAGTCGCGCGAACTCGGCATCACGCCGGTGGTGGGCATCCGCCTGCGCCTGGCGTCGCTCGGCGCCGGCAAGTGGCAGAACAGCGGCGGCGACAAGGCCAAGTTCGGCCTCTCGCCGCGCCAGGTGCTGGACGCCGTCGACAAGCTGCAGGCCGCGGGCCTCGGCGAGAGCGTCGCGATGCTGCATTTCCACATGGGCTCGCAGATCAGCAACGTGCGCGACATCGCCAGCGGCATGCGCGAGGCGGTGAACTACTTCGTCGAACTGTCGAAGCGCGGCTGCCCGATCCGCCTGATGGATTCCGGCGGCGGCCTCGGCGTCGACTACGAAGGCACGCGCTCGCGGTCTTTCTGCTCGATCAACTACGGCCTCGACCAGTACGCCTACACCCTGCTGCAGCCGCTGGCCGAAGCCTGCGCCGAGCACGGCTTGCCGCAGCCGCGCCTCATCACCGAGGCAGGCCGCGCGATGACCGCGCACCACGCGGTGATGGTGGTCAACGTCTCGGAAGTCGAGCGTGCGCCGGAAGGCCGCGTCGGCCCTTCGCAGCCCGGCGAGCCTTCGGTGATCCGCCACCTGCGCGAAGTGCAGGCGGAGCTCGACGTGCGCCCGCCGGTCGAACTCTTCCACGAAGCGCAGCACCACCTTGCGGAAGGCCAGACCCTGTTCGCGCTGGGCCAGCTCGGCGTCGAGCAGCGCGCCCAGCTGGATGATCTCTTCTACGCCATCGCCCACGCGGTGCGGCAGCGCCTGTCGGCCGAGGAGAAGAGCCACCGCCCGGTGCTCGACGAGCTCAACGAGCGTCTGGTCGACAAGTACTTCGTCAACTTCTCGGTGTTTGAATCCATCCCGGATGTCTGGGCCATCGACCAGGTGTTCCCCATCGTGCCGGTCGAGCGCCTCGACGAGGAGCCGACGCGTCGTGGCGTGATCGCCGACCTCACCTGCGATTCCGACGGCCGCATCGACACCTACGTGGAAAGCGAAGCGCTCGACGCCTCCTTGCCGCTGCATGCGCTCAAGCCGGGCGAGTCCTATCTGCTCGCCATCGCGATGGTCGGCGCCTACCAGGAGACGCTCGGCGACATCCACAACCTGTTTGGCGACACCGACACCGTGGCGGTGCACCTCGACGGCACCGGCGGCTACCGGCTCGACACGCAGCGCCGCGGCGACACCACCGACGTGATGCTCGACTACGTGGGTTACCGGCTTGCCGACCTGCGTGACCGTTACCGGAGCAACGTGGCGTCCGCTGGCTTGCCCGAGGCCACCGCCGCCGAGTTCCTCGCCGCACTCGAGGCCGGGCTGACCGGCTACACCTATCTGTCCGAAGAGCCGCTGGAGTAATCGTTCCGCGGCTTCTTCGTGCGACTCGCCGCAGTGTCGGCGAAGTCCGGCTCGCGGAAGGGCAGCAGCAACTTCTGCAGCAGGGTCGGTTCGCGCGGTCCGATGCCGGTTTGCGTGACGTCGCCACTCGAGTAGGTGCCGAACAGCCGGTCCCAGAGGATCGCGTTGCAGGCGAAATTCGTGTTGCTGACTTCGAAAACGGCGGAGTGATGCCGGCGGTGCTGGTTGGCGGAAGTGACCAGCCAGTTCAGGCCGGGGGTTTCCATCCGGACGTTCGCGTGCGCCGCGGCGGTGTTCACGACGATCAGGACGCTGGCGCCCCCTACCGCTTCCGCCCCGGCGCCGAACATCGTGGCCACCAGCACCATCGGCAGGGTGAGCAGCACGATCTCGAAGGGGTGGTTGGTTCCGACGTTCAAGGCATGCAGGTTCTGGAAGGCGTGGTGGAAGCCGTGCCCGCTGGCCTTCCATAGCCAGCCCCACCGGTGGATCGCGCGATGGATCCAGTAGTAGATGAAGTCGCTGGCGAAGAACAGCAGCAGCACCTGGGCCAGGACCGGCAGCGAATCGGGCCAACCGAGGCCCAACGCCTCGCGTGTCGCCGCCAAGGGCGCCACGAGGAGGGACTCATGCACCCCGGTGAGCACGCCGAACAGCACGAAGCTCATCAGGTATAGGCCAACGAGTTGCAGGCGCTGGCCCGGCCGCAGGCGCCAGTCCGGCATCGCCGGCACGAGGTGTTCCAGCAGCGTCAGCAGGACGAAGGCGACGACCAAGGCGACCAGCACCGCATCGGCGCTGCGCCCCATGCCCCACCAGACCAATCCCGCGCCGACCAGCAGTACGGGGTGGCCGAGTCTTTCGATCCAATGTCGTGCACGAAGCCGCCAGGAATGGGTGTTCACGGGGCGCATTCCGTCCGGCCACAAGGTCCTGAGCGTCCTCATTACGCGGTGTTCGCGCGATGCGCAACGCCCATCGGTCCCGGCGGCCGGTCGCTGTGGGACACTTCGCCCACAAGCGGCGAGAAGCGTAGGAGCGGACATGCGGACGGGATTCATCGGCCTCGGGGCCATGGGGCATTCGATGGCCGGCCACCTCGCCGACCGCGGCTTGCTGGCCGTGGCCGGTAACCGCACGCTCGCGAAGGCGCAGGCCTTCGCCACCGACCGCGCCGACGTTGCGGCGGCTGCCGGTTTCGCGGACTACGCCGGCTGCGACGTGGTGGCGCTTTGCGTTTCCGCCGACGCTGATGTGCTGGAGAACGTCGACGGCCTCGCCGCGGTGCTCTCCCCGGGGGCCATCGTCATCGACCACAGCACGGTCGCGGTCGAGACCGCTCGCGAAGCGGCGAAGCGCTTGGCCGCTCGCGGCATCCAATTCCTCGATGCGCCGGTGTCGGGTGGCGTCGAGGGCGCGAAGAACGGCCGGCTGTCGATCATGGTCGGTGGCGACGAGGCCACCCTCGAACGCGCCCGTCCGGCGCTCGAGGCCTATGGGGCGCGCATCGCCCTGATGGGGGCGACCGGCGCGGGGCAGGCGACCAAGGCCGTGAACCAGATCCTGGTCGCCGGCATCAACGAGGCGGTCTGCGAAGGCTTGGCCTTCGCCGAGAAGCTGGGCCTCGATCCGGAGCGCCTGCTCCCGACCCTGATGGCCGGTGCCGCCAGCAACTGGTTTCTCGACAAGCGTGGTGCGACGATGCTCCGCGACGAGTTCAAGCCCGGTTTCAAGTGCGCGCACATGGCCAAAGACCTTCGTATCGTGCAATCGATGGCAGACGCGGCCGGCATCCGCCATCCGGTGATCGATCGGGCGTTGGCGGACTACAGCGAGCTCGAGCGCCGCGGTGACGGCGAGCTCGATACCTCGGCCCTGATCCAACTCAAGCGCTGATCCCACGCATGGCGCCGCCTCGCCCCCGCCGATCGCTCTTGCCGCGATGGGCGGTGGTGGCGGTGCTCGTACTCGCGCTTCTGCCGCTCACGCCCGCGGCGGCTGCCGCTTCTGGCGAACGCGATCGGCTCGAGGCCTCCGTGGAGGGCGTCTCGGGGCAAGCCCGCATCGCTCCCCTGGTGGAGCTCGTGGTGGCCTCGCGGCAGGAGGCACCGGAGCGCGCCCTGTCGGCGGGCGAGGAGGCGCTGGCCCTGCTTGCGCAATGGCCGGACCCGGCCTCCGAAGTGCGCGTGCTCAACGAGATGGGCTGGGCGCAGATGGTGCTCGGCCATTACGACGAGGCCACGGCCGTGGCCGGTCGCGGGCGTGCGCTGGCCGAACGCGAAGGTGATTCACCCGGACTCGCACGTGCCCTGAACAACCTCGGCGTGATCGCGCGGAGCCGGGGTGAACCGGGGCAGGCGATCGTGCTCTTCGAGCAGGCGCTCACCATCGAGCGCTCGTTGGCGCGCCCCCGCGAAATCGCCGGGGTATTGAACAACCTCGGCGTGGCGCATGGCTTCGATCTCGCCGATTACGACACCGCCCTGCGCTACACGCACGAAGCCCTGCGTCTGCGCGAATCGCTGGGCGAAGCGCAGGACATCGCGTTGTCCGAGAACAATCTCGGCGTGCTGTATGCCCGGCTCGGCGACCGCGAGCGGGCCCTCGAGCATTACCAGCTCGCGCTGGCGGTTCGTCGGGAGCTCGGCGTACCGACGCGCATCGCGGGAACCCTGCATAACCTCGGAGACCTCGCGCTCGGTGCGGAGGATGTCGCCACCGCCCGTGCCCACCATGAAGAGGCCCTCGCCCTGCGGCGGCAGGCGGGTGACCGGCCCGGGGAGCTGATCTCCCTGATCGCCCTGGCCCAGGTCGGGCTCGAAGACGATCGGTTGGCCGATGCGGCGCGGCACCTGCGCGACGCCGAGGCCATCGCCGAAGCGCTCGACCAGCCCCGGGAGCGGATGCTGGTGGGGCTTGCCCAAGGGCGCCTCGCCTTCCGGCAGGGCGATTGGGCGACGGCTGAGGCCCGGATCCTCGGCGCCCTCGCGCAGGCCGAGCAGGGCGAAGCTCTCGAGGTGCAGCGCCAAGCCACGCTGCAGCTCTCCGAAGTGCAAGCGGCGGCCGGACGCCATCGCGAGGCACTTGAATCGTTCCGTCGTCACAAGGCACTCAGCGATCGCATCTTCGACGAGGAGCGCACGCGCCGCCTCGATGCGCTCGACCGCCGTTACGAGGCCGAGCGGCGCGAACTGGAGCTCGAAACCTTGCGCCGCGAGCAGGCCGAGCAGGGCCTGCAGCTGAGCGAGGAGCGGACGACGCGCCACTTGCTCGCGGCCGCTTTGGTCGCCCTCGCTTTGGTCTTCGGCGGCTTCCTGCTGCGTCGTCGCGAACTACAGGCGATCAATCGGCGGCTCGCGGACCTGACGCGAACCGACCAGCTCACCGGTCTCGGCAATCGCCGGCTGCTCGAAGACACGCTCCAGGCCGATCTGCCGCTCAGTCTGCGGCGGCGCGCCGATGGGCAGCGCGCGGCCGACAGCGATCTCGTGGCCCTGCTCATCGATATCGACCACTTCAAGACCGTCAACGACCAACGCGGGCATGCCGTGGGCGACCGGGTGCTGGCGCGGTTCGCCGCCGTGCTGAAGGCCACCTGCCGGAGTTCCGATGTGCTGGTGCGGTGGGGTGGCGAGGAGTTCCTCGTCGTCCAGCGTTTCGTCGACCGGGCGCAGGCGCCGGTGCTGGCGGCGCGTCTCGCCGCCGCCGTGCGGTCCGAGCGCTTCGCCATCGACGGTGAGGCCCCGCTCGCGCTCACCTGTTCGATCGGCTTCGCGGCCTTTCCGATCCTTCCGGAAGCCACCGCCGGGGACTGGGACGCCACCCTCGCGCTGGCGGACGAAGCCTTGTACCTCGCAAAGGCTCGGCGCGATGCCTGGGTGGGCGTCGTGCGGCGGCTCGACGACGATCCCGCCATCGAGGGCCAGGACGTGCGGTCGCTGCTGAGGGCCGGGGCCTTCGAACTGGTGCGGTCCTTCGATCGCGAGGGCGGCGGAGCCCCGTAGGCCCGAGCCGCCGACGGGGGGCTCAGCGCGCCGGAGTCGCCGTGACGCCGGCTTCCGCCAATGCCTTCTGCGCAGCGTCGCGCGTGGCGACGTCGGCATAGGGGCCGAGACGGACGCGATGCAGGGTGCGGCCATTGGCCTGCACGGTTTCGATGCGTGCCATTTGCCCGACCAGCGCGAGCCGGGCGCGCAGCGCTTCGGCATCGCCGGCATTGCCGAAGGCGCCGGCCTGCAGCTGAAGGCCGCTTTGCGTCGCAGGCGCCGCTGACGGCGTCGTCGTTCCAGCGCCCGCCGCGGGTGTCGTCGTCGGAGCCGTCGATGCCGGCGCCGTGCTGCCCGGCGCGGCCGCCTCGGCGGTCTCGCCCGGCAGTTCCACTTCCTTCTCCGGCAGCACGGTGTAGAAGTCGAACGTCGGCTTCGGCGCTTCCGTCGCCTCTTCCGGCTCCTGCGCCACCGGCTCGGCATCGCGGCGCGGCGCCGGGGCTTCGGCCTGCGGGTTCGGCTGCGGCAGGATCGCGTCGAGCTTCTGGCGGTCGCCGAACATCAGGTAGGCCGCGGCGAGGCCGAGGCCCAGTGCGAGGCCGGTGACGAGGATCAGGCCGGTCTTCAGGCCGCCGCCGCGCTTCGCCTGCGATTTGCCGCCGCGCTTCGCCGCCATCACATGCTCTCCGGGGCCGAGACGCCCAGCAGGCCGAGGCCGTTCGCCAGCACCTGGCGCGTCGCCGCGGCGAGGCCGAGGCGCGCATGGCGCAGCTCCTCGTCGGCGATCAGGATCGGCTGGGCGTTGTAGAAGGCGTGGAAGCAGGCGGCGAGCTCACGCAGGTAGTTCGCGATGATCTGCGGGCCGCGATGCTGCGCGGCGGCCTGCACGACCTCGGGGAAGCGCATCAGCTCAGTGATCAGCGCGTTCTCCTGCGGCTCGACCAGCCTCGCGCGTGCGGCTTCGGCCGCGGTGCGGTTCCACGAGTAGCCCTTCTCCACCGCCTGGCGGAAGATCGAGGCGATGCGCGCGTGCGCGTACTGGATGTAATAGACCGGGTTCTCGTTCGACTCGCTCTTGGCGAGGTCGAGGTCGAAGTCGAGGTGCTGGTCGTTGCCGCGCATGACGTAGAAGAAGCGCGCCGCGTCGGTCCCCACTTCCTCGCGCAGTTCGCGCAGGGTCACGAAGCTGCCGGCGCGGGTCGACATCTGCACGCGCTCGCCGCCGCGGAACAGGATGGCGAACTGCACCAGCTCGATGTCGATCTTCGCCGGGTCGAGGCCGAGGCCCTGCGCCGCGGCCTTCAGGCGGGCGATGTAGCCGTGGTGGTCGGCGCCGAAGATATAGATGGCGCGCTCGAAGCCGCGCTCGAACTTGCTGAGCAGGTAGCCGAGATCGGAAGCGAAGTAGGTGGTGACGCCGTTCTCGCGCTTGACCACGCGGTCCTTGTCGTCGCCGAAGCTGGTGGCGCGGAACCACAGCGCCCCTTCCTGCTCGTACAGGTGGCCGTTGGCCTGCAGCGTGTCGATGGCGCGCTGCACGTAGCCGTCGGTCATCAGCGAGCGCTCGCTGAAGAAGTTGTCATGGACGACGCCGAAGCCCTTGAGGTCGTCCTTGATGTCCGCCAGGCACCACGACAGACCGGCGTCGAACACCTTGCGGTAGTCGGCCTCGCCCAGCAGCGCTTTGGCGCGGGCGATCAGGCCGTCGACGTGGGCTTCCTTGTCGCCGCCCTGCGATTCGTCCGCTGGCAGGCTGTCCATCACTTCGGTGGCGCCGCGCTTGAACGCATCACCGACCTTGCCGCGCAGCTTGCGCGCGATCTCGATGACGTAGTCGCCCTTGTAGCCGTTGTCGGGGAAGCGCAGGGCCACGCCCGCCAGCTCGTGGTAACGCACCCACACCGAGACGGCGAGGATGTCCATCTGGCGGCCGGCGTCGTTGACGTAGTACTCGCGCTGCACCGTGTGTCCGGCGGCCTCGAGCAGGGTCGCGACGGTGGCGCCATAGGCGGCGCCGCGGCCGTGGCCGACGTGCAGCGGGCCGTTCGGGTTGGCCGAGACGAACTCGACGGTGACCGACTCCAGCGAGCCCGGCTCGCCGCGGCCGTAGGCCTCGCCCTGGTCTAGCACGCGGCGGATCGTCGCCAGGCGGCAGCCCTGCGAGATGTGGAAGTTCAGGAACCCCGGGCCGGCGATGTCGACCTTGGCCACGTGCTGCGACTTCGGCAGCGCATCGACGAGCGCCTGTGCGGCGTCGCGCGGCTTCATGCCGGCCGGCTTGGCCAGCATCAGCGCGAGGTTGGTCGCGTAGTCGCCGTGCTCGGGCGTCTTGGTCCGGTCGATGACGACTTCGGGCAGGGCGAGATCCGCCGGCAGGCGGCCGTGGCGACGCAGGTCGAGCAGGGCCTGGGCAAGCAGTTCGCGGAGGTGTTCTTTCACGGCGGTATCCGGGGTGCCCGGCAGGGCCGGGCCGAAATCGAGGCGCGGCTCGGGCCCCTGGGGGCCCGCCCGCAGGCGATCGCGAAGTTTACCGGAAGGCCGGCGGGGCGGCCGAACTGCAACCTGACCGTCAAGAAAGCCTCGCCGGGCTGTCATCGACGGAGCCGAGCATGGCGGCGCTCGACGGCAACCGCCCGTCGCCGGTCCCGTTCCCGACTTCTGGAGTTCTGTCATGTCCGCCACGACCCGCCTCACCCGACTCGCGCTGGCCAGCGCCATCGCGCTCGCCGCTACCCAGGCCCACGCCTCGGTGCGTCTGTCCGAAGCCTTCGACGGCGCCTGGTTCGACCCGGCCGCCTCCGGCCGCGGCGTCCTGATCGATTTCATCCCGAACGCGCAGCGCGCGGGCGGCACCCTGTTCGCCGCAGACTTCGTCTACGACAATGCCGGCAACCCGTTCTGGATCACGGCCCAGCAGAACTGGTCGGAGTTCCAGTTCACGTCGACGACCGTGCCCGTCCTTCGTTCGGCGGCGGGCACCTGGCCGGCCCCGGGCACCGCGGCCACCACGCAGATCGGCACCGCGACCTTCACGATCAACAGCTGTAACTCGATCACCGTCAGCTACACGATGGATGCGGGCTCGGGTTTCGCCAACCGCACGCAGACGCTGCAGCGTCTCGCCGGCGCCGATCCGGCCACCTGCGCCTACCAGCAGACCTTCACCGCCTGCCCGGCGTTCGCCACCGCGGCCCCGGCCTTCGGCGCGCGCGCCTGCCAGCTCCCGGCCACGATCACCGGCGACCAGACCCTCACCAACAACATCACCTGGGTGATGAACGGCAAGGTCCAGGTCGGCACCGACACCGGGCAGGGCGGTACGGCCGCTACGCTCCGCATCCAGCCGGGCACCCTGCTGGTCTCGACCGGCGCGAGCGCGAACTCCTTCGACCACCTTGCCGTCAACCGCGGCTCGAAGATCTTCGCCGAAGGGTCGCGCGAGTTCCCGATCGTCATGACCACGGGTAACGAACTGCCGGGCGCTCCCGGCGCCCCGGCGCCGGGCCAGTTGGGTGGCCTCGTGATCTCCGGCAACGCCCCGTCGAACTGCAACCCGAACTGTGTGGCCGAGTGGGACACCACCAACCGCTACGGTGGCACCGACGCCAAGGACAACAGCGGCGTCGTGCGCTACATGCAGGTCCGCTATGCGGGCTACATCTTCACCACGAACCGCGAGCTGAACTCGTTCACCTTCAACGGCGTGGGCTCGGGCACCACGCTCGAGTACCTGCAGGCCTTCCGCGGTCAGGACGACGGTTTCGAGTGGTTCGGCGGCACGGTCAACCTCCGTCACGCCCTGGTGACCTGCGCGGGCGACGATGGCTTCGACTGGGACGAGGGCTTCACCGGCAAGCTGCAGTTCGGTGTCGTCGACCAGCGCGGCTGCGCTGGCGAAGATCACGCGTTCGAGCTGTCGAACAGCCCGACCAATGCCGACTCCACGCCGCGCGCCCGCGGCACGGTCGCCAACATCACGGTCCGCGCCGGCACCGGCAACAACCGCGACGGCCTCCAGCTCAACAGCGGCACCGGCGGCAACTTCTACAACATGCTGGTGGAGGGCTTTAAGCGCGCTTGCGTCGCCATCGAAGGCGCGCCGACGGCTACGGCGGCAGGTGCCGCAGGGGCCCTTACGGGCGTGCTGACCGCCAACAATGTGAAGCTTGCAGGCTGCGCAGCGAGCTATCGCGACGGCTCCGGCGTGACCGCTGGTTACACCCAGGCGTGGTTCACCGGGCAGTCCGGTAACGAGGTTCTCGGTGCGTCGGTGCTGGCAGCGGGTAGCTTCCTCCCCAACGGCAACGCGCCGGCCGGCGTGTTCCCGCCCGTCAACGCCACCGCCCCGGGCCTGAATGACTGGTTCGTGGCCACTGACTATGTCGGCGCCTTCCGCAGCAACGCCGACGCCGACAACTGGACGCTCGGCTGGGCCCGTCCGTTCAACCCGTAATCCCCGTCTCCCCGCGGCAAGAAGAAGGGCCGGCTCGTCAGAGCCGGCCCTTCGGTTTTTCCGGCCCCGTGCTTCGGCAGGGCGCCGCCGAGGGGCGCTTCCCGCCGGGGCTTCAGTGCGCTTCGGCGGCGATCTCGCGGAAGGCGTTGATCACGGCATGCCCCGAGCTCGGCGACGACCCGGCGGGGAAGCGTTCGCGCAGCCGGCGCCCAGTCTCGCGCACGCGGGCCGCGTTCGCGTCGCGCTGGGCGCCGAAGGTGGCACGGCCCTCGCGCGAGGCGAAGCGCTGCAGGGCGAAGACATAGCGTTCCTGCCCTTCGGTGAGGAAGCCGAGGCAGCCCGCGGCGGATTCCGCAGTGTCCAGCGCGCGGCCCGCGCGGTACTGGATCTCGGTGGCGAGGGCGACCGCGGATTGCGCGAAATCGATGTAGGGCGACGCCACGTTGCTGGTGTCGATGTCCGCCGCCATGCGCGCCAGGTGTTCGGCCTCCGCTGCGATCGGATCGTCGCGCCAACCCGGTTGCGAGCCGTCCAGCCATCCGGCAAGCCGATGCGCGAACGCACCCTGCGATTGCACGTTCTCATCGTTACCGGCGGCGAAGGTGCTGCCGACGATGGCGAAGCGCAGCATCATCCGGAGCGTGGTCTCGGAGAGGCCGGCGGCATCGAGAAGGCGCTCGGTTTCGGCCAGGCTGGCCGCTTCGTTGGCGCCGATCGGCTCGTCGTCATGGCGTCGCGCCTCGCGCTGGCGCAGGTCGTGGCAGGCGCAGAACAACGCCAGCGCTTCGCGTCCGATGGTGGTCAGGCCAGCCTGCGCGAGCAGGGCCGGCAGCTTGTCTTCCAGGAGCTCGAGCAAGTGGTCCTGGTTGTGGTACGCGTGGCCGTCCTGGCCCAGCGGGCCATAGCGCATCGCCATCCGTACCACGGCGACGCTGGCAACGTGGATGACCGCGGCATTGCCGATACCGGCTTGCTCGCAGGCCCGGGCAACGCGGTGGGCGTAAGTGGTGGCAAGCGGATCCAGCGACGGGCTGGCGAGGGCGCCGATCGGCACGGCCTGCTCGACGGCATCGGCCGGGTACACCAGACGGTAGTCGATCGGCATGGGCGAGCCCGGGGAGCGGTTCGGCCGGAGTATACGGGCGCTTCGGCCGTAAGCCGCTAGACCCAGCCGCGCTCGGCCATCGAGACGGCCGGCCCGTCGCCGACAACGAAATGGTCGAGCAGCCGCACCTCCACGAGGGCCAGCGCCTGCTTGAGCGCCGCGGTGAGCTGGCGGTCCGCCGCGCTCGGCTCGGCCACGCCGCTGGGATGGTTGTGCCCGAGCACGACGGCCGCGGCGTTCAAGCCCATGGCGCGCTGCACCACCACGCGGGGGTGCACCGCGGCCGAATCGATGGAGCCTTCGAACAGCACCTCGTGGGCGATTACGCGATGGCGGTTGTCGAGGAACAGCACGCCGAAGCGTTCGCGCGGCGACGCGCGCAGCCAGCGGCTGAAGTATTCGCCCGCCTGCCGCGGTGAGGCCAGGGCGTCGCCGCGGGCGAGCTCGCCCTGCAACTGGCGTCGCCCCAAGGCCAGCGCCGCCGAGATCAGTGCGGCTCGTGCCGGCCCGATGCCCGGCAGCAGTCGCAGCTCGGACGGCGAGCGGTCGAGTAGGGCGCGCAGCCCGCCGCAGCGGTTGATGAGGCCCTGGGCATGGGCGACGGCATTGCTGCCGCGTGGCCCGGTGCCAAGGAAAAGGGCCAGCAGCTCGGCGTCGGCCAGGGCATCCGGCCCTTGGGTGTGCAGGCGTTCACGGGGGCGGTTGGCGGCGGGCCAGTCGTGCAGGGTCATGGCGCCAGCGTGCCGTTCGCGGGGCGGGCCGGCCGTCCGAACCCGCGGTGCGCTGGGGTAAGCTTCCGACTCATTCTCGATGGAGCGCGGCGTGGCGGCATTGCACGGGGAACGGATCCTGCTCGGCGTCAGCGGAGGCATCGCCGCCTACAAGTCGGCGGATCTCGTGCGTCGCCTGCGCGAGGCCGGCGCGGAGGTCCGCGTGGTCATGACCGAAGGCGCGGCGCACTTCATTACCGCCACCACGCTGCAGGCCCTCTCCGGGCATCCCGTGCGTGATTCGCTTTGGGACGAATCGGCCGAAGCGGCCATGGGCCATATCGAGCTGGCGCGCTGGGCCACGCGGGTGCTGGTGGCTCCCGCCACCGCCGATTTCCTTGCGCGTCTCGCGCAGGGGCGGGCGGACGACCTTCTCAGCACCTTGTGCCTCGCCACCGAAGCACCGATCGCTGTTGCGCCGGCGATGAATCGCGTGATGTGGGCGAATGCCGCCACGCAAGCCAATGTGGCCACGCTCCGCCAACGCGGTGTCGCCGTGTTTGGCCCCGGCGCTGGCGAGCAGGCCTGTGGGGAGACCGGCGAAGGCCGGATGCGCGAGCCCACCGAGCTCGTCGCGGATCTCGCTGAGGCGCTCGCCGAGGCCAGGACGCCGAAGCGCCTCGCCGGACGGCGCGTGCTGGTCAGCGCCGGCCCCACCTTCGAGGACATCGACCCGGTGCGCTTCGTCGGCAACCGGAGCAGCGGCCGGATGGGCTTCGCCGTCGCCGAAGCGGCGGCGCGTGCCGGGGCCGAGGTCACGCTGGTGGCCGGTCCGGTGAAGCTCGCCACGCCAGCCGGCGTGCGCCGCATCGACGTGCGCAGCGCCGCCGAGATGCACGCCGTCGTCCTGTCCGCACTGCCCGGCCAGGACGCCTACGTGGGTGCCGCCGCCGTCGCCGACTACCGCCCGGCCGAAGTCGCCGGGCAAAAGATCAAGAAAGGCGCCGGCCCGATGACCCTCGTGCTCGAACGCACCGCCGACGTCCTCGCCGACGTCGCGGTACACGCGCGGCGCCCGCGCTGCGTCTTGGGCTTCGCGGCGGAGACCCACGACGTCGAGACCTACGCGCGCGGCAAGCTCGCGGCCAAGAAGCTCGACGCCATTGCCGCCAACCAGGTCGGCGTGCCGGGCTGCGGTTTCGACGCGGACGAGAACGCGCTCACGCTCTTTTGGAACGGCGGCGAGAAGACCTACGCCACCGCGCGCAAGTCCGATATCGCCCGCGGCCTCGTCGAGTGGATCGCCGACTGGCTGGGCCGCGCATGAGTGCCCTGTCGCCCGCCATCGACCTGAAGATCCTCGACGCCCGGCTCGGCGCCGAGTTCCCCCTGCCGGACTACGCGACCGCGCAGTCCGCCGGAATGGACCTGCGCGCCATGCTCGAGGTGCCACTCACCCTTGCCCCGGGCGACACCGCCCTGGTGCCCAGCGGGCTCGCCTTCCATATCGGCGATGCTGGGCTCTGCGCCGTGGTGCTGCCGCGCTCGGGCCTCGGTCACAAGCACGGGCTGGTGCTCGGCAACCTCACCGGCCTGATCGACGCCGACTACCAGGGGCCGCTGATGATCAGCCTGTGGAACCGCGGCACTGCTCCTGTCACCGTCCAGCCCGGCGACCGCGTCGCCCAGCTGGTGTTCCTCCCCGTCGCCCGCGCCCGCTGGAACGTCGTGGCCGCCTTCGACGCCTCCGAGCGCGGTGAAGGTGGTTTCGGCCACACTGGCACCCGCTGACCCCCGGACCCCTGCATGCAGAACGCCGAAACGCCCCGTCCGAAGATCCGCATCCTCAACATCCTGCTGGCGGTGTTCGCCATCGTGGCGGGCGCCCTGCTGGCTTGGGGCGGGTGGACCCTGCACTCGGCCTCGGCCCTGTCCGTCACGGCCCAGGAGGCGCGGACAGCCGCGGTCGCCGAACTGCGTGCCCTGCTCGACGCCGAGCGTGCCAGCCTCGAAGCACAGCGCAAGCTCCCGCGGGTTCGCGACGCCGTGCTGGGCAACAACATCGACGGCGCGCGTTCCGCATTGGCCGGCACCTGGGTGGGCATCGAAGCCGTCGAGATCCATCCGGCCGACATCACCCCGCTGTGGGGTAACGCCGAGCGCTTCGGCTACGGCAAGCTCGGGCTGCTGGTCACGGCGCTCGACCGCGACGGCGTGCAGATGGCTGTCGTGCAGGATGCCGGGCGTCCGTGGCTGGCGCTCGCCGCCCCGATTCCCGACGAGAACGGGCTGGTTGGTGTCGCTTACGTGCGCCGCCCGCTGGACCTGCTGCAGCCGCTCATCGACCGCGCCGCGCCTTCCGGGGCTTACGCGGCCCTGCGTCAGGGCGGACGCTCGCTGATCGAATCCGGCAACGCCGCGCTTTCGGAAGAGGCCGAGCGCGGCGCCGTTGCGCTGGCGGACAGCCGGCTGCGGGTCGTCGGTACGTCGCCGTACGCCGACCCCGGAAGGTTCAGTATGGGCGGTCTCGTCGAACTCGTGGCGGGCAGCGTCGTTGTGGTGTTCGGTCTGGCGCTCGTGCTCGTTCCGCGCGAGAAGGCGGCGGCGCTCGCGAGGCGCCTCACGGAGCGCAAGGCCAAGGGGGGCGTGGAAGCGGAGCCGACCCTCGCCGAGCTGCAGGCCGACGGCAAGCTCGAAACTGCCCGGCCGTCCCCGGCGAAGCCCGTCGCGGTCACGCCCAGCGCCCCGGAGTTCACCGTCGAGCGCAGCATCTTCCGCGCCTACGACATCCGCGGCGTGGTCGGCCAGACGCTCAGCGCCGACGTCGCCCGTCTCATCGGTCGTGCCGTCGGCGCGCTCATGAAGGAGAAGGGGCTGCGTGGCATCGCGATCGGTCGCGACGGACGGATCTCCTCGCCGGAGATGTCGCGCGCGCTCATCGACGGTTTGCGAATGTCGGGTATCGACGTCACCGACGTCGGCATGGTGCCGACGCCGGTCGCGTACTTCGCCGCGCACCATCTGCGCCTCGGCAGCGCCATCGCCGTCACCGGCAGCCACAACCCGCCCGACTACAACGGCTTCAAGATCGTCGTCGACGGTGAAACGCTGTCCGGCGGTGCGATCAGCGACCTTTACGTGCGCATCGCGGAAGGGCGCATGCCAGTCGCCGAGCGTCGCGGTGAACTCGATACCGTCGATATCGGCCAGGACTACATCGACCGCGTCGCGGGCGACATCCAGATCGAGCGCCGCCTGCGCGTGGTGGTCGACGCCGGCAGCGGCGTGGCCGGCGACCTCGGCCCGCGCCTGCTCGAAGCCATCGGTGCCGATGTCGAGACGCTCTACTGCGACATCGACGGCACCTTCCCGTTCCACCACCCGGACCCCAGCGACCCGCACAACCTCGAGGACCTCGTGCAGGCGGTGCAGCGCGCCGGGGCCGACATCGGCCTCGCCTTCGACGGCGACGGCGACCGCCTCGGCGTGGTGACCCGCGACGGGGAGATGATCTATCCCGATCGTTTGCTGATGCTGTTCGCGGCTGACGTGCTGGAGCGCAACCCGGGTGCCTGCATCATCTACGACGTGAAGTGCTCGGGGCACCTCGCCGGCTATGTGCTGCGGCATGGCGGCAGCCCGCTGATGTGGAAGACCGGTCATTCGCTGATCAAGGCGAAGATGAAGGAGACGGAGGCGGAGCTCGCTGGCGAGATGAGCGGCCACTTCTTCTTCAAGGAGCGCTGGTACGGGTTCGACGACGGCCTCTATGCGGCCGCGCGCCTGCTCGAGATCCTCGCCACCCGCGCGGAGGAGCCGGAAGAAGTCTTCGCCGAGTTGCCGAAGGCCACCAGCACGCCCGAGCTCAAGATCGAGATGCAGGAGGGCGAGCCCCATGCCTTCATCGAGGCCTTCGTGGCCGGAGCCCGTTTCGAAGGGGCCCGCGTCTCCACGATCGACGGCCTCCGCGCCGATTGGCCGGATGGCTGGGGACTGGTTCGAGCTTCGAACACGACGCCCATCCTCGTCTTGCGCTTCGAGGCGGACAACGAGGAGGCGCTGGCCCGGGTGCAGGAAGGTTTCCGCGCCGCGATTCTCGCGATCCGGAGCGATCTGACCCTGCCGTTCTGATCCCAGCCCGTCGCGCCGCCGTCCGTACGCGGACCCGGCGCCGGGCGATCACATCTCGATGCCCATCTCGCGTTCGCGGGCCGCTTGGCGCTCGCGGAACAGCACGATCAGCCGCTCCATTTCCTCGCCAAGCACCTGACGCTCCGCCGCACGCTCGACGCGCGCCTGCTCCTGCTTCTGCAGTTCCTCGCGAAGCTCAAAGATGACCTCGATGGTGCGCTCTGCGACGGGCCGGCCGGCCAATTCGGCATCGCCGGCCACTCCCAGCTGCTGGTGCAGGCTGCCGCGCTGCGAATTGATCGCCGCCTCGAGGCTTTCGAGCGTTTCGTCGATGACCTTCTGGCGGTCGACGTAGGCGGCACGCAAGTCCGCTTCGGTGCGGAAGCTGCTGACCTTCGCCTCTTCGGAGCGCAGCGAGTTCTCGACACGGGCCTGTGCCTCGGCGGCTCTGAGGGCCTCCGCCTCGGCGGCGCGGCGTTCTTCGGGCGTCAGGGCGCGGTCGACGGTACTGCGCACCAGACCCGTGGCTACGCTCAGTTCGGCGCGTGCCTGGTTCACCACGTCGGCCGGTAGGGCGTCGGTGTAGTGGACCTTGCCGCTGGAATCCGTCCAGCGGTAGAGCTTCTTCTCCGGCGCATCGGTGTTGCCCTGCGCCACCACCGGCGCGACGGCCATGGGCAGGGCGGCCAGCAGGGCGACCGCGAGCGCGGCGGGCCGCATCATGCGGCGGGGAGGGGCGGTACGGGCCATGTCAGATCATCCGTCGATCGAACCGTAGGCCGCACGATACGCCAGCAGGCGCTCGCGATGCAGGGCCAGTTCCGGGCGGTCCGCGACAAAGGTGAACAGGTCGTCCAGCCGCGCGACCGAGACGACGGGCACGCCCAGTGCGGCCGAGGCCTCCTGCGCGGCCGAACGCTGGCCCTCCGCCCCGCGTTCCTGCCGGTCCAGCGCGATCAGCACGCCGCTGGGCGTACCACCGGCGGCGCGGATGATCTCCACCGACTCGCGGACGGCCGTGCCGGCGGTGATCACGTCGTCGACGATCAGCACGCGGCCCTTGAGCGGAGCGCCAATCAGCGTGCCGCCCTCACCGTGGGTCTTGGCTTCCTTGCGGTTGAAGGCGACCGGCACATCCCGGCCGCGCTTCGCCAGCGCCATCGCCAGCGCGGTGGCTAGCGGGATGCCCTTGTAGGCGGGGCCGAACAGCATGTCGAAGGCCACGCCGCTCTCCAGCAGGGCTTCCGCGTAGCAGTCGGCGAGGCCGGAGAGCGTGGCGCCGGTGTTGAACTGCCCGGCGTTGAAGAAGTAGGGGCTGGTGCGGCCGGATTTCAGGTGGAACTCGCCGAAGCGCAGCGCTTCCGCGCGCAGCGACAGGTCGAGGAAAGCTTGGCGGTAGGCGCTCACGCGGGCTCCGGCATCGGTCGGAAAGGTCGTCAGGCTAGCGGAAAGCCCATTCGCCGCGCATCTGCAGGGCTGCGACGCGCGGCGGCATGGCCGGATCGGCGACAATCCGGCTCTGATCCTTGTCCCTTCCTTCAATGCGCATTTGCAGCTTCAACGCCAACGGCCTGCGTTCCGCCGCCAGCAAGGGGTTCTTCGACTGGTTCGCTGCGTCCGGCATCGACGTGCTGTGCGTGCAGGAGACCAAGGCGCAGGAGCACCAGCTGGCCGACGCGCTGTTTCGCCCGGCCGGCTGGCACGTGGCTTTTCGCGACGCGTCGACGAAGAAGGGCTATTCAGGCGTGGCCGTCTACAGCCGCGCGAAGCCGGATGCCTACGCCACCGGGCTCGGTTGGGCGCCATTCGACGAGGAAGGGCGCTGGCTGGAGGCCCGCTTCGGCAACCTGTCCGTCATTTCCCTTTACCTGCCGTCCGGCAGCTCGGGCGATGAGCGCCAGGGTTTCAAGTTCGAGGTGATGCGCTGGTTCCGGCCGCAATTGCAGGCGCTGCTGGCCTCGGGCCGCGATGTGGTGGTCTGCGGCGACTGGAACATCGCGCACACGCCGAAGGACATCCGCAACGCCAAGTCGAACGAGAAGAACTCGGGCTTCCTGCCCGAGGAGCGCGCCTGGCTGACAGCGCTGCTTGAGCAAGATGGCTGGGTCGATGCCTACCGGCGCCTGCGCCCGGACGGGCAGGACTACACGTGGTGGAGCCAGCGCGGCGCGGCGCGTGCCAAGAACGTGGGCTGGCGCATCGACTACCAGTTGGTCAGCCCCGGTCTGGCGTCGCGGCTGAAGGATTGTGCGATCCACCCCGAGCCGCGCTTCTCCGACCACGCGCCCTTCGTCGTCGACTATGCCGACTGATTCAACCGCGGCCTCGACGCCTGCAGCCGCCCCGCGCCCCGGCTGGCGCGAGGTGCTGCGTGGCGTGCGCGACCCGAAGGTGGCGTTGTTGCTGGTGCTCGGCCTCGCCGCGGGCCTGCCCTTCATGCTGGTCGGGAACACGCTGGGCTTCTGGCTGCGCACCGAGGGCATCGAGCTCGGGGCCATCGGCTTCCTCTCCTGGGTGGGCATCGCCTATTCGGTGAAATTCCTGTGGGCGCCGGTGGTCGACCGCACCACGGTGCCGCTGCTGGGTCGCCTCGGCCGGCGCCGCGGCTGGCTGCTGCTGGCGCAGGGCGGCGTGGTGCTCGGACTGCTGGCGATGGCCCTCCTCACGCCGAAGGGCCACCTGCAGCTGTTCGGGGCGATCGCGCTGGGCGTCGCGCTCGCGTCCGCCACGCAGGACATCGTCATCGACGCCTGGCGCATCGAGTGCGCCGAGAGCAGCGACCAGCTGGCGATCCTGAGTGCGGCCTACCAGCTCGGTTACCGCACGGCGCTGCTGCTGACCGACGCCTTGATCTTCCTCGTGGCCGCCCAGGTCGGTTGGGCCTCGTCCTACGCCGCCTTCGCCGCGATGGCCTTCGCCGGTCTGGTGGTGGTGCTGTTCGTGGGCGAGCCACGCAGCGCTGGGCCGTCGTCGTCGGTGGGCCTTCCGCCGCTGTGGACGCCGCGCGGGCTGTACGACGCGATCCTCGGTCCGTTCATCGCCTTCTTCCTCCAGCACCGGCAGATGGCCTTGGCCGTCCTCGCTGCGATCAGCCTGTATCGCCTCGCGGATTTCGTCATGGGCCCGATGGCGAACCCGCTGTATGCCGACCTCGGCATCGCCGAGCAGACGATCGGCAAGGTGCGCGGCGGCATCGGCCTCGCGGCCACGTTCCTCGGCACCGCGGCGGCGGGCGTGGCCGCCCTGCGCCTCGGCCTGTTCCCGACCCTGCTGCTCGGCGCGGTGCTGGGCCCGTTGTCGAACCTCGCGTTCGCCTGGCTGGCCCTGTCCGGTGCGGACAACGTCGTGTTCGGCATCGCCATGGCGATCGACAACTTCAGCGCCGGTTTCGCCGGCATCGCGCTGATCGCCTACATGTCGAGCCTCACCAACGTCGGCTACACCGCCACCCAGTACGCGTTGCTGAGTTCGTTCTACGCATTGCTCGGCAAGGTGATGAAGGGCTTTTCCGGCGTCATCGTCGAGACGCTCGCCCAGACGCGGCCGCTGATGGAAGCCTACGCCCTGTTCTTCGCGGGCACCGCAGCGCTGGCCCTGCCCGCGATCGCGCTGGTGGCGTGGCTGGCGCGCCATGCGCCCGCGGGCGTAAGCTCGAAAGCCTGATCCCTTCCTCGGAGCGCGGCCCGCCCCCATGGCCGATTTCCTCGTCCGCGACATCGATGAGCGTGTGGCCGAACGGCTGAAGGAACTGGCCCGTCAGAAGGGCTGGCCGCTCAACGACGTAATCCTGCATCTGCTCAAGCAGGCGCTCGGCATGGCCGAGCCCGAGCCGCCGCCGGTGCCGGGCGACATCGCCCGCCTGCGTGGCGCATGGAACGACGAGGAAGCCCGCGCGTTCTACGAAGCCATGAACGCGATGACCGATCTGCCCAACGACGCGCCGGCGTACACGCGCAATCCTTCCGAAGGCAGCTGAAACCGGCCGAGCCAGCGCTGCCGCGCGGCCTCAGTCGCCGCGACGCCCCGGAACGATCACGCCCAGCACGCGCGGGCCGGCGGCCCCCGTCACTTCCGGGCGATTGCCCGGCCGCCCCTCCAGCGTTTGCCAAGCCAGCCAGGCGAAGCCCGCCGCTTCGACCGCGTCGGGGTCGATGCCGTGCTCGGCGCTGCTTTGCACCGCGACGCCCGGCAGCAGGGCGGCAATGCGCGCCATCAGCAGGGCGTTGTGCACGCCGCCACCGCAGGCGATCAGCCGCGTGGTGTCCGGCTGCGTGGCACGCAGCGCATCCACGATGCTGCGCGCGCTGAATTCCACCAGCGTCGCCTGCACGTCGTGCGGCGCCTCGTCGCCGTCCAGCCGCTCGCGCAGCCAGCCCAGATGGAACTGGTCGCGGCCGCTGCTCTTCGGCGGCGGCAGGGCCAGCCACGGCTCGGACAGGCAGCGCTGCAGCAGCTCGGGCAGCACGCGTCCCGTGGCGCCCCAAGCGCCGTGAGCGTCATAGGCATGGCCGGTGTGCTCGAAGCACCACGCGTCCATCAACCCGTTCGCTGGGCCGGTATCGAAGCCGCGCACCGGGCCGGTCGTCGGCAGCAGGGTGAGGTTGCCGATGCCGCCGAGGTTCAACACCGCACGCACTTCGTGGGCGTCGCCGAGCACGGCGGCGTGGAAGGCGGGCATCAATGGCGCGCCTTCACCGCCGGCGGCCACGTCGCGGCGACGGAAGTCGGCCACCACGTCGCAGCCGGTCCGTTCCGCGATCACATTCGGGTCGCCCACCTGCAGGGTGAACCGGTGCGGTGGCCGCGGCCGGTGCCTGAGGGTCTGGCCGTGGGAGCCGATCGCACGCACCTGCGCCGTTGCGATGCCGGCCTCGTCCAGTAGCGCCATGGTCGCCTGCGCGAACGCTTCGCCGATGGCGCTGTCCAGCGCGCCGAACTCATCCAGATGCACCGTGGCCTCGGCCTGCGAGATGCGCAGGATCGTGGCGCGAAGGTCGGGTTCGTACGGGGTGGTGCGGGCGCGCAGCACCGCGATGCGCGGCGCGGTACCCACGATGGGTGGCGAAACCGAGATCAGCGCGGCATCGATGCCATCGGCGCTGGTGCCGGAAATCAGCCCGACGAACAGCGCGTCGCCCTGCGAAGGCACGGCCGGTCAGCGTGCCGCGAGCTGGAAGCCTTCGATGCGCTTCAGCTGGGCCAGCGCCGGGGCGGTGGCGCGGCGGTACTCGGCCAGCGCCGTGCCGGTCAGCGGCTCGGGCTTCGGCATCGTCACGGTCAACGGGTTGCGGTGCACGCCGTTGACGCGGAATTCGTAGTGCAGATGGGGGCCGGACGACAGGCCGCTGGTGCCGACGTAGCCGATGGTGCGGCCCTGCTGCACGCGCTGGCCCACGCGATAGCTGCCGAGGCGCGACATGTGCGCATACAGCGTGGTGATGCCATTGCCGTGGTCAAGGATGACCGTGCGGCCATAGCCGTTCTGCCAGCCGGCGAACTTCACCCGCGCGTCGCCGGCCGCGAAGATCGGCGTGCCCGTCGGTGCGGCGTAGTCAACGCCCTTATGCATGCGCATGCGGCCGAGGATCGGATGGCGGCGCGCACCGAAGCCCGAGCTCAGTCGCGCGAACTCGATCGGCGTGCGCATGAAGCTCTTGCGCAGCGGGCGGCCGTCGAGGTCGAAGAACTCCTGCTGACCGTTGTGCTCGAAGCGCACCGCCGTGTACGGCTTGCCCTGGTTGATGAAGTTGACCGCGACCACGCCGCCGTCGCGCAGGCGCTCGCCTTCGCGCCACAGTTCCTCATAGACGATCTGGAAGGCGTCGCCTTCGCGGAGGTCCTGCGCGAAGTCGATGTCGTACTGCAGCGCCTTCACCATGTCGTTCATGACGGCGGCGCTGAGGCCGGCCTTGGCGCCGTCAGCGAACAAGGAGCTGCGGATCGTGCCGCCGGCGATCACCACACGGCGCTCCATCGGCCGCTCGATCACTTCGCGCTCGATGGCGTCCTCCGAGACCGCCAACTGCACGCGCTTGCTCTCGTCCTGGTCGAAGCGCAGGCCCTTGAGCTCGCCGTCCGCGCCGATCTCGAAGGCGAGTTCGCTGCCCACGCGCAGACGCGTGGCCATCTGGCTGGCTTCCGGCACCTCCAGCACGCGATGCATGGTGCTGGCGGGCAATCCGAGGTCGGCGAACACGCTGCCGAGGGTCTGGCCGGAGGCGATGCGCACCGTCTGCCAGTCATTACGCGGCGTGTTGGCGGCCGTCGCGGCCGGCGGCGGGGGCAGGGCGATGGCCTGCGTCACACGTTCCGGCTGGGCTTCCCGTTCCATTGCGCCATCCAGCGCCGGAACGATCGATCCGAGCAGCACGGCAAGGGCGCCCGCGAGGGCGATCGGCAGGGCTCGCGGCGCCTTGGGCGCGAGACGGCGGGCATTCGACAAGGCGCAACTCCGGAGGACGGAAACGGCCGTAACTTACCCACAGCGGAAAACCATCGTCAAACCTTTGAAGCGATTGGTTTTTTTGGCCCCGGCGTTTAACCTGAGGTTAACGCGCCGGCGCCCGAACCGGGCCCCTGCTCACCTTTTCATCTTCATGAAGTGCCGCCCATGACCACGCCGGACACCGCCCTTGCGCAACTCGCGCGCGGGACGGACGACATCATCAAGCTCGAGGACCTCGCCGCCCGCCTCGCCACCGGCCGTCCCCTGCGCATCAAGGCGGGCTTCGATCCAACCGCGCCCGACCTCCATCTCGGCCACACCGTGCTGCTCAACAAGATGCGGCAGTTCCAGGACCTCGGGCACCAGGTCATCTTCCTGATCGGCGACTTCACCGGAATGATCGGTGACCCGACCGGCAAGAGCGCCACCCGCAAGCCGCTGACCCGCGAGGACGTGCTGGCGAACGCCCAGACCTACGCCGACCAGGTCTTCAAGGTCCTCGACCGCGAGAAGACCGAGGTCCGCTTCAATAGTGAGTGGTTCGGCGCCATGACGGCAGCCGACATGATCAAGCTGGCGGCCCAGCACACCGTGGCGCGGATGCTCGAGCGCGACGATTTCCAGAAGCGCTTCTCCAACCAGCAGCCGATCGCCATCCATGAATTTCTGTATCCGCTGGTGCAGGGCTACGACTCGGTGGCCCTGAAGGCCGACGTCGAGCTCGGCGGCACGGACCAGCGCTTCAACCTGTTGATGGGCCGCGGCCTGCAGGAGCACCACGGGCAGGCGCCGCAGGTCGTCATGACGATGCCGCTGCTCGAGGGCCTCGACGGCGTCAACAAGATGAGCAAGTCGCTCGGTAACTACATCGGCATCAACGAGCCCGCCATCGACATCGTCACCAAGACGATGAAGATCGGCGACGAGCTGATGTGGCGATGGATCGAGTTGCTCAGCTTCGAGATCTCCCTGGCCGAGCTGGGCTCGCTGAAGGCGGACGTCGGGGGCGGCACCCTCCATCCGCGCGATCTGAAGCTGCGCCTCGCGCGCGAACTGACGGTCCGCTTCCATGGCGTGGCGGAGGCCGAAAAGGCGATCGCGGGCTGGGAGGCGGTGGTCACAGGCGCAGGCGATACCTCACAGCTGCCTCTGACGGAACTCGCGGCACCGCCCGAAGGGCTGCGAATCGCCGCCTTGCTGACGCAGGCCGGACTGACGCCGAGCAACTCCGAAGCGATGCGCAAACTGAAAGAGCGCGCCGTACGTATTGATGGCGAGGTGTTCGAAGACCCGCAGCGCGCCTTCGTGCCGGGGTTTGAGGCCGTTCTCCAGGTCGGCAAGCGCACCTTCGCGCGCATCCGCCTCGTGGCGGGCTGAGGGTTCCGCGCACCCTCGTTCAGTTTCGGGCCGCGTTCGGCCGCTTTTTCGCGGCTGAAACTGAACGGCGATCCCCCTCGGCGGACAAAACACCGTGAAGGGCTTGCGACGCGCTGCGTCGGTTGCCTATAGTTCGCGCCCCTTCGCAGGGTGGCTCGGAAACGAGCGGCGCGGCGGAGGGGGGGTTGAGAAGAAAGTTTCGCTTTACGGTGTTGACGAACTTCGAAACTGCTGTATAGTGTGC
>NZ_JBILJW010000027.1:0-28255 GCF_044377035.1 Silanimonas sp.
GGAACGGACGGTCAACGTCACGCTGCGGCTCCGGAATGAACGTGTCCAGCGCCTCGACCAGCTTCAGGATCGCCGGGACGCCGATCTCCGACTGGTCGCCTTCCAGCGCCAGACGGGCCGAGCCCTTGATGATCGGCGTGTCGTCGCCCGGGAAGTCGTACTTCGACAGCAGCTCGCGAACTTCCATCTCGACCAGGTCGAGAAGCTCGGCGTCGTCCACCATGTCCGCCTTGTTCAGGAAGACCACGATGTACGGCACGCCGACCTGGCGCGACAGCAGGATGTGCTCGCGCGTCTGCGGCATCGGGCCGTCAGCGGCCGAGCACACCAGAATCGCGCCGTCCATCTGCGCCGCACCCGTGATCATGTTCTTCACGTAGTCCGCGTGGCCCGGGCAGTCAACGTGCGCGTAGTGGCGGTTCGGCGACTCGTATTCCACGTGAGCCGTCGAAATCGTGATGCCGCGAGCCTTCTCTTCCGGAGCCGCGTCGATCTGGTCGTAAGCCTTGAACTCACCACCGAAACGCTCTGCGCCAATCTTCGTCAGCGCCGCCGTCAGCGTCGTCTTGCCGTGGTCAACGTGACCGATCGTGCCCACGTTCACGTGAGGCTTGGTGCGCTCGAACTTGCCCTTTGCCATTGCCGTCTACCCGGTGATGATGGTTCGTAGGATGGTGCTCACAACAGGAATCGAACCTGCGACCTCTTCCTTACCAAGGAAGTGCTCTACCGACTGAGCTATGTGAGCGAGTTTTTTGGTGTTGCCGGTGGAACCATGGAGCGGGAGACGGGAATCGAACCCGCACCATCAGCTTGGAAGGCTGAGGTTCTACCATTGAACTACTCCCGCCCGAAGGCTGGACCGTTCTTGCCACCCTCGTCGCCGCGGGGCGCCGGGAGTGGTGGAGGAAGGTGGATTCGAACCACCGAAGGCGTGAGCCAGCAGATTTACAGTCTGCCCCCGTTGGCCGCTTGGGTATTCCTCCGACAGAGCCGCATATTCTGGCGAGGGCGTGACGGCTTGTCAACGCGCCAGAGCCGCCGCGCGCGCCGCCCCGCCGCCCCCGATTCAGACGTTGAACAGGAAGTTCAGGACGTCGCCATCCTTGACGACGTAGTCCTTGCCCTCGGCGCGCTGCTTGCCGACTTCCTTGGCGCCCTGCTCGCCCTTGTAGGCGACATAGTCGTCGAAAGCGATGGTCTGGGCGCGGATGAAGCCCTTCTCGAAATCGGTGTGGATCACGCCGGCGGCCTTCGGGGCGGTGTCGCCCTTGTGGATCGTCCAAGCACGGACTTCCTTCACGCCCGCGGTGAAGTAGGTCTGCAGGCCGAGCAGGTCGTAGCCGGCGCGGATCAAGCGGTTCAGGCCCGGCTCCTCGAAGCCGAGGTCCTCGAGGAAGGCCTGCTTGTCGGCGTCGTCGAGGTCGGCGAGCTCGGCCTCGATCTTGGCGCACACCGCCACGACGGGCGCCCTTTCGCGCGAAGCGAACTCGCGCAGGCGGTCGAGGTGCGGGTTGTTCTCGAAGCCGTCCTCGAGCACGTTACCGACGTACATGGCTGGCTTGATGGTGAGCAGGCAGAGCGGCTTCAGCAGCAGCTTCTCGTCGTCGTTGAACTCGATGGCGCGCGCGGGACGGCCCTCGTTGAGCACCGGCATCAGGCGCTCCAGCACGGCAACCAGCTTCTGCGCGTCCTTGTCGCCGGACTTCGCGCGCTTGCCTTCGCGCTGGATCGCCTTCTCGACCGCGGCGAGGTCGGCGAGGGCGAGCTCGGTGACGATGGTTTCGATGTCGGCGATGGGGTCGACGCGGCCGGACACGTGCACGACGTTGGCGTCGTCGAAGCAGCGCACGACGTTCACGATCGCGTCGGTCTCGCGGATGTTCGCGAGGAACTGGTTGCCGAGGCCTTCGCCCTTGCTCGCGCCGGCGACGAGGCCGGCGATGTCGACGAACTCGACGATGGCCGGCTGCACCTTTTGCGGCTTGACGATGGCGGAGAGCGCATCAAGGCGCTTGTCCGGCACTTCGACGATGCCGACGTTCGGCTCGATCGTGCAGAACGGATAGTTCTCGGCAGCGATGCCGGCCTTCGTCAGCGCGTTGAAGAGGGTGGACTTGCCGACGTTCGGCAGGCCGACGATGCCGCACTTGATGCCCATGGTGACTCCGGTTCGAGGTGGCGCGGCCGCGGTGCGGTCAGCGCGAGGCGGGGGTGTGGAGGCGCTTCATCGCCTCGGGGAAATCGCCGGCGAGCGCCAAAGGCAGCACGCGCAGCGCGTCGTCGAGGGCGGCACGGATGGCGGCCTCGTCGTCACGACCGGGGCGTCCGAGCACCCAGGGCGTGACTTTGGTCTTGTCGCCGGGGTGGCCGATGCCGACCCGCAGGCGGTGGTACTTGCCATGCCCGAGCTGGGCATGGATGTCGCGCAAACCGTTCTGGCCGCCGTGGCCGCCGTCGAACTTCAGGCGTGCGACGCCGGGCGCGAGGTCGAGCTCGTCGTGCGCGACGAGGCATTCGGCGGGGTCGATCTTCCAGTAACGCAGCGCCGCGGCCACCGAGCGGCCCGACGCGTTCATGAACGTGCTGGGCTTGAGCAGCCACAGCGTGTGCCCGGCGACCTCGGCCTTCGCGATCTCGCCATGCAGCTTCGAATCCAGGCCCCAGCGGGCATTCGCCTGCTCCGCGAGGGCGTCAACAAACCAGAACCCGGCGTTGTGCCGGGTCCGGTCGTATTCGGCACCGGGATTCCCCAGCCCGACAATGAGGCGCAAGCCAGCCATCGCTGATTCGGTAATCGCTGACCCCGCCGCGGCGCCCGGTCAGGGCGCCACGGACGGTACGATCACTTCTTCTTCGGCTTGGCCGGCGCGGCGGCGGCCGGGGCAGCAGCAGCCTTGGCCGACTTGGTGCTCGGCACTTCGGCAGCCGGGGCGGCAACGATCTCTTCCTCGACCGCACGGGCCTGCTTGGCGATCACGACGGCGAGGTCGTGCTCCTTGCCCAGCTTCAGCTCGGGGATCGTCACGCCGGCCGGCAGCTTGAGCGCCGACAGGTGGACGATGTCGCCGAGGGTCAGGGCCGACAGGTCGACTTCGATGAACTCCGGCAGGTCCTTCGGCAGGGCCGAGACTTCGACGTCGTTCAGCTCGTGGGTGATGACGACGCCCGCCGTCTTGCCGGCCGGCGAGGTTTCCTGGTTCACGAAGTGCAGCGGCACCTTGAAGCGGATCGGCGCGTTCTCGTCGATGCGCTGGAAGTCGATGTGCATGACGATCTGCTTGTACGGATGGCGCTGCATGTCACGCAGCAGCACCTTCTGCACCTTGCCGTCGACGTCGAGGTCGAGGATCGAGGCGTAGAACCACTCGTTCTGCTGGATCAGCCAGAGCTTCTCGTGGTTGAGCTGGATCGATTCCGGGTTGGCGTTGGCGCCGTAGACGATCGCCGGGACCTGGCCGGTGAGACGGAGGCGGCGGCTCGCACCCTTACCCTCGTCCTTGCGGCTGGTGGCGTTGATGATGTGGATAGCCATGTTCGTGTTGCCTTGCTTGGAAGTGACCGCCTCGCGGCGGTTGGGACACTGCCCCGCGACCAGGGCAGTGGTGCAGCAACCGCGACGGGCAGGCCCGGCGCGGCGGATGGGTCAGTCGACGTAGAGCTCGGAGACCGATTCGCCGAAGGCGATGCGGCGAATGGTCTCGGCGAGCAGTTCGGCGACGCTGAGCTGGCGGATCCGCGGGCACAGGCGCGCGGTCTCCGACAGCGGGATGGTGTCGGTGACGACCAGCTCGTCGAGCTGGCTGTTGGTGACGTTGCTGATGGCCGCGCCGGACAGCACCGGATGGGTGCAGTAGGCGACGACCTTGCGGGCGCCCTGCGCCTTCAGCGCGGCAGCCGCGGCGCAGAGCGTGCCGGCGGTGTCGACGATATCGTCGACGAGGACGCAGGTCTTGTCGGCCACGTCGCCGATGATGTTCATCACCGTGGCGACGTTGGCGCGCGGACGGCGCTTGTCGATGATCGCGAGGTCGGCGTCGTCGAGGCGCTTGGCGATGCTGCGCGCGCGGACCACGCCGCCGACGTCCGGCGAGACGACGATCAGGTTCTCGGTGCCGTGCGTGCGCCAGATGTCGGCCAGCAGCAGCGGCGAGGAGTAGACGTTGTCGACCGGGAGGTCGAAGAAGCCCTGGATCTGGTCGGCGTGCAGGTCGACGGTGAGCAGGCGATCGGTGCCGACGGCGCCGAACATCTTGGCCGCGACCTTCGCGGTGATCGGCACGCGCGCCGAGCGCGGCCGGCGGTCCTGGCGGGCGTAGCCGAAGTACGGCACCACCGCGGTGACGCTGTTGACCGACGCGCGCTTCAGCGCGTCGACCAGCACCAGCAGTTCCATCAGGTTCTCGGCCGTCGGCGCATTGGTGGGCTGCAGCACGAAGACGTCCTGGCCGCGGACGTTCTCTTCGATCTCGACCTGCACTTCGCCGTCGGAGAAGCGGCCCACGAGGGCCTTGCCCAGCGGCACGCCGAGCTCGCGGCACACCGAGAGGGCCAGCGGGCGGTTCGCATTGCCGGTGAACAGCAGCAGGTTTTGCTTGCGCATCGCTTGGGCTCCGGGAAGGTGTGGCCGGGCGGATCGGTGTGGCAGGGGCGGTAGGATTCGAACCTACGAATGCCGGGATCAAAACCCGGTGCCTTGGGCCACTTGGCGACGCCCCTGTGTGTCTGTCGCGCTCAGCCGACGAGCGCCGCCCCGAGGGGAGAACGATCGACGCCGACGCAGGCCCGGCAATCCCAGCCCTCGGCCGACAGCTGGCGCTGCGCGGCTTCGGCCTCGGCCCGCGAAGGCAGTTCGACGAAGCAGCCGCCCCCGGTACCGGTGAGCCGCGCATCCCCGAATGCCTCCAGACGATCCAGCAGCTTCGACACGAGCGGCGCGCGCTGGCGCAGCACCGGCTCGAAGGCGTTGCCGTGGATCGTCCCGGAAAGGAAGTCGGCGATTGTAGCGGGGGGCGCATCCCGCTTCAAATCAGGGGCTTGGAAGAGTTCAGCCGTCGGGACCGAAACCCCGGAATCGGCGACGAGGTAATGACGCTCACCCAAGGCCATCGGGGTGAGGGCCTCGCCCACCCCCTCGGCCCACCCGCTGTGGCCGCGCACGAACACCGGAACGTCGGCGCCGAGCGCCAGGCCCAGCGCCGCGAGGCGGTCGACGCCGAGACCCAGGCCCCAGAGCTGATCAAGGGCGACCAGCACGGTGGCCGCATCGGACGAGCCGCCGCCGAAGCCTCCACCCACAGGAACACGCTTTTCGACGACGATGTCGACGCCTTTGGCCACAAATTCCGCCTTTTCGGCACTGATCGCCACGGAACGCAACCGCTCCGCCGCGCGGATGACCAGGTCCTTCGCCGGGTCCGGCGCGTAGGCCGGGGCGCCGATCCGCTCGATGCGGGCATCGTCGCGCGGACGAATCCAGACCGTGTCGCCCCAGTCCAGCAGTTGGAACACCGTCTGGAGGTCGTGGTAGCCGTCGGCCCGTCGCCCCGTGATGGCGAGGAACAGGTTCAGCTTGGCGGGGGCCGGAAAGGCCCGCCAGCCGGGGCGGTCGTCGGGCGGGGCCGTCATTCGGGACGCGCCTTCCACTCGCTGACGACCAGCCGGACCGACGCCCCGTCCGCTTCGGCGAAGACGCGCCGCGGCAGGGGCGGGTCGCCGGGCCACCAGTCGCGGTACGACAGGGTCCAGGTGTCCTGCCGGAAGCCCACGGGGCGCCCCTCCGCATCGACCGACAGGCCCGCGACCGGCCCCGGGCCGCGCAGGCCGCGCACCCAGTCGGGCATCTGGCGGATCGGCAGGCGCCAGCCGGTGGCCTCGAGCAGCAGGGACTCGGCGTCCGGTCCTTGCCGGATGCCTTCGCCCAAGCCCTCGAGGGTGGCGCCGTCGGCGCTCCCGGACAGGCGCCACTGCCTGCCGGTCACCGGAGCACTGAGGCGGATGTCGAACGAGGCACCCGTCTGCATCCACTGCACGTTGAGCGTCCCACCGTCGTTCCCGCGGGCCACGGCGAGTCGGCCGGTCAGCGCCCAGCCAGCGGCATCGCGCAACTGGGCGTCACGGGCGGCGAGCGCGGCGAAGGCTTCGGGGGAGTCCGTTGGCGGCGCCACGGCCAGGGCGGGTGCACCCCCCTCCCCGGCCACGGGCGACGGACCGACCCCGCGCTGCGTGGCGCAGCCGGTGGCGAGCAAGACGAGCAGGAGAACGAGCGCGCGACCGATCATTGGCCGAAGCGCTCCAAGGTATCCGCGAGCACCGGGTCCGAGGGGTCGAGCTGGCGGCCGCGCTGCCAAGCCGCGCGGGCCTCGGCGGTGCGCCCGAGCAGCCACAGGGCTTCGCCCCAAGCGGCGGCCGTGGGGCCACCGGCCTCAACCGCCCACGCACTGGCGAGCAGCGGCTCGGCCGCGGCCGGCTGACCCCGGGCCAGCATCAGGCTGCCGAGCGCGCGCAGGGCCGGCGCATGCCGCGGGTCACGCGCGAGCACGGCGCGCAGGTCGGCTTCGGCCTCGGCCGGCTTGCTGGCATTGCGGGCCACGCGGGCCCGGGCCACGCGCAGGCCGGGGTCGTCCTCCAGCACGGCGAGGCCTCGGGTCAGCGCCGACTCGGCCTCCGGACGGCGACGGCGGGATTCCCACTGGTCGGCTTCGGCGATGAAGGCGTCACGGCGGATGGCGCCATCGGCGCTGTCATCGCCCTGCAGTTCACGCAGCGCGGCGACGCTGTCGTCGAAGCGGGACTGCCGGGCCAGCACCACGCCCAGCCGCAGCCGGGCGCGATCGCGGGCTTCGCCTTGGTCGAGACGGCGGTACCAGCGCTCCGCGGCGGGCCAGTCCTGCAGGCGTTCGGCGAGTTCGCCCAACAGCAGGGCCAGCGCGGGCTCGGGGGCAAAGCGGCTCGCGGCAAGCGCCTCGGCCTCGTTGAACAGCAGCCGCAATCCTTCCAGATCGCCAGCACGGGCCAACCAGGTGGAGCGCAGCGTCATCGAACGCGCATCCTGCGGGCCTTGCGCCATGGCCGCCGCGGCTCCCTCGGGGTCACCCAGCACGGCCAGGGCCTCGGCGGCGATGCGGCGTTGCTCGGCCGGCAGGTCGCCGCGCGAGAGCACCAGCCGCACTTCGGCACGGGCGGCCTCGCGCTCGCCGCGCTGGGTCAGGCGCTCTGCCCGTAGCAGCCCCGCGCGGGGATCGGCGGGAAAGCGCCGCACGAGCGCGTCGACCCACTGCGCCGAGAGCGTGCCGTCGCCGAGCCGTTGGGCCAATCCGGCCATGGCCAGCCAGGCGTCAAGGCGCTGCGGGAAGCCCGGCTCGACCAGCAGGGCGCGCAGCACCGCGCGGGCGATGACGCCCTGGTCGGGATACGGCGCCTCCAGGCCGGCGACGAGGACGGCGAGGTTCGATTCGTCGCCCAGCAGTCGGAGCGCGGTCTCCACCGCACGGTCGTCGTCGCCTTGCACGATGTGGAAGCGCAGGGCCAGCGCATCGCGGCGCGCCGACTGCGGCTGCAGCAGCGTCCAGCGCTCGAGCGCTGCAGCGGCGCGGAAGGTGTCGCCCGCCTCGAGCGCGGACTCGACCGCGCGCTCGGCCAGCGCGGCGTCGGACGAAGCCTGTGCCGCCACCAGCGCATGCGCCGCGGTGGCCTCAGCATCGCCACCAACGCGGGCGAATTCGGCCGCGAGCAGGGCTTCGAGCACTTCAGGCGGCATCGCGGCCGCCCGGGACGGTGACGAGGCCACGGGTCCGAACGACAACAGCGCGGCAAGGGGCAGCGCGAACGGACTCCAGGAACGGCGATTCATCGGGACTCCAAGCGGGGCCGCTAGAATAACGCCCCGTCACCGCCCTGCGCCCGCTTCCGCGCCCGCCATGCCCTTGATCGCCCTCGGAGTGAACCACCAGACCGCGCCCGTCGAGGTGCGCGAGAAGGTGGCCGTGGGCGAAGCGCAGATGGCCGAGACGCTGCGGCAGCTCCAGCAGGTCGAGGGAGTCGAGGAAGCGGCGCTGGTCAGCACCTGCAACCGCACCGAGATCTACGCGCGCATCGACGAGGGCCGCGTGCCGGCGGTCGTCGACTGGTTGGCCGGCCGCAACGGCCTCGCCACCGACGCGCTGGCCACCTACCTCTACACCCACGAGGGCGATGCCGCGGTGCGGCACCTGTTCCGCGTGGCGACCGGCCTCGATTCGCTGGTGCTGGGCGAACCGCAGATCCTCGGCCAGGTGAAGGACGCCTGGCAGCAGGCGCGCGGTGCCGGCAGCCTGCGCACCCCGCTCGACCGCCTGTTCCAGCAGAGCTTCGCGGTGGCCAAGCGCGTGCGCACCGACACCCGCATCGGCGCGCACCCGGTGTCCGTCGCCTACGCGGGCGTGCGGCTCGTGCGGCAGGTGTTCGCCGAGCTCGACCGCGCCACCGTGCTGCTGGTCGGCGCCGGCGACACCATCGAGCTCGCCGCCAAGCACCTCGTCAACGCCGAAGCCAAGCGCCTGCTGATCGCCAACCGCACGCTGGAGCACGCGCAGGCGCTGGCCTCCCGGGTGGGTGGCTACGCCCTGCCCCTCTCCGAACTGCCGCGCCACCTGCCCGAAGCCGACGTGGTGATCTCCGCGACCGCCGCGCGCGAGCCTGTGCTGCGCGCCGCCGACGTGCGCGACGCGCTGAAGGCCCGCCGCCAGCGCCCGATGTTCCTGCTCGACCTCGCCGTGCCGCGCGACATCGAGGCGAGCGTAGCGGCGCTGGCGAACGTCTACCTCTACACCGTCGACGACCTCGAGCAGGTCATCAGCGAAAGCAAGGCTTCGAGGCAGGCGGCCGCCGAGCAGGCCGAAGCGATCATCGACTTGTCGGTCGAGCACTTCATGGCCTGGTGGCGGGCGCAGGGCCAGCAGGACAGCCTGCGTGCGCTGCGCCGCACCGCCGAGCTGGCAAAGGCCGATGCGCTGGCCAAGGCGCGCGAGCGGCTGGCCGCCGGCGAACCGGCCGAGGCGGTGATGGAGCGCCTCGCGCACCAGCTCACCAACCAGCTGCTGCATGCGCCCTCGACGGCGCTGAGGCAGGCGGCGCTGGATGGCGATGCGGCCACGCTGGCCGCCGCGGCGAAACTCTTCGCAGCCGACGGCTCGCCCTCCGCCCCCAGCGACCCCGCATGAGCCCGGGACTGCGTCGCAAGCTGCTGGCGCTTGCCGAGCGCCATGAAGAGGTGGGGCGCCTGCTCGCCGAGCCCTCGGTGATCGCCGACAACGCGAAGTTCCGCGCGCTGTCCCGTGAGTTCTCCCAGCTGCAGCCGGTGGCCGACGCGCTGTCGCGCGAGGCCGCGCTGCAGGCCGACCGGCGCGAAGCCGAGGCCATGCTGGCCGACCCCGACCTCCGCGCCATGGCCGAGGACGAACTGCCGACCATCCGCGAGGCGCTCGCCGCGCTCGACGATGAGCTCACCCTGCTGCTGGTGCCGAAGGACCCGCGCGACGAGGGCAACCTGTTCCTCGAGATCCGCGCCGGCACCGGCGGCGATGAAGCGGCGATTTTCGCCGGCGACCTGTTCCGCATGTACGCCCGCTTTGCCGAACGGCAGGGCTGGCGCGTCGAGGTGCAGAGCGCCAACCCCGGTGAGCACGGCGGCTTCAAGGAAATCGTCGCGCGTGTCGAAGGCCGCGGTGCGTATTCCAAGCTGAAGTACGAATCCGGCACGCATCGCGTGCAGCGCGTGCCCGAGACGGAAGCGCAGGGCCGCATCCACACCTCGGCGGCGACGGTGGCGATCCTCCCCGAACTCGAGGATGTCGCGGAAGTCGTCATCAACCCGGTGGATCTGAAGGTCGACACCTTCCGCAGCTCGGGCGCCGGCGGCCAGCACGTCAACAAGACGGAATCGGCCATCCGCATCACCCACGTGCCGAGCGGCCTCGTGGTGGAGTGCCAGACCGAGCGCAGCCAGCACGCCAACCGCGACAAGGCCATGCAGCGGCTGAAGTCGGCCCTGTACGAGCAGCAGGTAGCCGCACAGCAGGCCGCCACCGCCGCCTCGCGGCGCCTCCAGGTGGGCAGCGGCGACCGCAGCGCGCGCATCCGCACCTGGAACTTCCCGCAGGGCCGCGTCACCGACCACCGCGTCGAAGGGCTGACGCTCTACGCACTGCCGACGATCATCGAAGGCGACCTCGACGAATTGGTGCAGCGCCTGGCGCAGGAAGCCCAGGCCGACGAGCTCAAGCTGCTGACCGAGGCGGCCTGAGCCCCTGCCGTCCCCGACCCCGCGATGCGGCCCGGCCGGGGCCGCGCTAAGGTCGGCGGATGGCGAAGACCAAGGCGGCGGCCAAACGCACCGATACCGGCACCGCGACCGAAAGCGGCAACGGCAAGCTGAGGAAGAAGGATTACCTCGAGCGCCTCGCGCCGCTGCAGCTCGCGCTTTCCGAAGCGGAGCGCTGGGTGGCCGCCACCGGCCAGCGCCTGCTGGTGATCGTCGAAGGTCGCGACACCGCCGGGAAGGGCGGCGTGATTCACGCCATCGCCGAAACCCTGAACCCGCGCCACTGCCGCGTCGTCGCGCTCAACAAACCCACCGAGACCGAGCGCGGGCAATGGTATTTCCAGCGCTACGTCACGCACCTGCCCGCGGCCGGCGAGATCGTGCTGATGGACCGCAGCTGGTACAACCGGGCCGGCGTCGAGAAGGTGATGGGCTTCTGCACCGATGCGCAGTACCGCGCGTTCCTCGAGCAGGTGCCGGTGTTCGAGAAGCTGCTCGTCGACGACGGCATCCGCATCGCCAAGTACTGGCTGGGCGTCGACCAGGCGAAGCAGGAGGAACGCTTCGCCGAACGCGCCCAGGACCCGCTGAAGCGCTACAAGCTCTCGCCGATCGACCTGCAGGCGCGCGAGAAGTACGCCGAGTACACCAAGACGCGCGAGGCGATGCTCGCCGCCACGCACACCGCGCACGCGCCGTGGAATCTGGTGGACTTCAACGACCAGCGCCGCGGCCGGCTGACGATGATCCGCCACTGGCTGGGCGGCCTGCCGTGGCAGGCGCCGGACGACCGCGCGCTGAAGTTGCCGAAGCTGGCCGGCAAGCCCCTAGCGGAGCGCTACGTCACCCTGCCGCCGATCACGGACTCGTCGGAATCGGAGGCGCCGGTCACGCCGGCGTCGACGCGGCCTCGCCCACCGACGTCGAAGCCGCGGAAACCTCGCTGATCTTTGCTTCGATCTCGTCGCCGGTGACGGGGCCAAGGAACTTGTGGCCGACGGTGCCGTCGGGCGCGACCAGCACGGTGAACGGCAGGCCGCGCGGGGTGTCGAAATCGGCCGGCGGGTTGTACACGTCGACGATGGCGACGGGGTACTCCGGCTTCACCTTCTCGATGTAGAAGGCGCGCATCGCCTCGGGGGTGATTTCCTCGTAGGCGAGGCCGATGACGACGAGATCCTCGCGCTTCGCATCCAGCGCATTCAGGTCGGGGATCTCCTTCAGGCAGGGCGCGCACCAGGTCGCCCAGAAGTTCACCACCACCCACTGGCCGCGCTGTGCGGCGAGATCGAAGCGACCGTCGTCGACGGTATCGACGGCGAGCGCGGGATGCGTGGGCTTCGCAGCGTCGGCCGGTGCCGAAGGCGCGGGCGCCGGCGTGGGCGCGGCTTCGGCAGGCGCGGCCTCACCGATCGGCGTGGCGGCCTCGACCGGGCCGGCATCCGGCGACACCGACTCGGAGGGCCCACAGGCGGCGAGCGCGACAGCGAGGGCGGCGACAAGCGCGGGGCGGGCGAAGGCGGGGCGGAAAGGCATCACGGGGCGTCCGGTTCGGGAAGGAGGAAATCGGAGAGAGGATGCCTGAGGGCAGTGTCGAGAGGCTGTCGCAGGTGGCGGAGCGCCGCCAACGCGGCCCGGCCGATGGCGTCCTCCGCGCCCGGCAGCGTGCAGTCAGCCGGCGGCAGGCGCAGGCCGAGACGCTCGTGCAGGTCTTCCAGCGTCACCGTCGACAGGTCGCGCACCGGCAGCCACGCCCCGCTCTCACCGCGCTGCACGATGTGGTGTTCGGCCAATCCGCCCAGCAGGCGCTGGCAAAGGTCGTCGGTGAGCGCCGGCTCCAGCGCGCGCAGCGCCTCGGCGTCGAGGCCGCGACCGTGGCGGCGGCTCTCCTCCAGCCGGGCCAGCAGGCGCAGGCAGGCGTAGAGCTCGGCCCCGGCCGGCAGGCGCTGGTGACGCGGCTGGTAGCGGAAGGCGCCCAGCGAAGCCGCGAGCGAGGCGCCCAGCAGCACGACCAGCCAGCTCAGCCACACCCAGACGAGGAAAATCGGAATGACCGCCAGCGCGCCATACAGCTGCTCGAAATTGGTGTTGCGCAGGTACCACGCGAAGCCGTGCTTGGCGCTCTCGAACAACACGGCGGCCAACAACGCGCCAGCCAGCGCGAAGCGCAGTGGCACAGGCCGGTTCGGAATCAACCGGTAGGCCGCGGTGAACACGATGAAGGCGACCACGAAGGGCATCGCGCCGAGGGCCTGCTGGCCCAGCGTGGCGTTCGCCTTGGCGAAGGCCGGCAGCGCGAACAGCCAGGTGCTGACGGCGAGGCTGGAGGCCGCCAGCACGGCACCGAGCGTCAGCAGCGTCCAGTAGACGACGAGCCGCCACAGCGTCGGCCGCGGCTGCGGCACGCGCCAGATGCGGTCGAAGGTCTGCTCGATGGCCAGCATCACCAGCAGCACCGACACCAGCAGCGCGACGAGGCCCTTCAAGCTGAGTTGGCGGGCGCTGCCCGCGAGCTGGCGGAGGGTGTCGGCCACCGCCGAGGCGGCTTCGGGCACGAAGTTCTGGAACACGAAGTCGACCAGCGCCTGCGTCCAGGCGTCGAACACCGGGAAGGCCGCAAGGATGGCGAAGACCACCGCCGAAAGCGGCACCAGGGCGAAGACCGTCGTGTAGGAGAGTGCGCCTGCCGACTCGAAGCAGCGGTCGTCGACGAAGCGCCGGGCGAGGAAACGGAAGAACGTGGTGCTGAGGTCGCGATCGAGGCGATCCCACCAGCGTTGGAGGACGGCAAGCCAGGTCATGGGCCGAAGACTAGCGCGGCGGGCGGCGATCGCGCCTCACGCCAGCGAGCACCCGCGATGCGTTAGCCTTCGCGCCCGCCCTTCCCGCCCGGAGCCACCATGGCCGACGTGCTCGTCCTCTACTACAGCCGCGGTGGCTCGGTGGCTGCGCTGGCGCGGCAGATCGCGCGCGGCATCGAATCGGTCGAGGGCATGGCGGCGCGGCTGCGCACCGTGCCCCCGGTCGCGCCGACCACCACCACGGCCAGCCCGCCGGTCCCCGAGGACGGCGCGCCCTACGTCACCAAGGCCGATCTGGCCGAATGCGCCGGGCTCGCGCTCGGCAGTCCGACGCGCTTCGGCAACATGGCCGCGCCGATGAAGCACTTCCTCGACACCACAGGGGCGGAGTGGGCCTCGGGCGCCCTGGTCGGCAAGCCGGCCGCCGTGTTCACCTCGACCGCCTCGATGCACGGCGGACAGGAATCCACCCTGCTCTCCATGCATCTCCCGCTGCTGCACCACGGCTGCCTGATCGTCGGCCTGCCCTTCTCCGAGGCGGCCCTGTCCAGCACGCGAAGCGGCGGCACGCCCTACGGCGCCAGCCATGTCGCCGGCGCCAGCGACGACGCCACCCTGAGCGACGACGAGAAGGCGCTGGCGCAGGCCCTCGGCCGCCGGCTCGCCGATGTCGCCCGACGCCTCGGCTGAACGCCTCCACTGCAACGCCCCACTGACGAGACCCGAACCGATGAACGCCCTGCTCCGACCGCTGCCGTGGATCCTCGCGCTGGCCCTGCTGCAGCCGGTCTGGCACCTGTGGCTGGCGCCTTCCACCTGGCTGCCGCCGGTCTTCGTCGTCGTGGTGATGAGCCTGCCGATCCTGCCGGCCGTGCTGTTGGCGCTGTTCCGCCGCCCGAGTGCCGGATTCTGGGGCGGCGTGGCCGCCCTGCTCTACTTCTCGCACGGCGTCATGGAACTCTGGAGCAACCCGGCGGTGACCGCACTGGCCTGGGTGGAGACGCTGCTCTCGGTGGGAATGGTCGTCGCGGCCAGCTGGCGCGGGCTGCAGGCCCGGGCGGCGGCACGGCGCCTGAAGGCCGCGGAGTCCGACACCGCCGCAGCCGCCGGCCCGGACGCGCAGTAAACTGCCGCCCCCTCACGCCCACGGAGCACCGCGATGGACGAACTGCTGATCGTCACCACCGGCGGCACGATCGACAAGGTCTACTTCGACGACAAGTCGGACTACCAGGTCGGCGAACCGCAGATCGGCAACATCCTGCGCGAGCTTGGCGTGGCCTTCCGATTCACCGTCATCCCGGCGCTGCGCAAGGACAGCCTGCACATCAGCGACGACGACCGCCAGATGGTGCGCACGCTGATCGCAGCGCAGCCGCAGAAGCACGTGCTGATCACGCACGGCACCGACACCATGGTCGAGACGGCGAAGGTGCTCGCCGACCTCGGCAAGACCATCGTGCTGACGGGCGCGCTGAGCCCCGCGCGCTTCCGCGGCTCCGACACCGAGTTCAACGTCGGCTGCGCGGTCGGCGCGGTGCAGTCGATGCCGCCTGGCGTGTACATCGCCATGAACGGCCGCGTGTGGGACCCCTTCAAGGTGCGCAAGAACGTGGCCGCGAACCGCTTCGAAGCCATCGGATGAGGCCACAACGAAGAAGCCCGCACCTTTGAGGCGCGGGCTTCTTGCTGATGCAAGGCTGGGGTGACGCCGTCGGGCCCGGGCCGGAGCCCGGACCCGCCGTCGCTCCCCTGGAGGCCTTTAGAACGTGATCGTCCAGCGACGCAGCGTGCCGATGTCGCCGGCGGCGTTGTCGTTGACGCGCAGGTTCCAGGTGCCGTTGAGCTGCTCCGAGGACAGGTTGATCGTGTAGGTGCCGATCAGGTTGTCCGCGCTGCCACCCGCACGATTCGAGATCGTGTACAGCGAACCGTCCGGCGCGACCAGCTGGACCAGCAGGTCGCCGCGGTAGGTGTGGGCGATGTCCACCGACACCGATGCGTTGGACGGCGCGGCGCCCGTGCGGCCCGATACCGTGATCGGCGAATTGATCGTGGTGTTGTCGCGGATCGAGAAATCCGCTTCGTTGGCGTAGGTCTGCGTGGTCGGGGGCGTTCCGCCGCCGCCACCGCCGCCACCCGCGGCATCGACCGCACGCTTGGCATCGATGATGCCCGCGCCGCAGCCGCCGGAGCACGCTCCGGCCAAGGCGTAGGCCGTGGTCTTCAGCAGCGACTCGACTTCCGCCGGGGTGTAGAGCGGCAGGCCGAGGGCAAGGCGGCGGCTCTGCACGAGGGCCACCGTGCCGGCGACGTGCGGGGAAGCCATCGAGGTGCCGCTGTAGCTGGCGTAGCTCTCGGCGCCCGGCGTGGTGGTGCCGGCATTGAGCGTCGAGAGGATGCTCGAACCGGGGGCGGAGACGTCGATCAGCGTGCCGTAGTTCGAGAAGCTCGAACGGGCCGAGGCGCTGGTCACCGAGGCGACGTTGATCACGTTGGCGCAGCTCGCCGGGGTGAAGCCCGACGCGTTCGCGTTGCTGTTGCCCGCGGCGACAACGACCGTGGTGCCGCGCGAGACGGCGCCGTTGATGGCGTTCTGGGTGGTCGTACCGCAGGCGCCCGAGCCGCCCAGCGACATGTTGATCACATGCGCCTTCTGCGAGGCCGAGAGCGAGGGAACGCCCGAAACCGTGCCGCCCGAGGCCCAGATGATCGCGTCGGCGATGTCCGACGTGGAGCCACCGCCGCGACCGAGCACGCGGACCGGCATCACCTTCGCGTTAAAGGCGGTACCTGCAACGCCAGCACCGTTGTTGGTGCGCGCGGCGACCGTACCGGCCACGTGCGTGCCGTGCCAGCTGGAGTTCTGGCCGCCCGAGAAATCACCCGGGTCCGACGGATCGGAGTCGCGGCCGTTGCCGTCGCCCGAGACCGTGGTGCTGGTGATGAAGTCGTAGCCGGCGACGAGGTTGCCGGTGATGTCGCTGTGCGTGGCCTGTCCCGTGTCGAGCACGGCGACGATGATGCCGGTGCCGGTAGCGACGTCCCACGCCGTGTTGGCGCGGATGCCGGCGTCGGCGTCGAAGAAGCCCCACTGCTCGTTGTAGCGGGTGTCGTTCGGCGTCAGCGCCGGGTGCATGATCAGATCCGGCTCGACGTACTCGACGCCCGGCATGGCGGCCAGCTGCTGCATGGCCTGCACGGCTTCGGCCGAGGTCAGCGCGCGGCTGGCGCGGATGACGTCGGCACCGAGGCTCATGCGGCGGAAGTGGCGCAGGCCGGCGGCGCCGCGCGACGACTTGGCCATCACCGCGTTCGCCCCCTGAAGCGAACGCGCGACCATGGCCGCATTGGCGCGCTGGGCGGTGCCGTCGCGGAACTTGACGATGAAGCCCGAGAACTCGGCGCCGGACTCGATGGCGGCCTTGTTGACGATGCGCGCGCCATCGGCGGCGACGGCAGCACCAATCGGCGCCATCGCGACGATCAGCGCGGCAGCGAGGGCGTGGGGCTTGAAGGACTTGCGATTCACGTGATGTTTCCCCTGGTCGAATTGAACGAACGGAAGGTCGGGCCGAGGCCCTTGGCGTCCCTGCGCCAGTTGCCGGCCCCGACGCGCTGGCGCGTTCTGCGGGCCGCCCCCATCGACCAGACCGACCCATGGCGGACCGGGAGGGCCAGCCGGGACAGGGAAGTCGCGGGAGAGTCGTGACGGGGACGTGCGGTGAAGCAGGTCACGTTTTCGTCACCAAACGGAAGAAACGCTGTCACATTGGTTGCTGCAAGCAACGGTTTCACCCTGAAACAGTTAAGCCTTGGCACTAAAGGGTCTTGGATTTCCTTGTGAATCCTGAATGCCCCCGGAATTTGCTGCCGCGGCCGGTCGATTGCGCAGCCCCACCGCCGCTCGACGCCTCCCGCGCCAGGGTCCGGGGTTTTGACCAGCGTCAATCGGTCGCATCCTGCCGACACTCACACTGGCCTCACTTCCCAGAAGAGGCCTCCCATGAGCGCGTCCGCGCCCACCCGGCACCCAGAAGCCCCACCCGCGACCTACAACGACCGGGTCGTCCTCCAGTTCTCACTGGCCACCGTGATCTGGGGCGTTGTCGGCATGGCCGTCGGCGTCCTGCTGGCAGCCCAGCTCTACTGGCCTGCGCTGAACTTCGACACCGCCTGGCTGAGCTTCGGCCGGCTGCGGCCGCTGCACACGAACGCCGTGATCTTCGCGTTCGGCGGCAGCGCGCTGTTCGCCACCTCGCTCTACGTGGTGCAGCGCACCTGCCACGTGCGCCTGCTCTCCGACAAGCTCGCGAGCTTCGTGTTCTGGGGCTGGCAGGCGATCATCGTCGCTGCCGCCGTCTCATTGCCGCTGGGCCTCACCCAGGGCAAGGAGTACGCCGAGCTGGTGTGGCCGATCGATATCGCCATCGCGGTGGTCTGGGTGGCCTATGCGGTGCTCTTCTTCGGCACGATCGTGAAGCGCCGCGTCAGCCACATCTACGTGGCGAACTGGTTCTACGGCGCCTTCATCATCGCCGTCGCGGTGCTGCACATCGTCAACTCACTGGCCCTGCCGACCTCGGCCGTGCACAGCTACCCGATCTACTCGGGCGCCGTCGACGCGATGGTGCAGTGGTGGTACGGCCATAACGCGGTGGGCTTCTTCCTGACCGCCGGCTTCCTCGGGATGATGTACTACTTCGTCCCGAAGCGCGCCGGCCGGCCGATCTACAGCTACCGGCTGTCGATCGTCCACTTCTGGGCGCTGATCGCCATCTACATGTGGGCGGGCCCGCACCACCTGCAGTACACGGCGATCCCGGACTGGGCTCAGAGCGTTGGCATGGTGTTCTCGCTGGTGCTGCTGGCCCCGAGCTGGGGCGGTGCGATCAACGGCATCATGACCCTCTCGGGCGTGTGGCACCTGCTGCGCACCGACCCGATCCTGAAGTTCCTCATCGTGTCGCTGTCGTTCTACATGATGAGCACCTTCGAGGGCCCGATGATGTCGATCAAGTCGGTCAATGCCCTCTCGCACTACAGCGATTGGACCATCGGCCACGTGCATTCCGGCGCGCTGGGATGGGTCGCGATGATCTCCATCGGCGCCATCTACATGCTGATCCCGAAGTGCCTCGGCCTGAAGGAAATGGCCTCGACCAAGCTGATCGACGCGCACTTCTGGACGCACACCATCGGCGTGGTGCTCTACGCCGCCTCGATGTGGGTCTCGGGCATCGGCCAGGGCCTGATGAGCCGCGCGGCGAACGTCGACGGCACGCTGACCTACGCCTGGATCGAGATCGTCAAGTTCACCTACCCCTATTACCTCATCCGATTGACGGGTGGCGTGCTGGTGATCGTCGGCATGGTGCTGATGGTCATCAACGTCTGGAAGACCCTGCAGGCCTCGCGCGGCGCGGTCGAGCACCCCGTCCTCGAACCGGCCCACGCCTAAGGAGTCGCTGCGATGAGCCATGACAAGATCGAACGCAACGTGGGCCTGATGGGCGTGCTGATCGCCGTCGCGATCAGCTTCGGCGGCCTCGCCGAGATCGTCCCGCTGATGTACAGCGCCGAGCAGGTGGAACCCCTGCCGGGCATGAAGCCCCGCCCCGCCCTCGAACAGGCTGGTTTCGACGTCTACATCCGCGAGGGTTGCTACAACTGCCACTCGCAGATGGTGCGCACCCTGCGCTTCGAGACCGAGCGCTACGGCCACTACTCCTTGGCCGGGGAATCGGTGTACGACCGCCCCTTCCAGTGGGGCAGCAAGCGCACCGGCCCCGACCTCGCCCGCGTGGGCGGCCGTTACTCCGACGACTGGCATCGCGTGCACCTGCTCGATCCTCGCGCCGTGGTGCCGGAATCGAACATGCCGGCCTACCCGTGGCTGGCCGAAACGCCGGTCGACGGCGCCGCGATCACGGCGAACCTCGCCGCGCTGCGCACGCTCGGCCATCCCTACACCGACGAAGACCTGCAGGGCGCCGCGGCGGCCGTCGAAGGCAAGTCGGAACTCGATGCGCTCGTGGCCTACCTCCAGGGCCTCGGCAAGCACGCTCCGCGAGGTTGACATGATCGCCGGTACCGTCACCGCCATCCTCCTGGCCGCCTTCCTCGGCGGCTGCTTCTGGCTCTTCGCCGTACGCCGCGCCTCCGACTTCGAACGGATGGCCCGCATTCCCCTTGATGACAACACCGAGGAGGCCCGCCCGTGAGCGACTTCTGGTCCTGGTTCCTGATCGCCCTGATCATCCTCAACCTCGTCGGTTGCGTCTGGCTGCTCTGGTACACCTCGAAGCAACGCAACACCAGCCTGCCCACCGGTGAAACCACCGGCCATGTCTGGGACGGCAACATCACCGAGTACAACAAGCCACTGCCGCGCTGGTGGATCAACCTGTTCTACCTGACGATCGCCTTCACCATCGGCTACTTCGTCGTTTATCCGGGCTTCGGCAAGGCCGAGGGCTCGTTCGGCTGGAGCTCGCAGAAGCAGCACGACGCCGAGAAGGCCAAGGCCGACGCGGCGTTCGCGGAGCGCTATTCGCAGTTCGCGACGATGCCGATCGCCGAGATCGCGGCCTCGTCCGAAGCGCTGGCCGTGGGCCGCAACCTGTTCGCCAACAACTGCGCGCAGTGCCACGGCTCGGATGCCCGCGGTGCGCGCGGCTTCCCGAACCTCACCGATACGGCCTGGCTGTACGGCAAGGACGAAGCGACGATGCTGGCCACCATCACCCATGGCCGCATGGGCGTGATGCCCGCCCTCGGCGCGGCGATCGGCGACGATGCCGCGGTGACCGCGGTCGCCACCTACGTGCAGTCGCTCTCCGGAACCACCGTCGATCCGGCGCTGGCCTCGGTCGGCAAGGCAAAGTTCGACCTCGTCTGCGCCGCCTGCCACGGCACCGAAGGCAAGGGCAATCCGGCCCTCGGCGCTCCCAACCTCACCGACGCCGATTGGCTGTACGCACCGGACCTCGCCACGATCCGCGAAGGCATCATCAAGGGCCGCAACGGCCAGATGCCGGCCTTCGAACCGGTGCTGGGTGCGGACCGCGTCCGCCTGGTGGCCGCCTACGTGCATTCGCTGAGCGGTGAACCCGTGCTTGCTGCAGCACCCGCCGCCGCACCGGCCCCGGTGGAGGCCGCTCCGGGGGAACTGGGCACGGACGCAGCGACGGCCACGGATCCGGCCGCGGCACCGGCCACCGGCGCGGAAGGCTGAGACGACGATGGACGACGGCCCGCGCATCGACCATCCGCAAAGGAGCTGGACCCAGCGGCTCGGCGCGATCCTCTGGCCGTCGTTCTTCGCCGCCGGCGTGATGACGATGGTGTTCTTCGCCTTCGTCGACCCGCTCGACCTGCGCGACATCAGCTTCCCCGATCTCGACCACGAGATCGGGCGTGGCATCGGCTACACGATCTGTTTTTTCATGTTCTGGGCGGCGACGGCGAGTTCGAGCCTGTTCACCTGGATCCTGCTGCGCCCCGCCAGCCGCTTCAACGGCCCGCTCAAGGACTGAAACCATGGGCAAGCCCCTTCCGCTGAAGGTCGTCGACGACGGCGCGATGTACGTCTCGGAGGCCAAGGTCTATCCGCGCGAGGTCTCCGGCCACTTCCAGCGCTTGCGCCACCTCGCCGTGTTCGTGCTGCTGGGCCTGTTCTACGGGGTTGCCTGGATGAACCTCGACGGGCAGCAGGCCGTGCTCTGGGACCTGCCGGCGCGCAAGTTCCACGTGTTCGGCCTCGTGTTCTGGCCGCAGGATTTCATCTTCCTCGCCCTGCTGCTGGTGATGGCGGGGCTCTCGCTGTTCTTCTTCACCGCGCTCGCCGGGCGCCTGTGGTGCGGCTACGCCTGCCCGCAGACCGTGTGGACGGAAGTCTTCATCTGGATGGAGCGCTGGACCGAGGGCGACCGCGCCAAGCGCATGAAGCTCGACGCCGCGCCGTGGTCGCGCGACAAACTGCTGCGCAAGGGCTCGAAACACCTGCTGTGGGCCGTGTTCGCGCTGTGGACCGGGTTCACTTTCGTCGGTTACTTCACGCCGATCCGCGACCTCGGCGCGCGCCTCGTGCCCTTCGAGTGGGGCGGCTACGAGACCTTCTGGACGCTGTTCTACGGCCTTGCCACCTGGGGCAATGCCGGCTTCCTGCGTGAGCAGGTCTGCAAGTACATGTGCCCGTACGCTCGATTCCAGAGTGCGATGTTCGATCGCAACACCCTCATCATCGCCTACGACGAGCGCCGCGGCGAGCCGCGCGGACCACGCAAGAAGGGCAGCCTCGCCAGCGTGCTGGAGCGCGCCCGCGGCCTGATCGGCAAGGACGACGCCGACAGTTGGGTGGCTTGGTTCGCGCGCCACAAGAGTGCCGCCGACCTCGCTGCCGGCGCGCGCGGCACGACCTCGATCGTCGACGCGGCCATCCACGTGGACGAGCGCGAAAAGCCCGCCGGCGAAGCGCTGGGCGACTGCATCGACTGCACCATGTGCGTGCAGGTCTGCCCCACCGGCATCGACATCCGAAACGGCCTGCAGTACGAGTGCATCGCCTGCGGCGCCTGCATCGACGCTTGCGACGAGGTGATGGCGAAGATCGGCTACCCGACCGGCCTCGTCCGCTACACCAGCCAGAACGCCGTCGACGGCAAGCCGACGAAGATCTTGCGCGCGCGCGTCTGGGTGTATGCAGCCCTGCTGGCGGCGATCGGCACGGGCATCGCGGTCGGCATCGCCACCCGCAGCCCGCTGATCGTCGACGTGCTGCGCGACCGCAACGCGCTTTACCGCACCAACATGGATGGCAGCATCGAGAACGGCTACACGCTGCGTCTCATCAACAAGTCGGAAGCGGCCGCCGCGTATCGCATCCGCGTGGTCGAGGCTCCGCAGGGCGTCGCGCTGGCCGCCGATCCCGGCGCGATCGGCGTCGGGCCGGGCGAGGTGCGCAGCGTGGGCATCGCGCTGAAGGCCCCTGCCGGCGCGGTCACGGGACGCGTCGACGTCACGCTCGAAGTGGCGACGCTGGACGGCGAGACGACCGTGGCCGAGGAAACGCGCTTCTTCGGTCCGCTCTGACGCATCGCGCGGCTTTGCCGCGCGATGCCGCGCTTACTGCGACAGCCAGAGCCTCTCCATGTTCGGGAAGTTCCACTTGTCGGCCGATTCGAGGCCGACGATGCGGTCGCCGCAGTCCGGCGCGCCCAAGTCGATGTCCTTGATGAACACCGGCTCGCGCTTGCGGGCGTTGAAGAACACCCGCACCTTCGGCGCCAGCAGCGAGCTTTCGCCCTGCTCCAGCACCACGCCGAGGCGATCGGATTCGAGCCGCACCAGCGCGCCGACCGGATAGATGCCGACGCTGCGGATGAAGGCCTTCAGCATCGACTCGTCGAAGTGCCCCTTCCAGCTGACCATGCGCTGCAGCGATTCGGCAGGGCCCCAGGCCTTCTTGTACGGCCGATTCGAAGTGATCGCGTCATACACATCGCAGACCGCGCCCATGCGCGCCATCAGGCCGATCGCATCGCCCTTGAGGTTGTGCGGGTAGCCGCTGCCGTCGAACTTCTCGTGGTGGTGCAGGGCCACGTCCAGAACCGCTTCGGACGCGCTGCCCGACTGCACGAGCATGTGGTACCCGCGCACCGGATGCGCCTTCATGATTTTGAATTCGTCGTCGCTGAGCGCGCCGGGCTTGTTCAGCACGGTCAGCGGCATCGCGGCCTTGCCGAGGTCGTGCAGCATCCCGGCCGCGCCCGCATCGCGGACCTGCTCTTCCGGCAGGCCCAACCGACGCGCCAGCGAGACCATCAGCGCGCAGACCGCCACCGAGTGCATGTAGGTGTATTCGTCGTGGTTCTTCAGGCGCACGACGCTGAGCAGGGCATCGGGATGCCGGCTCACCGAATCGTTGATCTCCTCGACCATCGGCATGACGGCCTCGGGCTGGATGGCCCGGCCGAGGCGCGCGTCGTTGAACAGCGCGACCACCTGCGCCTTGCTGTCCTGGCAGATGCGCCGAGCGCGATGCAGCTCCTGGTCCATGCTTTCGCGCGGCACCAGCGGAGCGGCCACGGGCGGGGCCACCGGCGCGGCGACGGCATCGACCACCGCCTCCGCGGGCGCCTCGCGGGCGTCCTCTGATTCTTCCGACCGATCGCCGGCTGGCACCGGGGATGGGCCCGGGGCGTCCTGCGTCGCTGCCACGGCATCGCCTTCGGCGGCATCACCCTCCGTGGCTGCGACGGCAGCCGTCGGGGCGTCGGCGGTGCCGTCGTCCTCGACATCGAAGCCCTTGTCGGTGTCGATGATCAGTTCTTCGACGCCACCTTCGGCCAACACCGCGATATCGCGCGCTTCGAGCAGGAAGCCGTTCTTCACGAACGCGTGGTGCAAGCCCGAACCGCCGAGGCGGTGGAACCACATGCCGGCGCGCGCGCGGCTGATGGGAACGGGCTTGATCATCGTCACCAGCTTACGACCTCACGACGGCGTCCACAGGGGGTTGCGTCAAGGATTTGCCATCGATGACAGGGGGCGATTGATCGAACGCAAACACGGCCGGGGCGGTGTCGGCCACACTGGCGCCGTTCCTGCCCGGTTCCTCGGGCCTTCCTTGCGCCCGCCATGCCCCTGAAAGCGAAAAATCCCGTGCTGCTGGTGCTCATCGGCCTGCCGGTGGCCACGCTGGCTGCTGGCGTCGCCACGCTGGCCATTATCGGCCGGGGCGGCCTCGACACCGTGGGCGACCCGGTCCGCCGCACCGCCCAGGTGCAGCAGGTCGACCTCGCCGCCGACGCCGCCGCGCGACGGCTCGACTTGGGCGGGCAGCTATCCCTCGAAGGGCCGCAACTGCGGGTGGTGGTGCCTCGCCTCGACCGCGGGGCGGATCTGCGCCTGCACCTTGAGCACCCGCTGGACGCCGCGCAGGACGTCGCGCTCGCGCTGGCCCCGGCCGACGGCGCGTGGCAGGCGCTGGCCTTCGACCCGAACGTGGGCTGGCGGGTGTCGCTGGCCCCGGCCGACGGCGCATGGCGGCTGGTCGCGCGCTGGCCGCGGGGCGCCCGAAGCATCGATCTCGCACCCGCCGTGGCGAGCGACGATCCCGCGAACCCCGGCATCGGCGATGGCCCCGGCTGACGGCCAGGCCACGGTGAGGCGCGACGCCGTCGCCGCGTCGGCGACGGCCTGCGCACACTGCGGCGAAACGGCCACCCATGTCGTCCACGGCACCGTTGACGGCGTCGAGCACGCCTACTGCTGCCAGGGCTGCGCCGGCGCAGCGGCGTGGATCGCCTCGGAAGGCTTCGGCGACTACTACCGCTGGCGCAGCGCACCCGGCCCGCGGGTCGAAGCGGCCGACGACTACGGCGACTGGGACCGCGCCGAGATGCTCGAGGCCCATTCGGAAGCAGCGGACGGTGGCCGGGCCATCCGGCTCGCGCTCGGCGGCATGCACTGCGCCGCCTGCGCCTGGCTGGTCGACAAGGCCCTGCGGCAGGCCCCCGGCGTGCTCGACGTTCGGGCCAACGCCGTCGATGGCCGCCTCCACCTTCGTTGGGACCCGGCGCGGACGCCGCTTTCGGCCCTGCTGCAGCGGGTCGGGCGGCTCGGCTACCGACCGGCCCTGCTGGCCTCGCCGGCGCGCGACGCGGAACAACGCCGGGAACGCCGTCGCCAACTGATCGCGCTGGGCATCGCCGGGCTCGGCACGCTGCAGGCGATGATGTTTTCCGAAGCGCTCTACCTCGACACCGCCAACCAGATGCCGGAGGCCACGCGCGACGCCTTCCGCTGGGTGACGGCCGCCGTTTCTGCCCCGGTGGTGTTCATCGCCGGCGCCCCCTTCCTCCGCGGCATGTGGTCCGAGTGGCGGATGCGACTGCCGGGCATGGACACCCTGATCGGCGGCGGCATCCTGCTGGCCTGGACCGGCTCGTTGTTCGAGACGTTCCGCGGCGGCCCGCAGGTGTGGTTCGACGCCGCTGTGATGTTCGTGCTGTTCCTGCTGGCGGCGCGTTTCCTCGAAGCCCGCCTGCGCGACGCCAACACCGCCCGACTCGACGCCATCGCCGGCGCGCAGCCGGCCATGGCCTGGCGCCTGCAGGACGACCGGCTCGAAGCGGTTCCGGCCCGCGAACTGGCGATCGGCGACCTCGTGCAGGTCGGCACCGGGCATGCCCTGCCCTGCGATGGCACGGTCGTCGGCGACGACGCTTGGGTCGACGAGGCCCTGCTCACGGGCGAATCGACGCCGCTCCGCCGTCGCCACGGCGATGCGGTACTGGCCGGCAGCCACGTACACGCCGGAACGCTGCGCATGCGGGCCACGGCCGTTGGCGCCGCCACCGCGATGTCGCAGGTCGCCCGGCAGGTCGCGCAGGCGCGCGAGCAACGGCCGGCCATGGCCGGCTGGGCGGAAGCCATCGCGCGGCGCGTCGTCGCGGCCACGCTCGTGCTGTCGGCCATGGTCGCGGTGGCCTGGTGGCTGGTCGAGCCGAGCAACGCTTTCCCGGCAACGCTGGCGGTGCTGGTCGCCACCTGCCCCTGCGCGCTGGCCTTGGCCGTGCCCGCCGCCATCGCACGCGCACAATCGCGATTGCTGGCCCGCGGCGTGCTCGCGCTGGGGCCGGACGCCCTGCCGCGGCTCGCGAGCATCGATCGCGTCGCTTTCGACAAGACCGGCACCCTGACCCGCGGCGAACCGCAGTTGCTCGAGATCCAATCGCTCGCGGGGCGGGATGCGGAAACCTTGCGCGGTATCGCTGCCCACCTCGAAGTCGGCGTCGCCCATCCGCTGGCCAAGGCTTTCGGTGCGGCACCCGAGGGGCGATCCGCGGACGCGGTCGTGCTTCACCCCGGCGAAGGCGTGGAGGGCCGGATCGACGGCGCGCTCTGGCGCCTCGGCCGCCGGTGCTTCGTGGACCCCGCGGCAGCTGCGGATGACGGCGGACTCTGGCTGTCCCGCGAGGGCGTGCTCGAAGCGCGCTTCGACGTCGATGACGCGCCCCGCGACGATGCCGCGGCCACGGTCACGGCCCTGGCGCGGGACGGCATGGCGCCGCGGATCCTCAGTGGCGATGCCGAGGCCCGCGTGGCTGCGCTCGGCGGCAGGCTGGGCATCGACGCCGCCCATCGTCAGTCGCGTCTGTCACCGGAGGGCAAGCTCGCCGCCCTGCGGACGCTGCAGGCTGCCGGGCACCGAGTGCTGATGGTGGGGGACGGCGTCAACGATGCCGCCGTGCTCGCCGCGGCGGACGTGTCGGCGGCCATGGCGAGTGGCGCGTCCCTGGCACAGCGACAGGCCGACCTCGTGCTGCTGGGTTCGCGCCTCGAGCCCTTGCGTTACGCCATGCGCCTCGCCGGCCAGACGCAGGCGATCGTGCGCCAGAACATCGTCTGGGCCATTGCCTACAACGCGCTGATGCTGCCGCTGGCCGCCCTCGGCATCGTCGGCCCCGGCCTCGCCGCGCTCGGCATGGCGCTGTCGTCGCTGGCCGTCACCGCGAACGCTTGGCGCATCGGCCGCGGCCTCGAGGGCGGCGCGCCATGAACGTGCTGCTGTTCCTCGTGCCGATCTCGTTGCTGCTGGTCGGCCTGGCGCTGGCGGTGTTCGCCTGGGCGGTGCGCAGCGGGCAGTTCGAAGACCTCGACACGCCCTCGCTCGATATCCTCGGCGACGAGCGCGCCCCGCCGTCCCGCCCCGCGGAATCGACCCCGGACGCGTCTCGCGATGCCGATTGACCTGCTGGTGCTCGGCGCCGCCCTGCTGACCGGCCTGCTCGGTAGCGCGCACTGTGGCGCGATGTGCGGCGGCATCGCCGTCGGTCTCGGCAGCGCCGGCCCGGCGTCCGGCGCCGCCTATCGCGCCGTCGCGACGAACGTCGGGCGCGTCCTGGGCTATGTCGCGGCCGGTGCGCTGGTCGGCGGCCTCGGCGGCGGCCTGCTCGGCATCCTCGACATTGATGGCCTAGGCACCGCGCTGCGCACCGGCGTCGGTCTCGTGCTGCTGCTGGCCGCGGTGCGCATCGCCCGCCCGCGTTTCGCCGCGACTTTGCCGGCCCTGCCGATCTGGCGCTGGCTGGCTCCGCTGCGCGCGCGCCTGCCGGGCGACGGGCCGCTGCGGCCCTGGTTGCTGGGCCTGCTCTGGGGCTGGCTGCCCTGCGGCTTCTCGGCGACCGTGCTCACCGCCGCCTGGCTCGAAGCCGATGCCCTGCACGGCGCCCTGCTGATGGGCGCGTTCGGCCTCGGCACGCTGCCGCTGATGACCAGCCTCGGCTGGAGCGGCGCGCGGCTCGGGCTCGACACACCCCGCTGGCGGACGATCGGCGCCATCGCCATCGGCAGCAGCGGCGTGTTGACGCTCGCCGCGCCCTGGCTGGTCTCGCTACCGATGCTGCACTCGGCGCTGGCGGCGCTGGGCTGCCGCAGCCTCGCCGGCTGATCGCCGCGCTCAGCGACGGCCGGCGCAGCGCTCGCCGTCGCCTTCCTCGCCGTGCGCGATGCTCGCGAGGCGCTCGGGCTCGAGCACTTCAAGGTGGCGCCCCTTCACGGCGATGACGCCCTCGTCCTGCAGCTTCGACAGGCCGCGGCTCACGGTTTCGATCACGAGGCTCAGGTAACTGCCGATGTCGGAACGGCTCATCGGCAGGTGCAATCGGGTCGGATCGCGCCCCAGCCGCTGCTGCCGCTCACACAGGCCATGCAGGAACATCGCCAACCGCTCCTGCGCCTGCTTGCGACCGAGCAGTTCAAGATGGTCCTGGTGGCGGGCCATGCCCTCGCCGAGCGCGCGCATCATCTGCCGCTGGAACTCGAGGCGCTGCGTCGCGACCCGCTCCAGCGCCGGCAGCGGCACCTCGCAGACCTGGGCGGATTCGAGCGCCACGGCGTCGGTGCTGAAACGACCGTCGCGCAAGCCTTCGAGGCCGATCAGCTCGCCGGGGAAATAGAAGCCGATCACCTGCTCGTCGCCGGCCTCGTTGATCGCCACGGTCTTGAAGCCACCGCTCTGGGCGACGAAGACCGAGCGCATCGGCTCGCCCGCACGGAACAGCACGGCGTCCTTGCCCATCGGCCGGCGCGCCAGCACGGCGCCGGACAGCCGCTCGATGTCCTCGATGCCGACCAGCGCGGGCTT
>NZ_JBILJW010000040.1:0-7682 GCF_044377035.1 Silanimonas sp.
TCGATGACGCGGCCGAACCACAGCACGAAACCGAACAGGAACACGAAGCCCAGCATCACGTGGCCGAAGCGGTACAAGCGCTTGCCCATCAGCACGAGGCGGGCGACGACCGCGGGCTCCGAGGCGGCCTCGGCGATGTTTACGAGGATCCGCGGCAGGTAGAAGACCGTGGCCATCCACGCGATGACGAACAGCGTGTGCAGCAGCTTGGTCCATAGGTAGGTGTTGCCGGCGTAGAGCTCCATCGCGCGAGGATTCCAAGGTGGGAAGGCCGCGAAGGATGCCACGCCGGCCTCGGCGCGGTGTCGCCATGACGTCGTCGTGACGCCTCTGCCGATGCGGCCCCGCACCATGCTGCATCGCCCGCGGGGCGCTACCCTGCGCACCATGGACACCGACACCACCCAGCTCGCCTGCCCGCACTGCCTGTCGATCAACCGCGTGCCCGATGCGCGCCTGGGCGACGACCCGAAATGCGGGCGCTGCGGCCATGGCCTGTTCACCGGCATGCCGCTGGCGCTGACGGCGAAGAACGCCGAGGCCCTGCTGCTGAAATCCGAGCAGCCGGTGATCATCGACGCGTGGGCGGGCTGGTGCGGCCCCTGCCGCAGCTTCGCGCCGGTGTTCGCCGCGGCCTGCCAGCGCCTGGAGCCGCAGTTCCGCTTCGTGAAGCTCGACACCGAAGCCGAACCCCAGTTGGCCTCGCAGTTCCGCATCCAGAGCCTGCCGACGCTGATCGCTTGGCAGGGCAGCCGCGACGGTGGACACGAGGTCGCCCGGAGCAGCGGCGCAATGCCGATGCCCGCCTTCATGCAGTGGATTGCGACCAGCTACGGGCTCGCCTGAATGTCCCAACAAGAGCGTCGCGACCGACGCGCGACCGCGATCGCCCTGCTCGCCGTGACGCTCAAGGGCGTGGCCTTGGCCACGCTGGCGTGGTGGATGCTGCGCTGACTCAGAGGCGCCACTCGAGGCCGACGTACACCGAGCGGCCGTCGCCCGGCAGGTAGTAGGCCCCGTCGCGCGGCGGGCGCACCGCGGCCGGGTTGGCCGGGTTGAATGGCACGCGGGTGTCCGCGACGACACCGGTGGTCGCGACGTAGGCGCGGTCGCCAAGGTTGCGGCCATCGACGAACCACGACAGGCCCTCGCTCACGCTCCCCGAAACTTTGAGCCCCCAGATGGCGTAGCCCGGCGCGCTGAAGGTGTTGGCGTGGTCGATGGAATAGTCGTTCGGCACCCACTCGACGTTCGGCGCAATGCGGATAGCGTCCGACGGCGCCCACGCCAGCTCGGCGCGCAGCCACTCGCGCGGCAGGCCGGCGAGCTCGTTGTCGCCGAAGGCGGCGTCGCCGTCAAAGCGGAAGTCGTTTACCAACGCGTTCAAGGCGACTTGCCACTGCGGCGCGAAAGCCCACCGGGTGGACAACTCGAGGCCCTGGTGGATCGTGCGGTCGGCATTGCGCGTGCCCAGCGGATTGCCGTTGCCGTCGGTGAGCGCCAGCAGTTCGTTCTCGACATTCGCGCGGTACACGACCGCATCGAGGTCCAAGCCATCACGCGAGTAGCGCAGGCCGACCTCGCCGCTGTTGGCGCGCTGCAGGTCAACGAGAGTGACGTTCGGGCCGCCGGCCAGCTCGCCGAAGCTCGGCGGCTCCGCGCTGCGGCTCAGGTTGGCGAACCACTGCACGCCTTCGGCGCCCTCGAAGCGCAGGCCGAGCTTGGGGCTGAAGGCGTCGTAGCGGCGGTCGAAGCTGGCATCGAATGGCACCGGCAGGCGGTCTTCGAACCGGCGTTTTGCTGACAGCGCCTGCGCGCCCACCACGGCCACCCAGCGCTGGCCCAGCCAGTGCTGGTTCTCGAAGAAAACCGTCGTACTCGTCGCGAGCTGGTCGTTCTGGTCGGTGCGGGCGCCGCGATGGTCGTCCGGATTGGCGCGGCCGCGGTTCACCCAGCGGTCGTCGCGGGTATCGCCGCGCACATGCCCAAAGCCGGCCACGAACACGTTGCGGCGGCCGTTGATCTCACCCTCCTCGCGCAAGCGCAGGTCGATGCCGCGATCGAGGCTGTCCTGCTGGAGCACCTGGAAAATCGGATGGTCGAGGAACTTGTCGCTGGCGAAGGCCGAGACCAGCAGCTCGCGACCGGCTTCCGGGCGATAGGCCACGCGCAGCGAGGCGCGGGTGAGCTCGAAGTCGCGGCGCTGGTCGAGCAGCACGCTGCCGCCATTGGCCTGTCGCGGATTGGCGAGGAACTGCGCGCGCGTCAGCGAGCCGGGCAACGCCGATCGGGTGTCGACGTGCGTGAGGTACACGCGGGCGTCCAGCGTGTCGCTGAAGCGGTAGCCCCAGTTCGCGCCAAGGCGGTGGTTTTCCTGGCGGGCGTTGGCGCGATAGCCATCCTGCGCAAAGCCGCCCAGCGACACGACCGCGTCATGCGCACCCGAGTGGCCGCCCCACTGCGCCTGCCAGCGCCCGTAGCCGAAGCTGCCGGCCTCGGTGCGCAAACGCGCGCCGTCGAGGTCATGGCCGGTCGGCGAGACGTAGTTGATCGCGCCGCCCAGCGAGGCCGCGCCGTACTCCAGCGCGTTCGGGCCGCGCCACACTTCGATGTAGCGGGCCGACAGCGCGTCGATCGACTGCATGTCGAAACCGCCGTCGGCGAGGTTGATCGGGATGCCGTCCTGCAGGACGACCAGGCCGCGGCCGTGGAAGGTGCGCTGCACGCCGGAACCGCGGATCGCGATGCGCGACTCTTCCGAACCGAAACGCGGCTGCACGAACACGCCGGCGGCGAAACCCAGCGCATCAGAGAGCGTGCTGACGCGGCCCTGGCGAAGGGCTTCGGCATCGACCAGCGCGGTGGCTCCGGCGCGCTCGGCGAGGCGCTTCTTCGCACCCTCCAGCGAGAGCGGCGCCAGCGGCGTGAGGTTCTGGCCCTCGACCTCGACACGATCCAGCACGGCCGGATCTTTCGGGGTCTCGGCGGCTGCGGCGGGCAGTGCGACGAGCGCCGCGCTGAGCGCGAACGCGAGGGGATGGCGACGAAGCAGGAGCATGGACAGATCTCTCAAGGGGAAACGGAAGATGGGGCGACGCGGCGACGCCGTCGCAGCGCGATGCCGAGTCCGGCGAGCACTAGGCCCAGCGCCAACACGGCAACCTGAAGTGCGTCGCGGCGCGCGGGCGAACCGAGCAGGCCGGCCAGCGGCTGCCACTTGTGGACCATCGAGAACACCCAGGCCTCGGCAACCGCCGTGGCGCTCATCACGTCGAGGCGCTGTGCGGTGTCCGGGTCGAGCGCGATACGGCGGCCGTCGGCGGTGGGGGCGATCCACGCCGGAAGCCGGCGGTTGCGGAAGTCGTAGTCGGGGCCGAAGCGCGTGAACCGACGCAGCGCGTCGCCATCCAGCCCATGGCGAGCCGCAGCCGCCCGCGCCAACTCGCGCTCACCGTCCGCCACGGTGGTGCCGCTGGCCAGATCAACGACGCGCGCCTCCGGCACGGGCACGCCCCACCCGGCGGCCAGCGGCGAGCGAAACACCAGCACCGCGCGGCCGTCCGGCAGCGTCGCGACGCTGGCTTGCGACCAGGCGCGGCCGGATTCCGAAGGCACCACGGCCTGCGTGAGACGCGTCGCGTCGAAGCCGATCGGCGGTAGAACCAGCCCCGCAGAAAGCGACAGACCGCGATCGGGCGCATCACCCGCTTTCCAAAGGGTGTGGATCAAGCCGCTCGAAGCCATACCGAGCAGGGGAATGCCCGCCCACAGCGCAAGCCGGCGGTGCCAACGACGGGCCGGTGGCGCCTTCGGCGAGGCCGGGCGCCACCACCACAGCACGAGGCCCGCGAGGCCCAGCACCAGCAGCACGGTCATCGCGGACGCCACTACGGTGCGACGCAGCGGATCGAGCGCGCCGAGGACGGCCAGCGTGTGCACCTGCCGGAAGCCAGCCTGCATCCAGCGGCGGCGCGCGTCCGAGAGCGAGGCCAGTACGCCGGTCTCGGTGTGGACGTAGGCGACCAGCCCTTCATCACCCTCGAAGCTCACGGCCCAGACCGGCAGCAGGCGGTTCACCCACGGGTACTCGTCGCCGAAGCGGTCGACGCGTTCGATCGAACGGATCGCGCGTTCTTCGCCGAGATAGGTGCCGGCCAACCAGCGCGCGTAGTCGCGGTCGCTGCCGGGCCAGGGGCTGCCGTCCATGCGCAGGTAGCGGCGCTCGCCGTCCGGCCCGGTTCGTTGCCAGAGCGGGCCGCCCGGCCCGGGCACCGTGCGCACCACGGCCGCGCCGTCGCTGTGGCGAAGAACTGCGGGCAGTCCGGCCACCAGTGCGTCGGGCGCGAGTTCCGCGGTCGGCAGCGATCGCTGCGCGGGCATCGGGGCCAGCAGGCCCATCAACGGATGCAGGAAGCCGGACAGCGTCCAGGCCATGAGGACGACGAGCGCCGCCCACGCCAAGGCACGATGGATTCGGGAGGCGAACGGCAGCGCGGCTAAGGGGACGGACACGGCGGACGAGGACGGCACGGGACGGGACGGGACGGCCGCGCAGTCTCCGGGCCGCTGCCGACTTCGGGAATGCGACACAAGGTCGCACCCCGCCTGCGTACCGCGCCCGGACCGCGCCGGCTACCCTTTGCGCCATGTCCCCGGATGCCCGCCACGAAAGCCTCGAAGCCACGCTCTATGCCTTGCGCTGGTTCGCCGTGGCCGGACAGTTCGTCGCCTTCGCCGTCGCGCAGGAGGCCTTGCGCCTCGAGTTGCCATGGCCGCCGCTGCTGCTGGGCGCCTGCGCGCTCGGTGCGGCGAACGCCCTGATCGGCGTTTGGCGGCAACGCGAGGCGGCCAGCGAAGCGCGCCTGATGACCGGATTGGCCGTCGACCTGGTGGCCCTCACCTGGGCACTGTTTTTCTCGGGCGGGGTGGTGAACCCCTTCATCCAGCTCTATCTGGTTCCGGTGGCACTGACGGCGACGGCGCTGGCGCCTTCGCGTGTGCTCGCGATTGCCGCCACGGCAGCGCTCGGTTACGCCCTGCTGGCGCGTTTCGCACCACCGCTCGCCCACCAGCACGGCGCCGTGCTGTTCGACCTGCACCTCACCGGCATGGCCGCGAACTTCGCCTTGGGCCTGTTGCTGTTCTGCGTGTTCGGCCTCGCACTGGCCCGTCGGCTGAAATCCCGCGATGAGGCCCTGCGCGACGCGCGTGAACGTCGCTTGCGCGACGAAGGCCTGCATGCGCTCGCGCTGCAATCCGCCTCGGCGGCGCACGACATCAACACGCCACTGAACACCGCCGCCCTCCTCGTCGACGAGTGGCGAGCCGATCCGAAGCAGGGACCGACGCGCGAAGACCTCGCGCTCATGGCCCAGCAACTCGCCTTCGCCCGCGACGCCGTCCGCCGACTCGCGGCCACCACCCGTGAGATCCCACCGCCGCAGACCCTGGCGGCCATGCTCGACACCCTGAGGGATCGTCTGCTCCTGCTGCGCCCCCAGGCCACCCTGACGGTGGACGTCGACCCCGCGGTCGCCGGGCGCACCGTGCAACCGTCGCTGGCCCTGTGGGGAAGCCTCGGCCACCTGTTGGAGAACGCCGCCGATGCCGGCATCGCCGCCGGGGACGCGCAGCTCGCGCTCCGCGCCGAGACCGGGCCGGGCGGCGGACTGCGGATCGTCGTCCACGATCGCGGCGCAGGCTTCGACAGCCGCGCCGCCCGCCCGGCCGCGGACCAGTCCTCCGGCGGCTTGGGCATCGGCCTCGCCATCGCCAACGCGACCATCGAGCACCTCGGCGGCGCGCTGCACGTGCATCCGGCGGAGGGCGGGGGCAGCCTGAGCCGGCTCGACCTGCCTTGGCGAGCGCTCGAACCCGCCCCGGGCGCAGGCCCATGACCCCCCACCCCGTACTGCTGGTCGACGACGACGAGGCCTTCGCCAGCGTCCTCGCCCGCGCGCTGGAGCGCCGCGGCCAGCCCTGCCGCCATGCCGCGGACGCAGCCTCTGCGCTGCGGCAGGCCCGCGAGCCACTGTCCGGCATCGTGCTCGACCTGAAGCTGGGTGCCGACAACGGGCTTGCACTGATCGAACCATTGCGCGCTCTGCAACCGGACGTACCGATCCTGCTGCTCACGGGCTACGCCTCCATCGCCACCGCCGTCGAGGCGATCAAACGCGGCGCGACCGACTACCGGCCGAAGCCGGTCAGCGCCGACGACGTGCTGCGCGCGCTGTTCGGGCCCGAGGACGGCAACGAAGGCGAGGACGAACTGCCGACGCCCGCCGACGGCCCGCTTCACCCCAAGCGCCTGGAATGGGAACACCTCCAACGCGTGCTGGCGGAACACGACGGCAACGTCTCGTCGGCGGCGCGCGCACTCGGCCTGCATCGCCGCAGCCTCCAGCGCAAGCTCGCCAAGAAGCCACTGCCGGAGCGGGCCTCCGGCGAATGAAGCGGCGGCGCCCTGCCTGTCGCAAGGCCCGCGACGCCCGACCCGGTAAACTCGCGGCCCCGATCCACCGGCTTCCCGCGTCCCGATGACCGATCCCGCCCGTCCCGCCTTCCACGGTTTCGAACAGATCCCGCTGCACGAATACGCCGAGCGCGCCTACCTCGACTATTCGATGTACGTGGTGCTCGACCGCGCCCTGCCCTTCCTCGGCGACGGGCTGAAGCCGGTGCAGCGGCGGATCATCTACGCCATGAGCGAGCTGGGGCTGAACGCCGGGGCGAAGCCGAAGAAGTCCGCCCGCACCGTCGGCGACGTCATCGGCAAATACCACCCGCACGGCGATTCGGCCTGCTACGAGGCGCTGGTGCTGATGGCCCAGCCGTTCTCGTACCGCTACCCGCTCATCGAAGGCCAGGGCAACTTCGGTTCGCCGGACGACCCGAAGAGCTTCGCGGCGATGCGCTACACCGAATCGAAGCTCACGCCCATCGCTGAAGTGCTGCTGGGCGAACTCGGCCAGGGCACGGTGGAGTGGACGCCGAACTTCGATGGCACGCTCGACGAGCCCACGTGGATGCCGGCGCGCCTGCCACACCTGCTGCTCAATGGCACCACGGGCATCGCGGTGGGCATGGCCACCGACGTGCCTCCGCACAACCTCAATGAAGTCGTCAGCGCCTGCGTGCGCCTGCTCGACGACCCGGACGCGACCACGCGCGACCTCTGCGAGCACATCCGCGGCCCGGATTACCCGACGGCCGCCGAGATCATCACGCCGGCCGCCGACCTGCTGTCGATGTACGAGACCGGCAACGGCAGCGTCCGCGCCCGCGCCACGTACCTGAAGGAAGGCCAGAACATCGTCGTGACGGCCCTGCCTTACCAGGTCTCGCCCTCGAAGATCATGGAGCAGATCGCCGCCCAGCTTCGCGCGAAGAAGCTGCCGTGGCTGGAAGACCTGCGCGACGAGAGCGATCACCAGAATCCGGTGCGCCTCGTGCTCGTGCCACGCAGCAACCGCGTCGACATCGACGCGCTGATGGGCCACCTGATGGCGACGACGGACCTCGAGAAGAGCTTCCGCGTCAACCTCAACATCATCGGCCTCGACAGCCGCCCGCAGGTGCGCGGCCTGAGGTCGATCCTCGGCGAGTGGCTGCAGTTCCGCACCGACACGCTGAAGCGCCGCCTCAAGCACCGCCTCGACAAGGTCGAGCGCCGCCTGCAC
>NZ_JBILJW010000015.1:0-80596 GCF_044377035.1 Silanimonas sp.
TTTCCGTGTCGCTGATCGGGAACACCAACGGCCACTCGGCATCGCGGGCCACCGCGTCCATGAACTCGTCGGTGATCAGCAGCGAGAGGTTGAACTGGCGCAGGCGCCCGTCCTCGCGCTTGGCCTTGATGAATTCCTTGACGTCCGGATGGCTGATCTCGAACGTGCCCATCTGCGCGCCGCGGCGACCACCGGCCGACGAGACGGTGAAGCACATCTTGTCGTAGATATCCATGAAGCTCAGCGGGCCCGAGGTGTAGGCGCCGGCGCCGGCCACGAAGGCGCCGCGCGGGCGCAGCGTCGAGAACTCGTAGCCGATGCCGCAACCCGCCTTCAGCGTGAGGCCGGCTTCATGGACCTTCTCGAGGATGCCGTCCATCGAGTCGGGGATCGTGCCCGACACGGTGCAGTTGATCGTCGAGGTGGCGGGCTTGTGCTCCAGCGCGCCGGCATTGGACGTGATGCGGCCTGCGGGGATCACGCCGCGGCGCAGCGCCCACAGGAAGCGCTCGTACCAGTACTTCTGCTTCTCGACGCTCGGCTCGGCGTCGGCCAGGGCCTTGGCGACGCGGCGGTAGGTGCCGTCGATGTCCGCATCGACCGGCTCGCCCTTCTTGGTCTTCAGGCGGTACTTCTTGTCCCAGATGTCCCAGGACGCCGGCTGCATGGCGATCTCCACCGGGCCTTCCGTCTTGACCGCTTCCAGGCGAACCGTGCTCATTCCTCGTCTCTCCTCCGCCCGGGGGGCGTCGTTGTCGACCGGCTCGGCGCCGGGGCCTCGAAGACGGAAAGACGGCCGCCCTCGGCGCGATGCGCCGGCGGAACTCCGTTTTTCAGTCGACCTGCCCCATGACGAACCGTCCGGCCTGCGTCATCAGCTGTGTTCAAGCCCCAAAATCTTGGGGCCCCTCCCCGCCGGAACCCCAACATGTAGGGCGCGGCGGAGGTCAACGGTACGCCCGCCCCCCAACCCTGTCAACGGATTTGAATGCCGCGGCGCGGCATCCGGATGACGCGCTTTTTCCGCTTTATCTTCAACAGCTTGCGTAATTTCACGCGAACGAAACGAGCGATGCCGTGGCGACCTTCGGCCCTTGCGGAAAGCGGCCGGAATCCGCATCTATCGTCGTCATCGAATCCTTCGAGGACCGCCTGCAAATGCGCCCCTTGCCCCTCCTCGCCTGCCTGCTCGCAACCGCCATCGGCGGTGGCCTGATCGCCCGCGGCCTCGCCCCGGCCCCGGTGCCCGCCGCTATCGCCAGCCCGGCCTCGCCGCCCCCCGCATCGGCGGCCGTCGCGCCCGTCACCGCCCAGACGCCCCGCAGCGTCGCCGCGCTGCCGGCCCTGCCGTCGCTGGCTCCGATGCTGGAAGGCGTGACCCCGGCGGTCGTCAACATCTACACGCGGCAGGTCGTCGAAGTGCAGAGCCCGCTCGCCGCCGACCCCTTCTTCCGCCGCTTCTTCGGCATGCCGGAAGGCCCGCAGCAGCGCGAGTCGCAATCGCTGGGCTCCGGCGTGATCGTCGATGCGCAGCGCGGCTACGTGCTCACCAACCACCACGTCGTCGACAACGCGACCGAAGTGAGCGTGCAGCTGCACGACGGCCGCACCGTGGAAGCCGAGTTCATCGGCAGCGATCCGGGCACCGACGTCGCGCTGATCCGCATCCCGGCCGAGAACCTGCGCGCCCTGCCGCTGGCGAACTCACAAAGCCTGCGCGTCGGCGATTTCGTCGTGGCTGTCGGAAACCCGTTCGGCCTTGGACAGACGGTGACGTCGGGCATCGTCTCGGCGGTGGGCCGCAGCGGCCTGACCGGCCTCGGCTTCCAGGATTTCATCCAGACCGACGCCTCGATCAATCCGGGCAACTCCGGCGGCGCGCTGGTGAACCTGCGCGGCGAGCTCGTGGGCATCAACACCGCCAGCTTCAACCCGCGCGGCAGCGCGGCGGGAAACATCGGCCTCGGCTTCGCCATCCCCGCCAACCTCGCGCACGAGGTGATGCGCCAGTTGCTCGTCTACGGCGAAGTGAAGCGCGGCTCGCTCGGTATCGAACTCGTCGACCTGACGCCGCGTTTCGCGCAGGAGCTGGGCCTCGAAGCTACCGTGCGTGGCGCCATCGTCACCCGCGTCTACCGCAACGCCCCGGGCGAGGCCGCGGGCCTGCGTCCCGGCGACGTGGTCACCACCATCAACGGCCAGCGCGTCGACAGTGCGCAGGCGCTGCGCAACGCGGAAGGCCTGCTGCCCGTGAACGAAGCGGCCGCGCTCGACGTCCGCCGCGGCGCGCAGGCGTTGAAGCTCTCCGCCACGCTGCGCGAGCAGCCGAAGCAGTTACCCGGCGCCGACATCGACGCGCGCCTCGGCGGCGCCACGCTCGGTGAGTTGGCGGAGAAGTTCCGTCGCGGCGGCCTGGCCGGTGTCGCGGTGGTCAACGTCGCGCCAGACTCGCGCGCCGGCCAGAACGGCCTGATGCCGGGCGACCGCATCTACGGCGTCAACGGCCGTCGGGTTGACGACCTGCCCGCGCTGCGCAGCGCGCTGGCGCAGCCGCCGGCGCGGCTGATCCTGCGGGTGCAGCGCGGCGCCCAGCAGGGCGACCTCGAACTGCGCTGAGCGGGCGGCCAAGGGCGGGCCTCGCCTTACCGCGAGGCCCGGCTTCACGCCATCTGGAGGACAATGCGCGGATGACGACCATCCGCGCCATCAGCTTCGACCTCGACGACACCCTGTGGCCGATCTGGCCGGTGATCGAGCGCGCCGAAGCCGCCCTGCACGCCTACCTCGACGCCCACTGCCCGCGCACCGCCGCGGCCTACCCGCTGCCGCGCATGCGTGCGCTGCGCGAGCAGGTGGCGCACGAGCACCCGCACCTCGCCCACGATTTCACCGCGCAGCGCCTGATCTGCCTCGAGCGCGCCTTGGCCGAGGGGGGTGAGGATTTGGCCCATGCGCAGCCCGCCTTCGAAGCGCTGTACCTCGAGCGCAACCGCGTGACGTTCTACGACGACGCCCTCCCGGCCCTCGACGCCCTGGGCGCGCGCTTCCTCCTCGCCTCGCTGACGAACGGCAACGCCGACCTGCACCGCATCGGCATCGCCGAGCGCTTCGCGGTGCGCGTCGCGGCCCGCGAGATGGGCATGGCCAAGCCCGAGCGCGGCATCTTCGAACACACGGTGCGCGCGCTCGACGTGGCCCACGCCGAGGTGCTGCACGTCGGCGACGACCCTTGGCTCGATGTCGAGGGCGCAGCGCGCGCCGGGCTGCGAACCTGCTGGGTGAACCGGCACGGCGCCGCGTGGCCGGCCGAACTGCCGCCGCCGGACCTCGAAGTGGCCACGCTGGACGCGCTGTTGGCGGCCCTCGAGCCCGATGGCCGCCTTGCGGCAGCGCGGCAAGCCGCCCCCGGCGAACCCGTTAAGCTCGCCTGATCATCGCGCCCAACCTCTTTGTGCTGTCGCCCATGTCGCTTCCCACCTGCTTCGTCCCGGCCGATGCCCCGGCCCTGCCGCTCCACCTCGTCGACGCCACGCGCTTCCCGGCGTGGAAGGCGGCCCAACCCGCCGCCGTGCAGGCCTGGATCGACGCCCACGGGTTCCGGGGCGATGCGCTCACCCAGCTGGTGATCCCTGGCGCCGATGGCGCGCCAGCGGCCGCGGTGGCCGGCATCGGCGACCCGCAAGACCCGGCCAGCCTCGGCAACCTGCCGTCGATGCTGCCCCCGATCACCTTCCGCATCGCCGACGACAGCCCGGTGGCCGTGTCGTCGGATCACGCACTGCTCGGCTGGGGCCTCGGCGCCTACAAGTTCTCCCGCTACCTGAAGTCGGTGAAGCCGACGGCCAAGCTCGCCGTCGATGTGGCATCGCAGCCCGAGGCGCTGGCCTTGCTGGCCGCGTCGATCCTGACGCGCGATCTCGTCAACACGCCGACCGAACACATGGGCCCGGACGACCTCGAGGCCACGGTGCAGGCGCTGGCGACGACGCACGCGGCTGGCTTCCGCAGCGTCCGCGGGCCGGAGCTGCTGGCCCAGAACTTCCCGGCCATCCACGCCGTGGGCCGCGCCAGCCATCGCGCCCCGCGGCTGATCGAACTCACGCACGGTGACGCGTCGTTGCCGCACCTCGTGATCGTCGGCAAGGGCGTGTGTTTCGACACCGGTGGCCTCGACGTCAAGCCGCCGGACGGCATGCGCAACATGAAGAAGGACATGGGCGGCGCCGCGCACGCGATCGCGCTCGCGCGCCTCGTGCTCGAGCGCGCGCTGCCGGTGCGCCTCACCCTGCTCGTCCCGGCGGTGGAGAACGCGCTCGGCCCCGACGCCTACCGCCCCGGCGAAGTGATCGCCACGCGCGCGGGATTGAGCGTCGAGATCGACAACACCGATGCCGAAGGCCGCGTCATCCTCTGCGACGCGCTCAGCTACGCGGCCGAGCAGTCGCCGGCCCTGGTGATGGACTTCGCCACGCTCACCGGCGCGGCGCGTATCGCACTGGGCCCGGACCTGCCGGCCCTGTTCTGCAACCGCGACGACCTCGCCGCCAGCTACCTCGATGCCGGCGCGGAGCAGCGCGACCCGCTGTGGCGCATGCCGCTGTGGCGGCCGTACCACAGCTACCTGAAGTCGGGCATCGCCGACATGGCGAACTCGGGGGCGTCGCGGATGGCGGGATGTGTGACGGCGGCCCTCTATCTCGAGCGCTTCATCCCCGATGCTCAGCCGTGGACGCACGTCGACGTGTACTCCTGGAACGACGCCGACCGTCCGGGCAAGCCCGCCGGGGGGGAGGCCCAGGGCCTGCGCGCCGCGTGGTGCTTCCTGAAACGCCGGTTCGCCCCCTAAGCTGCACCCACCACGCCAGGACGGAGCTCGCCATGCACGTGCAGAAGATGCTCGAACAGGCCCACCAGCTGCCGTCGATCCCCAAGGTCGTGCAGGAGCTGCTGCGCGACTTCGACGACCCGAACGTCGACGCCGGGAAGATCGCCGCGAAACTCCAGCTCGACCAGGCGCTCACCGCCAAGGTGCTGCGCTTGGCGAACTCCTCCTTCTACGGTGGAACGCGCAAGGTCAGCTCGGTCAACGATGCGGTGGTGCTGCTCGGTGTCGACTCGCTGCGGACGATGGTGGCCGCCGGCGGCGTGGTGGCGGCCTTCAAGGCCCCCGAGGGCTTCGACCTGCGGGCGTTCTGGCGCAAGAGCTTCATGGTGGCGGGCCTGTGCCGCTGGCTGGTGAAGCGCGGCAAGCTGCGCAGCCTCAACGCCGAAACCGCCTTCACCGCCGGCCTGCTGCACGACGTGGGCAACCTGCTCATGCACGCCCTCGACGGCGAGCGCATGCGCGAAGTCGATGCCGCGGTGGCCGCCGGCGCGCCGCGCGGCGACACGGAACAGATGATCCTCGGCTACACCTCGGTGGAAATCGGTGGTGCGCTCGCCAGCCATTGGCATTTCCCCGACGCGCTGTGCGAGGCGGTGGTGAACCAGGCGGCACCGATGGCCGCGAGGGTGCCCAACGAGTACGCCGGACTGGTGCATGTCGCCCGGGCCTGCCACCTGCTCGTCATCGGCAAGCAGCCGCTCGATCGCCTGTTCTCGAGCGCCGCGGCGCCGGTCGCCTCGTGGCTGGAGCTCGAGCAGGAGACGCTGGAAGAGCACTGGGACGAGGTCGCCGCCATCGGCAACGACATGGACGCCCTGCTCGACTGATCGCCCACTGCCGCGCTGGGCGGGCGCCGCTCAGGCGGGATGCCGCCCCAGCGTGACCCGGTCGCGACCTTCGAGGTCGCCGACCGTCCCGATGTCGTTGAAGCCCGCCGCGTCGAACAGCGCGCGCACCGCCGTGCCCTGCTGCCAACCGTGCTCGACCAGCAGCCATCCGCCGGGCCGAAGATGTGCCGGGGCATCGCGCACGATGAGTCGCAGATCGTCGAGGCCGTCGGCACCCGAGGCCAAGGCACTGCGGGGCTCGAAGCGCAGGTCGCCTTCGGCGAGATGCGGATCGTCGTCCTCGATGTAGGGCGGGTTGCTGGCGATCAGGTCGAAGCGCTCCCCGGCCACGGGCGCGAACCACGCGCCTTCGCGCACCTCGACACGCTCGGCCACGCCCACGCGCAGGGCATTGCGGCGCGCCACGGCGGCGGCCCCCGGGCTGAGATCCACCGCGACGACGCCCGCACGCGGCCGCTCGTTCGCCAGCGCCAGTGCGATCGCGCCGGTGCCGGTGCCAAGGTCGAGCAGGCGGAGCGGCCGATCATTCGGCAGCCGCGCCAGCGCCTGCTCCACCAAGCACTCGGTGTCGGCGCGCGGGATCAGCGTGTCCGGCGTCACCTCGAGGTCGAAGCGCCAGAAGCCCCGTTGGCCGACGAGATAGGCCACCGGCTCGCCGGCACGACGCCGTTCGACCAAGGCTTCGAAACGCAGGGCAGCCGCGTCGTCGAGCGGATCGCCGGCATGCGTGAACAGCCACGTGCGGTCCTTGCCCAACACGTGAGCGAGCAGGAGCTCGGCGTCGGCGCGGGCCTCGGTGGCGTCCCGTTCGCCGTCGGCGGCTGCCAGGCCGGCACTCGCCGAACGGACGGCGGCACCGACGCTCAGGACCATCCGCCCAGCACGCGCACGAGCTGCACGCCGCAAGCGCCGACGAAACCGCACAGGAAGCACAGGTAGGCCCCACGCAGGTAGCGGTACTTGTGGTGCGAGAGGTACCAGCCCAGCGAATAGACGTCCTTCGCCATCGTCGCGTAGACGCTGCCGTCAGGCTTGAGCGAACGCTCGATCTCGTCGAGGAAGCGATCCTTCGTCAGTTCGGCGAAGTGGCCGAAGAACAGCAGGTTGAACTGCGAGGGCAGCGGCGCATCGGGGCTGGGCAAGCGCAGCGGGCGGTACTTCGGCAGCACGGCCAGCACCGCGAGGAACAGGGCCAGAAGGGTGAACACCGCCAGCACCGCCATCGCGTGGCGCAGCTCGGGGTCGTTGAGGCGCGCCAGGCTGAGCGTCAGCACCACCGACGAGACGGTGATGACGATGTTGGCCTTGGTGTCGGCCATCGCCGAGAGGTGCACGTGGTGCTGCTGCGTCGTGCGCAGCAGGTTGTCGCTGGTGTTGCGCTCCGGAATGCCCTGGAATCGGGCCCGGTCATCGTTCTGCGGCTGCATCGTCCCCTCCCCCGGTCGGACGGAGGGGATGATAGCGGGCGGCCCGCCCCGCCCGTGCTCAGGCCGTCTCGGGTGTGCCCACCGGCGCGGCGGCGGCCGGTGCGCTGTGGCGGATCAGGTGGTCGAAGGCCGACAGCGCGGCCGTCGAACCACCACCCATCGCGACCACGATCTGCTTGTAGGGCTCGGTCGTCGCATCACCGGCGGCGAATACGCCCGCCAACGAGGTGTGGCCCTTGTCGTCGGTGACGATCTCGCCGCGCGGGGTGAGTTCGATCGCGCCCTTCAGCCACTCGGTGTTCGGCAGCAGGCCGATCTGCACGAAGACGCCTTCGAGGTCGACGCGCTTCAATTCCCCTGTGCCGCGGTCGGTGTACACGAGGCCGTTGACGCGCTGGCCGTCGCCCGTCACCTCGGTGGTCTGGGCGTTCGTGATCACCGCGACGTTCGGCAGCGAGCGCAGCTTGCGCTGCAGCACTTCGTCGGCGCGCAGCTTGGTGTCGAACTCCAGCAGGGTGACGTGCGCCACGAGGCCGGCGAGGTCTATGGCCGCCTCCACGCCGGAGTTGCCGCCACCGATCACCGCCACGCGCTTGCCCTTGAACAGCGGACCGTCGCAGTGCGGGCAGAAGGCCACGCCCTTGTTGCGGTAAAGATCTTCGCCCGGCACGTTCATGGTGCGCCAGCGGGCGCCGGTGGCGAGGATGACGGTCTTCGACTTCAGCGAGGCGCCGTTGGCGAGCTTCACCTCGACGAGGCCGTCGGTGCCGGCAGGCAGGAGCGCTTCCGCGCGCTGCAGGTTCATCAGGTCGACGCCGTTGGCGCGCACGTTGCGCTCCAGCTCGGCGGCGAGCTTCGGTCCCTCGGTCTCGGTCACGGCGACGAGGTTCTCGATGCCCATGGTGTCCATCACCTGGCCGCCGAAACGCTCGGCGGCGATGCCGGTGCGGATGCCCTTGCGCGCGGCGTAGATGGCGGCGGCCGCGCCGGCCGGGCCACCGCCGACGATCAGCACGTCGAACGGCGCTTTCGTCTTGATGGCTTCGGCGGCGCGCGCCTCGGCGCCGGTGTCGAGCTTGGCGACGATCTGCGCCAGCTCCATCCGGCCCGAGCCGAAGGCTTCGCCGTTGAGGAACACGGCCGGCACGGCCATCACCTCGCGCGCCTCGACTTCGGCCTGGAACAGCGCGCCGTCGATGGCCGCGTGGGTGATGCGCGGGTTCAGCACGGCCATGAGGTTCAGGGCCTGCACCACGTCCGGGCAGTTGCCGCAGGACAGCGAGAAATAGCTCTCGAAGTGGAACTCGCCCTCGAGGCCCTTCACCGCGTCGATCAGCGCCTGCTCGACCTTCGGCGGGTAGCCGCTCACCTGCAGCAGGGCCAGCACCAGGGAGGTGAACTCGTGGCCGAGTGGGATGCCGGCGAAGCGCACGGCCACCGACGCGTCGTCGGCGCGCTGGATCGCGAACGAGGGGGTGCGGGCATCGGCCGACTCGCGCAGCGTGATTTTCGGCGAGAGGGAAGCGACGGTCTCGAGCAGCGCGCGCAGCTCGGCGGAGGACTCGCTGCCATCGAGCGAGGCGACCAGTTCGATCGGGGCGACAAGGCGCTCGAGGTAGGCCGCGAGCTGGGTCTTCAGGGCGTCATCCAACATGGTGGACTCCAATTCCAGGTACTTGCCGAAGCCGCGCGCCGCGGCTTGGGCAAGCACCCGGGCCGCCGCGCGGGCGCGGCGACCGGGTGGCCGTGCGGCTTAGATCTTGCCGACGAGGTCCAGCGACGGAGCGATCGTCTTGGCGCCGTCGTTCCACTTGGCCGGGCAGACCTGGCCCGGGTTCTTGGCGACGAACTGCGCGGCCTTCAGCTTGCGCAGCGTCTCCTTCATGTCACGCGCGATGGCGTTGTCGTGGATTTCGGCGGTCTTGATGACGCCTTCCGGGTTGATGACGAAGGTGCCGCGCAGGGCCAGGCCTTCTTCCTCGATGTGCACGCCGAAGGCGCGGGTCAGCGTGTGGGTCGGGTCGCCGACCAGCGGGAACTTGGCCTTGCCGACGGCCGGCGAGGTCTCGTGCCACACCTTGTGCGAGAAGTGGGTGTCGGTCGTGATGATGTAGACCTCGGCGCCCAGCTTCTGGAACTCGGCGTAGTTCTCGGCGGCGTCCTCGACTTCCGTCGGGCAGTTGAAGGTGAAGGCGGCCGGCATGAACACCAGCACCGACCACTCGCCCTTGAAGCTCTCTTCCGTCACCGGCACGAACTTGCCGTTGTGGAAGGCGGTGGTCTTGAACGTCGGGACGTGCGTATTGATCAGGGACATGGTTGCAACTCCTGGTGGGGAAGGTCGGGTGGACAAGGGAAGTCGGCGAAGGGGGGGCCGCGCATCACTGGGGGAGATGGGGGCGGCGGCCACGGGGCGCAATGTAGCCGCACTGCACAAAAAGATGAAATGAATTGAACGCATGGCTTTGATAGCTGTAGGCTATCTCCATGAACCTCCGCGACCTCCGCTACCTGCTCGCCCTCGCCGACCACCGGCATTTCGGCCGCGCGGCCGAGGCCAGCCACGTCAGCCAGCCCACCCTGTCCACCCAGATCCGCAAGCTGGAGGACGAACTCGGCGTGGCCCTTGTGGAGCGCGCCCCACGCAAAGTGATGCTCACCGAGGCCGGCGCCGAGATCGCCCAGCGCGCGCGGAACGTCATCGCCGAAGTGGAGCAGATGCGCGAGATCGCCCGCCGCGCGCACGATCCGGAATCCGGCACCCTGCGCCTCGGCCTGTTCCCCACGCTCGGGCCCTACCTGCTGCCGCACGTCGTCGGCCCGCTGCGCGCGCGCTACCCCAAGCTCGAGCTCCTGCTCGTCGAGGAGAAGACGGAAGCCCTGATCGCCCGGCTGCGCGAGGGGCGCATCGACGCCGCGGTGCTCGCCCTGCCCGTCGACGACGAGGGCCTCGAGCACGCGGTGCTGTTCGACGAACCCTTCGTTCTGGCCGTGCCGGAGAAGCACCCGCTGGCCACGCCGCGCGGCCGCAAGCGCGCGGCGCTCAGCCTGGACACACTGCAGCACGAGCACCTGCTGCTGCTCGAGGACGGCCACTGCCTGCGCGAGCAGGCCCTGGATGTCTGCCACCTCGCCGGCGCCAGCGAGAAGGACGGCTTCCGCGCCACCTCGCTGGAAACGCTGCGGCAGATGGTGGCCGCTGGAGTGGGCATGACCCTGTTGCCGGTGCTGGCGGTGAAGCCGCCGGTGCCGCCGCAGCCCAACTTGCGCCTGCTGCCCTTCGCGGCCCCGGCGCCCAAGCGCCGCATCGCCCTGTTCTGGCGCAAGAGTTCGGCCCGCGCGGCCTTCCTGCGCGGTTTCGCCGACGTGCTGGCGCGCCTGCCCGCTGAACTGTTGCGCCTCGAGGCACGCGAATGAGCGGGCTCTCCGCGGGTGGCTTGGGGCCCGTGCCCCGCGCCCTGCTCCTGGTGATGGCCGGCTGCGTCGCGTTCGGCTGGTGGCAGTCGCGGGCGCCATCGGTCGTGCCCGCGCGCGACCCGAGCGGCGCGCCGGCCGCCTGCGTGATGCCGCGGATCGGCCCCGCCCCGTCACCGGTGCAGCTGGGAACGCCGCCGTCGATGCCGCCGTTCGAGCTCGACGAGCACCGGGCCACGCCGCGCGCCGGTTTCGCCGTCGAAGCGACCGTGCTCGGCGTCGAGCGCTACCGCTTCGGCCGCGAGGCCGCGGTCTCACCGCTCGACCTCGCGTTGGGCTGGGGCCCGATGTCCGATCCCGCCGTCTACGAGGCCCTCGACATCTCGCAGTCGGGCCGCTGGTACCACTACCGCTGGGGCCCGGAAGGACCGCCGCTGCCGCTGGAAACCATCATCACCAGCAGCAGCAACATGCACATGATCCCGGCCACGCCGGCCGTCGCGGAGCGCCTGGCCGACCTCGAGACCGGCCGGCGCGTGCGCCTCACCGGCTGGCTGGTCGATATCGAAACGGCAGAGGGCTACCGCTGGTCGACCTCGCTGCGCCGCGACGACAGCGGCGACGGTGCCTGCGAGATCGTCTACGTCTGCGAAGTCGCCGCGTTGCCCTGAGCGGGCGCGGGCTTCAAGCCGGCGACGAAGATGCCGGCGAGCGACATGGCCACGCCGATCCACTCGTGCGTGGCGGTCGGGCGCGAGAACAGCAGCACATCGAACACGAAGGCCAGCAGCGGCTGAAGCAGCAGGAGCAGGCCCACGCTGGCCACGCTGATGCGCGGCAGGGCGCGACCGATCAGCACCCAGCCGAGGCATTGGCCGATCAGCCCGAGGGCCAGCAGCGCGACGAGGCTGCGGGTGTCGGAAATGGCGAAGGACACCCCTTCGACCCACGCGGCAAGACCGAGGATCACCGCGCATTGCAGCGTCGAGACGACGAGGATCGGCTCGGCGGCCATGGGTGCCTCGCGCTGGCTGCGCTTCAGGCCGAGGTTGTAGGCGGCGTAGGCGATGCCCGTGGCGAAACCGAGCCATACGCCCGCCTTCGACTCGGCGGCCAAGGTCGACCAACCATCGCCAAGGATCAGCGCGAGCCCACCGAAGGCCAGCGCGACGCCGAGCGCGAAGCGCGCATGCAGGCGCTCGCCGAAGAACAGCACGCTCGCAGCCACCATGAAGAACACCTGCGTGTTCGCCAGCAGCGTCGCCAGCCCCGGACCGATGGCATGGATGCTGCGATGCCAGAGCCAGAGATCGGCGGCGAAAGCAAAGGCTGGCCACAGGCAGAACGCCCAGGCGCGGGCGGGGACGTGGCGCCAGCGCTTCAGCGCGAACAGCACGAGCGCCAGCATCGAACCGCCGAAGGCCATGCGCCAGAAGCCGGCCACCGTGGGCGGCACGTCGGCGAAACGCACCAGGACGCCGGTCAGGCTGATCAGGCTCGCACCGCCGGCCATGGCCAGCAGCGCACCCCGGTCAGAGTGCATCGTCGCCCAGGCGCTCGGTCTCGGCTTCAGCCGCCGCTTGCCATTCGCGCATCGCCGGCAACGCGAACAGCGCCTCGCTGTAGTGCCTCGCGTTGTCGTCCAGCACCACGCCGTAGCCACGGAAGCGGATGGCGACCGGCGCGAACATCGCATCGACGATGCCGAAGCTCCCCAACAGGAACGGACCGTCGGCGCGACGACGCAACTCGCGCCAGAGCGTGAGCACGCGACGGATGTCGGCCTCGGCGTCGGCCTTCCAGCGGTAGGCGTTCGGCTTGCGCCGGCAGTTCATCGGCAGCTGCGCACGCAGCGGCGCGAAGCCGGAGTGCATCTCCGCAGCGGCGCAGCGCGCGAGGTAGCGCAGCGAAGGATCCGACGGCCAGCCCCGACCGTCGAGGAAGGTCTCGTTGACGTACTCGCAGATGGCCAGCGAATCCCAGACGACGCGGGCGCCGTCATGCAGCACCGGCACGCGGCCCGTGGGCGAGTAATCGGGGATGCGCTGCTGGAACTCGGGCGTGTCGAGCGGCAGGCGGACCTCGTCGAAGGGCACTTCGAAATGGCGCAGCAGCAGCCAGGGCCGCAGCGACCACGAGGAGTAGTTCTTGTTGCCGATGACGAGCCGGAGCATGCCTCAGTGTAGCGCCGGCACGACGGCCTGGACGGCCTGTGCGCCGGGCACGCGGGCCCGATTGAGCGCTTCACCCGCGCGTTCGATCATGGGGCGAGGCACGCGCTCACCGACCACGATCGCCCCGATGCCGATCACCCACTCGGCCACCATCGGGCGGATGCCCGCGGGCGCGAGCCCCGACACCGGCGCGGCGGCCGGCGACAGCCGCTGATGCAGGATTTCGGCGAAGGCCCTCGCGGCGGGCACGTCGAGGCCCGGAAGGACCATCCACAGTTCGTCGGGCCCCGGCCGGCCCAGCAGGTGGGACGGCAGCGCATCGAGCACCTCGAGGGCGCCGATCAGCGCCTTGGCGCGCCCCTCGAACCCGCCCTCGCCCGCCAGCGGGATGCGCAGCAGGGCGATCGGCTCGTTGTTGTCGCGGCAGCGTTCGAACGCCGTGCGCAGGTCGCGCTGCAGGGCCTCGGCGTTCAGCACCTCGAGCACGGGGTCGAGGTCGGCGCGGATCGCGGCCTCGCGCTCATCGAGCGCACTGGCGGCGATCCGACGCGCCGAAGCCACCATCATCTCGATGCGGGCGAGTTCGTCCGGCTCGAAGCCACGGCCGCGACGCTCGACGAACAGGGCCGTCCAACCGCGCTCGGTGACGAGGTACGGCACCATCGCCACCTGGCTCGGGCCATCGATGCCCATCGGCAGGACAAGCTGCTGCGGGGTGCCGAGGCGGAGCAGCGAGCGCAGCACGCGGGCCCGATCGCGCAGCAGCATCGCGTAGACCGATTCGGTTTCCCCCGGCTCGGCGATGATCGTGTCCTCGCCGTGCAGGGAGGAACGCGCCACGGCGACGGAGCGCGCTTCCAGCAGCGGCTTCAGCGTCTCGATGAGCCGGCGTGCCACCACCCAGTCCGCCTCCGCCCCGCCGCCGTAGCGCAGCGCCGCGTCGATGGCCGCGACCATCTTCGCTTCGGCGCGCGACCATCGCTCCTCGACCGGGACCTCGGGCTCCGGGGCGGCGACTTTCGGCGCCTCCACCGGGAGGTCACGCATCCACGGCAACAGGACCAGCGCGAACATCAAGGTGGCGATGAGCAACTGGTAGCCGTAAAGCGCCAGTGCGGAGGCCGGCACGGCGCCACCGGCGGCCAGCGCGCGCACCACCAGCGCCGCGATCAGCAGCACCATCAGGGTGATCGGCACCGAGCGGAGGCGGCGGCGGTCCAGCGCGAACGCCACCAGCACGAGCAGCCAAGCCTGCGACCAGACGAGCTCCGCCACACGCCTCAGCAGGTCGGCGTATTCCGGCGGCACGCGCGTACCGGCGAAGGCCAGGAGGATCAGCACGAGACCGACGCGGTGGTACCAGTGCGCCAGCGTCGCCGAGTTCGCCTTCAGCCCGGACTGGCGGCGCGCGACGATCAGCAGGGCCCCCGCGAGCAGGATGGTGACCGCGTAGACGAGCCCGCCGGCCAACCAGGGATCGAGCACCGCACGCAGCGGGAGCGGCAGGTGGTCGTTGATCAGGGCGATGGCCATCGCGGAGACGGCGGTCAGCGCGGCCATACTCCATCCGCCGGCACCGGAACGCCGCACGGCCGGGACCATGCACAGCGCCAGCGACACCAGCAGGACGCCGTAGACGAGCGCGAACAGGCGCAGCGCGGCCGCCTCGCGCTCGGCGAGCGCCCGGCCGTCGATCAGCTGCGGCCGCAGGTCGGCATCGACATTTCCTTCCACGCGCACGTACAGGGCCACGTCGCCCACGACTGCGTCGGGCAGCGGCAGCACGAAGCCGTCGGGCCAGCGCGCATCCCAGGTGCCGAGGCGGAAGTAGCGGCTCTCCGCCACCTCGCGGTCCGGCGCGCCCGGCAACAGGACGGCCACGCGGTCCACCGGCGCGCGTTCGAGGCGAACGTACCAGCGCTCGCCGGCCTCGCGCGGCGGCACGTTGGCCTGCAAGCGCAACCACACGATGCGGTCCGCGCGCGGGGAGGCCTGCACCGAACCGTCGAGCGCCGGGAAGAACCCGGGCTGGTAGCGCCCGCTGAGGATGTCGGCCAGGGGCACGTCGTTGGGCGCCGCCGTCGACGCGACCTGCAGTGGCACGCTGCTGCGCGCCAGATCCACGCGCATGGCCGGCGCCACCGCCACCGCCGCGAGCAGCAGCAGGGCAATGGCGGCCAAGGCCAGGGTGGTCAGGCGCACATGCATGCGGGGCGGGAGCGGGCGGAGAGGACCCCCACTCTAGCGGAAGGACCGCCACCTTTGACGGTTTTTGACAGAGTGCCCCGGCCGCCCCCACCCGGCGGCGGCCCCTCGCCTTTGACAGAAAGTGACTCCCCATCACGCGGCGAATACGCGACGATCGGGGCTCCCAACCGAGGAGTCCCCGCGTGAAGTCCACCCTCTCCGCCCTCCGCACCACGATCCTCCTGGTCGTGCTCACCCTCACCGGCCTGGCCAGCGGCACGGCGAGCGCCCAGGAAGACCGCCGGGTCCGCATCATCAACGAGACGAGCCACACCATCGTCCGGTTCTTCGGCTCGAATGCCGGCACCACCGACTGGGAAGAAGACATCCTCGGCGACAAGGTGCTGGAGCCGGGCCAGTCGGTCATGGTCAATTTCGACGACGGTACGGGCTACTGCAAGTTCGACTTCAAGGCCGAGTTCGATGACGGCGACGAAGTGGTCAAGAACGGCATCGACGTCTGCGAGATCTCCAGCTTCCGCTTCACCGAGTAAGGCGTCCCGCCCCCGCGCGGGGGCGACGAGGTGCCCGGCGGGGTAGACTTCGCGGTCTGCCCCGTTTCCGTTTCAAGGCGCCATGAGCGAACCGTCCACCGCGGCCGAGACCGTCCCGGCCCGCACCGACTTCATCCGCAACATCGTCCGCGAGGACCTCGCCAGCGGGAAGCACGGCCACATCAACACCCGATTCCCGCCGGAGCCGAACGGCTACCTGCACCTCGGGCATTCGAAGAGCATCTGCCTGAACTTCGGCATCGCCGCCGAGTTCGGCGGCCATTGCAACCTGCGCTTCGACGACACCAACCCCGAGAAGGAAGACGTCGAGTACGTCGAGGCCATCAAGGCCGATGTGCGCTGGTTGGGCTTCGAGTGGCATGAACTCCGGCACGCCTCCGACTACTTCGAGGTGCTCTACCTCGCCGCCGAGCAGCTGATCCGCGACGGCCAGGCCTTCGTCTGCGATCTCTCGGCCGAGGAAGTGCGCCAGTACCGCGGCAGCCTGACCGAGCCGGGCCGCGAATCGCCGTTCCGCAACCGCAGCGTGGAGGAGAACCTCGACCTGTTCCGCCGCATGCGCGCGGGCGAATTCGCCGATGGCGCGCGCACCCTGCGCGCGAAGATCGACATGGCCTCGGGCAACATCAACCTGCGCGACCCGGCCCTGTACCGCATCAAGGCCGTGAGCCACCAGGCCACCGGCGACGCGTGGTGCATCTACCCGATGTACGACTACGCGCACGCGCTTTCCGACGCCATCGAGGGCATCACGCACTCCCTGTGCACGCTGGAGTTCGAGGACCACCGTCCGCTCTACGACTGGGCCGTGGACCACGTGCGCCTGCACGAGCGTCCCGAGCTGCTGAAGCCGCTCACCGACCGCGGCGTGCCGAACGAAGCCGCCAAGCCGCGGCAGATCGAGTTCTCGCGACTCAACATCAATTACACGGTGATGAGCAAGCGCAAGCTGCTCGCGCTGGTCAACGAGAACCTCGTCGCCGGCTGGGACGACCCGCGCATGCCGACGCTGCAGGGCATCCGCCGCCGCGGCGTACCGCCCGAGGCCCTGCACCTGCTGGCCGAGCGCGTGGGCATCTCCAAGCAGAACTCGGTCATCGACTTCTCGGTGTTCGAGGGCTGCATCCGCGACGTGCTCGATGCCAAGGCCGAGCGCCGCATGGCGGTGATCGACCCGCTCAAGGTGACGATCACCAACTTGGCCGAAGGCCACCGCGAGACGCTCCGCTTCGCCAACCACCCGAAGGACGAGAGCAAGGGCCAGCGCGACGTGCCGTTCTCGAACGCGCTGTGGATCGAACGCGAGGACTTCATGGAAACGCCGGTGAAGGGCTTCCATCGCCTCGTCCCCGGTGGCGAAGTGCGCCTGCGCGGCGCCGGCATCCTGAAGTGCGACGCGGTCATCAAGGACGGGGACGCCGTCGTCGAGCTGCGCTGCACGCTCGACCCGGAGAGCCGGCCGGGCATGGAGGGCGCCAACCGCAAGGTGAAGGGCACCATCCATTGGGTCTGCGGGAACGCTGGCATCAAGGCCGAGGTCCGCCTCTACGACCGTCTGTTCTCGGTCGAGAACCCGGACAACGACGAGGGCGGCAAGACCTACCGCGACCATCTGAATCCGGATTCCGTTCGCGTGGTCACCGGATACATCGAGCCCGCCGCCGCCGTGCTGGCCAACGAATCCGCCGTGCAGTTCGAGCGCCTCGGCTATTTCGCCGCCGAGCGTTACGACCATGCGGCCGAGCGACCAGTGTTCAACCGCACCGTGACCCTGCGCGACAGCTGGGCCGCGAAAGGAGCCTGACATGCAGCAGCCCCGCCGATCGCTCCGCCATCTCGCCTTCGCACTCACCGTCGCCTTCGGCGCCTTTGTCTTGGGCGCCTGCGGCAGCACAACGTCGGGCAACGGCAGTGCCGCCACCGACGCGAGCGGCAAGCCGCTGATCGAGCAGCCGCTCTCGAGCGCGCCGGCCCCCGCCGCCGAGGCAGGCAAGCCCGGTGAGGTCGACTATTCCTGCACCACCGACGCCGACTGCGCCGTCAAGGACGTGGGCAATTGCTGCGGCTACTACCCGGCCTGCGTCAACAAGGACAGTCCGACCTTCCCCGAGCAGGTGAAGGCCGAGTGCGCGAAGAACGACATGCAGTCGGTCTGCGGCTTCCGCGACATCCAAGGCTGCACCTGCATCGAGGGTCGCTGCGAAGCCGGCCCAGCCACCAGTGGCGAGGCCGTGCGCTGATGCTTTACGCGCAAGTGCACCTCACGCTGCCTGCCTGGGTGCACGAGGCCGTCGATGCCTCGGCCGACTACGCCGATGACGATGCCAAGATGGCGCTGGCGATCCGCCTCTCGGCCTTGAACGTCGAGCACTCCAGCGGCGGGCCCTTTGGCGCCGCGGTCTTTTCGCCGGAGGGACGGCTGATCGGCGTCGGCGTCAATCGCGTGGTGCCGCACAGCACCTCGATCGCGCACGCCGAGATGATGGCCTTCGCCACCAGCCAGCAGCGCGCACAGCAGTTCCGCCTCAACGCCGAGCGCGGCCCGATCACCCTCGCCACGTCCTCGCAGCCCTGCTGCATGTGCTACGGCGCCAGCGTCTGGGCCGGCATCGACCGCCTGCTCATCGGCGCCCGCGCCGAGGACGTCGAGTCGCTCGCCGGCTTCGACGAAGGCCCGCTGCCGGCCGACTGGAAAGGGGAGCTGGTGAAGCGCGGCATGGCCGTCGTCACCGACCTGCGCCGCGACGAGGCCTGCGCCGTGCTCGCCGAGTACGGCCGCGCCGGCAAGGTCTATTGAACCGATGAGCACCGCGAAGCCCGAACCGGCCCTGCTCGCTTACTGCCGGCCGGGCTTCGAGCCCGAGCTCGCCGCCGAACTCACCGCGCGTGCGGGCGAACGCGACCACTGGGGGCATGCCGCCACAGAGCGCAACAGCGGCGTCGTTCGCTACGTGTGCGCCAGCGCCGCGCTGCTGGAACGGCAGCTCGCCTTCGATGACCTGATCTTCGCGCGGCAGAAACTGCTGGGCCTCGTGCGTCTGGACGGCCTCGATCCGCAGGACCGCATCACGCCACTGCTGGCCGCCCTCGAGACGACCCGCGAAACGGTCGCCGCGGCGTCGGGCGGGGCCCTGCGCTTCGGCGACCTCGTGGTCGAGCACAGCGATGCCGATGAAGGCCGCGAACTGGCCGGCCTCGCCCGCGGCTTCGGCAACGCCCTGCGCCCCGCACTCCGCAAGCCGGGCTGGCTCACCGACAAACCCGATGCGCGCAAGCCGCGCCTGCATGTGCTGCTGCATTCCGGCACGCGGATGGAGCTTGCGCTCTCGCGCGTGGAGGACAGCAGCCCGTGGCCGGGTGGCATCCCGCGCCTGCGCCAGCCGCCGAATGCACCGAGCCGCAGCGCTGCCAAGCTCGACGAAGCGATCCATACGCTGCTCACCGACGAAGAGCGCAAGACGCTGCTGCGCGACGGCCTGCGCGGTGCCGACCTCGGCGCGGCGCCGGGCGGCTGGACCTGGGTGCTGGTGCGTGCGGGGCTTCGCGTCACCGCGGTCGACAACGGCCCGCTGAAGGAGCCGGTGGCCGGGCATCCGCAGGTGGAGCACCTGCGCGCCGACGGCTTCCGATGGCAGCCCGCGCGTCCCCTCGACTGGATGGTCTGCGACATGGTCGAGCAGCCGCGCCGGGTCGCCGAGCGCATGGCCGAGTGGTTCCGCGAAGGCTGGTGCCGCAACGCGATCTTCAACCTCAAGCTGCCCATGAAGAAGCGCTGGGACGAGACAGTGATGTGCCTCGACCTGTTCCGCGCCCAGGCCGGCGAGTTGAAGGCTTTGCGCGCGCGCCAGCTTTACCACGACCGCGAAGAGATCACGGTCTTCGCGCGGCGCTGAGCCGCGCGGTTCTCAAGCGCATCGCGACGGGCTGGAGCCCTTCGTCAGGCGACCTTCGAGAGCGCTTCGTCGACGAGCAGCTCGACCGTCATCAAGTCGGGGATCACGGCGATGTCCTCGCCGAGTTGCACGCGCGCCTGCACGCCGAGCGGGTGTTCGCGCATGTCCTCGACGGGCAGCAGGCGCTCGCGCGAGACGCTGACGAGTCGCGGGAAGCCCGATGACACCACGGCGAAGTACGGCAGGCGCGGATTGCCGCCCAGCGCCTTCAAGACGGCGAGCTTGGCGCCGAGTTGCACGGTCTCGGACGGCCAGCCCACCAGCTGCGGGAAGCTCAACACCGGCAAGCGCCAACCGCGCCAGCGCGCCACGCCCAGCAGCCACTCGGGCGCCGCGTCGACACGCTCCGGTTCGGAGTACGAGATCACTTCCGCCACGTTCGCGTTCGGCAGCAGCAGGCGACCACCGCCGCCCACGGCAATCATCACGCCTCGGATATCGTTCAGCTCGGTGCTCATGGCGTGTTCCGGTCGGTTGGCATCATCAATTGGGGAAATAGGCATCGAGCCGCGCCGCGATGTCGGCAGCCGACACCGGCGACGCGCCCGCGGCCTGCAGCGCGACGATGGCCTTGGCGTCGAAGCAGCTGGCGGGGTCCTGAACCACCACGCGCGTGCCCTTGGCCATGGCCTGCACGAGCGGCTCGACCACGGCTTCGTCGGCACCGCTGAGCACGACCACGGCACCCTGCACCGCGGTGGCTGCCGCGATGAGCGCAGCGACGCCTTCGGCCTTGGGGAAGCTCAGGGCACCGGCGCTGGACAGACCTTCCGGCAACACGCGGACCGCACCCGGCGGCGGCGTTTCGGTGGGCTCGGCAAGGGCCACCGGCAGGCGGCTGATCTTCGCGAGTTGCTCCACGAAACGATCATGGCGGCCGCCGTCGAGGTTCTGCTGAAGTAGCACGGCGATGGGGAAGCTGGCGGGCAGCGCGCGCACGAGCTGGCGCACGGCATCCGGGCCACCGATGCCCGAAAGCACCAGTACCGTCCGCGTTCCCGCGGCGGCCTCGGCGCCGTCCTCGTTGAGCGGGCTCAGGCTGAGGTGGGCGACATCGGGCATCACCACCGGCTCGGCCATCGGAAGCGGCGGCGGCGCCACGGCGGGCACGTCATCAATCGGCGCCAGCTCCAGGCCGCCCAGCCCCGAGAAGTTGAAGGCCGGCTTGGCGGCGGCCGGAGCCGGGGCTATCGGCGCGGCATCCTCGGCGGAGAGGCTCAGGGCGCTGGTGTCCGGAATCGCCGCGGCGGCCGGCTTGGGGGCAGCGACATAGGCCCCTTCCGCGAAATCGAAATCGGGGATCGGCGGCGGCTCGGCGAAAGCGCGCTCCGGCTCCAGCGGCGTCTCGCCCTGCGGTCCGAGCGCCAGCGGCGTTTCGCGGCGATCGAAATCGGCGAAGTCGTCGTCGAGGTCCTCGCTGCTGCCTTCGAAACTGAGCGAATCGAGGTTCTCGTCGAAGGACGCGGCAAGCTTCGCCAGCTCGGGGTCCATGGACAGCGTGTCGTCGCCGACCTCCTCGTCCTTGGCGGACGACGTGTCACCGCTGGAGAAGCGGAAGCCACCGCCTTCGCCGAAGGCCGCGAGCTCCTCCTCGGTGAGGGTCAGCTCTTCCACGTCCATCGACAACGCGTCGGCCTCGATCGAGGACGACGAAGTGACCGGCGCGTCGAAGCTGATCTCTTTCGCCGACAGCAGGGAAACCGAGGGTTGCGACGGGCGTTCCGGCGCAGGCGCTTCGACATCGTCGACCAGTTCGAGGCCGCGCAGGTCGATCATGCCGACATCGAGGTCATCAGCCACCGCGAAGGCAGCTGGGGCGGTGTGCGAAACCGTCTCCGCGGCGCCGACATCGACGACCGGCGCGTGCATCGCCTGCTCCAGCGCGGCGAGGTCGAGTTCAAGGTGTTCGGGGTCACCCTCTTCCACCGGCGGCGTCACCCAGTCGGCGGCCGGCGCGATCTCGGTGGCGGGGGCGGTGTCGGCGGTCTCGACGGCGAGTGGCGCATCGCTCGGCCGGTAGGCGCTGGGCACGTCCGCCGCCGACGCGTTGATCTCGGCGGCGAAATCGTCGATCCGGGCCTCGTCCGCCAGCGCCGCCGGCGTGGTCGGTACGCCGGGTTCGAGGAACGCGGCGGCCTCCTGGTGCGCCTCCGGCTCGGCACCGGGCGGCAGCACGCCACAGCCGAGCAACTTGGCGGCCAGATGGCGCGCCCAACGATTCAGATCCCAACCACTGAGCTTCGCCGTCGTCTCCGCCTCGTCGAACATGACGTTGAGCGACGGCGCGAGCAGGTCGTCATCGAGACGGTCGAGGGCGGCTTCGACGGCCGGCTCGACGCTCACCAGCACGGTGGTCGCGCCGGCGGCGGCCAGCGCCCCCGGTGCGAGCTCGTTCGGGTCGGCTTCCACCACGAGCTCGGCGCCGAGCTCCGCGATCGCACGCTTCAGTTGCTCGCGGGCGTCGCCGGCGCGGGCCAGCAGCGCGACCTTCAGGCGCGACCCGTCAGCCACGCGCGGCCACCTCGGCCAGCAGTTCGAACACGTGGCGGATCAGCTCCGGCTCCTGGTAGGGCTTGCCGAGGTAGCGGTTCACGCCGATCTCGAACGCACGCTGGCGGTGTTTGTCGCCCGTGCGCGAGGTGATCATGATGATCGGCACGTCGCGCAGTCGGGCATCGCCGCGCATCGTCTGCGCCAGCTCGTAGCCGTCCATGCGCGGCATTTCGATGTCGAGCAGCATCAGGTCGGGCACGCGCTCGGCCATCTTCTCGATGGCGTCGACGCCGTCCTTCGCCGTACCCACCTCGAAGTTGTGGCGCTCGAGCACGCGGCCGGTGACCTTGCGCATGGTGATCGAGTCGTCGACCACCATCACGAAGGGCACCTTGCGCTCGGCCAGCGGCGCGGCGACCGGCGTGACCGGGCGATCCTCGGCGATGGCCTCGGCGGTAATGGCGTTGAAGCGGCGGGCCAGCGGCGCGACGTCGAGGATCACCACGACCGAGCCGTCACCCATGATGGTGGCGCCGAAGATGCCGGTGACCGAACTGACTTGCGGGCCGACCGGCTTGACCACGATTTCCTTGCTGCCTAGCACCTGGTCGACGCAGATCGCCGCGCGCAGGTCGCCGGAGCGGGCCAGCAGCAGCGGCATCTGCAGGCTGCCTTCCGCATTGGCCGGCGCGTGGCCGACCAAGCGGCCGAGGTCGTAGATGCCGTAGTCCTCGCCGGCGTAGCGGAACACCGGGCTGCCGGTGGCTTCCTGCTCGGACAGCTCCTGGCGTCCGATGCGCGCGACACCCTGCACCGAAGCGATCGGCACCGCGAAACGGGTCTCGCCGATCTTGACGAACACCGCCTGCGTGACCGCGAGGGTGAACGGCAGGCGCACCGTGAACTCGCTGCCCTTGCCGGGCGTGGAGCGGATCTGCAGCGAGCCGCCGAGCTGGCGGATTTCGCTGTAGACGACGTCCATGCCGACGCCGCGGCCGGCCAGCTTGCTGACCGTCTCGGCGGTGGAGAAGCCCGATTCGAGGATGAAGCCGAACACCTGCTCGTCGCTGAGCTGCGCGTCGGCGGTGGTCAGGCCACGCTCGACGGCCTTGGCGAAGATGCGCTCGCGATCCAGGCCCTTGCCGTCGTCGGTCAGGCGCAGCACCACTTCGGAGCCTTCACGCGCCACCGCGATGCGGACGGTGCCCTCGGCGTCCTTCTTCGCCTGCCGGCGCTCTTCCGGCGTTTCGAGGCCGTGCGCGATGGCGTTGCGCAGCATGTGCTCGATGGGCGCCGTCATGCGGTCGAGCACCGAGCGGTCCATTTCGCCGCTGGCGCCGTCCACCTTGAGCTGGGCTTGCTTGCCGGTGTCGGTGCAGGCCTGGCGGAGCACGCGGCGCAGGCGCGGGACCAGCGATTCGAAGGGCAGCATGCGCGTGCGCATGAGGCCTTCCTGCAGGTCCGAGCTCACGCGCGACTGCTGCAGCAGCAGGGCCTCGTAGCCGCGGGTCAGTTCGTCCAGCGAGTCGTACAGGTTGCCCAAGTCGTTCGTCGACTCGGCCAGCGAGCGGGTGAGCTGCTGCTGCGTCGAGAAGCGGTCGAATTCGAGCGGGTCGAACTGCTTGCTGGTCTCTTCCTCGCGCTGGTAGCGCGAGGCGATCTGCGCTTCGGTCTCGATCTCGAGACGGCGCAGCTGGTCGCGGATACGCGAGGTCGTCTGCTCGAGTTCGTTGAGGTTGCCGCGGAACGCACCCAGCTGCTGTTCGAGGCGGGCACGGTAGATGGCCACCTCGCCGGCGTAGGTCACCAGCTTGTCGAGCAGGTCGGCGCGGATGCGCACCTGCTCCTGCGCGGCACGCAGCGCACCGCCGTCGTCGTCGTCGAGGACGTCGTCGATCGGGCGGGACAGCTCGGCGAGCTTGGGCTTGCGGGCATCGACGGCGACCGGCACGGCGGCGGACGGCGTGCCGGCGTCGGCATCGCCTGCGACCGCACCCGGCAGCGGCTGGCCGAGCGCGAGGGCGTTGACCTGCGCGATGAGGCCGTTCGGCTGGACGATCGCCTTGCGCTCGGTGACGCGGGTGGTCATCGCGTGCAGGCGGTCGAAGCAGCGCTCGAGGACGATGACGCCGCGGGCGTCGAGGCTGCGCTTGCCGTCGGCGACGGCCTCGAGCAGCGATTCCATCGCATGGCCGAGTTCGCCGACGGCCCAGACGCCAGCCATGCGGGCGCCGCCCTTCAGCGTGTGCAGGTCGCGCTGCAGGCCGGTGATGAGCTCCCGGTCCTCGTGCTCGTCGCGCAGGCGGGCCATCAGGCCGTCGCTGTGGTCGAGCAGGTCGTTCGACTCCTCGAGGAAGATCTCGAGCAGGTCGGTGTCGATGTCGGTGGTGTCGAGCACCTCGTCCGGATCGGCCGGATCCCCGGCGTCGGGCACGGCGGCGGCATCGAGGACCAGTCCGGTGGCGGCAGCGTCGGCGACGGCGTCGGACGGCGATTCGGCGGCGAGGCGCGCCGCCTCGCGGCGGGCCACTTCTTCGGCGATGCGCTGGCGCTCGGCACGCTCGGCGACCTGCCGGGCTTCCTCGGCTTCGCGCTCCGCTTCGAGGCGCTGTGCCTCGGCTTCGGCATCACGCGCCGCCTGTTCGCGAGCCGCCTGTTCAGCGGCTTCGCGGGCTTCGGCCTCGCGGGCTTCCGCCTCGCGCGCTTCCTGCTCGGCTTGGGCGCGAGCGGCCTGTTCGGCCAGCTCGGCCTGCATCTGGGCGAAGGCGGCAGCCTCGCGCTCGGACTGCTCGCGGGCACGCAGTTCGGCCGCGGCGCGCGCCTCGCGCTCCGCCTGCTCGAACGCCGCCAGCTCGGCAGCCAGAGCGGCCGCCTCGGCATCCTGAGCGGCACGTTCGGCCGCTTGTGCTTCCGCCGCTGCTGCGGCTTCGGCTTCCGCTGCAGCTGCTTCCGCCGCTGCTGCCGATTCAGCGGCTGCTGCCTCGGCGGCGGCGGCTTCGGCGATGGCCAGGGCCATGGCTGCTTCGGCGGCGACGCGGGCGTCCCGCTCGGCCTGCGCGCGCGCGGCCTGCTCGGCTGCGGCGGCCGCCTCGGCATCGGCGAGGGCCTGCAGTGCCGCCAACTCGGCGGCGTAGGCGGCTTCCTCGGCCCGATCATCGACCGGCGGCAAGGCGGCGGCGATGGGCGCTTCCTCGGCGATGTCGAACGCCACCGGCAGCGGCGCCTCGAGGAAGGAATCGAGCGTCAAGCGCTCGGGATCCTCGGCGTCGGCCGGGGCGAACTCAACGCCGGCGTCCGCCGTGGTGGTTTCGGCGAGCGGCTCGGATGGGGCGTCGAAACGCGGCACTTCCGCCGTGTCGATGCCACCCATGTCGACGGCGACGATCATGTCGTCGTCGCCGAGGCTGAGCACCGGCGAACCGGGCTCCGGCAGCGCGTCGCGCACGGCCTGCAGCGCCGCGGCGAGGGCCGGGAACTGCGGCAGGCGCGCCTCGGGGTCGGCCAACGCGTCGAGGGTCTGGCGCACGGCGCACGTGGCTTGGCGGACCAGCACGACGTCCTCCGCGGAGGGCAGGGCCTGCGCGGAAATCAGGCGCTTCAGGAAGCCTTCCAGCGGCGAGGTGACGCCGGTGATCGCGCTGACCTCGGTCATCGCGAACGCGCCGTTCATCGTATGCACGGAGCGCAGCAGGCGCTCTTCGACGCGCTGGGGGCCCTGCGCTTCCGAGCGGGCCAGCCACTCGTCGACCACTTCCAGGTGGCCTTCGACCTCGGGGCGGAGGATCTCGAGCAGCACCGGATCCAGCGCGAAGGACACCGCCTCCGGCACCGCTTCGTAGGCCGGCAGCATCGGCCAATGGCTCGCGGTGCGAACGACCGGCACGTAGGGCGACGGTTCGGGCACGTCGGGCAGCGGCGGCGGCTCGACGGCCACCGGCACGGCGGGCGCCGGCTCGATGGTCGGCGCAGTGGCCTCGATCGGCAGCTCAGGCTCCGGCGCATGTGCTGCCGGGGCGACGTAGTGCGCTTCCTCGCCGGCAGCGACGCGGTCGGCGATGGCCTTCAGCCCGTCGAGATCGGCGTAGCGCTCCTCGCCAGCGAGCGCGGCGCGCAGGTCCGGCAGCACGCGCGCGGACTCGGCGACGATGTCGTACACCGCCTGGGTCGGCGGGCGCGTGCCATCGAGCACGCGGTTCAGCATGTTCTCGATCTTCCAGCTGAACTCGCCGAGCGCCTTGGCGCCCACGAGTCGGCCGGAGCCCTTCAGCGTGTGGAAGACGCGACGGATCGGGCGCAGGGCGTCGACGTTGTCGAGCTTCGCGCCCCAGGACTTCAGCAGCGTATCGAGGTTGTCGATCTCCTCGGAGAACTCCTCGAGGAAAACCTCCTGGATCTCGGCGTCGACGTCCTCATTCGCGGCGACGTCGTAACCCGGCAGGCGCTCGCCGACGACCGCTGCGGCGGGCTTGGCCGCGGGCGCGGCGGGCGTGGGGGCCGGAGCGTCGACCACGGCCGGCGCCGGCGCCGGGGTGTCAACGGCGGCAGCCACGTCGAAGCGTGGCGCCGGAACCGATGGCACGGGTGCGGCCGGCTCGGCGAAGGCGGGTGCCGGGACCTCGATAGCGGCGACAAGGGCCGGATCGACCGGGACGACCGATTCCGCCGTCACTTCGGTGATCGGCGGCTCGAACGCCGGAGCCGCGGGCGTCGCCGGCGCCATCGCGGGTGCAAGCGCGGCCGGCAGCGGCCAGTAACCGATGGCGGCCAGGCTTTCGCGGGCGATGTTGAGGATCTGGTCCGGATTGGGCCGACGATCGCGGATCGCCTCGAGGAAGTACTCGACGGAGGCCAGCGCGTCGGCGAGGCGATCGAGCTGGTGGCCAGTCGGAACGCGACGCTTGGCGATGAGCTCTTCCACCGTGAAGCGCGAGATGGCGGTGAGCAGGTCGACCGCCGCAGGCACTTCGAGGATCCGCAGGGCGCCGGCGACCTCGGACAGCAGCGGAGAGACGTCCTGCAGGCGCGCGTGGTCCCAATGGGTCTCGACGAAGGCGACGAAGCAGCCACGGGCATTGCTGAAGTTGTTGAGCGCCTCGCGGGCAACGACATCGAGCACCGCGCGGGCTTCGGCGGCCGGCAGCAGCGGCTGCGGCGCGTTGGCGTCGACCTCGCCTTCGCCGAGGCGGGCGACCTGGTCGTCGAGCATGGCTTCGACGTAGAGCAGCGCGCCGGCGATGTCGAGGAGGGCGGATTCATCCGGAGCGCGGTGGCCGCCGGCAATGGCATGCATGGTCGCGAGCTGGTCGCGCACCACGCGCTGCGGCACGCCGAGGCCGAGCACGCCGAGGGTTTCCTTGACGCGGTCGAGGGTGTCGATCTGCGCGCCGAGTTCGGCGACGACGCCCGCGGGGGCGCGCATGTGCAGGTCGAGCGCGTCCTTCACGCGCAGCAGGTCTTCCTTGATGGCGTTGGTGACCGTCGACAGCAGGGCGCGGTTGTGGCCGGCCATCGCGCTGCGGGCATGCTCCACCTCGCGCTCGCTCGGCATGTAGCTCTCGAGCGCGAACGCGGCGTTGACCTCGCCGAGGCGGCCGGACTTCTCCGGTGCATGGGCGATGAAGTACAGGAGCTGCCGCGTCAGTTCGACTGGCGGTTGCGTGCGGAAGGCCGCGTCGCCTTCGATGGCGAGGCGCTTGATCTCGCGCTCGATGCGGGCGATGGCCTGCTGGAGCGAACGCTCCACCGGGAACGCGCCACGCGCTGCGGCGTCGAGCAGCGCGGACGCCACCCAGAACAGCCGGCGCGCCGACTCGGCGCTGGTGAACTCGACCATCTGCAGGCAGACGTCGGCGAGGTCGCGCGCGGAGCCGGCATCGCCGTCCTTCAGCCACTTCAGCAGCGAGCCCTGGAACAGCTGGCTGGCGACTTCGGCGCGGCGCTTGACCTGGTCGAGCGGCAGTGGGGCGCTCGGCCCGCGGGCGGATGCAGGAAGCTCGACGCCGAGGTTCGGCGAGAACAGCATCGCCTCGGACACGCTCTTCTCGCCGCGGGCGCCACGCAAATCGTTGAGCAGAGGCAGCAGCACCAGCGGGATGTCGCGGAAGCCCGTCTGCAGGCGCTCCAGATAGTCGGGCAACTGCACGATGCCGCGCATCAGCGCGCTGAAGGCGTTGTCGCGATCCTCGATGCCACCGGCGATTAGCGCCTTCGCCAGCGCGTGCATTTCCTCCGCGACCATCGCCGCGCCGTAGAGCTCGACCATGCGCAGCGCGCCATGCACCTGGGCGAGCCCGTTGGAGCACAGTTCGAGCTGGGCCGGGTCCTGGCCGTTCTCGACGTAGTCCTCGAGGCCCTGGCGGGCCAGCTTGAGGGTTTCGTCGATCTCCGGCTTGACCCAGGTCAGCGTGGTGTAGTCGTTCTGGTCTTGCAGACGCATCGTGCGCTCTCGGCAGTACGGGGGTCACGCCGCGGCGGATGCCGCGGGAGAGCGGATCAGTCCGGCAGCTTGAAGTCGGCGACCGAGCGACGCAGGTCGGCAGCGAGCTGGGCCAGGTTGCCGATCGACTCGGCCGTCTGGCTCGCACCCTGCGAGGTCTGCGTGGTGATCTCCTGAATGACGGTCATGGTCGCGGTGATGTTCGTCGCGGCGGCCGACTGTTGGCGCGAGGCCTCGGAGATGCTCTGGATGAGGTCGGCGAGGTCGTTCGACACCTTTTCGATCTCGACCAGCGCGAGGCCGGCGTCCTCGGCGAGGCGGGCACCGGCGACCACTTCCGCGGTCGTCTGTTCCATCGAGGACACCGCTTCGTTGGTATCGCTCTGAATGGTGGCGACCAGCGCTTCGATTCGCTTCGTGGCGTTCGAGGCGCGTTCGGCGAGTCGCTGCACTTCGTCGGCCACGACCGCGAAGCCGCGGCCCGCTTCACCCGCGGAGGCCGCCTGGATGGCGGCGTTCAGCGCGAGGATGTTCGTCTGTTCCGAGATGTCGTTGATCAGTTCGATGATCGAGCCGATTTCCTGCGAGCTTTCGCCGAGGCGCTTGATTCGCTTCGAGGTTTCCTGGATCTGGTCACGGATGTTGTCCATGCCCTGGATCGTCTGGCGCACCACTTCGGCGCCCTTGGCGGCGATCTGCACGGAGCGCTGGGCCACGTCGGCCGATTCGGCGGAGTTCTTCGACACCTCGTCGATGCTCGCCGCGATTTCGTTGATCTTCGCGGAGGCCGAGGTGATCTGCTGCGCCTGGTGCTCGGCGGCGTCGGCGAGGTGCATCGCGGTCGCCTGCGTTTCCTGGGCGGCGGCGGCCACCTGCACGGCGGTCTCGTTGATGGTGCCGACGAGGGTGCGCAGCTGGTCGATAGCGAAGTTGATCGAGTCGGCGATCGCGCCGGTGATGTCTTCGGTCACCGTCGCCTTGGCGGTCAGGTCACCCTCGGCGAGCGATCCCATTTCGTCCAGCAGGCGCAGAATCGCCTCCTGGTTACGCTGGTTGAGCTCGGTGGCCTGGCGTTCGCGCTTGCGGCCGTCCGAGAAGATCGTCAGCAACAGGCCGACCACGCCGACGAGCAGGCCCAAGCCACCACCGATGGCCCACCAGTTGTTCGGGAATATGCGGGTGACGTTGGCGTTGGCGAAGGCGCCGGCGAGCGCCGCGCTGTTCTCGCCGAGCACCTCGGCGTCACCAGAGAGGACGTCGCCCGAGGCCTGCACCGCGAAGAGGTTCGGCGCGGTGGTCAGGATGCTTTCGATTTCCTTCTGCGCGTCGGCGTACTGCGTTTCCACCGCTTCCACGGCGGCACGGGCGTTCGGCGAGGTGAGCGCCGCGACGCCGAGGTCCGAGTTGCCCTGCTTCAGGCCGGCCAGCACCTGGGCGAACACCGCGGCGTCGCGCGAGAGCGCGTCGGACTGGTCCGAACCGGAGCGGATTTCCGCGACGCGCTGCGCCATGCGGTTGGCCAGCACGATCTGGCGGTTGGCGATGTTGATCTGCGAGGCCGGGGCGCCGGCGTCCGACATGGCGCGCACCACCTCGTCGAGGCGGGCGGTCAGGCGCGGGATGCGTCCGGTGAACGAGTCCGCGGTCTGGGCGAGCGCGATGATCTCGCCCTGCGCGGCGAGGATCTTGTCGGTGTCGGTCGACATGCGCGTCCAGGTCTCCGTGACCTGGCCGAGCGCCGCGTTCACCTGAGGCATGTTGAGGTCGCCCTTGTAGCCGGGCACTCCCTTGCCGCCGGTGCCGTCGTTGAGTGCGCCGACCGCCGTGACGATGGCATCGCGCGTGCCTTGGAGTTCGGCGAAAGCCTCTTCACGGCCGGCGATGGCTTCCGTCGCATATCGACCGAGCTTCTGCGCGTCCACCTGCAGACCGAAGGACAGTGCCGAAGCGCTGTTGATCTGCCCGGCGAACCACGTCGCGGCCAAGAAGTTCGCCGCGAAGATCAGCAGCGACACCGCGAGCAGGAAGGCCCAGACGCGCAGGCCGACCTTGGTCAGGCGGTCTTGGAAGGTGACTTTCGAAGCGCTCATTACATCGGACCTCGGATTGGAACGGGTTGACTCAAGCTGGGGCGCGGCTCAAGGGGGTGTGGCGGTCAGGCGGCGGCCTGTCGGAATTCGGGGGTGCGGGACAGCAGCGGGATATCGAGGACTCCCCACGTCACCTCGGCGACGCGATAGGCGCGGGCGATGACGGCGGCATAGCGGCCCTCCAGCGATTCCGGGCGTTCGATGAGTTGGGAGTCGTTGAACGAACGCTGGCCGTACAGCTCGTCGGTCAGCAGGATGACGTTGCCGCCGGGCTGCCTGACCAGCAGGCAGCGCTGCCCCTCGTTGACGGCGCTGCGCTCGCCTTCGAGGAACTGCTTGAGGTCGACCACGCCGTAGAGGCTGCCGCGGACGTTGGCGAGGCCGAGCATCCAGGGCTGCGAGCCGGGCACGGCGGTGATCGCAGGCAGGCTGATGATTTCGACCACGTCGCCGAAGGCGCCGACGAGGCGGTGCTTGCCGATGCGGAAACCCACGCCACGCCAGTGGCCCGGCGCCTCGACGAGCTCGGGGCGGCCCGGCTGGTGGGCCAGCGAGCGGCGCTCGTAGTCGAGCAGGAGGTCGAAGGCGCTCATGCGGCGGGCGCGTAGCGGCGGACGACGTCGAGCAGTTCGTCGCGGGTGAACGGCTTGGTGAGGTATTGCTCGGAACCGACGATGCGGCCGCGCGCCTTGTCGAACAGGCCGTCCTTCGACGACAGCATGATCACCGGCGTGTTCTTGAAGAGCTGGTTGGACTTGATGAGGGCGCAGGTCTGATAGCCATCGAGGCGCGGCATCATGATGTCCACGAAGATCACCTGCGGCTGCACCTCGGCGATGCGGCCGAGCGCCTCGAAGCCGTCATTCGCGGTCACGACATCGCAACCTTCCTTCTTCAGGAGGGTTTCCGCCGTACGGCGGATGGTCTTCGAGTCATCGATGACCATGACCCTCAGGCCCGCCAGTGCGCCGGACTCGTTGCTTTCACTCATCGCTATCCCCAGAAATGACGTCGGCGGAGGCCCGGGCAGGCCATGGCGCGCCGCAACGCAACCTATATCCCAGTGTCAACAAAACGTGTCAAGCCCGCGCCCCGCTTCATGATTCCACGCTCAGCGGTGCCTGCGGCCCCCTGATACCCTGTTTCACATTCTCGCACCGAAGGGCGGTTCCGGATGCAGCGTCGGCTGGCCGTGGTGATGGACCCGATCGAGTCCATCAAAATCGTGAAGGACTCCACATTTGCGATGCTGCTGGAGGCCCAGCGTCGCGGGTGGGCGTTGCATTACGTCGTTCCGGGCAGCCTCGGGTTCCGCGGCGGCGTGGCGGGGGGACGGCTCGCCGCCCTGTCGGTGAAGGACGACAAGGCCGGCTGGTTCGAGCGCGGCGAGGCCGTCTGGCGCCCCTTGGCCGAGATGGACCAGGTGCTGATGCGCAAAGATCCACCGGTGGATGCCGACTTCCTTCACGACACCCAGGTGCTGTCGGCGGCCCAGCGGCAGGGGGCGGCGGTCACCAACGACCCGGCCGGCCTGCTGGAGCTCAACGAGAAGCTGGCGGCACTGATGTTCCCCGCCTGTATCCCGCCCACCCTGGTGAGCCGCGAAGCCGCCGAATTCAAGGCGTTCGCTGCAGAACACGGCGAGGTGGTGCTGAAGACACTGGACGGCATGGGCGGGCGCTCGATCTTCCGCAGCCGCCACGGCGACCCCAATTTCAACGTGATCCTCGAGACCCTGACCGCCGACGGCCAGCATCTCGCCATGGCCCAGCGTTTCCTTCCGGAGATCGCCGACGGCGACAAGCGGGTGCTGCTGGTGGACGGCGAACCGGTCTCGCACTGCCTGGCGCGCATCCCGCAGGGCACCGAGTTCCGCGGCAACCTCGCGGCGGGCGGGCGTGGCGAAGTGCGGCCGCTGACCGAGCGCGACCGCGAGATCGCCGCCATCGTCGGGCCGGAGATGAAGCGTCGCGGCATGCGCTTCGTCGGCCTCGACGTGATCGGCAGGCACCTCACCGAAGTGAACGTGACTAGCCCGACCTGCATCCGCGAGATCGACGCCGGCGCCGGCCTGAACATCGCAGGCACCCTGTTCGACGCGCTGGAGCGCGGCCCGGCGTGAGCGCCCGCAGCACCCTGCCTGCCGAGGAGCGCGACGCCGCGCCCCCGCTGGACGGCGTCGGCCCGGCCCAGCGCCTGACCGCGACCACCCTGCTCGCAACGGTCGTGATCGGGATCGTCGTGCTGGGCATCAGCTTCGGCCGCGACGACGCGGCCCCGGTGACCCCGACGCTGGACGTGATCCTCACCGAGACGGCCAGCCGCACGGCGCCGGAAAAGGCCGACTTCCTCGCCCAGGCCAGCCACCAGGGCGGCGGCGACAGCGAAGAGAGCCAACGCCCGCGCGACGCGGTGAGCGCACCGGTGCCCAAGCTCGACGATGGCATCGCGCCGATCCCGATCCGCGCGCAGTCGCCGCGCCCGCAGGACGCGACGCCGATGCCCGTGGTGACCACCGTGGCCACGGGCGCCGAGCCCGCGCCGCGCGAACGCCCGACCCCGGAAACCCCGCCGACACCCCTGCCCTTGGGAGAGCAGCTGCTGGAGCAGCAGCTGGAAATGGCCCGGCTGGCGGCCGAGGTGGAGCGCCGCGAGGCGCAGTACGCGCGGCGACCGAAGCGCAAGTTCGTCTCGGCGAGCACGCAGGAGTACGCCTATGCGCAGTACCTGAAGGCCTGGGTGGAGCGGGTCGAACGGGTCGGCAACGCCAACTACCCCGAGCGCGCCCGCGCCGACCGGCTGGACGGCCGGCTGGTGATGACGGTGGCCGTGCGCCGCAACGGCAGCGTCGAATCGGTGGTGTTGAACACGCCCAGCCGCTACGAGGTGCTGAACCAGGCGGCCCGGCGCATCGTGGAACTGGCCGGCCCCTACCCGCCCGTGCCGCAGAACGGGGAACCCGTCGACGTGCTGCACATCACCCGCACCTGGCACTTCCGCAACGGCGCGGTGAGCAGCGAGGACTAGGCTCCGCCAGCGCCGGCCTTCGCCGCGCGGGCCGCGGCCTGTTCGGCCGACGTCAGGGCAACCTTGTCGCGGAGGTAGGTGGGCTCGAGGCGCTCCGGCGCCACGGCATGCCCACGGGCGAACGCCCCGGCCGCGATCCGGGCCACGGCCGCGGCCGTGGGCAGGGCCTCGGCCTCGACCCGCACCAGTCGACCGGCGAGTTCGGCGCACCACACACCGCCACCCGCGGCGAAGCCGGTACCGACGCCGACTCGCCCAAGATCGGTCACGGGCCAACGGGCCGGAAGCGCCGCAGCGGCCTCGCCGACCGGCAGCAGGGCCTCCTCCGCCAATGCCTTGGGCAAACCGTCGGCATCGGCGGCGAACTCGCCGATGTAGAGCTCCCCCATCCGGGCGTCGATGGCGGCCAACACCGGGCCCTCGGCGAGGTAGGGCTCGGCCAGCGCGGCCAGCGTGGACACCGGCACGACCGGCCGGTCCAGCCCGAGGGCGATGCCCTGCACGAGGCTGATGGCCAAGCGCACACCGGTGAAGGCGCCCGGGCCGACGCCGACCGCCAGCGCATCCAGCTGCGACTTCGCGAGACCCGCCTCGGACAGCAGGGCTTCCGCCCAAGGCAAGGCAAGTTCCGCATGCCGCCGCGGCGCGACCTCATGGCGCGCGAGCAGACGGCCGTCGTGCCAGAGCGCGACCGAGCAGGCTTCAGTGGCGAGCTCGAAGGCGAGCAAGATCAAGGCGCGGGCTCCGGGACCAGCGAGGGATCGAAGAAGGCCTGCACGTCGGCCAGGGCCTTGGTCCGCGTGAGCGGCGGCAGGCTGGCCATGAACACGCGGCCATAGGGCTTGCTGACGAGGCGCGGGTCGCAGAGCACCAGCACACCGCGGTCGTCGTGGCGGCGGATCAGGCGTCCCACCCCCTGCTTGAGCGCGATGGCAGCGGTGGGCACCTGCTCGGCGAGGAAGGGATTTCCACCGCGGCGGCGCACGGCCTCCAGCCGCGCTTCGAGGACCGGATCATCCGGTGCGGCGAAGGGCAGCTTGTCGATGACGACGACGGACAACGCATCGCCAGCGACATCGACGCCTTCCCAGAAACTCGCGGCACCGAGCAGCACGCCGTTGCCGCTGGCGCGGAACTGCTCAATCAGCTGCAAGCGCGGCGCCGTGCCCTGCACGAACAGCGGCCACGGCCCTCCGGCCAACAGCGCTGCAGCCTCGCGCAGCGCGCGGTGCGAAGTGAACAGCAGGAACGCTCGGCCCTTCGAGGCCTCGAGCACCGGCCGCACCGCCGCGACGACGCGCTCGGTGTAGTCGCGCGACGAAGGCTCGGGCAGGCCGGGCGGGAAATAGGCCAGCGACTGCGTCTTCCAGTCGAAGGGGCTCTGCTCGAGCAGGGTGCGTGGCTCGTGCAGACCAAGCTTCCACGCGATGTGCTTGAGGTCGCCACCGACGGCCAACGTGGCCGAGGTGAAGATCCACGCCGCCTTGCTCTGCTCGCGGTAGCGGCGCAGCGGACCGGCGACGTCGAGCGGCGTGATCGAGAAAGCGAAGCCGCGCTGCGTGAGTTCGAACCAGCGGACCTCGCCGTGCGAGGCGGTGTCGGCGCGATCCTCGTCCTCCGCGCCATCAGTCGGGCCGGCGTGCTCGTTCGACGCTTCATCGCCATCGTCCGTTTCGAGCAAGCCCGGCGCGCCTTCCGCCCAAGTGCGCAGCCGCGTCTGGAACAGTTCGAGGCGCGTGAGCACGGCGGCGAACTCGGGCGCGGCCTCCTTCATCGGCGCGACCGCGGCGGCCAGCCCGGCCATCGCGGCGTCGAGCGTGCGCACCAGTGCCGGCATGTCGGCGTGGTGGTCGAGCAGAAGGGCCAGCGTGCCGCGCTGCGGCAGGCCTTCGCACTGCGCGCGCAGCAGACGGATCGCCGCTTCAAGCTCGCGCACCGCCGGCGAGACGGCCGCGAGGCTGCCCGCAACCTTGCCGCAGGCGCCGATGGCGTCGCGCGTCAGGTCGATGAGCATGCGCGCCGAGACCGATTCGCCGAAGAACTGCGAGGCGAGGTCGGGCAGCTGGTGGGCTTCGTCGAGGACGAAGGCCGACGCCCCGGGGAGGATTTCGCCGAAGCCCTCCTCCTTGATGGCGAGGTCGGCCAGCAACAGGTGGTGGTTGATGACCACGAGATCGGCGGCCTGCGCCTCGGCGCGCGCCTTGACGACGAAGCAGTCCTGCCAGAACGGGCACTCGCTGCCGAGGCAGTTCTCGACCGTGGAGGTGACGAGGCCGCGCAGCGGCGAGTCTTCCGGCAGGTCTTCGATCTCGGCGAGGTCGCCGCGGCGCGTGCGCTTGCTCCACTGCACGATGCGCTCGAACTGGGCGATCTGTTCGCGGCCGCTGAACACCGGCGCGCCCTTGGCGAGCTCGGTGCGCTGCAGGCACAGGTAGTTGCTGCGGCCCTTCAGCAGCGCGGTGCGCAGGCCGAGGCCGAGCGCTTCGCGCACTTTCGGCAGGTCGCGGTGGTAGAGCTGGTCCTGCAGCGCCTTGGTGCCGGTCGAGACGATGACGCGCTGACCAGACAGCAGCGCCGGCACGAGGTAGGCATAGGTCTTGCCGGTGCCGGTGCCGGCCTCGGCCACCAGCGCACCGCGCTCGGCCATGGTCTCGGCGATGGCCACGCCCAAGCGCTGCTGCGCCGGCCGCGGCGCGTAGCCGGTAATCGCGTTCGCCAGCGCGCCGCCCTCGTCGAGCGCGCGGGCGGTCAGCATCGGCAGCACCCCGCGGCCGCCGGACGTGGCGGCCTCGGCCGTCACATCCGCACCGGCGGCGCGATGGTGCAGCGTTCGAGCATGGCCGCGGCGGAGGCGGCGTTCTCGGCTTCGCCACGCGATTCGCGCAGCAGCTTCACCAGCGTCCAGTTGCGGCGGCACAGCGGGCCGGATTTCGGGCCCAAGGCGATGCTCTGCTTGGCGAGGGCCTCGGCTTCATCGCGGGCCTTGCGCAGCACGGCGAGCTCGGCGCGCCACTGCAGCAGGTCCGGGTCGTCGGGCGTGATGGCGAGCGCCTTCAACAGCTCGCGATCGGCGCGCTGCGGGCGATTCGCCGCTTGGGCCTTTTCGGCGCGCTCGCGCAGGTCCTCGACATGCGGATCGACCAGCGGCGTGACAACCAGCTCGACGCCATCGCGGCCGGCCGCCTGCGTGGCTTCGACGATCTGCGCGTCGGTGAGCGGCGGCGGGCCGGCCGGCACCACGGGGGCCGGCGGCGGGGTGGCGCAACTGGCCAGCAGCAGCGCGCCGCCCAAGATCGCCAGGCCACGAAGCGCCGCGGCATGCATCGGGTTCATCCTGTCCTTCACTCGCCGTCCGCTCCAAAACCGAAGAAATCGAGCAGGCCGCGTTCGACGCAGCTCAGGTGCTCGGCAGGCAGGAAGCCTGCGACAAAAGGATAGCGACGGGCACCGGTGCATTCGGATTCCGTCGTGGCAAATTGCCCCTGCGCGACGTAAGCCCATTCGATACCCTGCTCGCCCGGCTGCAGCGGCGCGCTGGGCAGGGTCGAGAACAGGCCCTGCCAGACGCGCATCGCGCCGGTGGCGCCGTACAGGCCCGTGGCCTCGTTGCGGTCGTTGCCCACCCACACCACGGCGAGGTGGCTGCCGGTGTAGCCCGCGAACCACGAATCGCGGCCGTCGTTGCTGGTGCCGGTCTTGCCCGCGGCGGCGAGGCCCGCCGTTTCGCCGCTGGCCAGCGCGCGGGCGGTGCCGCGGCGGGCGGCGTCCTGCAGCACGAGGGTGACGAGGCGCGCCGCGACGGCATCGCCCTCCTGCGCCTCGTCCTTGCGGCCGTCGTAGCGGGCCACTGGTTCGCCTTCCGGCGAAAGCACGCCGCGCACCGCACGCAGCGGCTGGATGCGACCGCCGGAGGCGAGGAACTGGTAAGCCTGCGCCATGGCATACGGCGAGAGATCGACGCTGCCGAGGATCAGGGAGGGGTTCGGTTCGGCATCGATCTCGGCGAGCGCCTTGAGCAGCGCGACCAGCCGCTCCGGTCCAACATCCATGCCCAGCCGAACCGTGGCCTGGTTGTAGCTGTAGATCAGCGCGTCTTCGAGCGGCAACACGCCATGGCTGCGGCCATCGGAATTCTTCGGCGCCCACTCCTGCCCGTTGGGCAGGCGCATCGACACCGGGCCATCGTCGATCGGCGAAGCCAGCGACCAGCGGCCCGGCTGCGCGAGGGCCAGCAGGTACACCATCGGCTTGAGCAGCGAGCCGACCGGACGCCGCGCATCGAGCGCACGGTTGAAGGCCGGCTGGTTGGCGTTGCGGTCACCGACGATGGCACGCACGTCGCCGGTCTGCGCATCAGTGAGCACCAGTGCAGCCTGCAGCGCCGGTCGGTCGGCCTTGTCCAGCGCACCCAGCGAACGGGCGACGGAGGCTTCCGCATCGCGCTGCGCGGAGGGCGCGAGTGTGGTGTGCACGGTGAGCCCGGCGCCGGTGAGCGCATCCGCGTCGTAATCGCTCGCCAGCTGGCGGCGCACGAGGTCGAGGAAGCCGGGATAACGATTGCGCGCGAGACCGGGGCGCGCGAGCACGCCCAGCGGCTGGCGCCGCGCGGCATCGCGCTGGACCTCGGTGAGCAGGCCGGTGTCGTGGAAGACACCGAGCACGAGGTCGCGACGGGTCTTCGCGCGCTCCGGATGGCGGCGCGGGTCATGGTGCGAGGGGCCCTGCACCATGGCCACCAGCAGCGCGATCTCGTGGGCCTTTAGGTCGGCGACGTCGCGACCGAACCAGAAGCGCGAGGCGGCGCCGACGCCGTGGATGCTCTGCCCACCCTGCTGCCCGAGATAAACCTGGTTGAGGTAGGTCTCGAGGATGCGGCGCTTGTCGAAGCGCGCCTCGATGATCAGCGCGTAAGCCGCTTCCTTGGCCTTGCGGGTCGCGGTCTTGGCATTGCTCAGGAACAGGCTGCGCACGAGCTGCTGGGTCAGCGTGCTGCCGCCCTGTTCGAGTTCGCCTTCCTTGATGTTGACGAACATCGCGCGCAGCACGCCCCACGGGTCGATGCCGATGTGGTGCTTGAAGTTGCGGTCCTCGACGGCCTGCAGGCCGGCCACCAGCAGCGGCGGCGCATCATCGAGGCGGATCAGCTCGCGTTCTTCCTGCTTCGCCCCGTACAGCGTGGCGATGCGCGCCGGATCCAGCATGAAGCCGGGGCCGCCACCGTCGTTGCGGCGCAGGCCGGCGACGCGGCCGTTGGCGAGGCGCACCTCGGCGCGCGCCGGGTCGACCGCGCCGTCGACATCGCGGAAGCCGCGGGTGGCGATGCGGAACACGCCGCCCTCGCGGCTGAAGGTGCCCGGCGTGCGGCCATCGCCTTCACTGAAGGCCGCCGCCTCCAGCTCCTGCTGCAGCGCCGGCACGCTCATCGGCTCCCCTTCGACGAGGGCCAGCGGGCGGGCGAAGACCCGCGTCGGGATCTGCCAGGTCAGGGCCTCGAATTCGGCCCGCACCTCGCGGTCGAGTACCACCCCGACCGGGATGCCGAAGCCAAGGCCGAGGGCCAGCAGGAACAGGGCGCCCCACAGCCCGTAGCGCAGCAGCGGCTTGAAGCGGGCGGTGGCATTAGGGGATGGGCGCGAAACCAAGCGTCAACCAAGCGATAATCCGGGTCCCGCAGTCTAGCGCAGCCCCCCTTGACCCCCGCTTGAACACCGCGACGTTGCCGACGGCACGACATGACCCGATCGGGACGATCGAAGGCGATCCGGGGCAGGGTTGGGACGGACGCCTGCGCGCCGCGCTGGCGGCGAGCGATGCCGCCCTGCTCCTTCTGGTGGCGCCCGGCGTGGCACCGGACGCCTTCACGCTCGCGCAGATGGCCGGGGCCTTGGCCGAGTCGCCCGGCCTCGATGCCGTTAGCCCCGTAGGCGTGCGCGACATCGCGGCCGCATGGGCCCTCGACGACCACGACGACGCCGTGCTGGAGGCCTGGACCTGGGCCCCGCACGTGGCGCTGCCCGCGGCGCCGGATGCGCGTTGCGCGCTGTGGCGCCGCGAAGCGGCCGAGCGCGCGCTGCGCACCAGCCCTGCCACCACGCCAGCGATCCACGGCGCCCGCCTGCCCCACCTCGCCGTGGCACTGGGCGACACCACCGCCGAAGCCCACGACGGAGTGCCGTTCCGGATCGACCCCGAGTGGCGTCCGAACCGCCTCGCGCTGCGGCGTCCGGCCCCCACCGCTGCGGGACGCCGCGGCCGGCCGGTCGTGCTGCATGTGCTCCACGACTGGGGCGGCGGCGTCGCTCGCTTCGTCGCCGACCAGATGCGCGACGACCCGGACGCCGACCACCTCGCCCTCGTCAGCCACGGCGACGAGCGCCGCGGCCACGGCCAACGGATCGCCTTGCATCTCGGCCTCGACACCTGCCCGATCCGCGCCTGGGCCTGCACCCCGGCGGTTGGCGACACCGGCGATACCCACCCCGCCGTGCGCGCGGCCCTCGCCGAAAGCATCGCCAGCTTCGGCGTCTCGGCGGTGCGTGTCTCCTCGCTGATCGGCACCACGCTCGACGTGCTGCGCACCGGCTTGCCGACCACGTTCGTCGTGCACGACCTCTTTCCCTTCTGGCCGGTGCTCGACGACGTCGAACCCCGGCCGCGGTGGGACGCGGCCCGCCTCGCCGAGTTCGCCGAACGGCCGGGTTTCGCTTTCGGCGAGCGCCGTCCCGAGGTCTGGCAAGCGCGCGCCGCCGCCGCCGTCGCGGCGCTGGATGCGGAACACGTGCGCATCGTCGCGCCCTCGACGTTCGCCGCGGAGCGGCTGCGGGGCATGGCGCCGACGCTGTCCAACGCGACGGTCCTGCCGCACGGCCTGCCTCCCTTTGCGGGCGAGGTTCCGTCACGCGAGACGAGGCGTCGCCCCGGCCCGCTTCGCGTGCTGGTTCCCGGACGGCTGAAGGGCGGCAAGGGCGAATGGCTGCTGGAGGCGCTTGTTCCGCTCAGCCCCGCCGGCATCGACTGGTGCTTCGCCGGCGGCGGCGCGCTGGCGGCGCGCTACGCGCAGGCGCTGGGCGGCCGGGCGATCGACGACTACGCAACGGACGAGCTGCCGCGACTGGTCGAGGCATTCGACCCGGACCTCGCCCTGCTGCCCTCCACCCTGCCCGAGACCTTCGGCTACGTCCTTTCCGAAATGCAGGCGCTCGGCGTGCCCGTGCTCGCGGCACAACTCGGCGCGTACGCGGAGCGTGCGGCCGCCGGCGAACCCGGCGTGACGGTCGTACCCGGCACGGCGGCCGCGATCGCCGCGGCCCTCGCCGAGCGCGTGGCGCAGCCGGAACGCCAACCGCGCCCGCGCCCTGTGCCGACGTCGATGGCGGAATCGCGCGCCGGCTGGCGCATGCTCCATCCGCTGCGAACAGCCCGCCCTCGCCTGCTCGGCACCGGCGAGGCCGCCGTGGCCGCCACAACGCAGCACGTCGCCGGCCTGCTGCGCGCCGCTTCCGACGCCCTGGTGCAGGAACGTGACGACGCCTACCGGGCCTACGACCGCGACACCGCGGATCTGATCAGCCAGCGCAGCGCCGCGATGGATCAGACCGATGAACTCCTGCGCGAGCAGGCGCAAGAGCGGGATCGCGTCGCGGAACACATCGCTGCGCTGGAGGCCGACGGTGCAAGGGATCGCGCACAGACTCTCGCCCTTCAAGCCGAAATGGACCGCCTCGAGAGCGAGGCGGCATCGCTCCGCGAATCGACGCTCGAGCTGAAAGGCGAGCGCGACTCGGCCTACCACTACTACGAGCGCGACACCGCCGACCTGATCCGCCAGCGCGATATCGCCCTCAGCCAGCGCGACGCCGCCATGGACCAGCTCGCCGAAGCGCGACGCACCCTCGCCCACCCGCTGCTGCGCATCGTCCTGCGCTTGCGCCGGCATGTCGGCGACGGCTGGGTGGCGGCGCGCTATCGAACCCGCCGCGGCATCGACCTCGCCCTTCGCGGGTTGCGAAGCCTGCACACGCGCGGCGCCGGGGCCACGTGGGCGGCGGTGGTGCGCCGATTCGCGACGACGACGGCCGCGGCACCGGGTGCTGACGAGGCCCCCGACGCACCGCTCGCCTTCGCAACGCCGGCGACGGTGCGCGCCAGCGTGGTCATCCCGGTGCACGGCAAGCTGGACTACACGCTGGCCTGCCTGCGCAGCCTCGTCCAAACCCGCCTGTCGTCCGATGTCGAAGTGATCGTCGTCGACGACGCATCTCCAGACGAATCGGGCAAGGTGCTTTCCGCCATCCCCGGCCTGCGCTACCACCGCAACGCCGCCAACCTCGGCTTCGTCGGCAGCTGCAATGCAGGCGCAGCCATGGCGCGGGGCGAGTTCGTGGTGTTCCTCAACAACGACACCACGCTGACGCCCGGCTGGCTCGAGGCCCTGCTTCGCACGTTTGAGACACACCCGGACACCGGACTCGCCGGCGCGAAGCTGGTCTACCCGGATGGGCGCCTGCAGGAATCCGGCGGCATCGTCTTCTCCGATGGTTCGGGCTGGAACTTCGGGCGTTTCGAAGACCCGAAGCACCCGGCGTACACCTTCGTCCGCGAGGCCGACTACTGCTCCGGGGCCGCGATCGCCCTGCCGAGCGCGCTGTTCAAGCGCCTCGGCGGATTCGATGAGCGGTACGCCCCCGCCTATTACGAAGACACCGACCTCGCGATGAAGGTTCGTGAGGCGGGGCTCAAGGTGCGCGTGCAGCCGGCGTCGATGGTGGTCCACCACGAGGGCATCACCGCCGGCACCGACACCAGCAGCGGGGTGAAGGCCTACCAGGTGCGCAACCAGCAGCGTTTCCTCGAGCGCTGGCGCGACACGCTCCTGCGCCGCCATCCAGCGCCGACGCAGGCCGTGCACTACGCGGCGCAGCATCGCGCCCGTGCCCGCGTGCTCGTCATCGACGCCACGACGCCGATGCCGGATCGCGACTCCGGCTCGGTGCGCCTGTTCGAACTGCTGCGCCTGCTGGTCGACGAGGGCTGTGCCGTGACCTTCTTCCCGGAGAACGGGCTGGACGACGGGCGCTACACGCAGTCGCTTCGCGATCTCGGCGTCGAGGCCTGGACGCATCCGTGGCTCGGCGCGATCCCCGACTGGCTGGCGAAACACGGGCCGCGCTTCCAGCTCGTCATCGTCAGCCGCCACTACATCCTCTCGCCCCTGCTGCCGCTGCTGCGCCGCCATGCGCCGCAGGCGCGCATCGTCTTCGACACCGTCGATCTGCACCACCTTCGCGAGCAGCGCGAAGCGGAAGAACGCAACGACGCCACCCTGCTGCGCGCCGCGGCGCGAACCCGCGCCGACGAGCTGGCGCTGATCGGCAGCGTCGACCGCACCTGGGTGGTGAGCCCGGTAGAGAAGGCCCTGTTGGCGGAGAGCGCACCCGGTGCGGTGGTGGATGTCGTGTCGAACATCCATCGCGTGCGCGGCGCCGGCCCGTCGATGGCCGCTCGGCAAGGCCTGCTCTTCGTCGGTGGCTTCCGCCACCCGCCGAACGTGGACGCTGCGCAGTGGCTTGCCGACGAGATCCTTCCGCGCATCCGCGCGCAGCGGCCGGAGATCACGCTCTCACTGGTCGGGAGCGACGCGCCGGCCTCCGTGCTCGCCCTCGGCGAACGCCCGGGCATCACCGTGCATGGCCATGTGCCCGATCTCGAGCCGCTGATCGACACGCATCGCTTCTCGGTCGCGCCGCTGCGCTACGGCGCCGGCGTGAAGGGCAAGATCAACCAGGCCTTGGCGCATGGCCTGCCGGTGGTGGCAACGCGTTGCGCCGTCGAAGGCATGGGCCTGACCCATGGCATCGACGCCCTGGTGGCGGACGACGCGGAATCACTCGCCGCGACGATTCTCGCCGCCTACGACGACGCGACGCTGTGGCAGCGGCTGGTCGACGGCGGCCTCGCCAACACCGAGCGCGAGTTCTCTCCCGAGCGCGCCCGCACCACGCTGCGCACCATCTTCAACCAGCTGCGCTGACCGCCTCAGCGCCCTTCCGGGCGCGCCGTCTCGGCGCGCTGCAGCCGCTGCGAAAGCATTGCCAACTCCGGCGCCTGCGGGGCGAGGCGCTGCGCTTCCGCGAGCGCGCGGCGGGCCTCGACAAAGGCCCCGCGGCCGATCGCTTCGTCGGCGAGCCCACGCCAGCGGATGGCTTCGGCGCTGTCGGTCGACGAGGGCGTGGCTGGCGAAACTGGGCCTCCAACGCGGCCCACGCCGGACGCGCCGAGGCGGGCTTCGAGTTCGGGCAATTGCAGGTGCGCCGGGTCGATGGCCCGCACTTCGGCCACCAGCGAGTTCGCCGTGTCCGCTTCGCCGCGGTCGAGCGCCACCATGGCGTGCGCCAGCGTCGCGGCCAGCAGGCGACTGCGGCCGTCACGCGCCAACGCATTGTCCGGTTCCCGCTGCAGCACCTGCCGGTAGAGCGCGAGGGCCGCCGTGGGATCGGCGCCCTCCAGGACCGTCGCCCGCTGAAGCACCGCCTCCACCGAAGGCTCCGCACGCGCCAGCAGGGACTGCCGCAGCGTCTCGATGCGCTCACCCGGCATGCCGAGACGAACCGCCCGCGCCAGCGCCTGTTCCGCCTGCGCCGAGTCGCCTGCCGCGACAGCCGTCGCCGCCTGCGCCAAGGACCGTTCGCCCGTCGCGGCCAAGCCCTCGACGATGCGCGGATGGTCTGGTGCACGCGCCTGCGCCGCTTCGAAACGTGACGCCGCGGTGTCGAGATCACCCGTCGCCAGCGCCTGCTCGGCCTGTGAGACGAGACCGGCCAGGGCGGCGTCGGGGAACACGGCGCGGCCGATCGGCTCGCGCAGCAGCAACACGCCGACCAGCAGCGATGCCAAGAGCGCGGCGACCACCGCCCAGCGCGAGGGCCGAACGGTCATCAGCCGACCCGCCGCGCGTCGCGCACGCCCGGCACGGCGGTCAGGCGGGCCAGCAGCTTGGAGAGTTGTTCGAAATCGCTGACCTTCAAGGTGAGCTTGAGGTCGGCGAGGCCGCGGCTGTCGTCACTGCGCGAGGCGACGGCATTGATGTGGATGCCCTCCTGCGCGATCAGCGTGGTGATGTCCTTCAGCAAGGACTTGCGGTCGAGCCCGTGGATGGCGACATCGACGGCATAGGTGCCGCCGGCGCGGCCCCAGGAGACAGGCATGGCGCGGTCCGGATCGCGCGCGACCAGGCGCGAGAGCGCCACGCAGTCGGCGCGATGCACGCTGATGCCTCGGCCCCGCGTCAGATAGCCGGCGATGGCGTCGCCCGGCACCGGCTGGCAGCAGCGTGCGAGCTGCATCAGCAGGTTGCCCACGCCATCGACCACGAAGCTGTCGCTGCGCGCACCGACCTTGTCGCGCGACGCCGCGGCCGGGATGGGCGGCAGCGCCGGGGCCTCCTTCGGCTGCTGCGCCTCATGCAGCGCGCGGCTCACCTGCGCCGGGCTGACATCACCGAGCGACAGCGCGACCAGCAGGTCGTCCTGCGTCGCGAGCCGCAATCGCGGCAGCACCGGCGCGAGGTCGGCGCCGAGCAGGCCGAGGCGACGGAGTTCCTTGTCGAGCAACTCGCGCCCTTCAGCGAGGTTGTGCGCACGATCAAGCTTGTGGAACCACGCGCGCACCTTGTCGCGGGCGCGACCGGTCACGAGGAAACCGCTCGCCGGCTGCAGCCAGTCGCGGCGCGGCGCACCGACCTTGGCCGTCAGGATCTCCACGGCGTCGCCAGTGGCCGGCTTCGAATCGAGGGTGACGATGCGGCCGTTGATCTTCGCGCCGCGGCAGCGGTGCCCCACTTCCGTGTGCACGGCATAGGCGAAATCGAGCACGGTCGCGCCGCGCGGCAGGTCGACCACCTTGCCCTGAGGCGTCAGCACGTAGACGCGGTCCTCGACGAGATCGGCCTTCAGCCCTTCCTGCAGCTTCTGCTCGTCGCCCTCGCTCGAATCGAGCAGCTGGCGCATCCACGCGATCTTGCGTTCGAAGCTCGCATCGGCACCGCCGCCCTCCTTGTAGCGCCAGTGCGCGGCGACGCCGAGTTCGGCCTGCTCGTGCATTTCGCGCGTGCGGATCTGCACCTCGAGCGCGCGGCCCTCGGGGCCGACCACGGCCGTGTGCAGGCTGCGATAGCCGTTCGCTTTCGGGCGGGCAATGTAGTCGTCGAACTCCTTCGCGATCGGCGTCCACACCTGGTGCACGACGCCGAGCGCCGCGTAGCAGGCGGCGACATCGCCGACCAGCACGCGCACGGCGCGGATGTCGTAGAGCTCGCCGAAGGGCACGTCCTTGCGCTGCATCTTCTTCCAGATGCTGTAGATGTGCTTCGGCCGGCCGGCCACGTCGCCGTCGATGCCGGACTCCTGCAACGCCGCGCGCAGCTGCGACTTGACGTCCTCGATGTACTGCTCGCGCGCACCGCGCTTCTCGTCGAGCAGGCGGGCGATGCGCTGATAGGTCTCGGGCTGCTGGAAGCGGAACGCGAGGTCCTCGATCTCCCACTTCAGTTGCCAGATGCCCAGCCGGTTCGCCAGCGGCGCGAGAATGTCGGCAGCAAGCCGCGCGAGTTCGGTGCGCTCGGCTTCGGGCAGGGCCGAGGCGTGGCGAAGCCGGGCCAGCTGCAGGGCCAGCAGCACCGGCACCACGCGCAGGTCGCGGACGATGGCGAGCAGCAGCCGCCTCAGGCCTTCGGCATCGGCACGTCCCTCCGCCCGCGCATGCAGCGCCCACACCTGCTCCGCGGCGCGCACGCCGTCCAGCATGGCCGGCAGCCGGCCGGGCGTCGGTGCGCCCGTGACGTCGGGCGCCTCGGGCCCGAGGGCCACCAAAGCGGTCGCCCAGATCATCTCGCGGTCCGGCGACAGCGCGGCCAGCACCTCGAGCGCGCGGCGGCAGAACACAGCGCCCGGCGAATCACCCGCCGCCGCCGACGCCAGGGCCGGCCATTCGGCCAGGGCGTGCGCAGCGTTGGGCATGGCGGGGGATGCGGGCTTCACGATGCCCCGAGGGTAGACTTCCGCAACGATCCCCCACAACTCGGCCCAACGGATTTCGTCATGCGCCATTTCGCGATCGCCCTGCTCCTTCTCGCCGCACCGCTCGCGGCACAGGCCGCCGACACCCCGCCGCCGGCCATCGAAACGCGGATGGACGACGCAACGAAGCAGCGCACGGGCATCGCCCGGCTGACGCCCGAGGAACTGGCCGCGCTCAACGCCTGGCTCGCCACCGAACCGGCCGCGATGCCTGCGCCGGCCGCTGCACCGGCGCCTGCCCCGGCGCCCGTGGCGGACCGCATCGGATTCAACACGCCCGACCCGGAGGCCGAGGAACCGAGGGTCGAGTCACGCATCGTCGGCACCTTCCGCGGCCTGGCGCCGCGCGCGCAGATCCGCCTCGAGAACGGCCAGGTCTGGCGCTCGGTCGACAGCACCGCGGTGTTCCGCGGCATCACGGCGGAATCGCCGGCCGTCGAGATCACCAAGGGCACGTTCGGAGGCTGGCGCCTGCGCCTCACCGACTATCGCGGCATGGCGAAAGTCGAACGCGTCCGCTGAACCGCCGCCTCCGTTCTCTTCGACTTCGACAAGGAATCCCCATGCGCCACTCCGCCCCCCTTCTCGCCCTCGCACTGTTCACCGTCACCGGAGCCGCTGCGGCGCAGGGCTTTTCGACGGTCGAAGAGCGCATGAGTGCCACCGAGTTCCGCGAAGCCGGCCTCGACACGCTTTCGGAAGCGCAACTGCAGGCGCTCAATGCCTGGCTGCAGCGCGACCGGCGCTGCGTGGCCGCGGATGCGGCGATGGATTCCCGTGGCCTTCGCCCCGAGGCGCTGGACGACGAGGCCGACATCATCTCGACCCTGCCCGGCGCGTTCACCGGCTGGCAGGGCGGCGAGGTCTTCACCCTCGCGAACGGCCAAGTGTGGCGCGCGATCGACCCCGGCAGCGCGCTGCGCGGCGTGAACCTGACGAACCCGCGCGTCACCATCAGCAAAGGCCTGTTCGGCGCGTGGCGCCTGAAGGTCGAGGGCTACAACGCGTCGGTGAAGGTCGAGCGCGTCGAGTAAGCCTCAACGCGTGTTCAGCGCCTCGAGCTGCTTGGCGAGGCGCTTCGCGGACACCGGCCGCTTCGTGCCCAGCTCCTGCGCGAACAGCGAGACGCGCAACTCTTCCAGATCCCAGCGCAAGGTCTGCCAACCCGGTTCCAGCGCGGTGCCTCGGCGGCGCGCGTCATCGATGGCCTTCGCGAAGGGCTGCACCTCGAGCATGCGCTGCTGGTCGCGGGTCGGGTCGCGCAGGGCGCGCTCGGCGCGCAGGGCCAGCGCCTTCAGGTAGCGCGGCAGTTCGTTGAAGGCTTCCGGCGGCGTCTCGCGGACGAAGCCGGGATGCACGAGCCCCGCCAACTGGGCCCGGAGATCATCAAGATTCGCTTTCGCCCACCCCATCACCGGCGCCTCCAGCTTCGGGCGGATCTCGGCGTACTGGCTGAGCGCGGCCTCGGCGATCTTCAAGCGCGCCATCGCCTCGCCGAACAGTTTCTGTTTCACCGCGCCGATCGCTTTGTTGAAGGCCTCGCGGTCGCGGATCGCGGCGAGCGTCACGCCGCCCTGACCGCCATCCAGCAGCGCCGCCAGCGCCTTGGCGACGAGGTCGGCGCGCAGCTGCTCTGCCGTCGCCACCGCGGTGTAGACCATCGCGGTCTTCGGATTCAGCGGCAGCTGCTTGCGGGCCGACTTCACCGCGTCGGCCAGCGCGATTTCCGCCAGCCGAACCACGCCACCGCCATGGGCCTGCGCCGCCGCCTCGCGGTCGGCCAGCACGCGCAGGGCCACGTCATCGCCATCGAGCACCAGCGCCGGGAAGGCCGGCAAACCGCCCGCACCGCTGATTTCGACCGGGATCGGCTCGGCCGGGAACTCGCGCAGGCCCTCGCGGGCAAGACGCTCACCGGCGCGCGCGGCGAACGCCTTTTCGGCCTCCGCGCCGAAGCGGGCCTTCAGCTCGTCGAGCGAGCGCGATTGGCCCAGCACGCGGAAGCGGGTGCCGCGAGAACCCGCCTCCGATGACGCGCCATCGCGGCCCTCCACCTCGCCAAGGCGCAGGTTCATCCGCAGATGCGGCTCCAGTGCGCCCTCGTCGAAGTCGAGCGCCCCCACCTCGACGCCCGTGGCCTTGGCGAGGAAGCGGCCGAGCGCGCCGGGCAGGCTGTCGGCGTCGCCGTTCGGATAGGCCAGCGCAAAGGCGCGGGCGAAATCCGGCGCGGGCACGAAGTTGCGGCGAAGGGCCTTCGGCAGGCCGCGGATCATTTCCGTGGCCTTCTCTTCCACCAGCCCCGGCACCAGCCACGAGAGTCGCGCGGCGTCGAGCGCGGGCAGCAGGTGCAGCGGCACGTCCAGCGTCACGCCGTCTTCGGCGTGGCCGGGCTCGAAGCGGTAATTCAGGGCGAGTCGCGCGTCGCCGAGCGGCAGGAATTTCGGGAAGCGCTCGACGCCGCTGCCCTCGACTGACATCAGGTCGGCCAGCGACCACTCCAGCGCCTTCTTCGCGGCCGGGTCGAGCTTGCCGTACCAGCTCTCTAGAGCCGCGGTGTTGTGCACGTCGGACGGCAGGCGGTCGAGGTACCAACGCACCTGCCAGTCCTCGTCGACGACGAGCCCAGCGCGGCGTTGCTTCGCCTCTTCCTCCTGCGCGCGTTCGAGCGTGGCGAGGTTGCGCTTGACCAGCGGGATGCGGGTGTCGATCTCGCCCGTCGCCAACCCCTGTCGAACAAAAATCTCGCGGGCTTCGTCGGGGTACAGACCGCCGTAGTGCACCGGCTTCTTCGGCAGCAGTACCAGCCCGAACAGGCCGATCTGCTCGGAACCCTGCACCCGGCCCTGCCGCCGCGACCAGTGCGGATCGAAATGCCGGTGCGAGAGCAGGTGCGGCACGGCGTCGATCACCCACTCCGGCTCGATCTTCGCGGCGGTGATGCCCCAGACCTTGGCAGTGTCGAGCAGCGTCGCGCACAGCAACCACGGCGGCGGCTTCTGCGCCAGCGTGGAGGCGGGGAAGAGGCCGAACTTGCGACTGCGCGGGGCCTCGTAGAGCCCCTTCTCCGAGCGATGCCCGGTCTGGAGGGCCAAGCCCGCCAGAAGCGCACGGTGCAGGTCGGCGTAGTCGGCCGGCGCCTCGTTCTGCGCCCATCCCAAGGCCTCGCAGTTGAGGATCAGCTGCCGGTGCAGCTCGCGCCATTCGCGCAGGCGCAGGAAGTTGAGGAATCGCGAACTGCACCAGTCGCGCAGCTTCGACTGCGAGAGGTCTTCGTGCGCAGCGCGGTAGGCATCCCAGAGCTTAAGGATGCTGACGAACTCCGAGCGTTCGTCGGCGAAGGCGGCGTGTGCACGGTCGGCGGCCTCGCGGGCTTCCTGCGGGCGTTCGCGCGGGTCCTGCAGCCCGAGGAAGCTGGCGATGATGATCATCTCGCGCAGCGCGCCGCGCTCCTTGGCCGCGATCAGCATGCGCGCCAGCTTCACGTCGACCGCGAAGGCCGCCATCTGCTTGCCCACCGGCGTCAGCTGGCGGTGCTTGTCGACCGCGCCAAGCTCGGTGAGCTGCTGCCAGCCGTCGGCCACCGCGCGCGGGTCCGGGGCGTCGATGAAGGGGAAGTCCTCCACCCGGCCGAGGCCCAGCGAGAGCATCCGCAGGATCACGCCCGCCAGCGAGGAGCGCAGCAGCTCCGGGTCGGTGTAGCGCGGCCGACTGTTGAAGTCCTGCTCGCTGAAGAGCCGGTAGCAGATGCCCGACGACACGCGCCCACAGCGGCCCTTGCGCTGGTCGGCGCTGGCCTGGGCGATGTCCTCGATGTGCAGGCGGTCGAGCTTCATGCGCGGGCTGTAGCGCTTCACGCGCGCCGTGCCCGGGTCGACCACGTAGCGGATGCGCGGCACCGTCAGCGAGGTCTCGGCCACGTTCGTAGCCAGAACGATCCGCCGCTTCGGCCCCGGATTGAACACGCGGTCCTGGTCCTTGGCCGAAAGCCGCGCATACAGCGGCAGCACTTCGGTTTCGCGGTACTTGCGACGCTCCAACAGGTGGTGCACCTCGCGGATCTCGCGCTCGCCCGGCAGGAACAGCAGCACGTCGCCGCGCGCATCCTCCCGCGTGATCTCATCGCAAGCGGCCAGCAGGCCCTCGTAAAGCGACTTCTCGGCATCGGGCTTCGAGGCGACGTCGGCGTTGGTGTCCTCGAGCGGCCGGTAGCGCACTTCCACCGGGTAGCTGCGGCCTTCGACGCTGATCACCGGCGCGCCGTCGAAGTGCATCGCGAAGCGCTCGGTGTCGATCGTCGCCGAGGTCACGATCAGCTTGAGGTCGCGGCGCTTGCGCAGCAGGCCCTTCAGATACCCCAAGAGAAAGTCGATGTTCAGCGAGCGCTCGTGCGCTTCGTCGACGATGATCGTGTCGTAGGCCGAGAGGTAGCGGTCCTTCTGGATCTCGGCCAGCAGGATGCCGTCGGTCATGAACTTGACCAGCGTGTCCTCGCCCACCTGCTCGGTGAAGCGCACCTGCCAGCCGACCTCCTTGCCCAGCGGCACCTGCAGTTCCTCGGCCACGCGCTTGGCCACCGCGCGCGCGGCGATGCGGCGCGGCTGCGTGCAGCCGATCAGGCCGGCGGCGCCGCGGCCGGCGGCGAGGCAGAGCTTGGGCAGCTGAGTGGTCTTGCCCGAACCGGTTTCGCCGGCGATGACGACGACCTGGTGCTTCTGGATCAGTTCGACGATCGCGTCGGCCTCGCGGCCGATCGGCAGTTCGGTGTCGATGCGCGGCTCGGGCAAGCGGGCCTCGCGAGCGGCGAAGGCCTCGCGCGAGCGGGCTAGCGCCTGTTCCAGCGCCTGCTGCGCCGCCGCCCTCGCCTCGCCTTTCGATTCCGCCAGCCGCTTCTGCAGGCGCAGCAGCGCGCCGCGGTCCTTGGCGAGGACGCGGTCCAGCGGGTCGGGGCGCACGGCGCGGGGCGCGGGCGCGGCTGGAGTTTCGGCGGGCTCGCGCATGGGGCGCGCAGTGTAGCGCCTGCATTCCGATCGGACCGGGCCACTGACGGAACGCGGCCCACGGCGTCGACGCCGTGCGGAAACATCGTCAACGACCGCTGCTGCTCCAACCGCACCGCACATTCAGAACGGCGCTCCGGCCTGCACCAGCGGTCGGGCCAGCCGCCGAGCATTCCCCCGCCCGGCGACCTCCACCGGGACGTCAGCACCCACGGCGGGTGCACAACGAGGACAACAACGATGAACCTCACGATCCGAAGGGCGGTCACCGCCCTTCTCCTGGCCTACCTTCCCGCCTCGGCGGCCATGGCCCTGCCCCCAGGCTTTCACCGCGCCGCGGCGGGCCACCTGGTGGGTGAATTCCGGGTCCCCGCGCCTGACGGAACCACCTTGCAGACGCTGGTCTATCTGCCCGGCACAGGGCCCGGCCCATGGCCGACCCTGGTCACCCGCAGTCCCTACGACCTGCCGCTCACGCCGGTAAGCGGCTTTCCGGAAGAGCACCCGAACGCGGACATCGAGGCCGACGAGAAGGACGTCGGCTGGACGGAAGCCACCGACCGGGGCTACGCCCTCGTGATCCAGTTCGTCCGCGGCCGCAACGAATCCGATGGCACGTTCAGCCTCTTCCTTGACGAGCGCGCCGATGGCGATGCCCTGCTGCGCTGGGTCGAGGCCCAACCGTGGTCCAACGACCGGCTCGGGGTCTTCGGCGACTCGGCGAGCGGCGTGGCCGCGCTGCAAGCCGCCGCCAGCGGCAGGCCGTCGGTCCGTGCCATCTATGCGCAGGCGACCAGCCCGGACTTCCTCGGCGGCGTGATCTTCCCGGATCGCGCCATCAAATGGGAGGCGCTGCTTCCGTTCGTCCTGTCGCAGTCGCTCGACAGCAGCGAGGACCATGAGGCTCGCTTGGGCATCGACGACACCGAACTCGAGGCGCTGAAAGAGATGGCGGGCGAGGGCCTTGAGGACCTGTTCGAGGCGCTCGAGGAGGGCGATGCCTCCACCTCTGAGTGGTGGACCACGCCGCCCGTCGCCGATTTCCCGATCGTCAGCGACCTCCAGCCACGCTGGCCGGACTTGCTGGCCGCTCGCACCAGGACGCCGCTTCTGGAGGCGGGGAATGTCACCCGTCGGCTTCGAGCGCCGGTGCTCCAGGTCGGGCTGTGGCACGACTTCTTCCACGACAGCGCGATCGAGGCGTGGAACCAGCGCGGCATCTCGGGCCTGGGCCGGAATGATCGGCTGATCATGCTCGACGGGACCCACTACGACGTGGACGAGCCGGAACTCTGGCCGATCCGCCCGATGTTCACCTGGTTCGACTTCTGGCTGAAGCAGCGCTGGAACGACGTGACGCGGTGGCCGAAGGTGCAGTTCGCCTGGGCCGGTGAAGGTGCGGAGTCGGTGGTGGGAAGCGCGCTTTGGCCGATCCCGGCGCGGCCCATCATCGCGGAACTGCAGGCGCCGACGGCCACGATCCAGATCGACCCGGCGAAGCCGGTGCCGACACTCGGCGGCAACCACCTCATCGCCCCGGCCGGGATGCTGGACCAGTCACCGCTGCTCGATCGAACGGACATCGGCCTGCTGCAGGGCGCCCCCCTGTCCAGGACGCTGCCGATCGCCGGGCCGATCCAGGCCACGATCCGCCTCAAGAGCATCTACAGCGGGCCACTGGTGGTGAAACTCGTCGACGTTCGGCCCGACGGCGAGGTCCGGCTGGTGCGCGAAACGCCGGTCACACGGGCCCACGGGCGGGTCATCGACGTGCGCTTCTCGCCGATCGCCTATCGTTTCGACGCCGGCAGCAGGCCCGGCCTGATGATCGCGGGAAGCAGCTTCCCCGCATGGATCTTCGAGCGACCCGCCACCGGGACCGTGGACGTCGCCGGAGCACGGCTGGTCATGCCGGATGCCTCGTTGGCACGCCTTCCGCGCCCGCAGCGGCGCTGCGAGACGGTGACGGGCGATGAACAGCGTGCTCGCGAGCAACGCGACGCGGGCTGTCCGACGCCCTGAACAACGCGAACGACGGGCGGCGATGGCCGCCCGTCAATCGCCGGACGGGCTATCCCGCACGAAATCAACCCCGAGCTTGTCTTTCACGACCGACAGCCGTCGCCGGCTGATCGGCACCTTGGTCTGGTCGGACATCAGGCAGTACCAACCGCTGGCCGAACGCCGCACGCGCCGGACGTGACTCAGGGCGACCCAGAACGAGCGGTGCACGCGAAGGCCGCGGTCGCCCATTTCGGCTTCGATTTCGGCGATCGTGCCGAGCAGGGTGGTGCTGCCGAGCGTGGTCCGCAGCTGGAGGTAGTGCAGGTCGGACCGCGCGAAGACCAGATCGGTCCCGATTGCGGCAGGAATCCGCGCCAGCAGCGGTTTCGAAAGGGCCGACAGCGTGCCGGACGTGGCCTCGGGCTGCGGCTCCGGCTCGGACACAGCGGATGCGGGCGGGGAATCGGCGACCGTGTCCCGCGCACCGACGGCGGCGAAGGTCGGTGGCACATTGAGGATCGCCCAGCTCGTCAGATAGGCCGGCGCGAGCTGCAGCCACTCGGCAACGAGCGCGAACACGCCACCGCTCTGCTCGAGGGCATCCAGCCATCCGTCCGCGGGATCTTCACCGGGCGACGGGAAAACCGCCTCCAGCCCCAGCGACAAGGGCGCGAACACCAGGCTGCCGATGAGCCCCCCGACAAACAGCTGGAACAGCGGCGGGCGGGCGGCGATCGCGCGGAAACCGCCCAGCCACCACGTGGCGGCGATGGCGACGCCCAGACCCAGTGCGACTTGCACGAACCACACCAGGAACGCCGCGACCGGCGGAAGGCCCAGGGCGACGTCCGAGTCGGTCCGCATGAGCAGAAGGGCGAGAACGCAGGACACCGCGATCCACCAGACCCAGACCTTCAATCGCGGCATGTCGAACCCCCTCGCATCGCAGGGGCGGAAGTATAGGCGCACGCGGAGCGGGCACCGGTCCTCGTCCCTTGTTCCGTGGGCCTCGGCACGACGTCCACGAACCGGAGGATCTCACCTTCCCGAGTCGCCCCCGCCGGCCTTGGCTTCGACGAACTCCGGGGTGAGCGGCAACGCAAGACGCGCCAACCGCTTACCGGCCTCGATGCGACCGAAGGAGGCGAGACAGGCCTCCTTGCTTCGGCGGCGTACGGGCGCATCGACGCGCTCGCGGCGCCGTCCGTCGCCCTCGTCACGGAGGAGGCGCCTCACGTCGCGTGCGAGCACGTCGGTGAGCGCATAGGCATCACCGAGCCGCGATGGCGTTGCATCGGTGGTGAAGGCATTGGCACCCTGCGCCCAGCGGAACTCGAGAACGCGGGCCCCATCCGCCGCGCTGGCGACGACATCCGCGCTGAGTCCGCCCATGCCCGCGGGCAGCCTCGGGGTGAACGGGATCGGGGAGAGCGCCCCTACAACCAACGATGCTCCCGCCACGCCACGGTTCGTCAAGCCGACGCCGGTGACTTCGCTCCTGAGCACGATGTCCGCCGGCTGCTCCGCGGCGACGACCTCGAAGAATTCCGAGGTCGTCGTGCACAGGGCGCGCCCCACGCCCGCCAGGATCACCTCGCGCTCGCGGGGGGACAAGGCCGTGTCGGCGCCGTCCGCGAAGCGAGGCGGCGCGACATGGAGGGTCTTCGCTTGGGCGATCGCGGCGCGGTCGATACGTTGCTGCCGCGACGACTGGGGGCGGTCCCGCTCGACCTCCAGTCGAACGTCCGAGGCGATCAGGCTTCCCGCCCCCCCTTTCGGGGCCGTGGCGCAGCCGGAAAGGATCGCAGCCATCGAGAGGAGGATCAGGGGAGTCACGCGGAACAAGGAAGAATGGCTCATGGCAATGGCCTCGCTGGGGGTCGCCGAAGCTTCATCGGCTCCTGCTTGATGCGCTATTGCCAAGCGCTGCAACCCAGCTATGCGACCTTGCCTTGGGGAGGGAGGCCGCGTCAGCCGACCCGCACCGGCGCCAATTCGCGCTCCAACTCGGCGGCAAGGAAATCGAAGACCACCTTGATCGCAGGGTTGCCGCGGATCTCGTTGTGGACGACGAGCCAGACCGGCATCGTCGGCCCCACCTCGGGAATCAGTTGAACCAGCGACGGATCCCTCTTGGCGACCTTGTCGGCGAGGAACCCGATCCCCAGCCCCGCCCGGACCAGTTGCCACACCACCAGGGGATCGTCGGTCCTCACCGCAAAGCTCTCGCGCGTGGCCGGGATGCCACCCGCCGCGAATCCCCGCAGGATCACATCGTCATCGATCAGCCCGATGAGGTCGTGCTGGAGCAGCTCCGGCGGCGCGACCGGCTGGCCGCGACGCAGGACGTAGTCACGGGACGCATAGGCGCCGATCTTGGACGTCCCCAGCTTGCGGGCGATCAAGCTGCCCTGCTCGGGCATCACCATCCGGACCGCGATGTCCGCCTCCCGGCGGAGCAGGTTCGCCACCGTGTCGGTGGCCTGGAGCTCCACCTGGATCTGCGGGTTCGCGGCCCTCAACCTGCCGATGATCTCGGGCAGGACGACGAAAGCCATGGTCTGGCTGGCGCTGATCCGCACCGACCCGGAGACATTCTGGCGGGTGCCGGCAATCGCGCGGGCGACGCCGTGCGCACCCTCCGCCATCCGCTGCGCGTCCTCGGCGATCCGGTACGCCACCCGAGTGGGCGCAAGGCCACGGCCGGTACGCTCGAACAGCGCACATCCCAGCTGTGCTTCCAACTGCGCGACATGCCTCCCGATCGTGGGCTGGGACGCATGAAGACGCCTCGACGCCCCCAGGAGGCTCCCGGCCTCCATCACGGCAAGGAAGGACCGGATCAGGGTCCAATCGAAATCCGGCTCACTCACTGGACGATGCCTCGACGCACTGCCATGCATCGAGCATAGATGATCCGCTGCGCTGTTCACCTTCACGCGAGCGGATCCCGTCGGGTGCTCGCCTCGTCGGCCACTTCGGCAGTCCTGCAATCCAGCCATGCACGTTTTTGGCTTGATCCCCCTCGATAGCCCAAGCGAGGCTCGATGCCCTCGAAGCTGCAAGGGATGAGGTGTGTCCATGTTTCCCACAGACAACGGCCGCGGGCGCCGACCGAGGACCGCCGCCGGCATCCTTCTCGCCACGTTGTTGTGCGGATGTGCATCGAACGGCCCGATGGCGCCGGCATCGGAACTCGTCACCAGCGGATGGAGCGACCCCGCCGCCCTGGCGCCCGTCGGCGATTTCGATGCCTACGTGGCGGCGGTCAGAACAGAACTTCGCGCCCATCGAGTGCCCTTCGACCCGTCGATGGCCGAGGCTGAACTCGCGTCGGTGGCGCCCTTCCGCAGGCCACCCGCCCCGGGATGCGGGGCCGCGACACCACGAGGCATCGCGATCCTCGTCCACGGGTTGTCCGACACCGCGTTCGCCATGCGCGATCTCGCCGAGTCGCTGTCCCGCCAATGCTTCGAGGCACGCGTCCTTCTGCTGCCCGGGCATGGGACCCGCCCCGCAGACCTGATGGTCGTCGACGAAAAGGACTGGGTCGGGCACGTCCAAGCCGCCGTGCTGCAAGCAGGGCGGGAAAACGATGTCGTCGTGGTGGCCGGCTTTTCGCTCGGCGCGGCGCTTGCGGTCACCGTCGCCACCGAATCCCCCGGGAGTGTCGATGCAGTGATCGGGGTCTCGCCCGCCTACCGCATCAGTTCGTCCCTCCTCGCCCGTCAAGCGCGATGGCTCTCCGCCTTCCGCCCATGGCTCGACTCAGGCCCACGGGAAGAATTCGCGAGGTACGAGGCGATGCCGACGCGCGGCATCGCCTCCACCATGGCGCTCCTCAGCAGAATGGAGTCCGGCCTGAAGGGGAAAGGGGCGTTCCAGTCCCCCTGGATGGTGGTCCAGAGCGAGGACGACGAGGTGATCGATGTCGCCGGGAATAGGCGCATCTTCGCAGCCAGGGCCGTCGATCCCCGGAGCGTGTTCCTGAACTACTTCTCCGCGGAGCCGGAGGACCGAACGGACGAGCGCGTGATCTGGCTTCCCGCGGCCGACGTCGCGTCGCGGGTGGCGGGACTCTCGCACCTCGCCCTTCATATCGCCCCCGGCAATCCGCACTACGGGCTCGAAGGCACCTACCGGAACTGCGGCAGCGCCCCGTTCCGGGCAGAGGCCGACGTGCAGGCCTGCAAGCAGTCGGCGCGCGTCTGGTACGGCACCGGACGGCAGTCTCCCCCGCCCGGCGAGGCCGGCGCGCGAGCAACGTTCAATCCCCATTTCCCGGATCTGGAGCGCCGCATCGGCGGCTTCCTCGCGGAGATCGATGGCCGGCAGGTGGACCGCGTGGCGTCCTCGCCGGAAGGGTCGGGGCGTGCCGACCATGCGCATTGGACGCTGCGACGGCGCTAGTCCAGAACGGTTGACGCACGCGCCCCACCCTCGAGCACCGGAGTCCCCATGTCGATCCATGATCCTTCCCGCGCCGCCGATGCACCGCCGCGGAGCCTCCTTCTGATGGCGGGCCTCGTCCTGCTGGTGCAAGGCTTAAGCATCTTCGCCCCGATGGCCGTGCTCGGCGGCGCGATCCAGTGGCCGGACAGCCTCGACTTCCCGCCATCGCAGATGCTTCCGCTGCTTCGGGAGCAACTCGATGCCGTGCGGCTGGGCTACGGGCTCTACCTCGGGTATTCGCTGCTGTTCCTCGTGACCGGCGTGGTGACAGTGCGACTGGCGGCGCGCCCGGGCCCGCTCGGCGCGCTGGCGCTCATCGCCGTCGCCGCCGCCGCGGTCTCCGCCTTGGCGCGAGGGATCGGCATCCTGCGCTGGCTGACCGGCAGCGGCGCGCTGGCCGACGCGCATGCCGCCCCCGGCCTGTCGGCGGAGGGCCGCGCCGCGATCGAGACGATGCAGGCCGCCCTCAACGCTTGGGGCGGTGCGATTGGCGAGGCCTTGGGCGTCGCGGCCTTCGCCGCGATCTGGGCCATCGCGACGGGTCTGGTGATCCTGCGCGACCGGCAGCTGCCCGCGTGGGCAGGGCTTGCGGGGCTCGTGGCCGGCATCATCGTCGCCTTGCCGGCACTCGAACTCTTCGGCATCGCGCCACCGGTCTCGATCGTGCTGTCCACGACCGGGCTGCAGCTCTGGTTCATGGCCCTCGGGCTGCTGTTCCTCTGGCGCGCCCTGCGCCGGACCGCTTGAGGGCGGCCGCCATGCTGCTCCACCACTCGAAGGCAGAGAGGCCCCACGATATCCAGGCGAGCCTCGTGGTCCTCGCTACTGTCGAGTGACTGCGACAGGACGAACGGAAGCAGCGCCTCCCACTTGATGGCGGGATCCGGGAAGATCTCGCCGCCGCGGAAGTCCGGGCTGGTGGCCTGCGCATCGCTGCACATAGATGGAACCGACCGACGTCCGCGCCCGTGGGCAGCTGCGCAGAAAAGGGTCGAGCGAAGGCGCGCACCACACCCACCGCCAAGCCCTGCGGTTGGCAGTGCCCATCGAAACAGGCCCATGGCGGCATGTCGAACAACGGCATCACGATCTCGGCCCGAGGCACCGGATCCGGAAGTCGCGCCGTCGAGGCGCTGCCGGCCGATGCCATGCCAAGGGCGAAAAGCAGAAAGGCGACAGGCCTGACCATAGCCCGTAGGTATGCCTGAAGCGATTGGTGGGCCGTGATGGATTCGAACCATCGACCAACTAGTTAAAAGCCAGCTGCTCTACCGACTGAGCTAACGGCCCACCGAAACCTGTCCCGTCATCGCGACGGGGCGCGAAGTCTACCGCAAGCCCGGGCGCTTGGCAGCGCGGCGGGCCACCGCGTTCAGCGCGGCTGGTAGCGAGTCGTGTCCGGCGCGCCGGCCTTCACGAAGCCCTCGGCCCGAAGCCGGCAGGCGTCGCAGCGGCCGCAGGCACGGCCCTCGGCGTCGGCCTGGTAGCAGCTCACGGTCTGGGCGAAATCCACGCCAAGGCGCAGGCCCTCGACGACGATGTCGGCCTTCGACATCGCGATCAGCGGCGCGTGCACCTTCAACCCGCCCTCTTCCACCCCGGCCTTGGTGGCGAGGTTGGCGAGGCGTTCGAACGCGGCGATGAACTCGGGGCGGCAGTCCGGGTACCCGGAGTAATCCACGGCATTGACGCCGCAGAACAGGTCGCGGGCGCCGAGCACTTCGGCCCAGCCCAGCGCCACCGACAGCATGATGGTGTTGCGCGCCGGCACGTAGGTGACGGGAATGCCCTCGCTGGGGCTCTCCGGCACGTCGATGTCGGCGGTCAGCGCCGAACCGCCGATGCTGCGCAGGTCCACCTCGACCACCTTGTGGGCCACCGCGCCCAAGCTCGCCGCGTTGCGCGCCGCCGCGTCGAGTTCCGCGGAATGCCGCTGGCCGTAACGCACCGACAGCGCATAGGTCTCGAAGCCTCGCGCACGGGCGATAGCCAGCACCACGGCCGAGTCCATGCCGCCGGAGACGAGCACGACTGCGCGCTTGCCGCGACCGTCCTGCGCCATCGAGTCGGCACCCTCCGCACCTTGATTCATCGCCATGATTCCTCGTCCTCAGCGCCCGGGCTCATCGCCCCAAAGCTGCTTGTGCAACTGCAGCTGGAAACGCACCGGCAGCCGGTCCGCAACGATCCAATCGGCCAATTCGCGCGGCGCCAGCTGCTCGAAGCTCGGCGAAAAGAGCACCTCGCAGCGCGACGCCAGCGCGTGCTCCGCCATCATCGTTTTCGCCCAGTCGTAGTCGGCGCGGCTGCACAGCACGAACTTCACCTGGTCCTTGGCCTGCAGCAGCGGCAGGTTCGGCAGCCGGTTGCGCTTCGCCTCACCGGAATCCGGGGTCTTCAGGTCGAGCACGATGGAAACGCGCGGGTCGACCTCCGAGATATCGAGGGCGCCGGACGTCTCGAGCGACACGTCGAAACCGGCGTCGCACAGGGCCTTCAGCAGCAGCAGGCAGCGCTTCTGCGCGAGCGGCTCGCCACCGGTGACACAGACATGGCGCACGCCGTGGGCACGGGCTTCGTCGACCAGGTCCGGGATGGATCGCCACTCACCGCCGTGGAAGGCGTAGGCGCTATCGCAATAGGTGCAGCGCAGCGGGCAACCGGTCAGGCGGATGAACACCGTCGGCCAACCGACCGAACGGGATTCGCCCTGCAGGGAGAGAAAGACCTCGGTGATCTTCAGGCGTTCGGCCTGGACGATCTCGGAGGGCCGCTCGCGATCGCCTGGCTGCTCGCGCAGGCGCGGAGCGGTCATCGGGGCCTCAGCCGGCGTCCAGCGCGAGGGAGCGCAGACGGCTTTGGGCGAGACGCGCGGCGTCGCTGCCCGGGTAGCGCGCGATCACGTCGCGCAGCGTCGCTTCGCCCTGCGGCGCGCGGCCGAGCTCGAACTGGCAATAGCCGAGCTTGAGCAGCGCGTCGGGCGCCTTGGCCGAATCCGGGAAGGCCTGCAGCAGGCTCTCGAAGGCCGTCAAGGCGACATCGTAGTTCTGGGTGACGTAATAGCTCTCGCCGAGCCAGTACCAGGCGTTCGGCGCCAGCGTGCCGGCCGGGTAGGCCTCCAGGTAGGCCTGGAAGCGGCGCGACGCTTCGGCGTACTCGCCGTCGCGCAGGGCCTGAAAGGCACTGTCGTACATGGGCCGCTCGCCGGCCGGATCGGCCGGGGCCGGGGCACCGGTCGCGACATCGGCGACCACGCCACGCGGCGCAGCGGGGGCGGCGATGCCGGGGGCGGCGTCCACCGGGGCGGCAGGGGTCTCTGCGGGCGTGGGAGCACCGCCGTCAGCGCCTGCCGGCGTGGCAGCCGTTCCGGCCGCCGGGGCCGAGCCGCCTTCGAGGCGACCCAGCCGGGAATCGAGGTCGATGTACTGCTCGCGAGCCGCCTGCTTGAGCTGGGCGTTCTCGTTCTGCAGTTGTTCGACGAGGCCACGCAGCGAGGCGACTTCCTGCTGCAGGGCGTTGAGACGGTTCAGCGTCTCGATGTTGGCTTGCGCGTTGTTCTGCGACGCCGCTTGGGCCTCGAGGCGCTCGACGCGCTCGGCAAGGCTGGCGCGCTGCGCCGAAACCGAAGTGGCGGCCCCGAGGGCCGCCCCCACGACTGCGAGCTTCAAGGCACGCAAGACCGGCTCCGCTTAGCGGGCGGTGTAGACGATCTCGACGCGGCGGTTCTTCGCCCACGCCTCTTCCGTCGACGCGGTGTCGACCGGACGCTCTTCGCCGTACGAGACGACGGTCAGCTGGCCCGCCGAACCACCGGCCGCCTGCAGGGCGCCCGAGACGGCGTTGCCACGGCGCTCGCCGAGGCCGAGGTTGTACTCGCGCGAACCGCGCTCGTCAGCGTTGCCTTCCAGCGTGATGCGCGACTCCGGACGGTCCTGCAGGTACTTGGCGTGGCACGCCATGATGGCCTGGAACTCCGGCTTGACGGCGTCCTGGTCGAAATCGAAGTACACGGTGCGCTGCTTCAGGCAGGCGTCGGTGTCCAGATCTTCCGGGCCGTACTTGCCGTCGTCGACGGCGGCCTGAGTGGCCGGCTGGGTCGGCTGGGTGGTCGGCTCGACCGGCACGGTCTTCTTGGTGCAGGCGGCGAGGCCGACGGCGATGGCAGCGACCAGCAGGACGCGGGTGGTGTTGTTCATGGGTGGAACCTCGTTGGCAGTGAGTAGCAAAAAAGTGGAGCGTGAGCGGGGGTGCGGCAGGCCCGTCCTGTTTATCGTTGCCGGTACGGCGACCAGGCGGGCTCCCGGACGTCACCGTCGGTCAAAACCAAACGCTGCCGGACACGCGCATCGGCCGACACCGCATACAGCACGCCCCGGCCGCCCTCTTTCGTGGCGTACAGAAGCATGCTGGCGTTGGGCGCGAAGCTGGGAGACTCGTCCAGGTTGCCCGGCGACAAGGTCTGCCAACGGGGCTGGGCGAGGCTGCGGTCCAGTACCGCAATACGATAAACGTTCCTGTTTCCCTGCGCCATAGCGAATTTTTTACCATCGAAGGCCACGGACGCCTTGGCGTTGTAGTCCCCTTCGAAGGTCAGGCGGGTCGGCTCCCCCCCGGTGACGGGCACCTGGTAGAGCTGGGGCCGGCCGGCGCGGTCGGACGTGAAGACCAGGCTCTGGCCGTCCGGGGTCCAGACCGCCTCGGTGTCGATGGAGAAATGGCGGGTGATCTGGGTCAGGGCCTTCGAGCCCAGGTCCATCACGTAGATCTCGGGGTTGCCGGTCCGCGACAGCGTCAGGGCCAGCTTGGTGCCGTCCGGGCTGAAGCTGGGGGCGCCGTTGATGCCCCGGAAGCTCGCCACCACTTCGCGGGCGCCGGTGGTCAGCTCCTGGATGTAGATGGTCGAGTTGCCGCGCTCGAAGCTGACGTAGGCGAGGCGGCGGCCGTCCGGCGCCCAGGCCGGCGACATCAGCGGCTCGCGCGAGCGGACGACCGTCTGCGGGTTGAAACCGTCGGCATCGGCGACCATCAGGGCGTACTGCTGGTTCGGGTGGCGGCCCGAGGCGGTCACGTAGGCGATGCGGGTCCAGAAGGCGCCGCGGACGCCGAGGATCTTCTCGTAGACCTGGTCGGCGATCTGGTGGGCGATGTCGCGCATGCCGCGCACCCGGCCGGTCATGGCCAGGCCCAGCAGACGCTCCTGCTTGGCCACGTCGTACAGCTCGTACTCGACGCGGTAACCGCCGTCCGGGGCGTCCAGCACGCGACCGACGACGATGAAGTCCTGCTTAAGCACGCGCCAGGTCGGGAACTGGATCTCGCTGCCGCGGATCGGCTTCTCGATGATGTTGGCGTCCGGCAGGGTGCGGAACTGGCCCGAGCGGTTCAGGTCAGCGGCGATGACCGCGGCGACGTCGGTGTCCGGGGCGACGTTCGTGCCCAGGTAGGGCATCGGCACGACGGTGATCGGCAGGGCCGCGGCGTTGCCGCCAACGATGTCGATTTCCAGCGTCTGCGCGCGCGACGCGAAGGGCAGCGTCAGCAGGGCGAAGGCGAGCAGGACGAGGGAAGCAAGGGTTCGCGTCATGGCTGGGGTTCCAAAAGCCGTCAGGCGGCGCGCGCGGAGTGTACGGGGTCGGAGAAAGAGATAGCCGCTGTTGGCTGAACGCCGGTGCAGCCTCAGTCCGCCGGCTGGAAGTTGAGGCCGAGGCGACGCTCGAACACGTCCTCGAAACCGGCGTAGGGCAGCGGCGAGGCCGCGAACACGGCGCGCTCCAGCGAATCGCGGCCGAGGGCGTCGTAAGGGCAGGTCGGATCGACGTCGGCGCTGATCACCTCGCCGCCCGGGATCTGGACGATGACGATGCGGCAGCGCTGCCCGGCGGGGATGGTCTCGGGGCGACGCCAGTTACGCTCGACGGCGTTCTGGATGGCCAGCACGTAGGCCGCCCGGAGGCTGGTATCCACGCCGTTGTTGCCGGCCATCGGCGTCGGCGTGGCCTCGCTCGGGGAGGCGGCGGGCTGCGGCGACGGCGGCTGGCGGGCGGCGAGGTCCTGCCGCTGCTGGTCGCGCTGCTCTTCCATGCGGGTCTGGTTGGCGGCTTGCTCGCGCTGGGTGCGCAGGGCGGCCAAGCGCTTCAGGCGCTCGAGTTGCTGCGCGGACAGGCGCTGCCGCTCCTCGGGCGTGGTCTGCGGCGGGCGCTCTGTCAGGTCGACCTGCTCTTCGCGACGACGCTCTTCCTGCTCACGCGGGGCCGGCGGCTCGGGCGACACGGCGTCGCGGGACGCGCGATCCTGGTCGCGGGTGTCGGGCACGGCCTGCGGGGTCTGCGGCGTGGGCTGCGGTTCGACCACCGCATCCTGTGGGGTGGGCTCGGGCTCCGGCTGAGGCGGCGGGGCGGCCTCTTCTTCGACCGGCTCCGGGGCGGCCGGCGGCGGCGTGGCGGCGCTCGGGCGCTCGCGGTCGCGCACGGGCGCGGCCTGCACCAGTTCGACTTCGATCGGCGGGCCGGCGACGGACAGCACCTCGGGTGCCGGGGTCCACAGCCAGGCGACGAACATCAGGACGACGACGAGCAGGTGCAGGCCGACCGCCAGGCCGACCGCAATGCCCGTGTCTTCGGGACGCTCGCGCATCAGCGCTCCGTGGCCCGCGGCTCGCTCATCAGGGCGGCCTTGGAGACACCAGCGCCCTGCAGCAGCTCCATGGCCTCCATCACCGTCTGGTACTGGAGTTCACGATGCGCCGCGACGAACACCGGCGTCTGCGGGTTCTGCGCCACGAAGGCGCGGATGCGGTTGCCCAGTTCCTCGCGCGACATCGGCGTGTCGGCGCCGTCGCCGAGCTTCAGCGAATAACTCCCGTCGAGGGCGATGGAGACGACGACGGGATCCTGCGTCTGCTCAACGGTCCGCTGATTCGTCTGCGGCAGACTGACCTCGACGCCGAGGTTCATCACCGAGGCGGTGATCATGAAGATGACGAGCAGCACGAGCATCACGTCGATGTACGGGACGACGTTGATCTCGGCCTTGAGCTTGCGCTTCTTGTGGCGGTTGCTGAACGCGGCCATGGGCCCTCCAACGGATGAGGCGGGGGCTTGGGGTCAGGGCTCGTCGCTGCCGCCCTGGCGGGCGAGGATCGAGCTGAAGTCTTCGGCGAAGGCCTCGTAGCGCACGGTCAGGCGCTCGACGCGCGAGGCGTAGCGGTTGTAGGCCCACACGGCCGGGATGGCGGCGAACAGGCCGATCGCGGTGGCGATCAGGGCCTCGGAGATGTGCGGCGCGACCTGCGCCATCGTCGCCTGCTTGACGTTACCCAGCTCGTGGAAGGCGATCATGATTCCCCACACCGTGCCGACGAGGCCGACGTAGGGCGAGGTGGAGCCGATGTTCGCCAGCAGCTCGAGGTTGCGCTCGAGCTCGCCAGTCTCGCGGGCCAGCGTGGCGCGCATGGCGCGCTGTGCGCCCTCAAGCTGGGCGCGCGCGTCCATGCCCTTCTTCTGGCGCAGGCGGGTGAATTCGCGGAAGCCCGCCTCGAAGATGGCTTCCAGCCCCTCGACCACGCGGTTGCGATCGGTGGCCGCGCGGTACAGCTGGTTGAGGTCGGCGCCCGACCAGAAGCGGTTCTCGAACTCGTTGGCTTCGGCGTCGGCGCGCTTGTAGACGCGCTGCTTGCGGAAAATGATCACCCAACTCAGCACCGAGGCGGCGACGAGCAGCAGCAGCACGAGCTGCACTGGCACGCTCGCCTTGAGGATCAGCGTGAAGTAGTTGATGCCCCCCGACACGGCGGCTTCCGTCGCGACCTCCGTGGCGGCCGCGGCGGCCTCCGGAGCAAGCGGCGTGGCAGCGGTGGCAGCGGCGAGGAAAGCGGTCGTCAGCATGGGGCACCAGGGTTCGGCATCAGGTCGGCCAGCAGGCCGGCGGGGATTCGGGTGGGGCGGAAATCGGCGGCACGCAGGCAGGCGACTTCGACCTCGGCGGTGAGCAACGGGCGCTCGCCCAGCAGCACCGACTGTCGGCAGCGCAGGCTCGCGCCTTTCGCCTCGACCGGGGTGACGGTCACGGTGAGCAGGTCATCGAGCCGCGCCGGGCCGAGGAAATCGAGCCGCATCGCGCGCACCACCAGCAGCAGCCCACCTTCCCCGCGCAGCGTGGTCTGGTCGTACCCGGCGGCGCGCAGCCATTCGGTGCGCGCCCGCTCAAGGAACCGGACGTAGCTGGCGTGGTAGACGACCCCACCGGCATCGGTATCTTCCCAATAGACCCTTAAGGTCAGGCTGAACGCGGGTCGATCAGCCGGCATCGGCGTCGAACAGGTCGGGCGTGGCAGCGCCTCGCGGCGGCTTCAGGCCAAGCCAGGTCCACGCCTTCGGGGCGAGCATGCGACCGCGGGCCGTGCGCACGAGGAAGCCCTGCTGGATCAAGAAGGGCTCCACCACGTCCTCGAGCGTGCCGCGTTCTTCCGACAGCGCGGCAGCCAGCGATTCGACGCCCACCGGACCGCCGGCGAAGCTCTCGGCGATCGTCTGCAGCAGGCGACGGTCGAGGTCATCGAAGCCTTCCGGGTCGACCTTCAGCATCTTCATCGCCGCGTCGGCGATCGGCTTGGTAATCACGCCCTCGCCCTTCACTTGGGCGAAATCGCGCACACGGCGCAGCAGACGGTTGGCGATGCGCGGCGTGCCCCGGGCGCGCCGGGCGATCTCCGCCGCGCCTTCCGGATCACAGGCGATGCCGAGGATCTGCGACGAGCGCCGCACGATGCGCGTGAGCTCTTCGGCGGTGTAGAACTCAAGGCGCTGCACGATGCCGAAGCGGTCGCGCAGCGGCGCGGTGAGCAGGCCCGCGCGGGTGGTCGCACCGATAAGAGTGAAGGGCGGCAGGTCGAGCTTGATCGAGCGGGCCGCGGGGCCTTCGCCGATCATGATGTCGATCTGGTAGTCCTCCATCGCGGGATACAGCACCTCTTCGACCATCGGTGAGAGGCGGTGGATCTCGTCGACGAACAGGACGTCGTGCGGCTGAAGGTTGGTGAGCAGGGCTGCGAGGTCACCGGCCTTCTCGATCACCGGGCCCGAGGTCTGGCGCAGGTTCACGCCCAGCTCGTTGGCGATGACGTGCGAGAGCGTGGTCTTGCCGAGGCCGGGCGGCCCGAAGATCAGCACGTGGTCGAGTGCTTCGCCGCGCTGCTTGGCCGCCTGGATGTAGATCTGCATCTGCTCGCGCACGGCCTCCTGGCCGAGATACTCGGCGAGCGACTTCGGGCGGATGCTGGCTTCGAGGGCTTCGTCCTCGGCGGTGGCGCCGGGCGAGACGGTGCGGGTGCTCATGGGCGTATATTCGCACGGCGCGTGAGACCGCCCGGGCTCGGCGCCCCCAACGCAGGGAGGCAGGCATGGTCCGTCGCAGCGTCCTGAGGTGGGGAATGGTCCTTGCGATCACCACTCTCGCAGCTTGGCCCGTGCCCGGCACCGACGCCGACGCCGCGGAAGCCTCGACGCCCGCCGTCGAGCTGCGCGTGGGTGTCCCCCACCTGCCGCCCTGGGCCTTCCACGATGCGGACTGCCACCTCACCGGCATCGCGGTGGAGAACCTGCGCCGATTGGCGGAGCGTGCGGGTCGACGCTTCGTCGCCGTTCCGCTCCCCCTCGATGCCGGCGCGGACGCGCGCACGGCGGGCGACGTCGCCCTCTTCCTCGGCGATGCAACGCTGAGCGCCGACCTCGAAGAAGCGCTCCCACTGCCCTTCGGCCACACGATCGACAGGATCGCCGTTTACCAAGGCCCTTGGGCGTCCGCCGCCACCGCCCCGACATCGAGCCTGAGGGTTGGGGTACGCACCCAGCGCCTCGCAGAAACGATGGGCTTCGCCGACTCCCGGGTCGTGGCGGGGGAGGTGAATGGGGCCTTGGCCGACGCCTTGGCCGCAGGCCGCCTCGACGTGCTGGTCGGTGGCCGCGAAGTGATCTACCTGGCGATGATGCGTCGCGGTTGGCGGGCCGCCACCCTCCGCTCACGCACGCGTCGCCTCGGCAGCTTCGAGCTGCACTACCACCTAACGCGGCAGGGCGACGCCGACCATGGCGATGCCCTGCGCCGGGCGCTGGAGGGCTTCGACTGGCCAAGACGCGACCAGCAACTGCGGCAGCGTTTCCTGAGCCCTGATGTAGCGCGGGCGCCGATGCGCGGCTCGGAGTGCGAAACGCTTGCGGTCGGGCCGTTGCCCCAGCGGCCGGACTGAAGCCGGCCTCCAATACCTCGATCCGCGGCGTACCGACGGCCTCCTCGCCTGAAAGGAATCAGGTCCGGAGCGAGGCCTTCAGCGCCTTGCGGATGACGGTCTCGGCCGTGTCGCCGGTCTCGAAGGCGTCCTTGGCCATCTTCGCGGCTTCCGCCGGCTTGTAGCCCAGCTGCTGCAGAGCGATGACGGCCTCGGACTGCGGGTCGGCCGGGATCGGCTGGCCCTTGGCCACCGGGCCACCGACGCCGCCCAACTCGGCGGCGCGATCGCGCAGCTCGACAACGATGCGTTCGGCGGTCTTCTTGCCGATGCCCGGGATGCGGGTGAGCGCCGTGACGTCGCTGGTCGAAACGAGGCGAGCGAAATCGTCGACGCTGACGCCGGAGAGGATGGCCAGTGCGATCTTCGCGCCGATGCCGGTCACCTTCTGCACGTCGCGGAACAGCCGGCGCTCGCGCTCGGTGAGGAAGCCGTACAGCGCGACGCTGTCCTCCTTCACCGCGTAGTGCGTGAACAGCGTGACCTCGCGGCCGATCTCGGGCAGGTCGTAGAAGGTCGACATCGGCGCGTCGAGCTCGTAGCCGACGCCGCCCACTTCGACCATCAGCGCGGGCGGGGCTTTCTGGATGAGGGTGCCGCGGAGGCGTCCGATCATGGGAGGGGCAGTCGAGTGGATGGTGCATCTTCGCCGAATCGCGCAGTGCCGGGCATCCCGGGAGGCGCTTGACCGGAGGACGGAGGCGGCGTATCACGACGACGAGGATCCTGAGGATTCCATGTCGAAACCCCGCTTCCATTGTCGGCACCTTTGCCGCACCTACTACCTCAGCGAGTGGTGGGACGAGTAGAGCCGGTGGCCTGAGGGCGCGCCCGCGGCGCGCCATTCCCGGAGTTGTCCGTTCCGATCCGTTGCTTGCGTCGCGCCGAGCGCGATGCCTTTGGAGACCACGATGCCTTTGTCCACCCTTCTGCGCGCGCCGACCGCGCGGCCTTACTGCTATGTCGTTTCCCTGCTGGCCGCCCTGCTCTGCGCCCAGGCTGCCAACGCCCAGATCCGCGCCGAAAGCGAAAGCAATGACCGCGAGAGCACGGCCGATGGGCCGATAGGCTCGGGCGTGGTCGTCACCGGCACGTTTTCCAGCTCGCGCGACATCGACTGGTTCTACGTCGACATGCCGTCGTCGGGCACCATCTCGATCTCCCTCGACCATGCCAGCGGACGGGACTTCGACTGGGCGCTCTACCAAGCCACCGGCGGCGCGGTGACCAGCGGCCGTAGCTCCCGGATTCCCGAAACGGGCACTTTCCCGGCCGCGACCACGGGACGCTACTACCTCAAGCTGACGTCCCACAGCGGTAGCGGCCCATACACCTTGCGCGTCGATCTGCCCTCGAGCGGAGGCGGCGGCACGGGCGTCGGCACCCGACCCACCAAACCCGGCAACCTGCAGAACTGGCTGGTTGGCAACGCGGCCGACTCGGGCCGCTCGCCGGTGAACGGTCCCGGACTGATCCTGATGGGCGGCGGCCTCGACGTCGACGCCAGCTTCAGCCAGCGCGCCTTCCCGATCGCCAACGGCGGCGACGTGGTGGTGATCCGGACCAGCGGCACGAATGGCTACAACGATTACCTGTTCAACCTCGTCAGCGGTGCGCTGAAGCCAGATTCGGTCGAGACGCTCCTGCTCGACACGCGCGAGAAGGCCAATTCCGACTACGCCGAATGGACACTTCGAAACGCCGAACTGATCTTCATCGCCGGGGGCGACCAATCGAGCTACCTCAATGCTTGGAAGGACACGCGCAGCGAGGATGCGATCCGTGCGGCCTACCTTCGTGGTGCGGTGATCGGAGGCACCTCGGCAGGCCTTGCGGTGCAGGGCGAGCACATCTACGACCCCGACGGCGTGACGGCCGTGACCAGTGCGGAAGCCGTCGCCAACCCGTATCGCAGCGGGATGCTGTTCTCGACGCTTTTCCTCGACCTGCCGCTGATGGGCGACATCATCACCGACACGCACTTCTCGCAGCGCGACCGGATGGGTCGCCTGCTGGCCTTCATGGCGCGCCTGCGTCAGGACGGCAACGCACCGCGGATCGTCGGCGTGGGGGTGAGCGAGAACACGGCGATCTTCCTCGACCGTGACGGGCGCGGCATCGTCGATGGAAGCGGCAGCGCCTACGTGATCGAAGAGACGGCGGATACACAGCGCACGCAGGTGGCGAACGGACAGCCGCTGGTCTATCGCAACCTGCGACGCACGCGCCTCGTGGCCGGCCAGACCATCGACTTCGTAAGTGGCCAAACCACGGGAAGCGCGATCATCCTGAGCGTCGACGGGCGGAACGCCGCCACCCCATTGACGCCGCAGAACGCGTACTGAGGCGTTCGGCTAACGTCGCCGCAGCGCCGCCACGCCGACCCCGGCGCGCGCTGCGGTGGCGGACATGTGGGCGTGGGTGAGCGCGACGGCGAGCGCATCCGCCGCGTCGGCGAACAGGCGCTCGCCCTGCAGGTTCAGCAGGATCTTGACCATGTGCTGCACCTGGTCCTTGTCGGCCGCGCCCTTCCCCACCAGCGACTGCTTGATGACGCGCGGCGCGTACTCGGCCAGCGGCAGGCCGCGGCGCACGACGGTGGCGATGGCCGCACCGCGGGCATGGCCCAGCTTCAGCGCCGAGGTGGCGCTCTTGTCCATGAACACGGTTTCGATGGCCACCTGCTGCGGCTGCCACTGGTCGATGATCGCGTCGATGCCTTCGGCGAGGCGGCCGAGCCGCTCGGGGAAGTTGTCGGTGTCGATCAGCAGGTTCAGCACTTCGCAGTGCACGAAGGTGTAGTGGCCGTAGGCGTCGACGTCGATGACCCCGAGGCCCGTGCGCCGGGACCCGGGATCGATGCCGAGCAGGCGGGTCGTCACTGGTAAGCGCTGTCCGGCAGGTCGGCGTTGTGGTGCACGTTCTGCACGTCGTCGAGGTCCTCGAGCTTGTCGAGCAGCTTGACCACCTGCAGCGCGGTTTCGCCGTCGACGGCCACGTCGTTGTCGGCGCGCATCGTCACGTTGGCTTCGGCCGGCGCGAGGCCCGCCGCTTCCATCGCCTTCTTCACCGACTCGAAGGCCTCGGGCGAAGTGATCACTTCAACCGCGCCGTCGTCGTAGCTCTTGATGTCGTCGGCGCCGGCCTCGATGGCGGCTTCGGTGATCTTCTCTTCGTCCGCGCCGGCCACGTAGGCCAGGACGCCAACCTTCTTGAACATGAAGGCGACCGAGCCTTCCGTGCCGAGGTTGCCGCCGTACTTCGAGAAGGCGTGGCGCACGTCCGCGACGGTGCGCACGCGGTTGTCGGTGAGGCACTCGACGATCACCGCGATGCCGCCCGGCGCGTAACCCTCGTAGCGCACTTCTTCGTAGCTCACGCCTTCCAGCTCGCCGGTGGCCTTCTTGATCGCGCGCTCGATGTTGTCCTTCGGCATCGACTGCGCGAGCGCGCGATCGACGGCAAGGCGCAGGCGCGGGTTGCCGGCGGGATCGCCGCCGCCCATCCGCGCCGCGACGGAGATCTCGCGGACCAGCTTGGTGAAGACCGCGCCGCGCTTGGCGGCCTGCGCGTTCTTGCGGCCTTCGATGGCCATCAATCGACCCATGGGGTGCCTCGGTGGTGTGTGCGATGGCGGGATTATCGCTGAGGCTCGGGCGATCCGCGCGGGGACACCAGCCGTCGCGCCTGCCTCGCGTGAGCGCTGGGCCGCTCTCCGCGGACTCGGGGCTGTCCTGCCCCGAGCCGCGCGCTCGCCATCCTTGGCTCGCTTGTCGCTGGCCCAACGCCACGCGGGCGCGGCGCTCGATCACCCTCGCCGAATGTCGCAACGGCGACGCGGCGATGGCCCAGTCTTCGCGCGGACTTCGGGCGCGCGGGAACGTCGCAGCGCCAGCGCCGGGCCTGCGGATGAGGCGAATAAGGAGCCCCGGCGCGCGCTTTAGGCGCAGCCCCGTCAGGGGTGGCGCAGGATGCGCCATCGACCCGAGCCACAGGGATGTGGCCTTCGGGTCGACCGCCGGAAATCTAGCGAATCAGGTGACGGGGCGGGCCAGCCGAATCCGCGGGCCTCGCGCTGGCGCACGCCGACGCCCTACCCCGCGAACCGCCCCGTCCGCAGGAAGTTCGCCACCGCCTCCGCCGCGACCCGCGACACCAGCAGGCCCATGTGGCTGGCACGGACTTCGAAATGGTCAACCAGCCCCGGCAGCCGGGTCTCGTCGACGGACACCGTGCCGTCGTGCGGGCCGTCGAAGCTGCCGAACACGCGGCCCAAGCCCGCTTCCAGAGTCCCGGCGATCGCGCCGACTTCACAATGCTGGGGTGCGTTTTCGAGGCCCTTCAGCAGCACGCGGGCACTGCGACCCATGCCGAAGCCGAGACCGCGGCCATGCACGGCGCGCGCTGCACCGCTGCCGGTGAGCGGGCTGCCGAGGCAGACGATGCGCCGCACCGGCAGTTCGGGGTCTTGGGCGGCGAGCAGCGACACGAGGCCGCCGAGGCTGTGCCCCACCAGATGGGCCGGGGCTTTGCGCTTCCGGGCGTCGAGTCGCAGCTTGGCGGCCAGCTGCTGGGCCGCCGCTTCCGCGCCGCCGAACACGCTGGGGTAGCCGAAGCTCTCGACTTCGAAGCCACTGGCGCGAAGCCGCGCCGCGAGCGGCCAAAGCACCGGGCGGTTGTTCCAGATGCCGTGCAGCAGGACGACGCGGTCGGCCATCGCCCTGCCCTGCGTCGCCTCAGGCCTTCAGGGCAGCCGGACGCACCTGCACGTGCAACTCGGCCAACTGCTTGTCTTCGATGGCCGACGGGGCGTTGGTCAGCAGGCACTGCGCGCTGGCGGTCTTCGGGAAGGCGATGACGTCGCGGATCGAATCGCTGCCGGCCATCAGGGCCGAGATGCGGTCGATGCCGAAGGCGATGCCGCCGTGCGGCGGCGCGCCGTAGCGCAACGCTTCGAGCAGGAAGCCGAACTTCGCTTCCGCCTCTTCCGCGCCAATGCCGAGCAGTTCGAACACCTTGGCCTGCATCGCGCTGTTGTGGATGCGAACCGAGCCGCCGCCGATCTCGTTGCCGTTGAGCACCATGTCGTAGCCGCGCGAGACCGCGATGCGGGCGTTCGCGGCGAGGTCGGCGATGTCGTCGATCTTCGGCGCGGTGAACGGGTGGTGCAGGGCCACGTAGCGCTGCGCTTCGTCGTCCCACTCGAACATCGGGAAGTCGGTGACCCACAGCGGGGCCCACACGTTCGCGACCTGGCCGAGGTCCTTGGCGGCCTTCAGGCGCAGGGCGCCCATGAAGTCGCACACGGTCTTGTAGGTGCCGGCGCCGAAGAACAGCAGGTCACCATCGGCTGCCTGCGCGGCGTCGAGCACGGCGGCGAGCGTGGAGTCGTCTAGGAACTTGGCGATCGGCGAATTGATGCCCTCGCGGCCCTTGGCGCGCGATTCCACCTTCATCCACGCCAAACCCTTGGCGCCGTACTTGGCGCAGTAGGCGCCGTAGTCGTCGATCTGCTTGCGCGAGAGCGACGCACCGGCCGGCACGCGCAGCGCGACGACGCGACCTTCGGCGTGGTTCGCCCAGTCGGTGAACACCTTGAACTCGCAGCCCTTCACGAGCTCAGCGATGTCTTTGAATTCCCACGCAATGCGCAGGTCCGGCTTGTCCGAGCCGTACAGGCGCATGGCCTCGGCATAGGTCATGCGCGGGAAGGGGTTGGCGAGTTCGATGCCGCCGACTTCCTGCAGCACCTGGCGGATCATCCCTTCCACGAAGTCCTGGATGTCCTGCTCGGTGATGAAGGCGAACTCCATGTCGAGCTGGGTGAATTCCGGCTGGCGGTCGGCGCGCAGGTCCTCGTCGCGGAAGCAGCGCGCGATCTGGTAGTAGCGATCGAAGCCCGCCATCATCAACAGCTGCTTGAACAGCTGCGGCGACTGCGGCAGCGCGAAGAACTCACCCGGATGCACGCGGCTCGGCACCAGGTAGTCGCGCGCACCTTCCGGCGTGGCCTTGGTGAGGATCGGCGTCTCGATGTCCTGGAAGCCCTTCGTATCGAGGTAGCGGCGCAGGGCCTGCACGAGGGCGACGCGGGTGCGCATCGTGCGCTGCATTGCCGGACGACGCAGGTCGAGGTAGCGGTACTTCAGGCGCACGTCTTCGCCGGGCGTCTCGTGCAGGTAGAAGGGCAGCGTCTCGGCCTTGTTGAGGATCTCGATGCGCTCGGCCACCACTTCGATGCGGCCGGTCTTCAGCTTGTCGTTGACGCTGTGGCGGGCGCGCACGACGCCGGTCACCTTCAGGCAGTCCTCGTAGCCCACCTGCGCGGCCGCGGCGTAGGCCGCGTTGTCCGGCTCGGCGACCACCTGGACGATGCCCTCGTGGTCGCGCAGGTCGATGAAGCAGACGCCGCCGAGATTGCGGGCGACATCGGCCCAGCCGCAAAGGGTGACGGTCTGGCCGATCAGCGCTTCGCCGAGCTGGCCGCAGTAGTGGCTACGCATGGGAACTCCACAGGAATCAGGGGCCACCGCGGTGCCGCGGCGGCAAGCCGGCCATTGTACCGGCGCTCAGCGCGCGGCGGCCGTGGCCGGGGTTTCCGCGCCCCACGGGGCCGGCGGGGCGGGCACGGGCTTCGTGAGGTCGAACTCAACGCGGAAGCGGCGGGCCGGGTTGTTGCCGGCGGCCGGGCGCGCGAGCCCGTAGGCGAACAGGCGGCCCTTGCGGTGCTCGATCGTCCAGGTGTTGGTGGTCGAGACCGCACGACCCTCGCGGATGAACAGGGCGATCGACTCGGCATCGACCGGGAAGTCCTGGCGGCTGGCGCTGCCCGGGGTCGCGGTGTCACCGCCGTACATCGTCAGCACGTCGGACGAGCCGTCGTCGTGCCGGTGATCGTGCTTCAGGCGCAGGCCCGAGGCGGTGCGGGTGACGACCCAGGTGCGCGAGCGGTCGGCGCCGACGTGGAACGGGATGCGGATCTCGTCGTCCTTGCATTCGCGCACGTGCATCACCAGGCGCTGGGCGCCCATGGCGGCGTCGGCCGGGTCGTTGGTGGTCATGCGGCCTTCGAAAGCCTGGCCGCACAGGGCCAGCAGGCCGGTGAAGAAGGCGGTAGCGCTCATTGGGACGAGGCCTTGGTGGGCGCCGGCGCGGGGCTCGGGCTCGGCGTCGTCGAAGCGCCACCGCCGGAACCGCTGTCGGCGAGGTTGCGCTTCTTGTCGCCGTCCTTCTTGAAGTCGGTCTCGTACCAGCCGCCGCCGGCCAGCCGGAACTGCGGCGCGGTCAGCTGGCGGCCGATCGTTCCTTCCGCGCCGCACGCGGGACAGGTGGTCGGATCGGCGTCGGAAAGCCTCTGCAGGCGTTCGAAATCATGGCCGCAGGCCGAGCAGGCGAAGGCGTAGATGGGCATGGAGGGCGGGTTCCGTGGCGGGTCGCTGCGGGCAGCGGTGGGGTTGGCGGGGCCGGAATTCAAGTTGGGGCGGGGCGGGTTCAGCCCGCCTCGATCCTCTCGGCGAGCTCCAGCCACTCCAGTTCGAGGGTCTCGCGCTCGGTCTGCAGGGCGCTGCGCCTCTGCCCCAGCGCGGCAAGCGCCTGCGCCGCCTGCGCGCCGCCCTTCGACGACGCGGCCGCGAGTTCGGCATCGAGTACCTCGGCTTCGGCGGCCAGCGAGGACAGCTTGGCCTCGACGGCGGCGTGGCGCTTCTTCGTGGCGCCATCGACAGGCTTGCCCGGCTTCGCCGGGGGCTTGGCGGCGGCGACCGGCTCGGCCTTGGCGGCGGGCTTGGCTTCGACCGTTCGGGCCTTGGCGTTGGCGTTGTTGCCGCGCTGCTTGAGCCAGGTGGCGTAGGCGTCGAGGTCCTCGTCGTAGGGCTCGACGATGCCGTCGGCCACGCGCACGTAGCGGTCGCAGACGAGGCCGATGAGATGCCGGTCGTGCGAGACCATCACGATGGCGCCGTCGAAGTCGGCCAGCGCCTCGGCCAGCGCTTCGCGCATCTCGAGGTCGAGGTGGTTGGTGGGCTCGTCGAGCAGCAGCACGTTCGGCTTGCGCCACGCGATCATCGCCAAGGCGAGGCGCGCGCGCTCGCCGCCGGAGAAGCCGTCGATCACCTCGAAGGCGCGGTCGCCGGGGAAGTTCCACTTGCCGAGGAAATCGCGGAAATCCTGCGTCGCCGTGTTCGGCGCGATCATCCGCAGGTGGTCGATCGGCGTCTGCCCCTCGTGCAGCGATTCCACCGTGTGCTGGGCGAAGTAGCCGATGACGAGGTCCGGGTGGCCGGTGCGCTCGCCCGAAAGCAGCGGAAGCTCACCGACCAGCGTCTTCACCAGCGTGGATTTACCCGCGCCGTTCGGACCCAGAAGGCCGAGGCGGTCGCCGGCCTCGATCGACAGCCCGACGTTGCCGAGGATCTTGGTGACGCCGCCCTCGCCCTTCTCGTTGGCGGTGTAGCCGCAGTCGGCGTCGCGAACCTGGATGAGCGTGGTGGGCTGCTTCAGCGGCACCGGGAAATCGATGCGCACCTCGCGCTCGGCGCGCACCGCTTCGGTGCCCGCCAGCTTCTCGAGGCGCTTCATGCGGCTCTGCGCCTGCTTGGCCTTGCTGGCCTTGGCCTTGAAGCGGTCGATGAAGGCCTGCAAGTGAGCGCGCTCGACCTGTTCCTTCTCGTGCGCGATCTGCTGCAGGCGCAGGTGCTCGGCGCGCTGGCGCTCGAAGGCCGTGTAGCCGCCGACGTAGGTCTTGGCCTTGCCTTCGTGGAGGTGCAGCGTGTGGGTGCACAGGCCGTCGAGGAATTCGCGGTCGTGCGAGATCACCAGCAGGGTGCCGGGGTAGCTGCGCAACCATTCCTCGAGCCAAAGCACGGCGTCGAGGTCGAGGTGGTTGGTGGGCTCGTCGAGCAGCAGCAGGTCGGAAGGCGTCATCAGCGCCCGCGCCACGTTCAGGCGAACGCGCCAGCCGCCCGAGAACTCCGCCACCGGCGTCTCGTGCGTGTGCGAGGGGAAGCCGAGGCCGTGCAGCAGCTTGGCGGCGCGCGAGGGTGCGTCGTAGCCATTCAGCTCGGCGAGGAGCGTGTGGGCGTCGGCGACCTTCTCGTAGTCCTCGGCGGCCATCGCCTCAGCCTCCATCCGGATGGCCGCATGCACGGCGGCGTCGCCGGAGAGCACGAAGTCCAGCGCCGCGTCCGGCAGGGCCGGGGTTTCCTGCGCCACCGAGGCCATGCGCAGCTTGTTCGGCCGGTCGATGTCGCCCTTGTCGGGCTCGATCTCGCCGCGCACGGCCGCGAACAGGCTGGACTTGCCGCAGCCGTTTCGACCGATCACGCCCACCCGCCAGCCGGCGTGCAGGGTCAGGTCGACATCGGAGAAAAGGAGGCGCGGCCCGCGACGCAGGGCCAGGTTCTTGAAGGCAAGCATGGCGCAGAGTCTACCGGAGCCCGCCTGAGCGGCGGCTCAGCGCCTGCCGTACTTGTCCTTCAGCCGGGCATGGAAGCCCTTGTGGGCCTGCTTGGTCTCGGCCCGGCGCGCGGCCAGCGTGGTCGCCGCAGCATCGCGCTCGTCGCGCAGCTTCACGTAGTGGGCCCAGCGCGCCTCGTCGAGTTCGTCGGCCTCGAGCGCCGCCTGCACGGCGCAGCCGGGTTCATTCAGGTGGGCGCAATCGCGGAAGCGGCACTGCGTGGCGAGGGCCTCGATGTCCTCGAACACCTTGTCGGCCAGATCCTCCTCGCCGACCAGCTTCAACTCGCGCATGCCGGGCGTGTCGATCAGGCAGCCGCCCTGCGGCAGCGGGATCAGCACGCGCGACGTCGTCGTGTGGCGGCCGCGCGAATCGGTCTCGCGCACTTCCGCCGTCTTCATCTTCTCGCGGCCGAGCAGCGTGTTCGTCAGCGTGGACTTGCCGGCGCCGGAGCTGCCCACCAGGACGCAGCTGAGGCCCGCGCCGAGGTAGGGCTGCAGGACGGCCGCGCTGGCCGCGTCCTTGCCGTTGACCACGTACAGCGGGAAGCCGGCGTCGACCAGCGGCTGCAGCAGATCGGCGGCGTCACCGGCGAGCTCGCCCGCGAGGTCGGCCTTCGACAGCACCAGTACCGGCTGGGCGCCACTGGCCTGCACCAGCAGCAGGTAGCGTTCGATGCGGCGCGGATTGAAATCGCCATCGAGGCCGGTGACGACCAGCACGTGGTCGATGTTCGCGGCGATCGGCTGCTGCTGGTAGTGCTCGCCGGCGGCGGCGCGACGCAGCAGCGCATGGCGGGGCAGCAGGTGGGTGATGGCCTCGCCCTTGGCGTCCAGCAGCACCCAGTCGCCGACCACGGCGCGGTCCTCGGCGCGGAAGCGCGGGCGCGTCCATGCGGCGGGCGGTTGCACGCGGCGGGCCTCGTCGAGCGTCGTCGCGACCACGTAGGCGTTGCGGTGCTGGCCGACCACGCGGGCCAATGCCGCGCGCGGCAGCTCGGCCAAGGCGAGCGCGGCGGGGGCATCGTCGCGCCAGCCCATCGGGCGCACGGCAGCGAAATCTTCGGGGGTCCACGTCATCGGGCGCAGTGTACGCCGGCCCGGCTCCGGACTCAGTCCGGCTGGCGGACGGCCTCGGGCACCTCACCGGCGCGCGGCGTCCACGTCTCGCCCTCGACGGTCGTGAAGCGGAACGGCACCGCGCGCAGGGGGCCAAGCGTCATCGCCGCGGCCTCGACGACGAGGCGCTCCTCCGGCGTGTCGCCACTGCGGCCCACGCGGGCCAGCACCTGCCCGCGCTCGACGCGATCGCCCGGCGCCACCTGCAGCGAGCCCTGCTGCAGGTGCAGGAGTTCGAGCCGCAGACCTTCGTCGGTATGCAAGGCCAGGCGATTGCGGATCGGAAACGTTGCCAGCCCGTTGGCCAGGCCCGGCGGGCAACCAAGATCGCGGAAGCGGTCCTCCGCTTCGACGACCACGCCGGCCAGCGGGCTCCGCACCTCGACGCCCATGGCTGCGCGCAGGGTGAGCGTCGGCGAGGCCACCGACACGATCTCCGCGGCGTCGGCCAGCGGAAAGCGCGCCTCGATGCCGCGAGCGGCGAGGGCATCGGCCTCGTCGCCGGACCACAGCTTCGGGCCGATCTGAAGCCGGATGCCCGCCCATGAGCGCACCGACCCATCCACCCATTCGGACTCGAAGCGCGTCGGCCCATCGAGACGCACGCCCGGCACCGGCAGGTCGCGGAAACGGACGGGGTCGGTCGGCCCCCGCACGCCGCCCCAGACCACCGGCACGCCCTCAGGCGGGGTGATCGTGATCGTCGAACGCACGCGGTCGCCATCGGTGTCGCTGCCCACGGTGACGATGCCCTGGAACCTCGGGAGCCGCTTCAGCTCGGCGCTGCAGCGCGCATCGACGAGGTCGCGGCGAGCCTCCTCGGCGAGGCGCTGCGAGCGCCATTGCACCGCCAGGGCGGCGGCGAGGACGGCAGCAAGCGTCAGCGAAAACGCGAGCAGGGCGTTCCGGGGCATCGGGGGCTTCCATGCGGGGGGGCGCCCGATTTTGCCACGCCCTTCAGCGGCATCCGTGCGAGCCTTGCGCCATGAACGCCTTCCGCATCGCTGTCCTCGCCCTCGCTGGCCTCGGCTTCCTCGGCTTCGGCCTGTGGTTCCTCGTCGACCCCATCGGCCCCTTGGCCGACATCGGCATCACCGCCACCGGTGCGCCGGCGGCGACCGAGTTCCGCGCCTTCTACGGCGGGCTGGAGGTGGGCTTGGGGCTGCTGATGCTGGTCGCTGCGGCGAAGCCCGATTGGCGCATGGCCGGGCTGTGGCTGGTGATCGCCACCAATGGCGGCATCGCCGCCGGGCGCTTGGTCGGCGTGGCCGTCGACGGGGTCTGGGTGCCCTTCTTCACCTACGCGCTGGTGTGGGAAGTGGGCTTCGCGGTGTTGGCGGCGATCGGCTTGAAAGCCGCCGGACCCCGTGAGTAACGACGTCAAGCGGAATCTGCGCGACCAGTGACTGAGAAAAGGGTTCCATCGACTCCCCCCGCTTTCAGTATCGGGGCTGTCTAGAGCCCAGGGTGACAGTTGGCCGCGCGCGGGGCGCCAGTTGAACGCATGACCGCAACCTCAAGCTAGTTCGTCGAGGACGGCTCGAACAGACCCGATTTGAATAGCTCAGGAGGGCCAGAGTAGGTGACCATCGCGTGAGGACCAATCGCTGCCTCACAGCCGTGCGAATCGAGGTAGATATCAATGACGTGCATCCCGGCCATGTAGCGCTGCTGCCAGAAGGTCGGCGAATGACGCCGCTCAACATC
>NZ_JBILJW010000016.1:0-80007 GCF_044377035.1 Silanimonas sp.
GTTGTTCACCGGCAGCACCGCCGTGGGCCGCAAGGTGATGGCCGCCGCCGCCCCGAACCTGACGCCGGTGACGCTGGAACTCGGCGGCAAGTCGCCGGCGCTGATCGCCCCGGGCTTCGACCTCGCACTGGCGGCCGAGCGCATCGCCACCGGAAAGTTGTTCAACGCCGGCCAGACCTGCGTCGCGCCGGATTACGTGCTGGTGCCGGAAGCGCAGCGCGAGGCCTTCATCGACCTGTTCTTCGCCGCGGTGGCCAAGCGCCTGCCCACGCTGGGCGACAACCCCGACCTCACCTGCGTGATCAACCCCCGGCAGTCGCATCGCCTGCGCGAATGGCTGGACGATGCGAAGCAGCGTGGCGTGGCGATCCGCCAGCACGCGCCGGACGACGGCAAGGCCGCGCCTGGCGAGATCATCCCGCCGACCGTGCTGATCGACCCGCCGGACGAGGCCCGCGTGATGCAGGAGGAGATCTTCGGACCCCTGCTGCCGGTGAAGGGCTACCGCACGCACGACGAGGCGATCGCCTACATCCTCGGCCGCGACCGGCCGCTGGCCTTCTACCCCTTCGACCGGGACAGCGCGCGCCTCGAGCGCACGCTCGACACCGTCGTCGCCGGCAGCGTCTGCGTGAACGACACGCTGATCCAGTTCGGCCAGCACGAACTGCCGATCGGCGGCGTCGGCGCCTCGGGCATGGGCCACTACCACGGCCACCAGGGCTTCCTGACCTTCAGCAAGGCCATGCCGGTGATGCGGCAGGCGCGGCTCAACGGGATGTTCCTCTTCGACCAGCCTTACTCGGGGCTGATGAAGCGGGTGCTGGATTTCCTCACGCGCTGAGGACGCGGGGCGCGTAGCGCCTTGTGGGGGGCGGCCACGGCCCCCATCCTTGCCGCATGGATACGACCCCCAATCCCCTGCTCTCGCCGGCCCTGCTGCCGGACTTCCCCGCCATCCAGACCGCGCACGTGGTGCCCGCCGTCGAAGCGGTGCTCGCCGACTACCGCGATGCCGTCGAGCGCCTCGTCGCCGATCCGGCCGCACGCGACTTCGACTCGCTCGTCGCGCCGCTCGAACAGCTCGACGAGAAGCTCTCGCGCACCTGGTCGCCGGTGTCGCACCTGCACGGCGTGAAGGACTCCCCGGAGCTTCGCGAGGTCTATTCGGAGGCCGACGAGCACATCACCGAATTCACCACCGAGCTCGGCCAGCACCGCGGCCTGTATGAAGCCATGAAGGCCGTGCGTGACGGTGCCGGTTTCGTCGCACTCGACCGCGCGCAGCGCACCCTCGTCGAAGACAGCCTGCGCGGCTTCAGCAATTCGGGCGTCGCGCTGGAGGAACCGGCGCGCACGCGCTTCCGCGAGATCCAGACCGAGCTCTCGAAGCTCGACACCGCCTTCGAGGAAGCCGTGCTCGACGCCACCGAGGCCTGGTCGCTGCCGCTGGTCGAAGCGCAGCTCGCCGGCCTGCCGCCCTCTGCGCGCGAGCTGCTGGCCGGCCAGGCGAAGGCGAAGGGCAAAGACGGTTTCCTCGCCACGCTGAAGGGGCCGGTGGTGCAGGCCGTCCTCACCCACGCCGACGACCGCGCGCTGCGCGAAGCGGTGTACACGGCGTACAACACCCGCGCCTCCGACCAGGGGCCGAACGCCGGCGCCTTCGACAATTCCGAACGCATCGCGCGCATCCTCGCGCTGCGGCACGAGTCCGCGCAGCTGCTTGGCTTCCCGAGCGCGGCGCACGAGTCCCTCGAGGACAAGATGGCCGGCTCGCCGGAGCGCGTCCTCGGCTTCCTGCGCGAACTCGCTGCGAAAGCGCGGCCGGTCGCACAACGTGAACTCGACGAGCTGCGCGCCTTTGCCACCAAAGAGCTGGGACTGCACGACCTGCAGCCTTGGGACGTGGCCTACGCCAGCGAGAAGCTTCGCGTCGCGCGCTACGCGTTCGAAGAAGAGCAGCTGAAGCCCTACTTCGCGCAGCCGAGCGTGCTCAAGGGTGTGCTCGACATCGCCACCGACGTCTTCGGCGTGCGCTTCGCCGAGCGCCATGACGTCGCGACCTGGCACGCCGATGTGCAGTACTTCGACGTGCTCGACAGCGACGGCACGGTTCGCGCCGGCGTCTACTTCGACCACTACGCCCGCGAGGGCAAGCGCGGTGGCGCGTGGATGGACGTCTGCCGCACGCGGCTGGGGCTGACGGGGCAGATCCCCGTGGCCTACCTCACCTGCAACGCCGCGCCGCCGGTCGAAGGCCGCCCCAGCCTGCTCACTCACGACGATGTCATCACCCTGTTCCACGAGTTCGGCCACGGCCTGCATCACCTGTTGACGGAGATCGGCTGGCCGGCGGTGTCGGGCATCAATGGCGTGGAGTGGGACGCCGTCGAACTGCCCAGCCAGTTCATGGAGAACTTCGGCTGGAAGCGCGAGGCCCTGGACCGCTTCGCGCGGCACTGGCAAACGGGCGAGGCGCTGCCCGACGACCTGTTCGCGAAGATGACCGCCGCGCGCCACTACCACGCCGGCCTGTTCCTCGTTCGCCAACTGGAATTCGCGCTGTACGACTTCCGTCTCCATCTCGAATTCGACCCGATGCACGGGCCGCGCACCCTCGAGCTGCTGGACGCCGTGCGCGCCGAAGTGAGCGTGATCACGCCGCCGGCTTGGCACCGCTTTCCGCACGGGTTCACCCACATCTTCGCGGGCGGCTATGCGGCCGGCTACTACAGCTACCTGTGGGCCGAAGTGTTGAGCGCCGATGCTTTCGGTGCCTTCGAGGAAGCCGCGGCCGCCGCGGGTTCGGTGTTCGACGCGGCGACCGGTGCGCGCTACCGCCGCGAGATCCTCGCGGTCGGCGGTTCGCGCCCGGCGCTGGAGAGCTTCATCGCCTTCCGCGGCCGTGAGCCCGACCCGAACGCGCTGTTGAAGAGCTACGGGCTGGCCGCATGAGCACCATCATCATTCCGCAAAGGACGCGCGCATGACATCCACCCTTCGACGATTCACCACGCCACTGCTCGGCGCCTTGCTCATCGCCTGCACGCCTGCGGCGCCGCCCTTCCCCGAGGACGCTGCGGGCCAGCCGTTCTCCGATGATTTCGAAGGCGAGGGCCCGCTGCAGGGCTACACCACGGCCCGGGCGGAGGTGCTGCCCAGCGTGGCGCGCGCCGACGGCCGCTATCGCGCCGAGCTGAGCGACAACGCCAACAACAAGACCCTGCACTTCAACAAGGATCAGGGCCGCCTCGATGCCCGGCCGCTGCGCTTCCCCTTCGAGGTGATCGTGCGCAACGTGGGCATTGGCAGCCTCGAGGACAGCCAATCACCACCGCGCCCGGCAGACGCTTACGTCTTCGCCGGCCTGCAGGTGCATGCACCGGATCTGGAGACGCCCGAGTCCGCGCATCTGGTGGTGGGGCACCGCGGCCGCACCTTGTTCACCGTGGAAGGCAAGAACACCCGCCGCGGACGCTCGGGTGTCACCGACGAGGGCGCGGGCGTGGCACCCGAGGGGCGCGCCGATCTGCGCATCGTCGGCCTCGAAGACCGCAGCCTGCGGGCGTACTGGCAATTGCCGAACCCGCAGCCCGGGGTGACGCCCGATGCATGGCGCGCCTACGGTGGCGACGGCCGGCTGCCGGGACGAGCCCCGCGCTTTCCGGAATGGGTGTACGTCGGCCTGATCACTTACGCCCAGGGCGATGCCGGCTTGCCCTTCGTCGGCACCGCCGACGCCATTGAGCTCGTGGACGGGTTGCCGAAGCCCGAGTGAGCGGCGCCTCGCCGCAGGCCGGATGCAGCTCGCCGCCCAGGCCCTTGCGGCGCGTCAGCTCCAGCGATAGGTTACGTATTACGTAATCCATTCCGGAGGTCGCATGGGCCTGATCCAGGACGAGGGCGCACTGGCGCTGTCGAGCCGCCTCAAGCTGTTGTCCGAGCGCTGGTACGACCAGGTCGACGCGGCCTACCGTGAGCATGGCTCTGCCTTGCAGTCGCGCTGGTTTCCGCTGCTGCGCGCCCTGCAGGTGCAGGGGCCGTCGACCATCGGCGCCTTGGCCCGCGGCCTCGGCCTCACCCATCCGGCCGTCAGCCAGCTCGCCAATCGCCTGGTGCGCGACGGATGGCTGCTCACCGCCCCCGGGGCCGACCGTCGCGAGCGTCGGCTCGCCCTGAGCGACAAGGCCGAAGCCGAACTCCTGAAGGCGCGGCCGATCTGGGCAGCGATGCGGGCGGGCGTGGAGGCACGACTCGCCGCCACCGGCGTCGACGTGCTTGCCGTGCTCGCCCAGCTCGAGCGCGGCCTCGACGAGGACCCCTTTCCCGCCGACGTCGCCCGCCGCTACCGCGAAGCCAGCGCGGCCTCGGCCGCCGTGCGACTGGTGCCGTGGTCACCCGACCTGCAGCCGCACTTCTACCGGCTCAACGCCGAATGGCTTTCGAAGTACTACCGCATCGAGCCCTTCGACCATGAGGTGCTGTCCAATCCGCAAAAGCACATCGTCGACCCCGGCGGCACGATCCTCTTCGCGATGCTGGGCGATGAGGTGGTCGGCACCTGCGCGCTGATGCTCGATGCGCCCGGCGTCTACGAGCTGACCAAGATGGCGGTGACGGAGGCGCATCAGGGCCTCGGCCTCGGGCGACGGCTGATCGATGCCGCCATCGACGAGTTCCGTCGGCGAGGCGCGCAGACGCTGTTCCTGGAAACCAACGGAAAGTTGCAGACGGCCATCGCGATGTATCGGAAGGTCGGTTTCGAACAGCAGCCCGGCGTGAAGCCGGGAAGCCATTACGCGCGGGCCGACATCTACATGATCTGGCGCGATCCGGCGGGCGAAGCGACCCGCTGAGCGCCGCGCGGGTCAGGCCCGAAGGCAATTCAACGCATCGCCGCCGCGAACGCCGCCACGGCGCGCGCGATGGCGGCATCGTCGATGTCGAGGTGCGTGGCGAGGCGCACGCGCGGGCCGCCGACGCTGGCGACGAGGCCATACTCATGGAGCGTCGCGCGCAGTCGCGGCAACGCGGCCTCCGGCAGGGTGACGAACACCAGGTTGGTCTGCGGCGCCTCGACCGCGAGGCCGGGAATCGCCGCCAGCCCCGCGGCGAGATCGCGGGCGCGGCGATGGTCGTCGGCGAGGCGCTCGACGTGGTGGTCGAGCGCGTGCAGCGCCGCGGCGGCGAGCATGCCGGCCTGGCGCCAGCCGCCTCCCAGAAGCTTCTTCAGGCGCTTGCCGCGGGCGATGAGTTCGGCACTGCCGAGCAGCACCGAACCGACCGGCGCGCCGAGGCCTTTCGAGAGGCACACCGACACGCTGTGGAAGGGCGCGACCAGTGTGCGCACCGGCACGCCCTGCGCGACGGCAGCGTTGAACAGCCGCGCGCCGTCGAGATGCAGGGCGAGGCCGCGCTCGTCGCAGAGCGCGCGCGCATCCGGGGCGTAGGCGAGCGGCAGCGGCTTGCCGTGCCAGGTGTTCTCGAGGCAGAGCACGCGGCTGCGCGCGAAGTGCGGATCGTCGGGCTTGATCGCCGCACCCACCGCTTCGAGCGGCAGCGTGCCGTCGGCCGCCTGCGGGATCGGCTGCGGCTGGATCGAACCCAGCACCGCCGCGCCGCCGCCTTCGTACTTGTAGGTGTGCGCGTCGGCGCCAACGAGGTACTCGTCGCCGCGCTGGCAGTGGGCCATCAGCGCGATCAGGTTGCTCTGCGTGCCGCTGGCGACGAACAGTCCCGCCTCGAAACCGAGATCCGCGGCCAGCCGCGACTGCAGCGCATTCACCGTCGGATCGTCGCCGTAGACGTCGTCGCCCACCGCGGCGTCGAGCATTGCGGCACGCATGGCCGGCGCGGGGCGAGTGACGGTGTCGCTGCGGAAATCGGCGGTCGGCAGGGTCATGGTCGGCGAGGGTCGGCGTCAGAGCATCCGCTGCATGACGTCGTCGCGGCGGAGCCAGCGATGATAGACGGCAGCGAGCACGTGCAGGCCGATCACGCCGTAGAACACGCTCGCCAGCAACTCGTGCGCGTCCTCCGCGATGTCCTCGATGGCCGCGCCCGGCGCGAACAGCGGCGGGATGGCGAGGCTCGTGAACGGCACCGGGATGCCGCGGCCTTCGCTCCACAGGATCAGCATGCCGAGGATCGGCTGGGCGAGCAGGAATCCGTAGAGCGCGACGTGGGTGACCGCGGCGAGCATCGTCTCCCACCGCGGCAGCGGCGGCGAGACCGGCGGCACGCCATGTCGCGCGCGCAGCGCGAAGCGCGGCAGCAACAGCAGCATGACGATGATGCCGGCCCAGAAATGCAGGGGCATCATCGCGCTGCGGATCGGCGTGCCGCGCGGGAACCAGCCGCGGAACTCCGCGAGCGCGTAGGCCGCGGCGACGAGGCCCGCGACGGTCCAGTGGATCCAGCGTTGCGAAGCGGCATAGCGGATCGTGCTCATGTCAGGCATCCGTCGAAGGGAACCGGGGAGGATGCAGGATGGGGCATTCCCGTCGCCTCCGGTTTGCCGTCGATCAACGCGGGACCGCAATGCCTTCGCGAACGAAACGCAGACGCAGGGGACCAACGCCCTGCAGACCGCCCGCTCCCTTCCAACCTTGCGCCCCCTCTGCGCAACGGAGTTCCGCCACGCCAGGCGCCGCAGGCAGCTGCACGCTGGCTCCGCAACGCCAGGCCAGACGCTGGGCGGCCGTGCGCAGCGCCCCCGCGTCGAAGGCGCTCTCGGGCAGCGGCGCGCGCTGGCGAGTGGCGCGCGAGGCCTCGGCGTCGAGGACCAGGCTGACGCGTTCACCGCCCTCGGCCGAGGGCTCGACCACCAGCACGGCGCCCGGCGCGAGGTACCAGGCCTCGACTTCGTCGCGCATCGCCGCATCGCGGCGCATCACCCAACCGCCGGATTCACCCACCGCGCGGATCTCGCGACGTCCCTCGCGCTCGCGCAACAGCAGCGCCGACGTCTCGTCCGCGCCATAGCCCCAACGCGCGTCGGCGGCCTGCATCGCCATCAACAGGCGCAGCTCGCGCGCGCGCTCCGAGAAGTGGGTGTCGACGATCGCGTCTTCCGCCAGCCGCAGTCCACCGGCCGGCCACAGCGTCAGCGCATCTTCGGGCAGGCCGCCGCAGCGCCCGCCACGCGTACAGCCCGGCTCCGGCGGCGGCGCCACGCGTGCGGCGCGCGAGACCGCGGCTTCGACATCACCGTTGCCGAGCATCCACGAGCCACTCTGCACGGCCGCTCCCGCGCTGGTGCCACCGACGACCACCCGGCCTTCCGCATGCGCCTGCCGCAGTTCCAGCAGCCAGTCGTTCGGCGAATCATCCGCCCGCACGAACGCCTGCCGATGCCGCCACTGGTCGCCACCGGCGAAGAACACGCCCTGCACCTGCAGCATGAGGGCCGGCTGCGATGCGCAGTGCGCCCGCTGGTAATCGGCGAGGTCGGGGTACACGGCCTCGCGGTTGGGAAGCCGCAGGCGCTCGACGCGAAGTCGCGGCAGCGACGCGCAATCGCCCAACTCGAACCGCGCCGCGGCCGCTGCGGCATCCACCGGCCACCACACGGCGTCGGCGCCGAGCTCGCGGAACACGTCGACATAGAAGTCCACCGCATCCATCGGGTCGAAGCCCGAGGCCGTCACCACGGCGATCTTCGGCCGTCCCGTGGTGCGCGCCTGCGCCTCCGCGACGAACGCACGCAGCACGTCGACACCGCCGCGAACGCGGCTGCGCGTTGGCAGCGCACGCTCGAGCGGGCGAGTGTCATCCGCACTGCGTTGCGGAAGCTCGAGGGCTGCGAGCAAGGCCGCGCGCTCGACATCCAGCAGCACCGACCACGGTCGGCGCCGGTCCGTTTCGGCGCAGCCCTCACCGAGGCAGGCCTCTGCGAAGGCGGATTCCAAGCGCGCCGCGTCGGCAGGGCCAGCGCCTTCATCGCCACTCTCCAGCGCGCGCCGCGCCTGCGCGAGCATCGCCGCCACGTCGTCGCGCGAGGGCGCACCGGGCACGGACCACAGGGCCGGATCGAGCGCGCGGGCGATGCCCGCGTCGTCGATGCGGAAGCGCGCCGGGCCGCGGGTCGCGTCGCTCGGTGCGCTCGCGCAGGCACGTGGCGAGAGGTCGGAACAGATCGCCAGCGCACCACCCGCCAACATCAGGCTGCGCGTCGGCCCGTCGGCCGGGGCGGTCGCCCAAGCGACGCTGCCGATCCCCGTGAAGGCCATCAATGCCGCGCGCAAAAACAGTGAATCCATGTCCGAAACCACCCCGATCAGCGACGGAAGGCGCCGATGTTTAACAGGTTTCACCCGTCGGCACTTGACGGCGTGGAAATGAACAAAGTATGAAAGCGGCACGTTTCCGGTCCACCGAAATGCCCAAGCCACGCAACCACATCCGGCACATCGCCCGGACTTTCTATCTCAGCGAGTGGTGGGACGAGTAGATCCCATCAGCTGAGCCCCGTCGTGCCGCAACGGCGCGAGGCGGGGTTGCGTTCGCGTTGCCGTCGCTTGATGGCAGCGCCGTGCATCGGGGCCATCCGCGCCCCACGACCAGACCCTGACGACTGCGCCTCCGGCGTGGCCGCCTGTCGACCCTGAGGAAACCGCCATGCTGTCCAAGAAGCCCCTGAGCGCGATGATCGCGCTGCTCCTCGCCACGTCCGTCGCCGCCCAGGCCCCGGCGCCGGCGGCCGAAACCGACGACGCCAAGACCCTCGACGCCGTCAACGTCACCGGCACCAACCTGCGCGGCGTCGATCTCGCCGAAGCGCAGCCGGTGCAGGTCATCGACGCGGTCAAGATCGAACGCCTCGGACTCGCCTCGATCGGCGACGTGCTGAAGCTCATTTCCGAAACCGGTGGCGGCACCGGCAACTTCAGCACCGCCACCTCGGGCGCGCTGCAGGCCGATTCGCCGGCCGGCATGGCCGGCGCCTCGCTGCGCGGCCTCGGCGCCGGCTCCACGCTGACGCTGGTGAACGGCCGTCGCGTCGCCGCGAGTTCGTTCTCGAACGGCGTGCGCTCCGAGAACTTCGTCGACATCAACGCCATCCCGATGGCCGCCGTCCAGCGGATCGAAGTGCTGTCGGCTGGCGCGTCCGCGATCTATGGCGCCGACGCCGTCGCCGGCGTCATCAATGTCGTGCTGCGCCGGAGCTTCGACGGCGTCCGCACGGCCGTCAGCGTCGGTGACTCCACCGCGGGGAGCGACGAAGCCAAGCTCAACGCCAACCTGTTGGCCGGCTTCAGCAACGACACGGTCGAAGGCCTGATCGTGATCGACGCCTTCCGCCGCAACGGTTTCTACAACCGCGATCGCGCGATCACCGCGGACGAGCGCGTTCCCTCGCAGCAGGGCATCTTCCCGAGCTACAACTGGGGCAGCTTCAGCCGCGACGACTTCGTGGAAGCCAGCTGCCCGTCGAGCCAGCGCTTCGACGGCCGTCCGGGCTTCCCGCTCGGCAGCCTCGGCGCCTACTGCGCCGTCGACCGCAGCGACTACACCGCCTTCGATCCGCAGCTCGAGCAGCTCGGCCTCTACGGCACCTTCAACGCGCGCCTCGGCGACAGCGTCGCCTTCTTCAGCGAAGTGCAGCTGCAGCGCAACGAGAGCTTCGCCACCAGCGCCCCGGCGCCGTGGTCGCAGGCCACCATCGCGTTCAACCACCCGAACATGCCGGCCGAACTGCGCACCCGCCTGCTCGCCGGTGGTCTCGGCGCCACGCAGGACATCGTCGGCTGGGGCCGCTTCCCGGACGAGCGGCAAGTCGACGTGGAGACGAGGAGCTGGCGCGCGCTCGCCGGCCTGCGTGGCGAGCTCAACGACGACTGGGGCTGGGAAGCCGCGGTCGGCTATGGCCGCAGCGAATCGGAGCAGATCGCCAGCGGTGGCATCTACAACCGCCTGCGCACGCTCGCCGCGCTCCGCGGCCGCCTCTGCGCCGATGGCACCACGACCTGTACGCCGACCACGGGTGGCCTCTGGTACAACCCGTTCGGCGGCCAAGCCGTGCAGGATCCCAACGTGATGCGGCTGCTGCGCGACACGGTGCCGCGCAACGGTGAATCGACCACGCTGAGCGCCGACCTCAAGTTCAACGGCATCGCCGGCGCCATCGGCGACCGCGACATCGCCTGGGCCGTCGGCCTCGAAGGCCGCCGGGAGGACATCGCCGACCGTCCCTCGCCGCTCGCGGAAGTGAACCGACTCACCGGCCAGCCCGGCGTGTTCGGCTTCGGCTCGAAGTCGGCGAATGCTGATCGCAATGCGTCGGCCGTGTTCGTCGAATCGCTGCTGCCCTTCACCGACACGTTCGACGTGCGCCTCGCCGGCCGCTACGACCACTACTCCGACTTTGGCGGCGACTTCAATCCGTCCGTTGGCCTGCGCTTCCGCCCGAGCGACGCGCTGGTCTTCCGTGCCGGCTGGAACACCGGCTTCCGCGCACCGTCGCTGGCGCAAGCGGGCAGCGGTACCACCGCGGCCTCGTTCACCCTGCCCTGCGCCTCGGGCAGTGAGTTCTTCGCCAACTGGTGCGGCAGCCGTTCGGGACGCCCGACCATCCTGAGCCAGGTGCTCGCCAACCCGGACCTCCAGCCGGAGACTTCGGAAGCGTGGAACGCCGGCATGGTGTGGTCGCCGCTCGAACGCACCACACTGAGCATCGACTACTGGAACTTCGACCAGAAGAACACCGTCGACGTCGACTACTTCGGCCTGCTGCGTGCCGCCCTCACCAACCCGTCGCTGATCTACACCTTCGCCGACGGCAGCCGCCCGCGTCCGGTCAACGCGCCGGGCATCGAAACCGCCAGCGGCGGGATCGGCCGCGTCTCCACCGGCGAAGTGTTCGCGCCGCTGCAGAACATCGGCGTTCAGCGCACCAACGGCTGGGACCTCGCCATCGACCACGGCCTGGCCGAGGACTTCCTCGGCGGCCGGCTCGACCTGTCGATCGACGCCACCCGCGTGCTCTCGTTCGAGCGCTCGGAATCCTGCTCGCCGCAGGTCGCGCCGCTGCGCGGCGACGGTGCCTGCGTCGGTGGCCAGCGCCTCGTCGAGCTGAATGGCGAGTACCGCTATCCGAAGTGGCGCGGCACGGTGGCGCTGGACTGGACCAGCGATGACTTCGACGCCGCCCTCTGGGCCAGCTACACCGGCTCGTACTACGACGATTTCCGCTTCGACCCGGCGGCGATCGCGACGACGGCGCGCGTGGCCTCGTGGACCACGTTCAACGCCTCGTGGGGCTGGAACATCAACGAAACGCACCGCGTCTCGCTGCAGGTGAAGAACCTCACGGACCGCGATCCGCCGCGTGCCCTCGGCGCCAGCGCGTGGGTCGACACGTTCAACCACGACGCGATGGGCCGCTTCGTCACGCTGAACTGGATCGGCCGCTTCTGATCCGCCACGCCTGATCCCTCGCTTGGACGGCCCACCGGCGCACCGGTGGGCCTTCGGGGCACGGACGCCCCACCTTTCCTGCGCTACCGTTGCCGCCCAACGCGGCCACGGCGCGTCGCGCTTCGCCCCTTCGTCCCGGACTTGCGAATGACCTCCACCGCCGCGCCATCGCGCGCGCCCGACACGCTGCTGGTTCTGCTCGCCGTCGCCCTCGTGCTGGCAGCGATCGTGCCCTTCGTGCCTGCCGGCTTCTTCGCGCCGGGCCAACCGATGTCGCTGGCCAGCTTCCAGCCCGGCGAGTCCGCGCTCGGGCTGCGCCTGTTCTCCAGCGACGCCGACCATCCCGGCGTGCTCAACCTGTTCTTCGATGGTTTCACGTCGGGCAGCCGCAACGGCGCCGCGATCGGCGTGATCGCCTTTGTGCTCACCGTCGGCGGCGCCTTCGGCCTGGTGCAGGCCAGTGGCGCCATCGACAACGGGCTGAAGCGCCTCATCGCGCGCTTCGGCCATCGCCCGCGCCTGCTGCTCGCCGTGCTGTTCGTCGCCTTCTCCACCGGCGGCGCGGTGTTCGGCATGGGCGAGGAGACCATCGCCTTCCTCGCCCTGTTGCTGCCGCTGATCCGCCGCCTCGGCTACCCGCCGGAGACCGGCGTGATGGTGACCTACATGGCCAGCCAGATCGGCTTCGGCACCTCGTGGATGAACCCCTTCAGCGTCGCCGTGGCGCAGGGCATCGCCGGATTGCCACTGCTCTCGGGCGCGCCGTTCCGGATGGCGATGTGGGCGGGCTTCACCGCGGTGGGGCTGGCCTTCGCCCTGCGTTACGCGACGGCGCACCGCCGCGCACCGGAGGCGATGGATACGGGAGACGCGACGGCCGCCGCCGGCACGGCGAGCGCGCCCCTCGGCTGGGTCGACCACGCCGTGCTGTGGGCCACGCTCGCCACGGTCGCGTGGATCGTCTGGGGCGTCACCGTCGCCGGCTATTACATCGCCGAGATCGCCACGCAGTTCTTCGCGCTCGGCCTGTTCGCCGGTGTCGCCGCGGTGCTTGGCGGCCGCATCAGCGCCAATGGCGCGGTGCAGGCGTTCACCGATGGCGTGCGCGCCCTCGTGCCGGTGGTGCTGGTGATCGCCGTGGCCAAGGGCATGCTCGGCATCCTCGGCGGCAGCGACCCGCACGCGCCGTCCGTGCTCAACACCGCGCTCTACGCCATGGGCAGCGCGATCGAAGGCACGCCCGAGCTGGTGGCCGCGTGGGGCATGCTGGCGGCGCAGTCCGTGTTCAACTTCTTCGTCAGCTCCGGCAGCGCGCAGGCCACGATCACCATGCCGCTGATGGCGGGCCTCGGCGAACTGGTCGGGGTCAGCAAGCAGGTCAGCGTGCTGTGCTTCCAACTCGGCGACGGGTTCACCAACCTGGTGATCCCCACCTCCGCCGCCATGATGGGTGCCATCGGCGTGGCCGGCCTCGGCTGGCTCGCGTGGGTGCGCATCATCTTCCGTTTCATGCTGCTGCTGATGGCGCTCTCCGCCCTCACCGTGGCCCTTGCCATCGGGATCGGTTATGCCTGAACTGCTGTGGATCCGCGACGCGGAACTGATGACGCCGGCACCCGCCGGGCGTGGCGATGTGCTGGTCGCGAACGGCCGCATCCTCGCGATGGGCAAGGGCCTCGACCCGCGCGGTTGCGGCGTGCCGGTGCGTATCGTCGACGCCGCCGGGCATTGGCTCTGCCCCGGCCTCGTCGATGGTCTCGTGCACTTCGGCGGCGGCGGTGGCGAAGGCGGTTTCGCCACGCGCATGCCGCCGCTCGCCGCGGCCACGGCGCTCGCCGCGGGCGTCACCACGATGGTCGGCGCACTCGGCACCGACGACGTCACGCGCAGCCACGCCGACCTGCTCGCCTGCGCGCGGGCACTGGCCGCCAGCGGCCTGTCGGCCTACACGCTCACCGGCTCCTACCAGGTCCCACCGGTCACGCTCACCGGCAGCGTCCGCGGCGACCTCGCCTTCATTCCGGAAATGATCGGCCTCGGCGAGATCGCCATCGCCGACCACCGCGGCTCGCAGCCCAGCGCTGCGGAGCTGGCGCGGCTCGCGTCGGACGCGCGTGTGGGCGGCATGCTCGCCGGCAAGGCGGGCACCGTGCTCGTGCACTGCGGTGAAGCGCCCGAAGGGCTGGCCCTGCTGCGCGAAGCGAGTTCGCGTTGGCCGGTGCCGATCAAGCAGTGGCATCCGACCCACGTGAACCGCAACGCCCGTCTGCTCGCCGACGGCTTCGCGTTCGTCCGCGAAGGCGGCAGCATCGATTTCACCACCAGCAGCACGCCGGATTTCGTCGCCGCGGGCGAGATCCCCGCCGCACTCGCGTTGGCTGATGCGCTCGCCGCCGGCCTGCCGATCGAACGCCTCACGATGAGCTCCGACGGCCAGGCCAGCCTGCCGCATTTCGATGCGCAGGGACGGCTGGTCTCGCTGGAGGTCGCGCCGATCGGCAGCCTGCACGGCAGCGTCCGCGAAGCCGTCGAACTTCACCGCCTGCCCCTGGCCACGGCGCTCGCCGCGGCCACCTCGTCGCCGGCGGCGATCTGGGGGCTCTCCACGAAGGGCAGCATCGCGCCGGGCCGGGATGCCGACCTGATCCTGCTCGACCGCGACACGCTGGCGCTGCGGTGGACGATGGCTGGCGGCCGACTCTGAACGGCGCGGCACGCGACGGCCGCTGAACGGCGGTGTCGCGATGGGGAACTTTAAGTACGCATTCACTCCCGCGGCGGATGATGGATTGGCCCACCCGGAGACCGCCCCCATGCTGCGCCGCACCGCGTTCCTTGCCCTGACGTCGCTGGCCCTGAGCGGCTGCGTCACCTACGAAGTCGTCGAGCGCCGTGTGTACCGCGAGGACGGCAGCTACACCCGCGTGTACGACCCCTACGACGACGGTCGCCGCTACGAGGAGCGCGGCTACGACGGGTACGAGCGCCATGACGATCGTTACGACCGTGACGGGCGGGTCCGCCGCTACGAGTACGACGCGCCACGCTACGGCGGCTACGACGACGACCCCTACGACCGCTGGTTCTACGGCTATCGCGGCTACGGCTCGGCGTGGGACCTCGACCCGTACTTCGGCTACAGCAGCGGCTCGTCGGTGCGCATCGTCTACCGCCACCGCGGCTACCGACCCACGTGGTACTGGTCGTCGTGGTATTCGCCGTCATGGTCGAACCGGTGGAGTTGGTCGCCGTCCTGGTACAGCGGCTACCGGCCATGGGGCGGCGGCTACTACGGCCCCGGTTATGGCTACGGCTACAACCCGCCGCGGCCGCACGTGCCTCGCCCGCAGCAGCCCCGCCCCGTGGAGCCCCGCCCGATGCCGAAGCCGGCCGTGCGGAGCGTGGGGCCAGAAGTGTCCCTGCCGATCATGGCGGGCCCGAGCGTCGGCGGCGAAGCCCTCCGCCCGGTGGCGCGGGAACAGCGCTGGGAAGAACCCAATCCGCGCGACGCGATGTCGGACGTCACGCCCCGCGCCAAGCCGCAGCCGGTGTTCGTCGACACCCCGCCGCAGGAGGGCACGATGCCGCGCTTCGAACGCAAGCCGCGCGAGGAGACACCGCGCTTCGAGGAGCCGCGTTTCGAAGAGCCGCGCTTCGTCGCGCCACGCGACGAGCCCCGGTTCGAACCGCGCGAGCCCGAGCGGGTGTTCGAGCGCCGCGTGGAGGAACCGCGCTTCGAACCCCGCGAGGAACCGCGCTTCGAACCCCGCGAGGAACCGCGCTTCGAACCCCGCGAGGAACCGCGCTTCGAACCCCGCGAGGAACCGCGCTTCGAGCCTCGCGAGGAACCGCGCTTCGAAGCCCCCCGCGAAGAACCCGTGGTCGAGGAACGCGTCGAGTAGGCGGCGGCCAATGTCGCCCTGATATCGTCCGCAGATCGCAGGCTGCGGACGACCGACGTTGCCGAACCCTCTCCCGGAAACCGCCACCGACCCGGCCTCCGTGACGCCGGGAGCCCGTCGCGTCGACTGGCGCGGGCGCAGCCTCGTCTTGCTGCAGTTCACCCTGCTGGCCTGCATCGCCAACACCCTCGCGATGCAGCTCCCGGGCAGCACCCCGTTCCTCGTCGGGAACATGGCGGCCGTTGCCGTCGCGATGCGCTTCGGCCTGCGCATGAGCCTGCCGGTGGCGCTGGTCGCCAGCGGCATCACCGGAGACGTGCATTGGGTCTCGCTCGCCGTGCTCGAGTGCATGCTCGTCGCACGGTGGCGGCTGCAGCCATGGAGCCCCTTCGGGCTCTGGTGGCGCGTCTGGCTGCCGCTGTCGCCCGTGGCCGCGTGGATCACCCTGCCCGCCGGCATCAACGATCCCTGGCTCTGGCTGGTCGGGTTCGCCGTGGTGCTCGCGACCGGCGCCACCTCCATCGTCGGTGGCCGCCAGCTCGCCAGCGTCACGCGCTCGAGGCGGCAACGCGCAGGCCAGCCCATGGCCCTGCAGCTTTCCGTCCAACTCTCCACCCTGATGGCCGCCCCGGCGACGGTCGTCATCGCGATGCTGGTGCAATGGGGACACCAGGTCGACGTACAACGCACGGCCTTCTTCATCGACGGCAAGGCCGAGCAGCTGGCGGTGGGCACGTCGGAGGAAGTCCGCCGTCACCGCGATGCCGTGGCGCAGGCCGCACTCACGGTACCTAGCCTCGGCGTGGCGCCCGTGCTGCAACAGGTGTCCTCGGTGCAACCGGGATTCCTCTCGCTGCTCGGCGCCGACGCCCTCGGCCAGGTGCAGTACTCGATGCTCCGGGGCGAAGCGCCACGGCAGCGCGCCAGCGACGTTTCCGACCGCGCCTACTTCCGGGAAACCGTCGCGCGCGGCGAGCCCACCGTCTCGCCGGTGTTCCAGGGCCGTGGCATCGGCAGCGACCTGATCGTCGCGGTGGCCGCGCCCATCCGGGCGAACGATGGCCGTATCGATGGCGTATTGCAGGGCTCCCTCGCACTCGGACAGCTGGTGCTGGAGGAACGCAACCGCCTTGATGCCGCGGCCTTGCGCTATGCCGTCAGCGATGCCGTCGGGCAGATCGTGATGTCGAGCCTCCCCGACCTGCCGGTCAAGACCGGCTCGGTGATCGCCCGCGGACGCCTTGAAGGCCATGCCGCCCAGCCGTGGTGGGCGCAGCGCCTCTATGCGGCTCCCAAGTTGGTGTTCGATGCCAATCAGCAGTTCCTGGTGGCCGTACACGACGTCGATGGCATCGCCTGGCAGGTGCGCGTGCTGCAGCCATTGCGTCCACTGGAACGCCGGCAGACGTTTCGCTCCCTGCTGGCCGCCGTCCTCGTGCTGACCCTGATCGTCGGACTGCAGCGGCTCGCGCGGCACTTCGCCGAGAGCCACGTGCGCGGGCTGGCCCAAGTGGTGGAGCGGCTGCGGGGGCTCGACCCCTCGCGGAACGGCTCCCGGTTCGCCGGCGCGATGGAAGCGAGCAGCGCCGAACTGTCGGAACTGATCCACGATTTCGAGGCGGCCGAGTCGCGGCTGCAAGCGATGCACGCGGCACTCCGCGACGCCGCCGAACAGCAGCAGGCGCTGAATCGCGAACTCGAGGCGCGCGTCGAAGACCGCACCATCGAACTCCGCCAGGCCTTGTCGCGCGCCGAGCATCTGGCCGCGGCGAAATCCAGCTTCCTCGCCAACATGAGCCACGAGCTGCGAACGCCGCTCGCAGCCATCCTCGGTTACTCGGAACAGGGCCTTCGCGACGACGCACGTCCCGGCGAGATGCGGCGCAGCCTGCAGACGGTCGTGCGCAACGGCCGCCACCTGCTCGAAATCGTCAACGACGTGCTCGATGCCAGCAAGATCGAAGCCGGTCAACTGCGCGTGCAGCAGCAACCGGTCGCGCCGCTGCCGCTGCTGGGCGAGGCCATCGAGCTGCTTCGTCCGCGCGCCCTGGAAAAGAACCTGCAGCTCGTGCTCTCGGCGCACTGGCCGCTGCCGGCGAAGGTGCTGGCCGACCCGCTGCGCCTGAAGCAGGTTCTGCTGAACCTGCTCAGCAACGCCATCAAGTTCACGCCGCAGGGTTTCGTCGCGGTGCGCATTCGTGCCGACGCCGCCACCCGCCAATGGTCGATCGAGGTCGAGGACACGGGCATCGGCATGGACGCGGCGCAATGCGAGCGCGTGTTCCAACGCTTCGAGCAGGCTGATGACTCGACCACGCGGCGCTACGGTGGCACCGGGCTCGGCCTGTACATCTCGCGCCAGCTCGCGCGGCAGATGGGCGGCGACCTGACGGCCACCAGCACGCCGGGCACCGGGAGCCGATTCCTGCTGACACTGCCGATCGGCCTCGATGCGCCCTGGCTCGAGGACGGCGAAGACCTCCCGACGACCGAAACGCCGGTGCCGCGCCAGACGCCGCGCCTGCGCGGCCGGGTGCTGCTGGCGGACGACGTCGACGACCTGCGCGCACTGCTGCGCGCCACGATCGAAGCCACGGGCGCGGAGGTCATCGAGGCCGTGAACGGCCGGGAGGCGCTGGACCGCCTCGCCGCCGCGGCGCCGGATCTCGTCCTGATGGACATGCACATGCCGGTGATGGACGGCCGCGACGCGGTGGCGCAGCTCCGCCGCGATGGTTATTCCATGCCGGTCTACGCCTGCAGCGCCGACGTGATGGAGGACGACGTCGCGGCATTCATCGCGCTCGGCTGCAACGGCGCGCTCGCCAAGCCGGTCGACATCGACGCGCTGCACGCCGTGCTGGCACGCCACCTGCTGGCGGCCGACACGCCGGCACCGATGGCACCTGCGCCCTCCCCCATCCCGGTGGCCCCCAGCACCCCGGCGGCGGCGCCCGACCCCTTGGCCGCGGCGCTGGCCCAGATCCGCCAGCGCTTCATCGCCAAGGTGCCCGAGGAGCGCGCGGCCTTGGCCGAAGCCCTCCAGCTCGCGTCGGCAGGCCAGGGCCGGGAGGCCCTCGTGCAGCTCGCGCATCGCCTCAAGGGCAGCGCCGGCACCTTCGGCTTCGACGCGGTGAGCAGCGCGGCGGGCGCCCTCGAACGGGCGGCCAAGGGGCCTGCGGAACCCACTGAGGGGCTCGCGGCGGCGCTCGACCATGAACTCGCCGCCCTACAATCCGACCGGTCGTCGACCCATCCGAAGGACGCCCCACCGTGAACCTGCGCCCCCTCCGCCACATCCTCTGCGCCGATGACGACGCCGACATGCGGATGATCCTCGAGGTCGCGCTCGGCACTCTGGGCGGCTGGCGGGTCACCCTGGCCGCGGACGGGGAGGAGGCCATCGCCGCCGCGCGCTCCGACCGGCCCGACCTGATCCTTCTCGACGCCTCGATGGCCGGTGGCATGGGCGGCGCGCAAGCCCTCGGCGTGCTCCGCTCCGACCCCGAACTGGCCGCGATCCCGGTGGTCTTCGTCACGGGCCTGGCGACGGACGCCGATCGCGCCTCGTTCCAGCGTTTCGGTGCCGTCGACCTGATTGCCAAGCCTTTCGACCCGCTGACCCTCGCGGCGCGCGTGCGGGCCATCTGGCAGGACCTGCCGGGCTAAGCCCGGATTCCGGGCAAAAAAAAGCCAGGAGCTCCCCCCGGAACTCCTGGCTTGTGTTCCGGCCCTCCTGGCTGCGACGCTCTCGCGCGGCTGCCACGCCCCCCGGCGCTGGAATATGGCTGGAACGTTTCCATGATGCCTCAACCACAACGATTGCGCATCATGAATTTGTCAATCGCCGTCAAACCGTGCCGCGCATCGCACCCCGGGCCTGAGCCGCGCCGAGGCGGGGCGGGTTAGCGGCCGCCGCCGGCTAGGACGAAGCGCGAGGCGATCTCCGAAAGCTGGTGGGCTTGGTCGTTCATGGACTGCGCCGAAGCGGCCATCTCCTCCACGAGGGCGGAGTTGGCCTGGGTCGACTGGTCCATCTGGGTGACGGCGTTGTTGACCTCGCCGAGGCCCTTGGCCTGCTCGATGCTGGCCGCGGTGATCTCGCCGATGATGTCGGCCACCTTCTGCGACGAGCCGACGATCTCGCTCATCGTGCGGCCCGCGCGCTGCGCGACATTGGCGCCTTCCGCGATCTTGGTCACCGACTCGTTGATGAGCTGCGCGATCTCCTTCGCAGCCGTCGCCGAGCGCTGCGCCAGCGCCCGCACTTCCGCGGCGACGACGGCGAAGCCGCGCCCCTGCTCACCGGCGCGTGCGGCTTCGACGGCCGCGTTCAGCGCGAGGATATTGGTCTGGAAGGCGATGCCGTCGATGGTGGTGGTGATGTCCGCCATGCGCCGCGAGCTGTCCTCGATGTCGCGCATCACGCGCACCACGGCCTCGACGGTCTGGCCACCGTCGCCGGCCACTTCGGCGGCGCGCGTGGCGATCTGCTTGGCCTGCTGCGCGTGTTCGGCGCTCTGCTTGATCGTCGCCGTCATCTCCTCCATCGCCGCGGCGGTCTCCTCGATGCTGGCGGCGGCCTGCTCGGTGCGCTTGGCGAGATCCATGTTGCCGGAGGCGATCTCGGCCGCGGCATCGCTGATGGCGCCGACCGCCTGCTGCACCTCGCCGATCGCCTGCGCGAGTGCTTCGGCCGTGGCATTCGCGTTGCTGTTCAGCTCACCGAAGCTGCCCCTCATCTTCGCGTTCGAGCGCACGGTGAGATTGCCTTCCGCGAGCGCGGCCATGGTGCGCTGCACTTCGTCGATGGCCTGCGCCGTGAGGTCCATCAGCGAGTTGAAGATGCGTGCCAGCTCGGAGTAGCGGTCCTCGCTCGCACTGGCTTCGACGCGGGCGGTGAGGATGCCGGCGGCGGCTTTCTGGGCCACGTTGCGCAGCTGGTGGCGGAAGTTCGTGTCCGCGGTGCGGTCCTGCCACTCGAGCGCGGTACCGATGCGCTGGCCCGCGGCATCGAACACCGGTGTCGCTGCAAGGTCGAAATGCATCTCGCCGAGCGAGAGGCGGGCCCGATGCGTGGCCTTGAGGCCGACGATCAGGTTGCGCTGCTGCCCGGGTTCGCCATCGAACGGGTCGAAGGCGCTGCCCATCACCCGGTCGGCGCGGAAATCGGGCTGGCGCTCGCGAACCGCCGCTTCGCCATCCTTGAGCACCTTGGCGACCGCCGGGTTCACGTAGACGATCTTCCCGTCGGCGTCGGCGATCATCATGCCGCTGGTGGCCACGTCGAGCGCACTGCGCACGCGGGCGTTCTCGGTGGCGATCTCGCGCTCGCGGTCGATGCGCTCCTTCAGTTCCTTTTGCATCACGCCAAGGGATGCGAGCAACCTCGCGAACTCGTCGTTCCCGGTGACTCGAATCGCTGCGTCTAGCTCCAACTTAGCGATCCGTTCCGCGACGGCCTGGGCGTAGGAAATCGGAGCAACGAAGCGGGAAGCCATGAAGGACGAGGCAAAGACGGCAAGGACGCCCACAACGAGCGCGGCGATCGACAGCACCCAGAACAGGCGCGTCGCCGGGGCAAACGCCACGGCCGTCTCGTAATAGGCGCGCAACCGCCAATCGACCCCGGAGCCAACGGACACCACCTGCTCGATGAGCAAGGCGGGGCGGCCGGCCGGAGAAACACCCAACGTATCGTCGCCATCGGCCATCGCGGGGATCCGCAAGGGATTGGCTTCCGAGAACGAGGCCGCGACGGTATGGGTCTCCGCCGCCAGGCGCGAGTCGGACCGCAGTCCGTCGTCCGCCCCCACGAGGACAAGGTCCTGGCCGTCGCTCAAGCCCGCGGGATTGCCGGCGATGCGTGAGACTCGATCCAGGCTCACCTGCACGATGGCCACGCCGACGGTTTCCCCCTCGATGCGGACCGGAGCGGAGATGAACATCGCCGGCGCTTCGTAGCTCGGCGCATAGCGGGCGTAGTCTTCGACATGGGCCACGCCTTCTTCACCGGCGTCCCGTGCGGCGCGAAAGGCCTTGGCGAGGCCGGAATCCCTGAAGTCGCCTTCCATGAGGTTGGTGGCGTAATCCAGTTCCTTGTAGACGCTGTAGACCAGCCGGCCATCCATGCCGACGAGGAAGATGTCGTAGTACTCCTGCCGCTGGAGATGGCTGCGGTAGATGGGATGGAACAGACGGTGCGCGTCGGCATAGGCGCCCCGCTGCTCTGGCGAGATCAGCGCGTCCTTCTCACCGAGGGGCGCCGGATTGGCTGCGATGAAGACGTCCTGGAGGGCGACGGCGGCTGGCTCGAGCCTCGACGCGAATCCGTCCTTGCCGCCCCAGGACCCGCCGGTGCGCTCGACGTAGCGACCATCGAAATCATCCGCCACGAAGGCGTCGACGCGTTCTGAGGCTCCCGGCGCCGGCGCCATCTGCGCGAAGGCCGCCTCGAACTGCCGCAGCGCCCGTCGCGTCATCTCACTTTCGGAGAGCGCAAGCACATCGTTGCGGACGGTAGAAAAGTAATCCTCGACCTGCTGGGCGCGGAGATCGACCTGCGTTCGCATCTGCTCGCTGGCGAGATCCTCCAGCTGCGCTTTTGCTCCGCTGTAGGCGAACCACGTCAGGCCGGCCATGGGGATGACGGCGAGCGCCAGGATGATGACCGTCAACTTCGCACGAACGCTTTGGAAAAAGGCCGCCACTTGCATTCCCCCCGGGTGAGCCAACGATGGCTTATGTCCAGCAAAAGCTAGCGATCCGAACCTCGTCCCCCGAAACCCGTGAAACCTCGGCTCTTGGATAGCCATCACACAACCTAGGGAGTTGAATCGCCTCTCCACAGTCAGAGCGTAAATCCATTGCCGAGTCCAGCAATGCGTCAGGGCTCACGTTTTGACCGGATTCCACCGCTGGCTTCGACGCGCCCTTCATCCCATGCGTCGCCGAAAACGACGTCCGCCTGGTTCGACACTCGCCGCCTGCACTGTCAAGGCGTGCCAAGGCGAAACCGACCGACGAGCGCCGTGCGCCGCGCTCCCGCATCGCAGGCACAGTCGATCTTGCCGAGGTAGAGCGCCGGGCGACCCGGCGCAGCGCCCTCAACAACACCACTCCACGCGGAGGCGAGCGCGTGCGCCTCCACGGCGGGAAGCACGCGTGGCGAGGCCGGGCGCAGGCTTGCGCCGACACCGGCCATCAATCCCAGCCAAGCCGCCAGCACGAACCACGCGCTGGCGGGGCGGGCGGTCACTCAGAACTCGGTCCACTCGCCCTCGGACGCGCTATCCGACTTGCCCCGCGAAGCCCCGGGTTTCGGCGTCTCGACGCGCGGCGCCGGACGCGCCGCCGGCTTCGCGGCGGCCTTCGGCGCGGGTGCTGCGGGGGCGGGCTTGGCCGGAGCACGCGGTGCCGGGCTGGTGGCGCGCATGTTACGCGTGCCGCCGGTGGACGGCGCGGCCATGGCGCTGCCGGCCGAGCGAGCCGGCGACGCTGCTGCAGCGACCGGCGCGGCGGTATCGGCGATCTTGAAGCGGCCCACCGCCTCGGCGAGCTGCTGGGCCTGGTCTTCCATCGAACGCGCGGCGGCGGTGGCTTCCTCGACCAGCGCGGCGTTCTGCTGCGTGGTCTCGTCCATCTGCGTGATGGTCTGGTTGACCTGCTCGATACCGGTGCTCTGCTCGGCCGAGGCCGCGCTGATCTCGGCCATGATGTCGGTGACGCGCTTCACCGAGCCGACGATCTCGGCCATGGTGGCGCCGGCTTGCTGCACGAGCCGCGAGCCCTCGCCAACGGTTTCCACGGAGGCTTCGATCAGCTCCTTGATCTCCTTCGCCGCCTGCGCCGAACGCCCGGCGAGGCTGCGGACCTCGCTGGCGACGACCGCGAAGCCGCGACCCTGCTCGCCGGCACGCGCGGCTTCCACCGCCGCGTTCAGCGCGAGGATGTTGGTCTGGAAGGCGATGCCATCGATGGTGCTGATGATGTCGGCGACGCGCTTCGACGAATCCTCGATCTCGCGCATCGTGGTAACGACCTTGCCCACCACTTCGCCGCCCTGCTCGGCGACGCCGGCGGCGCCGCTGGCGAGCTGGTTGGCCTGGCGCGCGGAATCGGCGTTCTGCTTCACCGTGGCGGTGAGCTCTTCCATCGAGGCGGCGGTCTCTTCGAGGTTGGCCGCCTGCTGCTCGGTGCGCGCCGACAGGTCCTGGTTGCCCGCGGCGATCTCGGAGGCCGCGGTGTTGATCTGGCCGGCCGCCATCTGGATCTGGCCGATCAGCGAACGCAGCTGGGTGACGCTGCCCTCGATGCTGTCGCGGATCTCGGCGAACTGGCCTTCGTAGTGGCCTTCCATCTTCGCCGTCAGGTCGCCCTGCGCAACGAGACCCATCACGCGGCCGATCTCGGTGAGGGTCGAGCGCGTTCCGGCGAAGCCGGCGTTCAAGGCCGTCGCCAGCGTCAGGAAGAAGCCGCTCTTGCCGGCCTCGGCGATGACCTTGGAGAAGTCGCCGCGGGCCGTGGCCTGCACCACGCCCTGCACTTCGGCTTCCACCGACACTTCGTCGGTGCGATCGCGCCAGTCGACGAGGATACCGAGGCGCTCGCCTTCGGCATTGCGGATCGGCGTGGCGCTGAGCTGGAAGATGCGGCCGACGAACTCGCGCTCGACCACCTGGGTGTCAGTAATGGCTGCCAGTGCGTCGGCGGCCAGCACGTCGATGCCGGTCAACTCGCCGAGCGAGGACCCGACGAGGTTCGCGGCGGTGAAGCCCGGCGCGCGCTGCGCAATGCGCTCCTCGAGGTCAGCGAAGCGGTGCGAAAGCGAGCCGTTGGCATAGATCACCTGGCCGCCGTCGTCGGCGATCAACACGGCCGCGCTGGCGCTGTCCAGGGCGTTCTTGATGCGCAGGCTGGCCTCGGCGACAAGGCGGTCGGCCTCGATGCGGCCGTTGAGGTCGTTCTGCATCCGGTTCAGCGCCGCCAGCAGGGCGCCGATCTCGTCATTGCGCTTGGTGTCGATGACGTTGTCGAGCTTGCCGCCCGCGACCGCGTTGGCGATGGTCACCGCCGAGTTCACGCCCTTCGAGATGGCGCGGGCGATCAGCAGGGCGAGCACGATAGCCAGCACGATGGCGACGAGCAGGCTGGTCCAGATCACGCCCTGCGCGGTCTTGTAGGCCTCCTCGGCCCCCGTGCGTGCGGCGGTGGAGCCCTGGATGCCGTGGTCGACGCGTTCCTGGATCAGCGTGGCCACTTCCTCGTACTTGACGCGGTTGTCGGCGAGGAACATGTCCAGCGCCTCGTCGACGAAGCCCATGTCGTAGGCCGAGGTGACCTCGCCGGTGTTGGCGACGTAGGCCTCCCAGGCGGCCTTGATCGCAGCGACCTTGGCCTTGTCCTCGTCAGTGACGGAGGTGGTCTCCAGCGAGAGCAGGAGATCCTCGAAGTTGAACTTGTGGTTCTCGATCTCGCCGCGCGCGGACTCCTTGGCCTCTTCCGACGTGCGGAGCACGAGGCTGAAGTTTTGCAGGCGGTACGCAGAGGCCTCCGACTTCAGGTCCTGTGCCGTCGTCAGCTCCACCATCCAGCGCTGCGTGATCTCGGTGGTGGCGTCATTGAGCGTGCCGAGGCCGCGGAAGGCACTGACCGCCAACACGATGATGAGGACGACGACCACGCCGAAGGCGAGCAGCAGTTTCGGGGCGATCTTGAGGTTGCGCAGCCAGTCCATTCGGAATCCTTGCACTCGAATGTGGCCCCCGGCCCGAAAAGGCCGGAGGAAAACGGATTACTTGACCTTCAGGTTGCGCGCGCCGCGCACGACGATCTCGGGGCGGCCGTTCGAGGTGCGGATCTCGCCGGTGACGCAGACCGTCTTGCCGGTCAGCGTGTCGGGCGCCGGATTGAAGTCGCCGCGATCACGGCCCCAGATGCGGGCCGAGAACTTGTGGCCGGGGAAGTTGCCGCCCATGAAGAGGAAAGTCGGCTGGCCTTCGGCGTTCTCGGCGTAGCGGGCGCCATCGACGACGCCACACACCGTGCCTTCCTTGCCGACGAAGCCATTGGCCTCGGTGACCGGGATCTCGCCGCGGATGCGGTTGCTGCCGGCCTGGGCCAAGGCGGGAGGACTGGACGTGGCGCAGAGCCACACGACGCACAACGCAGCGACACCGGAACGGATGTTCACAACGTACCCCCTTGGTCTATTCGCCGGGCAGACCCGGACGCTCAATGCATGATGAACCTATCCAAGCCGTGATCGGCGGCGCCCGGACAGGCTTGAACGCGAATTGACGATTCCCCTTCGGGGGGATCGTGGCACAGGGCACGACGCGCCGCGAGGGGCGCGTCGCCCTTCGGCCGATTCCGTCACGAGACCTTGAGGTTGCGGGCCCCGCGGACGACGATCTCGGGCCGGCCATTGGCCGTGCGGATGTCGCCGGTCACGCAGACGGTGCGGCCGGCCAGGGTCTCGGGCGCCGGGTTGAAGTCGCCGCGGTCGCGGCCCCAGATGCGGGCCGAGAACTTGTGGCCGGGAAAGTTGCCGCCCATGAAGAGGTAGGTCGGCTGGCCTTCGGCGTTCTCGGCGAAGCGCGCGCCATCGACGACGCCACACACCGTGGCTTCCTTGCCCACGAAGCCGTTGGCCTCGGCCGCGGGGATCTGTCCGCGGATGCGGTTGCTGCCGGCCTGTGCGCTGGCGGACGAGGCGACAACGAGGGTGGCGACGACGGCGGTGCAGAGCAGGAGGGTGCGCATGACGGTTTCCTTTCGGTCGAATGAGTTGGCACAGCGGGTGAACCGATGCTGGGCCGACGCGCCCTGCGCTTGCCAGCGCCGACCTCGCGTTCCGTGACGGGCTTGGCTGGGGCGTTGTTCATTCCGTGACGGAGTTCGACGCTTATGCTGGACGCATGACGGCATCCCCCCCCCTCGTCCTGCGCGCGACGCTGATCCTGTTCGCCCTGCTGCTCGGCGGCTGCGCCAGCCGCCAGGGGCCGGACCTCGAGACGCTGTACGCCCGAGCGGCCAGCGACCCGAGCCAGCCGCCCGTCATCGTGATCCCCGGCCTGATGGGCTCGCGACTCGTCGACCGCCGGACCGGGGAGGAGCAATGGCCCGGCTCGCTTTCGACCATGGCCTTCAGCGACTACGCGCGGCTCGCCCGCATCGGGCCCGACTGGGAGACGGACGACGGCCTTGTGGCCGGACCGCTGATCAGGGAGCTCGGCGGCCTCGACATCTACGGCCAGCTGCTCGGCACCCTCGAAGGTGCGGGCCGCTTCGCCCCCGGCGAGCCCGGCCACCCGCCGACCAATGGCTGGCGACGGCGCTACTACACGCTGGCCTACGACTGGCGGCAGCCGAACATTGTTGCGGTGCGGCAGCTGCACGCGCTGATCGACCAGATCCGCGAGGATTTCGGCGACCCGGGCCTGCGCGTGGACATCATCGCCCACAGCAACGGCGGGCTGATCGCCAACTACTACCTGCGCTACGGCCCGGACGATGTGCTGGAGAGCGCCCAGCCGCAGCCTTGGAGCGAAGGCGGGAAGCGCGTAAGGCGGGTGGCCATGCTGGGCACGCCGAACCTCGGCTCGGTGTCCAGCCTGCGGCGGTTGCAGCAGGGCTTCCGCTTCGGCCTGCGCACCGTGCCGATCGAGGCCCTCGCCAGCTTCTCGACCGTGTTCGAAACCCTCCCGCATCCGCACACCCAGGTGGTCCACGACCGCCAAGGCCGCGCCCTGCCGTTGGACCTCTACGACCCCGCCATCTGGCGCGACAACCGCTGGTCGGTGTTCTCGCCCGCGGTGGAGGCGCGCGTTCGCGAGGCCTGGGGCGAAGGCGCGGAAGGGCGGCTGGTGCTCTCGGTGATGCAGGCCAACTTCGAGCGCAACCTGCGCCGCGCCCGCCGTTTCAACGAAGCCCTGGCGCGCCCCTTCCCGTCCAAGGGCGTGCGCATGGCCGCCTTTGGCGGCGACTGCGAGCTGACGCTGTCCGGCGCCGTGTTGGAGACGGTGGATGACCGCGCCGTGCTGGCCTTCGAGCCGGGCGAGATCGACGCGCCGGCCGAAGGCGTCGACTACGAGGGCTTGATGCGCGCCGCCGGCGACGGCCTGGTGACGCGCGAATCGCAGGACGCCGGCGCGCACGGCTTCGTGCCGCTGCGGCAGACGTTCTTCCTGTGCGAGAACCATGGCCGGCTGCTGGCGAATCGCTACTTCCAGAACAATCTGCTGAACTTTCTGCTCAGCCCCTAGTGGAGCGACCGATGAAACGGATGTCATGGCGCGCGTGGATCCGTCACTCCGCCACGTGGGTCGTCGCGGGCTGCCTTGGGGCAGGCCTCGCCCTGCTGGCGAGTCGGAGCCCGCCCGAGGTCAGCTCGCCCGAACCGGCTGCGGAACAGGCACGCGAAGCGGCCGCTGCCGAGGAGATCTCATCCCGGCTTCAGGACACCGTGCCCGTGCCAGAGGCGGCAGCGATGCGCCGATTCGTGCCGATGGCGGACGAGTCTGAGTCGTGGATCTCGCCGGACGAGGTGTCGATTGCCGACCATGCGGCGATCCGGCGCTTGGCCGAGGCGGGTGATGCCATCGCCGCGACCAAGCTCTACTTGCTGCTCTCCGAATGTCACCAGCTCCAGCAGCCGGACCCCTTCGTCGAGTCGGATGCGTCCATCGAGGCCTATCGAGGGACCGGGGTCGACGTCCAACGGATGCTGCGCGAGCGGGAAGCGAAACTCGAGGCATGCACGCGATTGAACCTCCCGCCGGACGAGCTCAAGGGCCGAGGCCGATGGCTCGCGGTGGCGGCCGAGGCCGGCTTCATCCATGCGCAGCTGATCTTCGCCTCCCATCCCGAGGCCGTCATCGGCGGGCCGCGGGAAATGCTGCAGGATCCGGCCGCCGTCCAGCGCTACCGCGTCGACTCGATGCGGTTCCTGACCGAGGCCGCTGCCGCCGGCAGCCCAAGCGCACTGAGCATGTTGGCCGACACATACAACCACGGGATCATCACGACGCGCGATCGCGCCATGGCGCACGGGCTGTTGCTGGCCGCCACCCAACTCCATCCCGATGCGCGGCGCTTCGGTTGGGGAGAGCGCTACCGCGACGGACTCAGCCCCGAGGAGTTGAGCCGGGCGCGACGGATCGCCGAGGCCTACGTGCGATCGGTTCGAGGCTCCTGACAAGCTCGCCGTTATGCCATCGGCGTCGCGCGGGGCCCGCTAGAATCGCGTCATGACCTCGCCCCGCTCTCCCCTCGACGCGCTGAAACCGCTGGCCGGCCGCCTGCTCGAAACCGCGCTCAACCGCGCCCTGTCGCTCGACCCGGAAACGCGCGCCGCATTGGCGCGCTTGGACGGCCAGCGCCTGCAGCTGCACATCGAATCCCCGCCGCTGGCGATGGAACTGCGCGTCGACGGCGAGGCACTGCGCGTCGGCCCGGCGCAGGGCGAGGAGCCCGACCTCTCGGTGCGCGCCGGGATCGGCGCCCTGCTCGGCCAGCTGCCCTTCCTGAAGTCCAGCGGAGCGACGCCGGTCGGCAAAGTGCGGATCAGCGGTGACGCCGAACTGGCGCGCCAGCTGCAGCGCCTGGCCGAAGGCTTCGACCCCGACTGGGAGCAGCCCTTCGCCGACGCGCTCGGCCCGGTGATCGGGCCGCAGGTGGCGAAGGCCGTGCGTGCCGGCCTGCGGGAGGCGCGCGTGCAAGGCGGCGCCTTCGCCAAGGCCGGTGCCGATTACCTCACCGAGGAATCGCGCGACCTCGTGCCGAAGGCCGAACAGCAGGCTTTCTTCGATGACGTCGATGCCTTGCGCGACCGCGTGGAGCGGCTGGCCGCCCGCGTCGCGCGCCACCACGCCTCGGGGGCCACCGGATGATCGCCGCCCCGCTGCGCGCGCTGCGCATCGTCCGCGTGCTGTTCAAGCACCGGCTCGACGCCCTGCTCGAGGGCACGCCGTTCGCCAAGCTGCGCTGGGTGCTGCGCCCGCTGGGCCGCGGCACCTCGGAGACGCCGCGTGGCGAGCGCCTGCGCGCCGCACTGGAGGAGCTGGGCCCAATCTTCGTGAAGTTCGGGCAGATCCTCAGCACCCGCCGCGACCTGCTGCCGCCCGACGTGGCCGATGCGCTGGCCCTGCTGCGCGACCGTGTGCAGCCCTTCGACGGCGCGGAGGCGCGCCGCATCATCGAGGCGCAGCTCGGCCAGCCGATCGATGCGCTGTATGCCGAGTTCGACGAAACGCCGCTGGCCTCGGCCTCGATCGCGCAGGTGCATGCCGCACGGCTGCGGAATGCCGATGGCAGCGCCGGCCGCGCGGTGGTGGTCAAGGTCGTCCGCCCCGGCATCGACGCCCAGATCGACGCCGACCTCTCGCTGCTGAAGGCGCTGGCCGAGGTGGCCGCGAAGACGCACCCGCGCGCCGACAAGATCCGTCCGCACGAGGTCGTGGCCGAGATCGAAACCACGCTGCGCGGCGAGCTCGACCTGCAGCGCGAGGGCGCCAACGCCTCGGTGCTGCGCCGGTTCTGGCTCGATAGCGACGACCTCTACGTGCCCGAGGTGTTCTGGACGCATTCGCACGAGCGCGTGCTGACGCTCGAACGCGTCACCGGCATTCCGTCGGACGACATCGCCGCCCTCGAAGCCGCCGGCATATCGCGCGAGAAACTCGCCGCCAAGGGCGTGCGGGTGTTCTACACGCAGGTGTTCCGCGACAACTTCTTCCACGCCGACGCACACGCCGGGAACATTTGGGTCGACGACGACCCGGCGCGGCGCGACAACCCGCGTTTCATCGCGCTGGACTTCGGGATCATGGGCCAGCTCTCGGCCAACGATCAGTACTACCTCGCCGAGAACTTCATGGCGATCTTCCAGCGCGACTACCGCCGGATCGCCGAGCTGCACGTCGAAGCCGGCTGGATGCCGGCGCACCTGCGCCTCGATGATCTGGAGGCCGCCACGCGGGCGGTCTGCGAGCCTTACTTCACGCGGCCGCTGGCGGAGATCTCGCTCGGCGAGGTGCTGGTGAAGCTGTTCAAGACCGCGCAGCAGTACGAGCTGACGCTTCAACCCCAACTCATCCTGCTGCAGAAAACCCTGCTCAACATCGAAGGCGTGGCCCGCCACCTCGACCCGAAGCTCGACATCTGGGCGGTGGCGCAGCCGGTGCTCACCGAGATCCTTAAGAAGCGCTACAGCGCGGCGTGGCTGGCTGAGGAATTCAAGAAGCGCCTGCCCGAGATCATCACTCGCGCGCCGGAATTCCCGCGACTGATCCACGGTTTCCTGTCGCAGCAGGTGGAAGGCCGGCACCGCATCCGCATCGACTCCACCGACATCGCCGAACTGGCGCGCATTTCGGCGATCAACCAGCGCGCCGCGGTGTACGCCATCCTCGGCGCCGGCCTGATGATCACCGCCGCGGTGCTGTTCGGCTTCGACGCCGGCGGCCCGGCCTGGGGCGGCGTGCGCGCGGCGACCTGGATCGCCGGCGCGGGCGCGCTGGCCTGCTTCGTCGCCGCCTGGCCGCGGCGGCGATGAGCGGCACCGACGCGGAAAGCACGCCCGACGACCTCGCGGTGCCTGTGCTCTACGCCGACGCGCAGCTCGCGGTCGTCGACAAGCCGGCACGCCTGATGGCCCACGACAGCGGTCTCGCCCGCGGCGAGAACGACTTCCTCGCCGACCGCCTGCGCGCGCAGTTCGGCCGGCCCGTGCATCTGATCCACCGCCTCGACCGCGCGACCTCGGGTTGCCTGCTCCTCGCCTTCGACAAGGACACGGCCCGCGCCTTGGGTGAGCAGTTCATGACCCGCGCGGTCGAAAAGACCTACCTCGCCGTGTGCCGGGGTTGGCCGGAGCCCACGGAAGACCTGATCGACCACCCGCTCGACGGTGGGCCCGGCAAGCCGGAGAAGAAGCCGGCGCAGACGGCGTACCGGGTGCTGGCCACCGGCGCGATGCCCTGGGCCTACGGCGAGCACACCGAGTCGCGTTTCGCCCTCGTGGAATGCACGCCGCACACCGGGCGCTTCCGGCAGATCCGGCGGCACCTGAAGCACCGCCACCACCACCTGATCGGCGACACCAGCCACGGCGACGGTGCGCGCAACCGGATGTTCCGCATGCACCTCGGCGTGCACCGCATGCTGTTGCACGCGTGGCGCCTTGCCTTCACGCACCCGGTCGACGGCCGGCGCATGGCCGTGGAGGCGCCGCTCGACGCCGAATTCGTGAAGGCCCTGGCCGCGCTGGGCTGGACGACCGCCCTCGCCTCGTGACGCAGGGCAGCTTGAATCGTCATGGGCCGCGCCCTAGCCTCGGCGCATGGTCCGTTTCGCCGCCCTCGCCGCCGTCGTCCTGAGCACGCTGCTCGGCAGCGGCGCGTCGCCCGTCGAGGCACAGGCATTGGCGCAACGGGCGGCGGAGCAGACGGTCCGCTTTCCCGGCCGCGCCGAAGAACCCGGCGACCTGCGCGGCGTGTTCGCTTCCGACTTGCTGGCGCTAGTCCTTGATCGCGCCGACGAGGGCTTCCGCCTCGAGATCGTCGGCGGCATGAACCAGCCGCGGCGTATCCAGGCCGCGCACGAGGGTCTCGTCGACGTGGTGACGCTGCCCCACCACGCGACGGCGAAATCACGCCTGATTCCCGTGCGCCACCCCCTCCAGCGCGGCCTACTCGGCGTGCGCGTGCTGCTGGCGCGCCCCGAGACGGCTGAGCGCCTGATGACCGTCGCGTCGGTCGAGGAGCTGAAGCGCGACTACGTGATGGGCTACGGCGCGACCTGGCTGGACCGCGAGGTGATGGCCGGCCTCGGCTTCCGCATGGAATACGGCAGCCGCTACACGGGGCTGTTCGAGATGCTGCGCGCCGGCCGCTTCGATTACCTCACCCGCGGTGTCGGCGAGCTGCACGCGGAGCGCCAGCAGCCGCAACTCGCGGGCTCGGGGCTCGTGGTGGTGCCGGGCATCGCCCTCTACTACCCGCTCGACCACTACTTCCACGTGTCGCCGCAGCGCCCGGCGCTGGCGCGTTCGATCCAGCGCGGCTTCCAGCGCGCGCTGGCGGACGGCAGCTATGCCGCGCTGTTCGAACGCCACTACGGCGAGGCGATGCGGGAGATCGGCCTGAGCGAACGCAGCATCGTCCACGTGCTCGGCTACCCGGTGCCACGCGACACGCCGCTCGAGGAATTCGACGTGCTCGGGCTGGTGCGCTCGCGGGGCGTCTTCCAGCCCTTGGGCGAGCCCGTGGACGCGGAGTAGCGGCGATGCGGCGGCCAGGGCTCGTGCTTCCCATGCTGCTCGCCGCATTGGCGCTCTGCCCGGCGCTACCCGTCGCCGCGCAGTCCGCGACGGCGGCGCCTGCGGTCCGCGAGGTGCGCTTCCCCGGTCGCGGCGAGCCGGGCGACCACCGCTTCGACTTCAGCGCCGAGCTGCTCGTGCTGGTGCTCGAACGCGCGGGCGGCGGCTGGAACGTGACGATCATCGAAGCCATGAAGCAGCCGCGTGCACTGCAGGCGGCGCGCCAGGGCGACGTCGACGTGGTGGCCCTGCCCAACCTCGCCTCGGACCGCAGCCGGCTCATCGTCGTGCGCAAGCCCCTGCGCCGCGGCCTGCTGGGCATGCGGCTGCTGCTGTCACGCCCCGCGGATGCCGAACGCCTGATGGCGATCGAGAGCCTCGAAACGCTGAAGCGCGACTTCGTGATGGGCTATGGCGACACCTGGATGGACCGCGAGGCCTTGACCGACCTCGGTTTCCGCCTGTCGACCGGCAGCAACTATCCGGGCCTGTTCGACATGCTGCGGGCCGGGCGCTTCGACTACCTCCACCGCGGCATCAACGAATTGGGGCCGGAATTGGCCAATGAGCGGCTGGCGGGCCGCGACCTGGTGGTGGTGCCGGGCATCGCCCTGTACTACCCGCTGGACGACTATTTCCATGTGACGCCGCGGCGGCCGGAGCTGGCCCGGGCCATCGAGCGCGGCTTCGAGCGCGTGTTGGCCGACGGCAGCTATGCCGCGCTGTTCAACCGCCACTTCGAGGCCGCCATGCGCGACGCGAAGCTGCAGGAGCGCAGCATCATCCACGTGAGCGGCTACCCGGTGCCGCCGGGCACGCCGCTCGAGGATTTCGACGTGCTCGGCCTGGTGCGCTCGACGGCGGTGTTCAACCCGCCGTCGATCAACGCTCCACGATAGCGACGACGCCCATCCCGCCGGCGGTGCAGACGGAAATCAGCGCGCGGCCGGAGCCCTTCTGCTTGAGCAGCTTCGCCGCCGTCGCCACGATGCGCGCGCCGGTGGCGGCGAACGGATGGCCCAGGGCCAGCGAGCTGCCCACCACGTTGAGCTTGCTGCGGTCGATGCTGCCGAGCGGCGCGTCGAGGCCGAGCTTCGTCTTGCAGAACTCGGCGGATTCCCAAGCCTTCAACGTGCACAGCACCTGCGCGGCGAAGGCCTCGTGGATCTCGTAGAAATCGAAGTCCTGCAGCGTGAGGTTGTTGCGCGCGAGCATCTGGGCCACGGCCCAGGCCGGGGCCATCAGCAGGCCGTCGCCGTGCACGAAATCGACCGCCGCCACCTGCGCGTCGCGCAGGTAGGCCTGCACTTCGAGGCCGCGCGCGGCGGCCCACTCTTCCGAAGCGAGCAGGCAGGCCGAAGCGCCGTCGGTCAGCGGCGTGGAGTTGCCGGCCGTGAGCGTGCCCTTGCCCGAGGTCTTGTCGAACGCGGGCTTCAGCGTGGCGAGCTTCTCGGCGGTGGTCTCCGGGCGGAGGATGTTGTCGCGGTCGACGCCGCGGAACGGCACCACCAGGTCGGCGTAGAAGCCGTCGGCGTAAGCCTTGGCGGCCTTGCTGTGGGATTCGAACGCCAGCTGGTCCTGGTCGGCGCGGGTGATGCCCCACTCCTTGGCCATGATCTCGCAGCTTTCGCCCATGCTCTTGCCGGTGCGCGGCTCGGCGACGCCGGGGAACTCCGGCGCCAGCTCCTTGAACGAGAAGCCCTTCAGCAGCGCGCCAATGCGCGCGCCGGCGGTCTTCGCCATGTTCATGTTGAGCAGGCGGCGGCGGAAGCCCTTGCTGTGCACGATCGGCACGTCCGAGGTGGTGTCGGAGCCGCCGCCGATGCCGGCGTCGATCTGGCCCAGCGCGATCTTGTTCGCCACCGTGATGACGGTATCGAGCGAGGTGCCGCAGGCGCGCTGCATGGTGATGCCCGGCGTGTAGGGCGACAGGCCGGAAGAGAGCGCGGCCTCGCGGCCGATGTTCCAGTCGCTGGAATGCTTGAGCACGGCGCCCATCGCCACTTCGCCCAGCTGCACGCCATGGAGGCCGAACTTCTCGACCACGGCGCCAACCGCCTTGATCGACAGGCCGAGGTTGCCGACGTCGTAGTAGGCGGTGTTGTTGCGGCAGAAGGGGATGCGTTGGCCACCAAGGATGGCGACGCGGCGGGCGGGACGGGGATTCATGGACACGGGACTCCGGGAGACATCAGGCCGCGACGGGCGGCCAGAGATGGGGATGACGGTGCCAGATCGCGTCGAGCCATGCGATATGGATGGTCACTTCGGGCGGCGGGCCGGGCTCGGCGCGCCAGCGTTCCAGCATCGTCGCCGGGTGCAGGCCGCCGATCAGCACTTCGCAGGCCTCGGCGAAGCACTGCACCCAGCGCGGCGAGAAGCCGATGTCGGCGCGCGAGGCTTCGAGGCGGGCGGCGACGGCGGCGGAGCCGGCGCTGAGCGTCGAGGGGTCGAGGGGCAAGGGCGACGGCGCCGCGGCCGGCAGCGGATGCTCCGGCTTGCGCGCCACCATGCCGACCAGATGCGCATCGGTGTGCTCGAAAACGAGTTCGAGGCCGGCGGCACGCACGTACAGGCGCAGCTCCTCCGGCGTGCAGAACTGGTTGCGGGCCACGTCCTTGCGCTCGGCCGCGTCGCCGCGGGCGACCTGGTCGACCTCGTAGGCGAAACGCTGCCAGCCGACGGGGTGCGAGAGGTTCCAGTGGTCGAAGTAGAACAGGCCGCCGGGCTTCAGCACGCGGGCCACATCGCGCAGGTAGAGGACCATGTCCTCCTTGTCCATGTGGATGAACACGGCCACGCAGTAGCCCTTGTCCATCGACGCGTCGGCGAAGGGTTTCAGGTGCGGGCCATCGACCGCGCTGGCGGTGGCGCCGGGATGCGATTCGACGCGCGCGCGGGCGAGGCCCGCCATGTTCTCGGCGATGTCGATGCCGTGCCAGACGGCGACGTGGCCGGCGAGTTGGGCGCCGATGCGGCCCACGCCGCAGCCGATCTCGAACACCCGATCGGAGGGCAAGAGTTCCAGGGCGGCATGGACCTGCGACGCGGTGAACGCACCAGTGGCGGCGAGGACGGACTCGTCGGCGCTGCCATCGACGGCGGCCATGCCGTCGGACAGCGTGGCCGAGCGCGCATTCCACGCGGCTTTGTAGCTTTCGGGGGAGGAGGACAAGGCGCAGGGCCGGTGACTTTGGACCACAATAGGGTAGACCGACCCGCCGAGCCGCCCAAGCCCATGAGCCGAATGCCGACCCCGGAAGTGCTGACCACCCTGGGCGTGATCGCCATCGAGCTGGCCGGCGAGGCGCCGGTCGGGCGCAACGCGCTGCCGCAGGCCGAGGCCGGCGACTGGGCGGCGGGGATCGCCGCCGACCTCGCCCGCGTGGTCGCGGAAACCGCCTCCCTTGATCTCGTGGTCGCTGCGGCGCTCTACGACCCGTCGGAAATCCTGCGGCCGAACGTGCCGCGCCACGCGCTGCTGGAGTCGTACGCAGCTCGCGTGCCGGGCGAGGCCGGTGGCCGCGTGATCGCCTTCGGCGCCGGCGCGGACGGCCTGCCCACCGACCTCGCGCCGCAGGGCGATCTCGCTGGCGGCCCGCTGCGCGTGCTGCCCTTCCTACTGCGCGGGCCGGCCGAAGCCGTGAAGCGCGTCGGGGAAGCCCTCGAGGAGCGCCTGCTCGACACCGGCATGGCCAACGCCGGCACGGCGCTGGCGACGCAGTCGGCCTTCGGCCTGCGCGTCGAGCACATGCGCTACCTCACCCTGCACGACCTGATGGCGATGATGGCCATGCAGTACGAGCACGCGGGGCTCGCCGGCCTGTGGCCGATGATCGAGGCCGCGCTGTTCGGCGATGACGAAGAACTGTGGCTCGACGCCCCGCCCGAGCCGCTGGTGCGCTACGCCAACGGCGCGGCGCAGATCGCGCTGATCGACGCCGACGCCTGGGCGCTCGGCGGCTTCGTGCCGCCCGGCGTGGACGCCGGCAAGCTGGGCGCCGAGGGCATGGAGCGCCTGTTCGAGCACTTCGAAGCCCGGCAGCGGCAGATCGCCGCGGTACTGGGCGCCCATGGCCTCGAAGTGACCTTCGCCCACTGCCCGGTGGGCAAGGACGCGCGCGCCATCCTTCGCGGCTGAGTCCTGACGCGCTGCGTCACCAATTCGGGCCTCGCCCGGAGCTATAGTCGAAACTCGGAAGCCTCACGCAGGAACCGGGCATGCGCACGTCGGTGGCGACGCAAGGCAAGTCGGGCTGGCGCGCGATAGCGCTCTTGGCGGCGCTTCTGTGCGCGTGCGGCACCGCCGACGCCCCGAGCGCACCCACGCCGTTGCGGCTGGGCATGGACCTCTGGGCCGGGTACTTCCCCGCGGTCATCGCCGAACGCGAGGGCCTCATGGCCGCGGAAGGCGTCGACCTCGAGGTCGTGGCCACGCGCGACACCAATGGCCTGATCGCCGAGTTCGCCGCTGGAAAGTACGACCTCATCGCGGTGTCGCTCGGCGACGCCATCACCCTCTCGCGGAACCGGCCCGACGTGGTGGTCCTGCTGGTCGCGGATGAGTCGTCCGGCGGCGACCAGCTGCTCCGCGCACCTGCCGCCGGCACCGATCCCGCGGCCCCGCCGCGCTTCGGCACCAACCTCGGCGGATTCGGCGAGCTGTTCATCCGGGCCTGGCTGGAGCGCGAGGGGATCGCTCCCGGCGACGTGGTCTGGGCCAATGTCGACGCCTCCGACGTGCCGACGGCCCTGGCCGAAGGCCGGATTGATTTCGGCCACACCTGGCAGCCCTACGCCGACGAAGCGGTGGCTGCCGGTGCAACCCCCATCTTCAGCAGTGCGGACACCCCGGGCCTGATCCTCGACGTGGTGTTGGCCACGCGTGCGGGGATGGAGCGCCATCCGGAGGCCTACCGCGGCTTCGTGCGGGCCTGGTTCGAGGCGGAGCACCGCTGGCGCGCCGACCCGGCGGCCGGCAACGCCGCCGTCGCCGCCGCCCTCGGGCTGGACGCCGCGGCCGTCTCGCTGGCCGGAGTGAAGCTGTATTCGCTCGAAGACAACCGCCATGCGATGGCGGGTGGCGCGGACTCCCCACTGGCGTCGCTGATCGAACGCTACGCCACGTTCTTCATCGAACGCGGCAGCCTGAGCACGCCGCCGGACCCGGCGTCGATGTTCGACCCGGTCGTGCTGCCCGAGGCCGTGCCCGCGCCATGAAGGCCCGCACCCGCGTAGCCGCGGCGATCCTCGCTTTCGCCGCGCTTCCGCTCATCCTCGTGAATGCGGGCAGCCTCGCCGACCGCCGCGACGATGCGGCGCGCAACGGCGATCTCCTGCTGTCCGGCAATGCCGACGAGCTCGCGGCCCTGCTCGCCGCCACGCGGACGCGCTGGCTGGAGAGCGTGCGCGCCGATGCCCGCCTGCCGATCTTCGAAGAGGTGCTGACGAGCAACGCGGCCCCGTCGCCGCTGCGCCTGAGCCGATTCTTCGCCGCCATGACGAGCCGCGACACGGTGAACATCGGCGCCATCGGCGTGCTCGACCTCGAGGGCCGCGTGGTGCAGGACTCGCAGGCCGTGAACCTCGGCCGCGACGAGTCACTGGAGCCTTGGTTCCTGCGGGTGGTGGCCTCCGGCCATCCGCAGCTGATCGGCCCCTACACCGCAACGGGCGAACGCCGGCCGGCGCTTTACTTCACTGCACTCGTGCGCGATGCGGACGAAAAGCGTCGCGGCGTCCTGCGGATGCGCATGGAGCCGGCCGTGCTCGGCCAGGTGATGGCCGCGGCCCTCGTCGCGACGCCCGGCCTGTCGGCCACACTCATGGACGAGGAGGGCCGCACGCTGGCCAGCGTCGGGGACTTCGGCAATGCCGAGCTCGCGTTGGGTGCGAACGCCGACGGCAAGGCGGAGCGCGTGATCACGGTCGGCAACGAACGCGTGGCCATCAAGCCGGTGCCGAATGCACCCTGGCGCGTGGTGGTGCGCCAGCCCTTGCCGGAATGGCTCGCGCCGCAGGACGAGTTGAATCGCCAATGGGTGCTGGAGACCGTGCTGCTGTTGGTCCTGCTGCTCGGCGCCTCCCTGCTGCTGGGTCGCCGCATCGCGGCGCCGCTCGCCGGGTTCAGCGATGTTGCCCGACGGTTGGCCGAAGGCGACTACAGCCCGGTGCCGCGCTGGCCCGGCGCCGAGGAGGCCCGCCAACTTGGCGAGGCGCTCGACGCACTCGCCGCGCGGCTGCGCGACACCATCGGCACGCTCTCCAAGGAGTTGCAGCAACGCCGGGACGCCGAGGCGGCGCTGTGGGCCAGCAAGGAGCAGTACCTCGACCTCGTCGAACAGTTGCCTGCGACGGTGTATCGCTGCGGGAACGCCTCCGGTTGGCCGATGGAGTTCCTCAGCCCGCAGATCGTGGCCCTCACCGGATTCACGGCCTCCGACCTGCTGGCGGGCGACGGCAAGCACTTCTCCCGGCTGATCCACCCCGACGATATGGCGCACTGCGAGGCAGCGATCTCGGACGCCGCGATCCGCCTTGGCAAGTACCAGCTGAACTACCGGATCCGCGACCGGGACGGCGAGACGCGCTGGGTTTGGGAACTGGGCAGCGTGCATACCGATGCCGCAGGTCGCCCCACCCAACTCACCGGCGTCATGTTCGACGTGACCGAGCGGGAGACGGCCAACCAGGCCATGGCCCTGCTGCGAGGACGGATCGAAGCGCGGGTCGGCGGCGACTTCTTCCTGGCCCTCGCCACCGGGCTGGCGCGCGTGCTGGACGTCGAGCGGGTGATGATCGGGCGCTACCACGGTTCGCCGCCGACGCGAGTGGTCTCGCTGGCGCTGGCGCGCCGCGACGGCCCGAGCGAGCAAGCGGACTTCGCCATCGCCGGCACCCCCAGCGCGGCCGTGCTGGCGGAAGGGCAGATCGAGGTGCTGGATGGCGTGACCCAGCGATTCCCCGACGATGCGGCCCTGGCCACCCGCGGCTTGCGGTCCTACATCGGCCGGCGGCTGGATGACAGCCATGGCCGGCCGATCGGCGTGCTCGCGGTTCTGCACGGCCAGCCGATGGCCGCGGACGATGCTGCCGCCCGGCTGCTCGACCTGTTCCAGGCACGCGTGGCCGCCGAGCTGGAGCGCGTCATCGCCGAGGAGGACCTGCAGCGGCTCGCTGACACGCTAGAGAACCGCGTGGCCGAACGCACGCACGAGCTGGAGGAGGCGAACGCCTCGCTCTCTCAGGCCATGGAGCATCTGGTGCAGCGCGAGAAGCTGGCCTCGCTGGGCAGCCTGGTCGCCGGCGTCGCGCACGAGCTGAACACGCCAATCGGGAATGCGCTGACGGTCTCGACCGCCCTCAACGACATCCATCGCCAGTTCGCCGACGTGCTGGCCAAAGGCGCGGTGAGGCGTTCGGCGCTCGACCGCTTCGTGGCCGAGAACAGCGAGGCCACCGAGCTGATCGAACGCAACCTGCAGCGCGCCGCCGCCCTGATCAGCCACTTCAAGCAGGTGGCCGTGGACCAGGCCAGCGTGCGGCGACGGCAGTTCGACCTCGCGGCCCTGGTGGAGGACGTGCTCTCCACCCTGAGCCCGCGGCTGAAGCGCTCCCCGCACCGGGTCGAGGTCGACATTCCGCCCGGCCTGGTGCTGGAGAGCTATCCGGGGCCGCTGGAGCAGGTGCTGACCAACCTCGTCGAGAACAGCCTCGTGCACGGCTTCGAATCGGGGCAACCCGGCGTGATCCGCATCTCGGCCGAAGCGGCGGGGCCGCGCATCCGCCTGCGCTACGCCGATGACGGGCTGGGCATCCCCCCGGCGCTCCGGCATCGGGTGTTCGACCCCTTCTTCACCACCAAACTCGGGCAGGGGGGCAGCGGCCTCGGCCTGTACCTGGTGTACAACCTCGTGCACGGCCGGCTGGGGGGCAGCATCGAGCTGCTGGACGATGCCGGGCCGGGAGCCTGCTTCATCATGGAACTGCCGGTGGTCGCCCCGGCCGCCGGAGAGGAGACGAGCGGATGAACGACGAGTGGATCAGCTTCGCGAAGGAAGCGGAGGAGGGCGGCGATAGCGCAGTGCCCGGCTGGTGCATCGTGGTGGTCGACGACGACGAGGAAGTGCACGAAGCCACGCGCTTCGCGCTGCGCCACGTGCACGTGCACGGCCGGCCCCTCGAGCTGGTGCACCTGTTCTCCGCCACCGAGGCCCGGCGCGTCCTGCCCACCCTCGACATCCCGGCGGTGATCCTGCTCGACGTGGTGATGGAGACCGAGAACGCCGGGCTCGACCTCGTCGACTTCATCCGCAACGACTGCGAGCTCGCTGCGACGCGCATCGTGCTGCGCACCGGCCAGCCCGGCTATGCGCCCGAGCTCAGCGTGTTCGCGCGCTACGACATCAACGACTACTTCACCAAGGCCGAGCTCTCGCGCACGCGCCTGATCACGGCGATCACTTCCGCGGTGAAGAGCCACGAGCAGATCCGCACCATCGACGAGAGCCGGCGCGGCCTCGAGCTGATCGTGCGCTCCTCGCCCAGCCTGCTGCAGCCGCAAGGGCTGGCCAATTTCGCCGAGGGCGTGCTCACGCAGGCCAAGGCCCTGCTGCGCGCCCCGATCGACGGCATCGTCTGCGCCCAGCGCGGCTCGCCGCTCGACCCGAACGACAACCGCCTGTACGTGGTCGGTGCCGCCGGCGCCCTCGCCGGCGCGGTGTGGCACCCGCTCTCCGACCTGCATGCCGAACCGGTGGTGACAGCCATCGCCCGCGCGCTGCGCGAGCGCCGCAACGTCCACGGTGACGACTACAGCGTGCTCTACCTGTCGACGCGCGAGCGCGAAGCGGCCATCTATGTCGCCACGCCGACGCGCCTCAACGACGTCGACCACCAGCTGCTCGAAGTGTTCGCCTCGAATCTCTCGGCCTGCTTCAGCAACCTGCAGCACTTCGAGGAAGTGCACCGGCTGGCCTTCCGCGACCCCCTCACCGGCCTGATGAACCGTTCCGGCCTGCTGCGCGAGCTCGATGGCGTGGCCGGACGGCAGGACCTGCGCCTGGTGCTGGTGGACATCGACCACTTCACCGACTTCAACGACGGCCTCGGCCAGGAGGCCGGCGACCTGCTGCTGAGCGCGGTCGGCCAGCGCCTGCGCGAACGCTTCGGCGGGCACGCCTCGCTCGCCCGCATCGGCGCCGACGTGTTCGCGGTGGTGGGCGAGGCCGAGCGCCTCGCGCCGTCCGAGCTGCAGGCCGCCTTCGAACCGCCCTTCGCCTGCGGCGAACACCTGACGCCGGCGCGCGTCACCCTCGGGCTTTGCGACCTCGGCGACTGCACCGACGGCGTCACCGCGCTGCGCCACGCCAATATCGCGTTGAAGGCGGCGAAGCGCAGCCTCAACGACTCGGCCCTGCTCTACCAGGCCGGCCTCGCGGAGCACACGCGGCAGCGACTCGGGATGCTGGGGCAACTGCGCCGCGACCTGGAAGGCGACCGCCTCGAAGTGTGGTACCAGCCACAGATGGGGCTGGCCGATGGCCGGACGCACGCCGTGGAGGCCCTGCTGCGTTGGCCCGACGGCCGCGGTGGCTGGGTGCAGCCGCCGAATGTGTTCATCCCCCTCGCGGAGTACTCCGGGCTGATCGTGCCGATGGGCGAATTCGTGCTCGACCGCGCCTGCGGGATGCTCGCGGGGCTGGGCGACAGCGGCACCGTGCCGGCGCGCATGGCCGTAAACGTCGCCATGCCGCAGCTCCGGGATCCCGGTTTCGTCGCGATGGTCGAGCGCACCTTGCATAAGCATGGCCTCGGCGGCGAACGACTGGAGCTCGAGATCACTGAATCCATCGCGATGGACGAGGCGCTGGCGTTGCGCCGCAGCCTCGAGCATCTGCGCAGCTTGGGTGTCCGCGTCGCGATCGACGACTTCGGCACCGGCTACTCGTCACTGGCGCAGCTTCGCGCGCTGCCCGTCGACGCACTGAAGATCGACCGCCGCTTCGTTTCCGAGCGCAGCGAGGGGCCCGATGAAGCCTTCGTCGAGTGCATCGTGGGATTGGCGCGACGACTGGGCTTGTCGACGGTCGCCGAGGGCATCGAAACCGAGGAACAGGCGCGACTGATGCAGGCACTCGGTTGCGAGCTCGGCCAAGGCTATTGGCACGCCCGGCCGATGCCCGAAGCGATGCTGAGACAGTGGCTCGCCCAGCGCGGGACGGGCTGAGCCAGGCTCAGCCCCGCGGGAACTCCGCCTCGAACACCCGGTAGTGCGCATCGGCCATGCCGAGCGCGGCGTACGTCGCCTGGGCGCGCGCGTTGTCGTTCTCGACGTACAGGCGTAGGCCGCAGATGCCTGGCGTCGCGCGCGCCTCGTGCTCCACATGCGCGTAGAGCGAGCGGAACACGCCGAGGCGGCGCGCGTCCTCGGCGACGAACACGCTCTGGATCCACCACCACCAGCCGTTGCGCCAATCACTCCATTCGGTGGTGAGCATCAAGGTGCCCACCGCCCGGCCGTCGTGCTCGGCGACGAGGTAGCGCGCCTTGTGCGGGTCGGCGAGGCCGGCGGCGATGCCGCCGCGGATCGTCGCCGCGTCGAGCACCTTGGCTTCGGTTTCCAGCGCCATGGCCTCGGCCCAGCGGGCGAGGGTTTCGAGGTCGGCGGGCGTGGCAACGCGGATCGTGATCGGGCTCATGGGCGCTCGGTTGGCAGCAAGGGGGCGTCGGAGTCGAGACCGTAGGCGCGCTCGACGCGGGCGATGCGGACGGCATAGCGGGCGTACCAGTGCTCGCGGCCGCGGCGCTGGGCGTCGAGGTGGTCGACGTCGCGCTTCCACGCGCGCACCGCGTCCTCGTCGCGCCAATACGAGACGGTGATGCCGAAGCCGTCGGCACCACGCGCGCTCTCGATGCCGAGGAAGCCCGGCTGGGCGGCGGCGAGCGCCACCATCCGTTCGGCCATCGCGGCGTAGCCGTCGTCGTCGTCGCGGCGCTGCGAACTGAAGATCACGGCGATGTACGGAGGCGTCATGCGGGTTTCCTGCCGCGCCGGCCGGGGCCGAGCTTGCGGGCGACAGTGTTGCGGCCGATACCGAGCTGCTCGGCCGCGCGTTGACGGTGCCCCCGATGGTGCGCAAGCGCGGTGGCGAGCAGCGTTGCGTCGAAGGACTCGCGAAGCGTTTCGGCGAAGCCCTGGGCACCCTGTGCCAAGCGCGCCTGCACCGCTGCTTCGAGCGCCTGGCGCCACGCGGAATCCGGCTCGCCGGAACCCACGTTCGCCACGCCGGCATCGCGCAGCGCGGCATCGACCGCGGCCGCGGGAATGCGCTCGCCGGCGGCGAGGGCCACGAGGCGGAAGCAGAGGTTGCGCAGTTCGCGCACGTTGCCGGGAAACGCATGCTGCTGCAGGCGTTCGACCGCCGCGGTGGCGAGCCGACGCGTGCCGAGGCCCATCGCCTGGGCGGCTTCGTTGATGAAGCGCGCGGCCAGCAGCGGGATGTCCTCGCGACGCTCGCGCAGCGGCGGCAAGCTTAGGCGAAGCACATCGAGGCGGTGCAGCAGGTCTTCGCGGAAGCGCCCCTCGCGCACGCGGGCGGCGAGGTCCTGATGGGTGGCGGCGATCACGCGAACATCCACCCGGATCAGCTCGCGGCCGCCGACGCGGAAGAACTCGCCCTCGGCCAGCACGCGCAGCAGGCGCGTCTGCAGGCCCGCGGGCATGTCGCCGATCTCGTCGAGGAACAGCGTGCCGCCATCGGCCTGTTCGAAGCGGCCCACGTGGCGCCGGGTGGCGCCGGTGAAGGCCCCCGCCTCGTGGCCGAAGAGTTCGGATTCGAGCAGCTCCGCCGGGATCGCCGCGGTGTTCAGGGCGACGAAGGGCCGCGCGGCGCGCGGTGATTCGGCGTGCAGCGCGCGCGCGACGAGTTCCTTGCCGGTGCCGGTCTCGCCGGTGACGAGCACGGCCAGCGGCAGCTGGGCGTAACGGCCGATGGCGCGGAACAGATCGCGCATCGGCGCGCTGCCGCCGACCAACTGCGGCGGCCCTTCGGGCTCCAGCGCCGGGGCCTCGGGTCCAGCGGCCTTGGCCACGGCACCCTCGCGCGCCTTGAGCAGGTCCCGCGCGAGCTGCACAGGCGTATCGAGATCGAAGGGTTTCGGCAGGTAGTCGCGCGCACCGCCGCGGAAGGCACCAGCCGTGGTCGCGACATCGGTGTAGGCGCTCATCACCACGACTGGAAGCGTCGCATCGCGACGGCGCAAAGCCTCGAGGAAATCGAGCCCACCGGTGCCGGGCATGCGCACGTCGGTGAACACGAGGTCGGCGCGTTCACCGGCGCCCAAGGCGGCGAGCGCGGCATCGGCGCTGTCGAAGGCCTGCACGGCGAAGCCGGCATCGCGCAGGGCCTCGGCCAGCACGAAGCGCACGGTGCGATCGTCGTCGACGACGAAGATGCGCGGGCTCACGGCGCGGGCTCCGCGCCGTCGTCGGGGTCGGGCAGCGGCAGCAGCACGGTGAACACCGTGTGCCCGGGGCGCGATCGATAGGCCAGCGAGCCGCCGTGCTCGCGCGCGATCTGCTGCGCCAAGGGCAGGCCGAGGCCAGTGCCGTCCGCACGGCCGGACACCAGCGGCAGGAACAGGCGCTCGACGAGATCCTCGGGCACGCCGCGGCCGTCGTCGCCCACCTCCACGCGCACCGCGAGGCGATGGCTGCGATCACCGATCAGCACCTGGTGTTCGGCGCGCGTGCGCAGGCCGACGGTGGTCGCGCCGCTCTCGAGCGCGTTGCGCACGAGGTTCCACACCGCCTGCGTGAGGCGATCGGCATCGCCCAACAGGTCGGGCAGGCTCGGGTCGTAGTCGCGCACTACTTTCACCGACCAGCCGGCCTCGGCTTCGGCGAGTTGGCGCACGCGCTCGAGCACGGCGTGGATGTTCATCGGCTCGAAGGGTCGCGGCGCGGCGGGATGCAGGATGCGGTCGACGAGGCCGTTGAGGCGCTCGACTTCACTGGCGATCAGGCCGACGAGTTCGCGGCTGTCGGCGTCGCTGGTGCGCCGCGACAGCAACTGCGCCGCGCCTTTCAAGCCCGCGAGCGGATTGCGCAGTTCGTGCGCCAGCCCGCGCAGCGAGGCGCTCAGCGCCTGCGGCAGCGCGGTGACCGGGTCTTCGCCAGGGAATTCTTCGACGGGGTGCAGTTCGACCCGCACGCCCTCACCCTCGCGCACGCACCACACATCGGCGAAGCGCGCCGTCAGGCCGCCGAAGCCGAGGCCCACGCGTTGCAAGCGCAGCGCCTGCTCGTCGTGCGGCACGCGCGGAAGCGCCGAAGCGAGGCGCTCGCCGCCGTCGAGCTCGGCGAGGCCGAGGCCGATCAGCCGGCGGGCACTGACGCCCAGCCAACTCGCGAAAGCCGGATTGGTGGCCAGGATTCGGCCTTCGGCGTCCAGCCAGAACAGCGGCGTGGCGAGGCGGTCGAAGGCGGCGAGGTCGGCGGGCATGGCCGAAGTATCGCACCACAACAGCGCAAATTTCTGCCCCGCTCCCACGCGGTTCGAGCGTCCAGCTAGCGCCGCAGGCGCTGCTGCTGCAGGTCGAACAGCAGCCGCCGATCCTCGTCGTCGAACACCACGGGGGGGACGCTCTCGACGTCGGTTGCCAGCGTCGACAGCGGCTGCGGGTCCGAAGCGACCCCGCGGAACCGCCGCCGGAACGCGGTCAGTGCGGCGGGGAGGTCGGTGGTGTCGTAACCCAGCAGGGCCAGCGCCAGTACCGGGTCGAATCCTTCCGGCGCCGGCGGCGCATCGGCCCGCGGCCACTCGCCGAAACCGGCGTTCGCTAGCCGGGCCCACGGGAATTGCGCGGAAGGATCGGCCTTCCGCGTCGGCGCGAGGTCGGCATGGGCGATCACCGCCGTGCGCGGGATGGCGAGACGCGTGCACAGGTCGTCGAGCAGGCGAATCAAGGCATCGATCTGCGCCGCGGCGAAGGGCCCGGCGCCGTCGTTGTCGAGCTCGATGCCGATCGACGCGTCATTGAGGTCGGTGAGCGCGCCCCAACGGCCAACGCCCGCATGCCAGGCCCGCGCGCGCTCGTCGACGAGCTGCACGATGCGGCCGTCCTCGGCGATCAGGTAGTGCGCGCTCACGCGGCCGTGGTCGTTCGCGGACTTCAGCGTGGCCAGCGCGTCATCGAACGAATCCATCTGCGTGTGGTGCAACACGATGACCTGCGCCTGCCGCGCGTCGTGGTTGGGCGACGGCGACCACGCGGCCAGCGGGCTGCGCTGCGGCGAGACCGCGCAGCCCGCGAGCAGGGCGAGGGAGGCGCACAGCGCCGCAAGGGCGACCGAATCGGCCGCCCATGGCCGTCGCCACCGCGTCACGTGCCTAGAACTTCCAGGTGCCACCGAGGTAGACGCTGTCGTTGCGCGCGTCCTTGCCCGGCAGGTTGGATTCGCGCTCGGCCGATTCGAGGCCGAGCTCGAGGACGAAGCGGCGGCCGAAGCTGCGCGCCAACTGCGCGCCGATCACGCGATGGTCGTCCTCGCGGTTCGGGACGAGGTTCTTGTAGTCGACGGAATCGAAGCGATAGCCCAAGCCCGCGGTCATGTCCCAAGGCAGGCGGCGCGTGTAGGCGATCTCCCAGCCCCAGGCGTCGGTGTTGCGGGTGAACTGCGTGGAATCCTCGACCTTCGGCGAGAACTCGACCTTGACGATGTCGTTCCCGGTCGCCGCGAACGAGGCGCTGAACGACAGCGTATCGATGCGCGCATCCGGCGCCGCCGGCGAGGCGATGTCCTTGTCCTGGTAGTTGTAGGTCACGCCGAGGCTGGTGCGCCGCGAGGCGCGGTAGCTGTAGTCCATCGACACCACGGCGGTGGACGAGAACTTGCCGGCCACGCGCTTGTCGAGGACCACGTAGGACAGTGACGGCCGGAAGGCATGGCGGCCATCGTTCGAGGCGAAGCCGAGGCCGGTGGTGGCCGCCCAGTTGAACTTGTCGAGGTCGTCGCGCTGGGCGTGGCGGTCGGTCGCGAAGCGCAGGCCATTGGTCCAGGTCGTGCGGCCATCGGCGAAGGTGTAGCGGTGGCCCAGCGCCAGCTTCGCCGTGAAGCGGCTCTCGCTGTCGACGCGTTCGACCGCATCGGGGTCGAGCAGGTCATCGAGGCCGTCGCCATCCTCGTCGAGGGCATCGTCGATGGCGAGGTCCTCTTCCGAGAAATCAAGATCGAGCAGGTCGTCGAAGCCGTCGTCGTCCTCGAAGCCCTCATCGTCGCCCTCCTCTTCACCCTCCTCGTCATCCTCGCTTCCGAACTCGTCGCGGCCGGCGAAGTCAAAGCTCTCGCCGGAGGAGCGCGCGATGGACACGTTGTCGTTGCTGCGGATCTGCGCCTCGACGCTGCCGACGAAACGGTGCCCGGGCTGGGCACGCCGGGCCTCGGCGTCGGGCATCGCAGCGAGCGCCGCCGCGGCGAGCGCGATGGCGGAGAAGAGCGTGGAGCGCTTCATGGTGACCCCCTTGGTCGATTGCGATCCACGTGGACCGCCCCCCGCGGTCCCTGCATCGCCGGCCAAGAGTACGGGTTAATTGGGGCGGAGGTTCAGGCGGCAGGCGGCGGCACGGGCACGGGCACGGGGAGCGTCGCCTCGCCGCCGCCCGGACCGTTCAGGCGCCCCCGCAAGGGCACGACCAGCAAACCGCTCGACGCGTCGAAGCGCAACGGACGCGGACCCGCGCGCAACGTCTCCGGCAGGGCCTCGAAGCGCTGCGCCGGCGTCAGCGCGGCGTCCATCGCGTCCATCTGCAAGAAGGCCGCGAGCAGTCGGCGCTGGGCGACGAAGTCGAGCTGGCGTTCGGTGTAGTCGGTGTAGGCGGGCATCGCGATGTCGGCAAGCAGCACCGACGTCGGGAACGCCACGTAGTCCACCCAACGCGGCTCTGCGCCTGTGAGCGGCACCGCACGATCCTCGCGCGCCGCCTGCTTCGCCGACTCGCCACAGGCCGCCGAGAAGGCGCGCGCCGTCTGGCCCAGCATCCACTCGGTGTCGTGCATCAGCGGCGTCAGTCGCTCGGCCCATGCGTTGTCACCGTGCGCCACCATCTCGGTCTCCAGCGAAGGCAGCGTGCGCTGCTGGTAGCGAAACTCGCCGCGCAGCGCCGGGCAGAGCAGGCCTTCCGCCGCGGCATCGGGCGACTGGGTCAGGGCCACGCAGCTTGGAGGCAGGGCATCGCCCGGCGCTCGGCGCCGCATGTCGGCGATCAAGGCCGAATGCTGGCGGAACGCGGCGATGCTCACCATGCCTTGGAGCAGCGTGTCCGGCGTCGCGGCCCAACGGGCCATCGCCGCGGCGTCGTCGCACGCGGCGGACAGCGCGCCGACGGTGTTGCCGGCCGCGAAATCGAGCGCACGCAGGCTGTCGAGTTGCACCACGGCCTGAAACGGCGGGAGATCGTCGAATCGAAGGTCTGCGTTGGTCCGTCGGTCCCGGAAAACCGGCGCCCGCAGGGCCCTCGCGGCTGCTTCGAGGTGCGCGCGGAAGGGCTCGATGGCCGCGGCACTTGCCTCGGGCGCGGCCTCGATGGCCGCGATGCATTGCGCATCCGCGGAGTTCCCGCAGTTCACGGCGTCGGGCAAGGGGCCGGGCGCCGGTGGCAGGGCCATCATCAGCGGGAAGCCGTTCTCACCTGCGGTATCGCCCCCATCGTCCTGCTGCATCACCGCGATGGCCGCCTGTTGCGCCGGTGTCGGCGAGGTCAGTCGGCCATACGCCCAGATCGCCGCAAACAGGGCGATGGGTACGAGCAGCGCCAGCAGCAGGCGGGAGAGCCAACGCCAAACCGTTGCCATCGTTTCGTCCTTGAGCGATTGGGGGGTGCCGATGAGCCTACCAAGGGATGGCGCTCACAGCATCCGCGTCATGCAAACGCTGTAAGGATCAACGCGGTAATCCCCGAACGGCGCGCACGCGACGAAGCCGAAGCGCGCGTAAAGCGCGCGCGCTGGCGCGAAGGCGTCCATCGAGCCGGTTTCAAGGCTGACGCGCGTGCAGCCCATGTCGGCAGCGACCTGCAGCAGGTGCCGCAGCATCGTGGCGGCGATGCCACGTCGCTGGAACGCATCCGCCGTGCGCATCGACTTGAGCTCGGCATGGTCGGCGGCGATCCGCTTCACCGCGCCCATCGCCGCGAGCTCGTCACCCTGCCATGCGGTGTAGAACCGCAGGCCCGGCAGCCTCAAGCGCTCGAAGCCCAACGCATGCACGCTTTCGGGCGGCGAGTGATCCGCCGCGCTGGCGAGGTGCTGGCGCACCAGCGCGATGACGGCGGGATGCTCGAGGCCGCCCTCCTGGATGCGCACGACGTCGTTGATGCCCGGTGTCGTCATGGTTTCCCTCGCTGAAGACTTCGCCTCCCTGCGGAGGCCGAAACAACCAACGAAAACGGCCCGCTTTCGCGGGCCGCCTCCGTCGACATCCGTTGTCGAAAGCACCGGCGCTCCCCCGCCGGCACCGCGCGATCGTCAGATCGCGTAGTACAGCGCGTACTCGAGCGGGTGCGTGGCCGCGCGGAACTTGGTGACTTCCTGCATCTTCAGGTCGATGTAGCCGTCGATGAAGTCGTCGGAGAACACGCCACCGGCCTTGAGGAACTCGCGGTCCTTGTCCAGCGCTTCCAGCGCCATGTCCAGCGAGTGGCAGACCTTCGGGATGTTCTTCTCTTCTTCCGGCGGCAGGTCGTACAGGTCCTTGTCCGAAGCGGCACCCGGATCGATCTGGTTCTTGATGCCGTCGAGGCCGGCCATCATCAGCGCGGCGAAGGTGAGGTAGCCGGACTGCATCGGGTCGGGGAAGCGGATCTCGATGCGGCGCGCCTTCGGGTTCGACACGTACGGGATGCGGCAGCTGGCCGAGCGGTTGCGGGCCGAGTAGGCCAGCATCACCGGGGCTTCGAAGCCCGGCACCAGGCGCTTGTAGCTGTTGGTGGTCGAGTTGGTGAAGGCGTTGATGGCCTTGGCGTGCTTGAAGATGCCGCCGATGTACCAAAGCGCCATCTGCGAGAGGCCGCCGTAGCCGTCGCCCGAGAACAGGTTGTTGCCGCCCTTGGCCAGCGACTGGTGCACGTGCATGCCCGAGCCGTTGTCGCCGACGATCGGCTTCGGCATGAAGGTGGCGGTCTTGCCGTTGCGGTGGGCGACGTTCTTGACGATGTACTTCATCGTCGTCAGCTCGTCGGCCTTCTTCACCAGCGAGTTGAACTTGACGCCGATCTCGCACTGGCCGGCGTTCGCCACTTCGTGGTGGTGAACTTCGACTTCCTGGCCGACGGCGGCGAGCACCTTGCACATCTCGGCGCGCAGGTCATGCAGCGAGTCGGTCGGCGGCACGGGGAAGTAACCACCCTTCACGGTCGGGCGGTAGCCGTGGTTGTTGCCGTCCTGCTTCTGGTTGGTGGCCCAGGCGGCCTCGTCCGAGAAGATCTCGTAGCCGACCTTGCCCATGTCGTTGCTGAAGCGGACGCCGTCGAAGATGAAGAACTCGGGCTCCGGGCCGAAGAAGGCCTGGTCGGCGATGCCGCTCGACTTCAGGAAGGCCTCGGCGCGCTTGGCGACGCCACGCGGGCAGCGCGAGTAGCCCTGCATGGTCGACGGGTCGAGCACGTCGCAGAGCAGGACGATGGTCGGGTCGGCAAAGAACGGGTCGACGAAGGCCGAAGTGGCATCCGGGAGCAGGATCATGTCGCTCTCGTTGATGCCCTTCCAACCCGAGATCGAGCTGCCGTCGAACATCTTGCCTTCCTCGAACAGCGAGGCGTCGACGATGTTCGCGGGGAAGGTGACGTGGTGCTGGACGCCACGCATGTCGACGAAACGCAGGTCGACGAATTCAATCGCGTGGTCCTTGATCAGCTTCTGGACGTTCTCGAGGCTCATGGCCGCTCCGATGGGTGATGGATGCCCTACGGATAGCAAGGGCCGTGCCAAGTGTCGCCGGCGCCACCAGTCCATTTGAATCAATCACTTACTGATCGATGCGCGAGGCAATTGCACCGCGCAGATCACACTAATGCACTACGTATGGACTTTTAATGTCGCCCGCAGGACGGGCAGCAGACCGAACACGGCCTGCCCGGCCAGGCCGAGTGGCGCGTCGGCTGCGTACACTGCCGCGTCCCCTGCCGCCGCCTCCCGCTTGAACGACCTGCTCATCGCCCTGCTGCTCGGGGTCCTCGAAGGCCTCACCGAGTTCCTGCCGGTGTCGTCCACCGGCCACCTGCTGATCGCACAGCACTGGCTCGGGCCGGAGTCCGACCTCTTCAACATCGTGATCCAGAGCGGCGCGATCCTCGCGGTGCTGCTGGTGTTCCGCGCGCGCCTGCTCGCGCTGGCCACCGGTTGGCGCGAACGTGCCGCGCAGGACTACGTGCTGAAGCTGGGTGTGGCTTTCGCCGTGACGGCCGCGGTGGGCCTGCCGGTGCGAAAGCTGGGCTGGGAGCTGCCGGAAACGGTGTGGCCGGTGGCCATCGCCCTGATCCTCGGCGGCATCGCGATGATCCTGATCGAGCGCTTCGTGGAGGCGCGCGCCGCGCGTCGCGCGGTGTCGGCGGACACCGCCGACCACAGCCCGCTCGCGGCCTCACTGCCGGCGGTGAGCTGGAACGTGGCGGTCTGGGTGGGCCTCGCCCAGGTGCTGGCCGGCGTGTTCCCGGGCACGTCGCGGTCGGCGGCGGCGATCTTCGCGGCCATGCTCGCCGGCCTGGCCTCACGCCCGGCAGCCGCGGAGTTCGCCTTCCTGCTCGGCATCCCGACCATGTTCGCCGCCAGCGCCTACGCGCTGCTCGAGTACGCGCGCAATCCGGCCGCCCCGCGCGAGGACTGGGCCGCGCTGGCCGTGGCCTTCGCCGCCGCGGCGCTGACCGGTTTCGTCGTGGTGCGCTGGCTGCTGGCCTACGTGAAGTCGCGGCGGTTCACCGTGTTCGCGGTGTACCGCATCGTCCTCGGCCTGGGCCTGCTGCTGTTCCTACCCGGGCAGTGAGCCGGCGCAGCGCGCGAGGCGCCGCACCGGCCGGGCTTCACTCGGCGGGGTAGCCGAGGCGGACGGCCATCTCGCCGAGCGGCACGAACAGGGCCTTCATCGGCTCGGCGTACTGGCGCCAGCTGCCGGCGACGAAATCGGTCGGGCCGCCGTTCGGCGCCTTCGCCAGTGCCAGCGCAGCCGCCATGTCGGGGGCGTCCTCGAGGCCGAACGCGGCAACCAACTGCGCGGCGAGGGCCTCGGGATCGCGATCCAGCAGGTCGGCGTCGATGCGCACCACCTGCGTCGGGTTCGCGGCCTCGGCGGCCAGCAGCTGGTCGAGCTGGCGATGCAGCCACGCCGCCGCCACGGCGGGCGACGGGAAGGCGAAGCCGGCGGCGCTGCCCCAGGCCATCCAGTTCAGCAGCAGGTCGCGCGGGTCTCGCAGCACGGCGACGAGGGTCGTGCCGTGCAGGGTGGCTTGCGTCCAACCGTCCCAGAACGGCAGCGCGTCGATCAGGTTGGCCGGCTCGAGGCCCGCGGCCTCGAGCGGCTGCCGCCAGCGCGCGGCGGTGCCGGCGAGGGCATGGTCCGGTGCCGCGCGCAGCGGGTTGAAGCCGTCGTCGCGCATGGGCTGGCGGAAACGGTCGATCATCAGGCGATTCCGCCCCACCGGGATCAGCGCGGCATGCAGGCGCTCGACGCGGCTGCCCGGCAGGCCCCACAGCAGGCGGCCGGCGCCACCATCCTCGGCCGGCGTGGCCTTGGCCGCCGGCTCGGGGTTCGGCAGCGGCAGGCCGAAGGCCGGGCCGCCCATCCACATGCGGCCCCAGGCGCGCAGGGCATCGTCGACGCGACCGGCGCGATGCAGGGCGTGCGCCTGCCAGCCTGACAGCGAGCGGGCCTGCTCGGGCGTGCTGGCGGCGGCCAGCAGGGCTTCCATGCGCGCCACCGCGGCCTCCGGCATGAGCAGGGCCGTGGCGCGCGCGCGCAGCAGGGCGGCTTCGCGCAGGCGCGGCTCCGCGGCGAGGGCGCGCTCGGCATAGGCGAGGGCGTCGCCCTGCCGGCCTTCGCGCTCGGCGAGAGTGGCGGCCACGTCGAGGGCGGCCGGGTGGTCGGGCGCGGCCTCGAGCCAGCGCTGCACCAGCGCCGGTGCCTCGTCGATGGGCTGCAGGTTCAGCAGCAGGCGCCAAGCCAGCGCGAAGCCGGGATCGGCGACGACGCGGGTTTCCAGCGCCGCCATCACCGCGGGCTGCCCCTCGGCCTGCCCCAGCAGCTGCATCGACAGCTCGAAGGCCTGGACGTGCTGCGGGAACACGGCGAGGACGGCGTCGAGGTCGGCGCGGGCGCCTTCGACCTGGCCAGCCGCCACGCGCAGCTGGGCGCGATTCCAATGTGCGGACGGCGTCCCCGCTTGGCGGACCCAGGCATCCGCGACGGCCAGCGCCTCACTGCCCTTGCCCTGGGCGTCGAGCGCGGCGATCAGCGGGGCGTGCAAGGCCGGCGACGCGTTGGTGAGGGCCAGCGCCTTGCGGAGGGTCTGCTCGGCGAAGGCGAAATGCTGGCGCTCGAGGAAGGCCACGCCCAATGCGGAGAGAACCATCGCGTCGTTCGGGGCGCGGTCAGCAGCCGCCGTCAGCAGGGTCAGCACGCGCTCGGCCTGGTCCGGCTGGCCGGCGGCCAGCATGGCCTCCAGCAGCAGGACGCGGGGGTGCTCGGCGTTGACGCGCTTGGCAAAGGCGACATGACGCTCGGTATCGGTGCGGTCGCCACGGGCGAGCGCCAGATGGGCCAGCCCGATGTAGGCCTGGAACTGGTTCGGGTCCTGCACCAGGGCGCCGCTGAGGCTGGCTTCGGCTTTGGCCAGGTCGCCGCCCTGCAGGTCGAGGTAGCCGCGCAGGGTCATGAGGTCGGCCCGCTGCGGCGCGACGGCCAGGGCCTGGTCGAGGGCGGCACCGGCGCCGGCAAGGTCGCCCGCGGCGCCGCAGGCCTGGGCCAGCCAGAACAGGGCATCGGCGTTCTGCGGCTCGGCGGTGGTCCAACGGGTGGCGGTCGCGAGCGCGGTCGCCGTGTCGCCGGCGCGCAGCGCGGTCATGACGTCTTGCAGCATGGGATTCCTCGGAAAGGGCGGCCGGCGTCGTGCCCGGCAATCAGGAACCCGCGAGTGTACCGGCTCCGGCCGGGGCCGCCGAACCCAGCGCCGCGCGGAACCGGCTGCGGATCCAGCGCTCCGCGAAGCCGTCCAGCCGGGCGTTGAGGATGAAGCCGCAATGCCCGCCGTGCTCGGCGATCTCCAGCCGGGCCGTGGGCGGCAGCTGGAGGTCGTGGAAGTCCGCCACCGGGATCACCGGGTCGTCGGCGGCAGTCAGGATCGAGGCGGGCACCTGCAGGCCGGCCAGCCGGTCGCCGGCGATGGCGTAGCCGTCGAGGTAGGCCTCGAGGGTCGGGAACTCGGTGTACTGCTCGACGAGGAAGCGCGTGAGCCCGCGCATGTCGCGGTCGAGGTCGGCCGTCACGAAGCGGTGGCGGTCCGGGAAATGCCGGCGCTTGGCTTCGAGGGAGCGCCGCCACTTCTTCATGAAGTACCAGTGGTAGAGCGGAAAGCCGCTCTCCAGCGCACGCAGGCCGGATTCGCCGTGCACCACCGGGCACACGGCCGCCGCGTGGGCGAGCCGCAGGCCGGCCGCGGGCGCGGCGCGCGCCACGCGCAGCGCGAAGTTGCCGCCCAGCGAGAACCCCGCCACGAACCAGGGCAGCGCAGGCAGCTTCGACTGCGCGGACTTCGCCGCCTGCACGACTTCGTCGAGCCGGCAGGAGTGGAAGGGTTCCGGATTCAGGTGATGCGTCTCGCCGTGGTCGCGGAAGTTGAGCTGCACCACGTCGATGCCGGCCTTCAGCAGGGCATTGGCGGTGTGGCGCACGTAGCTGGACCGGTGGCTGCCTTCCCAGCCGTGCAGCAGCAGGGCCACGCCCTGCGGCGGGCGGGCCGGAAGGGTCAGGTGGAAGGCCTGCAAGGTCGCCTCGCCGGCCGGCAGCAGCCACTCTTCGATGCGCGGCGCCAGCGCGCGCAGCAGGCGTTCGCCGGCGAGGCGACGCGGTGGCGCGGCGGAAAGCAGCGACTGCACGTGGCCGTTGCGCAGCCAGGCGGGGGGGCGGTAATCGGAGACGGTCAGCACGGTGAGGCGACGGAGGGGCGTCGCTCAGAGCCTAATGCAGCGCGACCCGGGCTGCGCTCTAACGCGCCAAAGCCGCGGCGATCCGCTCGCGGCAGGCGTCGGCCATGCGCCGGCGGCCGTCCTCGCTGGGCGAGACCGGCTCGAGGAAATGCACCTCGGCCACCCGCGAGGGCTCACCGAGCAGGCGCACGAAGTTGCCCATGAAGGTCTCGTTCGGCGCGAACGCGACGATGGTCTGGGCGTCGCCGCCGGCGCCGTAGCGCAGCGCCACGGGCTGGGCCGGGACGTTGGCCAGCACGGCCGGCTGGAAAATGCGGGCGTGGAAGACGCCGAGGCCCTCGCCGGACGTGGTCCGCCCCTCGGGAAAGACGGCGACGGGGCGGCCTTCCTCCAAGCGCAGCACCATCTGGTGCATCACGCCATGCAGCGAATCCTGGCTGCCGCGGTGGTGGTAGATGGTGCCGCCGAGGCTGGCGAGCCAGCCCACCAGCGGCCACTTCTCGACCTCGGCCTTGGAAACGAAGCCGGCCCAGAGCTGGCTGTGGAACAGCTCGATGTCGATCCAGCTCACGTGGTTGGCCACGAACAGCACGGCGCCCGGCAGCGGCGTGCCGGTGCGCTTCACCGTGAAGCCGAACACCCGCATCAGCCCCGCCGACCAGCGGCGGATCATCCGGCCGTGCAGGCATTCGCCGTTCCAGGCCCAGCGCCGGCTGCCCGGGAACACCAGCACGGCCACCAGCATCGGCAGGAACACGCCGAGGTGGACCGCGAGAAACGGCAAGCGCCACAGGGTGCGGAGGGCGCGCATCGCTCAGGCCTTGCGGACGGCGAGCGTCAGGCGGCTGGCGCAGACCAGCCGGCCCTGCTCGTCCTCGATGCGGATGTCCCAGACCTGCGTGCTGCGGCCAACGTGCAACGGGCGCGCGGTGCCAACGACCCAGCCCTCCGTCATCGCCCGCACGTGGTTGCAGTTGAGCTCGAGGCCCACCGCCTGGCCGGCGCCCTCCTCCATGCAGAGGTTGGCGGCGATGCTGGCGAGGGTCTCCGCCAGCAGGGCCGAACTGCCGCCGTGCAGCAGGCCGTAGGGCTGCTTCGTGCGGGCGTCGACGGGCATGCGCCCGCGCAGGAAGTCGGGGCCGAGCTCCGTGAGTTCGATGCCGAGATGGCCGACCGCGCAGCCCTCACGCTGCGCGTTCAGCACGTCGATCGGCGGGCGGCGCCGGAAGGGGCCGCCCGATGACGCCTGAACCGCCAAGGGGTCAGCGCACGTAGGTGCTGGGGCGCCAGACGTTCTTCAGGTAGCTGCGACGGCCGTAGCCCGAGCTGCTGCCGTAGCCCTGGCCTTCCTCACGCTCGCGGCGGCGGTGCATGCGGTTCTGCAGCTCTTCGCGGCGGCCTTCCAGCCAGTCGGCGCGGCCGACGCTGGCCGGCTGCACGCCGCGGCGCTCGGCCTCGGCCTGGCGGTATTCGCAGAAATCGTCGTAGGCCTCGAACTCGTGGCCGAGCTCGCGGACGCAGAGTTCGATGGCGATGGCGTCGTCGAGGAAGCCGAGCACCGGCACGTGGTCCGGAATGATGTCCTTCGGGTCGGCGAAGTAGGCCAACGCACCGATGACGCGCTTGGCATCCGATTCCGGCAGCGCCCAGCCCTCGTCCTTGACCATCGCCACGAGGGTGTCGAGCTGGTCGAGGCGGTCGGCGATGAAGTCCGGCAGCTGGCTGGCCTGCGCCGTAGCGAGCAGGGCGGTGGCGGCAGCCATCACGTCGGTGGCCGACTTGTGTTCGGCGGCGACGCGCGCGGCCTCGATGGCCTTGGTGAAGTGCTCGAGGTCGCGGTCGGAGAGTTGGATCGTCAGGGTCAGGGACATGGCTGGCGCTGGGTGTGAGGGATCGCCGGGAGCCTAGGCGGGGGCCGTGGCGGCGTCAATCACAAGATCGGCGTCAGGCCGGCGCCGAAGCCCGTGATGATGCGGGTGTAGATGCGCTTGCTGCCCACCTCGACCTCCGGGAAATCGCCGACGTCCTCCCAGCACTCGAAGAAACGCGGGTGGCCCCAGGGCAGCGGCTCGCAGCCGGGCCTGAGGGCGTAGCTGCGGGCATAGGGGAAGGGCCAGACCCACAGATCGAAGATGGGCAGCGCCTCGGAGAGCTTGCCGAGGCTGTAACTGAGGCCCGAGAGCAGGGGCGGCTTGGCACGCGGGGCGATCAGCCAGGCGTTCTCCGGGGCCATGTCGCGTTCAATGGCGTCCGCGAGCGCGTCGGCGAAGGCGGCGTCCTCGACCACCACCAGGCTCTCGGTGTTCCAGTGGTCGGAGCGCGGGTCGAAGTTGTGGGTGCCGACGATGCCGATCCGGCGGTCGATGACGATCGACTTCGAATGCAGGCCCACGCGCACTCCCGCCCGGCGCAGCGGCACCGGGCCGTCGTTGCCGCCGCGGGTGGCGGAACCGAACAGCGGGAAGTCGGCGGCCGCCTGGGCGCCGAGGGCTCCCGTCGAGGCCGGGTCGATCGGTGTGTCGGTCGGGTAGGGCTTGTACTCGTGGATGGTGAAGCCGAGCTCGCGCAGGTAGGCCCGCTTGTATTTGTGGCTCATGGCGTAGACGGGGAAGGCATCCGTCGCCGCCAAGGAGTTGGTGGACACGCGCACAGTCGGCGCGTCGTCGCGCTCCTGCAGGTCGTGGAACAGTTCGCGCGCCGGTCGTGACATCACGAGATACGGCGTCTGCAGCAGCACGTCTTGGCGGGCGCCGGCGATGATGCCGCGCATCACCTGGCTGGCGTCGCGGCGCGCGGCCGCGCCGCTGGCGTGCTTCTCGGGGAGGTCGGCGATGAAGCGCACCGCGCCGACCTCGAACGTCGCGTCGCGCAGTCCGGCGCGCAGCGCGGCATCATCGGCGGCGGCCTGACGCATGGTGCCCAGGCGGCCCTCGTCGAGCCGATCGCGGAAATCCAGCCGCCCGGGCGGCGCGCCGCCGTCGCGGCGCCAGCGTTCCGCCACGTCCACCAGCCCCTCGGCGGGCACGCTGCGCTCGGCATCCCAGAAGAGATCGAACTCATCGCGCATCGCGCGCGCCGCGGGCCCCGACACGACCAGATCGCGATCGCGGTAGTTGTAGACCGGGTCCCAATCGAAATAGCGGTCCTGCACGTTGCGGCCGCCGGTGATGGCCACCGCGTCGTCCACCACGAGGTTCTTGCCGTGCATGCGCTGGTTGAAGCGGCGGAAGCAGCAGACGATGCCGGCCGCGAACTGCAGCGGCTGCGTGCGCGCCTCGTCGAAAGTCGGGTTGTACAGGCGCAGCTCGAAGTTGCGGTGGTGGCTGGCGAGCGCCGCCTGCAGGTTCGGCTCCGAGAGGCCGTAGAGCTGGTCGAGCAGCACGCGCACGCGCACGCCGCGCTCGGCGGCATCGAGAAGGGCGTCGAGCACCAGCTGGCCGCTGTCGTCGAGTTCGAAGATGAAACTCTTCAGCTCGACGCGCTGCTGGGCCGAGCGGATCAAGGCGAGCCGCACGGCCAGGGCGTCGGGGCCGCGCTCCAGCAGCACCAGTTCGTGCCGCGGCGCTTCGGGCGTGGAGGCAGCGAGCTTCGCCAACCCGGCCTCGCGGAAGCTCGAGGGCGTGGCGCAGCGTTCGGGCAGGGCGCAATCCACGACCGAACTCCGCGCGGCGACCATCTCGGCGGCGATCGCCGCCCGCTCGGGCGCGGGCAGGCTCTGGCAGGCCGCCAGAACAAGGGCTGCGAGGGCCAGCGCACCCGCGCGCGCGCGCCGGGCGGCCGTGCCGCCGGGCCACGAGGGCACGGCGCTCACGGCGCGGCCTCGAGGCGGATGGCGAAGTCGAAGCGGACGGAGTCCTTCACGGTGAAGCGGTAGGCCTGCATGCCGAAATCGCGCCGGCTCACCTCACCGCTGACGCGGATCGCGCAAGCCTGTCCGGGGGTATCGCATTCGGCGGGACGGAGCGCGAATTCTACGGGGCGCTCCCGGCCGCGAAGCTTCAGGCGGCCGCGGATCGATCCGCCTTCGTTCAGCCATGCGACGGGGAATTCGGCGGAGGCGAAGGCGACGTCGGGGTGCGTTTCGGCATCGAGGAAGGCCGGCGAGCGCGTGAGCTTCGCCATCCACTCGGGGCCGGAGTATTCGACGGTGTCCGCGCGCAGGCGGACATGCACCTCGCACTGGCCGTCCGGCCGGGGCACGAGTTCGCCCTCCACCGTGGCGAAGCGGCCTTCCGCCTTGACCGGGAGGCGAACGTCGACGACGAAACGGGCATCACTTGCGGCGGCATCGATGCGGCCGCGACAGGGGCTGGCCGCGTCGGGTCCGTCGAGCCCGGGCGGTGGGGCCGCGGCGAGCGCCACGCCCCCCGCGAGGGCGAGCAGCAGTCCGCCTACGGCCACCAGAACTGGGTGAGCGTGCCGATGCCGGGTTCGAGCGCGGCGCCGGCCGGCAGGCTCAAGCGCGCGATGCCGGCGGTGGGCATGCCCCGCGCATCGCCACTGATGCCGCTGTGCAGCAGTGCCACCACCTGCTCGAAGCCCGGGTTGTGGCCGACCATCAAGACGCTGTCGATGTCGGCGTGCTCGTCGAGCACGGCCATCAGCGTGCCGGGCGCGGCGTCATAGATGCGCGGCTCGTAGCGCACTTCGGCGTAGCCCAAGGTTTCGAGGACGCGTTCCAGCGTCTCGCGGGTGCGGCGCGCCGGCGAACAGAGCACGCGCGTCGGCTTCGCGTTGTGGGACTTCAACCACTGGGCCGCGGCTTCAGCCTCGGCCTGGCCACGCGGGGAAAGCGGGCGGTCGGCATCGGACTGGCCCGGCTGTGCGGGCTCGGCGTGGGCGTGGCGAAGGAGGATCAGGTCGCGCATGGGTTTCCTTGGGTCAGGTGTGCTTCTTGATCCAGCGGTAGATGGCCGCGAAATCGTCCTGGTGTCCGCGCATCTGCTCGGAGCGGTAATCGTCGACGCAGCGCCCGAGCGCCGCGAGCAGCACGTAGGCCTGCGAATCGCGCAGCTGCGCCACCAACGGGTAGGGCCAGGACTGCAGTTGCTCGATGGCCTGCTGGCTCACCGAGGTCCAGGCCTTGACGCGGTTGGCGACGAGGCCGACCGGCAGCTTGCCCTTCTTGATACGCGGCACCTGCGCCAGCGTGTTCAGGAAAGGCACGGTGGCTTCGATATCGATGGCCGAGGGCAGCACCGGCACGAGCACGACATCGGCGATCTCGAGGAAGGGCTCGAGGTCGTCGGCCATGGCGCCGGCCGGGGCGTCGATGACGATGCGCTCGGCATCCTCGGGCAGTTGTTTGCGGAAGGCGCGGGAATGGCCGTTGATGGGCAGCACCGCGGCGTCCATGTCGGCGCGCTTCTCGCACCAGCGGGTGGACGAGGCCTGCGGGTCGGCATCGACCAGCACCGTGGCCTTGCCGGCCACTGCGAAATGCCCGGCGAGCTGGGTGGAGAGCGTGGTCTTGCCGGCACCACCTTTGGAGCTGGCCACGAGGATCGTCTGCATGAGCGCACCTACCTGTCGAGCCTGCCGGGGACTGTAGCAAGGCGGCGACGGCGGGGGACAGGGCCGGGGCCCGACGCTCGAACCGCGCGGACGGCGCAGGCCGCCCCGTACACTTCCGGGCTGTTTACCCGTGACTGCCCCCGGAATGCCCACCCACGACCTCAAGGACCTGGCCGCGCTGGTGCGCGCCGGCACGCCGCTCATCCTCATCGAGACGCCGGAAGAGCCGCGCGTCGTCGAGCTGTTCCGCGGGCTTCTGGCCGAGCTGTTCCGGCCGCTGTACCGCTGGACGATCACGACGGGCTTGGTGCGGCTGGACATGGATTTGGAACAGGAAGAGCGCGGCGGCTCCGACGCCAGCAGCGCCCTGCGGGCGATGGCCGGTCACACGCAGCGTGGCCTGTACCTGCTGCTCGATTTCCACCCCTACCTCGGCTACGCCAGCCACCAGCGCCAGCTGCGCGAACTGATGCAGGCCGAGAACGGCGTGCAGCACACGATCGTGATGGTGGGCGGCAAGATCGAGCTGCCGCCCGAATTGGAATCGCGCGCGGTTCGCTTCAGCCTTCGCCTTCCGGACGAGAAGGCGCTGCGGAAGATGGTGCGCGACGAGCTGCTGGCCTACGCCCGCGAGCACGGCGGCAAGCGCGTGGTGGTCGACCCTGACGCCGAGGTGGCGCTGGTGCGCAACATCAAGGGCCTGTCGATGGTCGACGCGCAGCGCATCGTTCGCCAGCTCATCTTCGACGACGGCGTGCTCGACGCCAGCGACCTGCCGCGGCTCGGCAAGCTCAAGTTCGAACTGCTGAACAAGGGCGGCACCCTGCAGTACGAGCCCGACACCACGAAGTTCAGCGACGTGGCGGGACTGCGCAAGCTCAAGCGCTGGGTCGAACAGCGCGGCGCGGGCCTGCGTGGCGAACCGCTGCCGCCGGGCCTCGATTCACCGCGCGGCATCCTGCTGCTCGGCGTGCAGGGCTGCGGCAAGAGCCTCGCCGCGAAAGCGGTGGCCGGCGGCTTCGGCGTGCCCCTGCTGCGCCTTGATTTCGGCGCGCTCTACAACAAGTACCACGGCGAGACCGAGCGCAACCTGCGCGAGTCCCTTGCTTCCGCGGAGCAGCTCTCGCCCTGCGTGGTGTGGATCGACGAGATCGAGAAGGGCCTCGCGGCGTCCACCAGCGACGATGGGGTTTCCAAGCGCGTGCTCGGCAGCTTTCTCACGTGGATGGCGGAGCACAAGAGCGGCGTGTTCCTCGTCGCCACCGCCAATGCCATCGACCAGCTGCCGCCCGAGCTGCTGCGCAAGGGCCGCTTTGACGAGATCTTCTTCGTCGATCTTCCGAAGCCCGACGTGCGCGAGGCCGTTCTCGGCTTGCATTTGAAGCGCCGGAAAGTGGATGTTGATGGCTGGGCCTTCGCGCCTTTGGTTGAAGCCAGCGAGGGCTTCTCGGGCGCGGAAATTGAACAGGCCGTGGTCAGCGCGCTTTACGCCGCGCATGGTGCGGGTGAGCCTATGGACGCCAAGCACGTGCTGCAGGAAATGCAGAACACGAAACCCTTGAGCGTTCTGATGGCCGAACAGGTGAATGCGCTGCGCGAGTGGGCGAGCACGAGGACCGTGGCGGCGGATTGAGGTCACGCTGTGGTGAAGGCAATGTCGGCTTTCGACCCAGAGCGGTCCTTCGTCCGGAGGCTGGATTCCGAATCGCCGTACTACTCAAAATCGGGGGGCGTCGTCTCCAGTAGAGTTCGTTGCGTGGGCAAGACTTTGGGCTACGAAAGGCTTGCAGAACCTTGGACGGTGCAGTTCACGTTAATGGAGTCTGTGATGGCACGAGTAGGACTGGCGTTGGTGGGGTGGGCAGCCCTTGTTGTCGCGGCTGTCTGGAGTGGCGCCGCTGCTTCGGCAATCAAACACATTTCCGGACCCGCCGACAGCGTCTCGTTCGGGGGGCGGGTTGCTGTTCTCCCCAATGGGAACATCGTCGTCACCGATCCGAAGCACCCGGACGGCGGCGCGGCCTATCTCTATGATCCTGACTTCAGATTGTTGAGTAGGGTGACTGGGGTTGTGTCTGAGCCCTGGGTCCCTGAGATCGACCACGTCGAGATATTCGTACTGAAGAACGGCAATTACCTGCTCGCCAACCCCCGCTGGGGTTTGGGGAGAGGAATGGTCGCCTGGGGAAGTGCCAGCAACGGCATTTCAGGAAGAATCTCCGAGACGACTGCGCTGGTCGGAGCGCATGCAGGAGACGAAATTGGCTATTCCTCCTTAACTTCAAGTTCTATCTTGCCGCTCGCTAACGGGAACTATGTCGTCGGTAGTCCCCGGTGGGCGAATCACGAACTCGGTGAGCCCAGGCGAGACGCTGGCGCGGTCACTTGGGGGGACGGGACCCGAGGCGTGGTCGGCATCGTTTCCAGCGCCAACTCGATGGTCGGCCGGCAGCCGTCAGACGGCGCCGGCATGACCCTGCACGCGTTGGCCAATGGCAACTATGTGTCCCTGCGACCCATATGGAAGGACGATCAGGGAATCGGGGTTGGATCAGCCACGTGGGGGAATGGAAGAACCGGTTCTGCCGGCGTGGTCACTGCTGCGAATTCATTGGTCGGACGCTTGGAAAGCGACTTTACATTTCCGACTTTGACGCCCTTGTCCAACGGAAACTACGTTGTGGCGGCGCCATATTGGAACAACGGCGCAGGTGCAGTGACGTGGTGTGACGGAAGCTCCGCGTGCGTGGGAGCAATCTCCACCGAAAACTCTCTTTATGGTGCGCTGTCAGGAAACTACGTCGGATACTCCGGGGTTGTCGCCCTGACCAATGGAAACTACGTGGTCGGAAGCTCCGACTGGGAGAGCGCAGGGCAGCAAAACGTCGGCGCCATCACCTGGGGCAATGGTCTCAGGGGCGTGGTCGGGCCGGTGTCGGCTGGGAATTCATTGATTGGCAGCGCGGACTTCCAATTCATCGGCGATGACCCGCTTTTCAGGAACGAAGGAATCGTCCCGCTCACCAATGGCAACTATGTCGTCGTTTCCCCGCGATGGGGCGAGGGCGAACTCTCCGAACTAGGCGCCGTTACTTGGGGCGATGGCACGAGGCCAATCGTGGGGCGCGTGTCGCGAAGCAACTCACTCATTGGCTCTCGGCGTGGAGACCGCGTCGGACTGGGGAGTTGGGGGGCCTCTGTCGTTCCGTTGACTAATGGCAATTACGTGGTCATCTCCTCGGAGTGGAAGAACGCCGAGGGCACCCAGTTTGGCGCGATCACTTGGCGCCGCGGGGATGGTCCGAGTGCTGCGGTCGTGTCCACTGAGAATTCTCTCGTCGGAAGCAATCTCGGAAGCGTGAGCGTGACCGCCCTTGCGAATGGTCACTACATGACGGCATTCGACGCTTGGAATCGTGGAACACAGGAAAACGTCGGGGCCCTGGTATGGGGCGATGGCCTTCGAGGGCGTATCGGCGTGGTTACCGAGACCGAGGCCTTGGTCGGTGTGTCGGCCAACGGCTTCTTTGGTAGTGGCAAGGCACTGCCCAGCGGTGACTACCTCGCATGCTCTCCGGGCATGTCATACGAGGGTGTTGAACGAGTAGGTGTGGCGACGCGCGTTCGCGGCGATGGTCCGTCGACCGGAGAAGTTTCGGCGAGCAACTCACTGTTTGGATCTCAGGCTCGAGACAACGTCTGCGGAGGCTGGCTAACGGTCTATGAGGATGGGGCCTACATCATCCACAGTCCCGAATGGAGTAATGGCAACATCTATCAAGCCGGTGCGATTACTTTCGGGAGCGGCCGCTTCGTTGGCCGAGTGTCCACTGCCAACAGTGTGGTTGGTGACCTCAGGGGCGAAAGCGTTGGCGAGGGTCGGTTTGGAGGGCCGGGAATGCATCCCGCCTACGACGCCACAAGAGCACGCCTCATCGTGGGTCGAGGCTACGCCAACAAGATCACGATCATGACCTTTGATCCGCCCGGCGCTCCTCGTATGGGGGGCGCCATTGCCGGGCCTTATTCTGGCGAAGCAACGGTCACGTTCGATGCACCTGTAGACGACGGCGGCGGAGCCATCACCCACTACACCGCAACCAGTTTTCCGGGTGGCCATGTCGGCACCTGCGTCCGTTCGCCCTGTGTTGTTGGCGGCCTGAGCACGGGTACCAGCTATATCTTCACGATCACTGCGACGAACAGGGCGGGCACCAGCGCAGCATCAGCAGCCAGCAACAGCGTGACGCCTAGCGCATCAATGGCGCCGCCTCTACTGCGCCCAGATCGTGCGATCGTCCGAGAGAATAGCGGTGCCGTCGAGATCAGCATGCTTGCGAACGACAGCGTCCCGCAGGCGCTGTTCAATGTGGGTGCGCTTTCGATTGCTGTAACGCCGACACGCGGCACCGCCTCGGTGTCGACCCGCGGCACCGCCAGTGTGCTGGACGACGTCATTCGTTACGCACCAACAGCGAACACTTCGGGCGAGGACGCATTGGTGTATCGAATGTGCTTCGGTGGTGTGGTGCCTTGTGTGGATGGGCGCCTGAATATCGATGTGCGCCCCTTGGCCGTCAGTGGACTAGAGCTTGATGCGTCAACGGATCGAGGATTCCGCGACCAAACACTGGCCGGCCTCCGGGCCTTGCCGGCCGCACGCTTCGATGCACACGGGTTGGTGGCGCCGGTCGTCAGCAACGTCACCATGAGCGATTCTTCCGATGCGCGTTCGCCTTGGGGTGCGGGACGGACCGTGACCGTTGTGCGTACGTTGAGCGCGGGCACCGCGGCGCGCGATTGGCGGGTGCTGGTGGATGCACGAGGCACGTCCGGCACCGATGTGGATCTATACCTAGGAATCGACAGCAACGGGAACGGTGTCGCCGATGCAACAGAGCTGGTTTGCAGTTCGGCTACGTCGGGCCTCGAGCGCTGCGATCTGGCGCTGACGGCGCAGGCGAATGCCAGCTCGCGCTATTGGGTGCTGGCGTACTCGTCGCTCATCGGGCAGTCGGCGCGCGTCGAAATCTTCGAGACTGAGTTGGATGTACCTGTCGCCAACCGCACTCTCGTGGCGACCGCGCCCGGGGTGCTGGCTGCAGGTGAGTCTTTCCCGGTGCGTCTGGCTTGGAACGATGCCACCTTTTTGCCCGGCCAAAGCCGCGGCGGCTGGGTGCATGTCCAGGGCGACGGAGGCACCAGTTTGGGCTGGATCCCTGTGCGCATTGACCGTGCGGCGGGAGAAGCCGGCGCCTTCGCACTGGAGAGCGGCGTGGATCACCGGCTTGCGTTGCAAGCCGGTGCCGCGCATGAGCGTCTGTACATCGATGTGCCGCCGGGGACGACGCAGCTCTCGGTGACATCGACGAGTGCATCAAACGTCGATCTGTATTTGGCACGTGTGGATGCTCTATCGGCAAGTGCTGCGACGCCGACTATCGCAGCGGCGCCAGCCCGCAATCAGGCGGTGGCGGCGGCGCTAACGGGTAGCGGAAACGAGAGCCTTGCGGTCAGTAACCCGGCTCCAGGCCGTTGGTATGTGACGCCAGCGAACGCGACAGCCAGTTCGGCGATTCTTAACGTGCGTGCCACCGTCACCGCACTGGCCCCGCGGGTCCGCGCAGGCGGCTATTTCAATCCACTGCGTTCTGGCAACGGCCTGTTTCTGTACCCGGCTGGTCCTGAGCTGGCTGGGCTTTGGTACACGTATCTGCAAGATGGCACGCCCACTTGGTATTACCTGCAAGCTCCCGCACCGGGTGCCAATGGTCTGTGGCGCGGCATCATCTACCGCAGCGCATGGAACGGCAGCAGCAATCGTCTCACCGCGGTGGGGCAAGCCACGGTGACCCCGACTGCGACCGGTGCGTTCACGTTCAACTACTCGGTGGATGGTGAAGCCGGCAGCGAGGCGTACAGCAACTTCAGCGGCGCATGTCCCACGGTGAGCGGTGCGCCGCTGGACATCAGCGGCCATTGGTTCGATCCGCTGCGCTCAGGCTCCGGCTACAGCGTGCAGAGTTTCCCTGACTACGAGTTCTATCTGGTGTTCGGCTACGACGCGCAAGGCGTGCCACGCTACTTGGTGGCCGAGCGTTCGGGATTTGGCGGCACGGCAGAGACCTTGGCGCTGGAACAGCTCCGTGGTGTCTGCCCTCTGTGCACGCGCACGGGGAACCCAGCGCGCACGACGGTGGGCACTCTTCAGCGTCGTATCGAGGGCGGCACCTTGCGCAACATCACGTTGTCTGCGACTTACGTGAACGGAGTTCCGGGCACTTGGGCAGCCAACGATGCGGTGATTCCGCTGGGCAACTTGCGAGGTTGCTCCCCGTAGAACATGCGGCACGGTTGAACGATCGTTCAAGCGTGCCTCTGATCTCCGACAACACGGCGCGTCGGCGCTATGTCCTTCGTGAATGGCTGCTTTTGGCCGGAAACCGACCTAAAGCGTGGAATCGGCGCCAAACCTTCGCGGCTCACCACTCACCGGATCCACGAACGCCACGCTCTTCGCCACTAGCTGCAGCGGCGCTTCGAAATCCCCGGCCTCGCGATGTCGCACCTCGGGATACAGCGGGTCGTTGCGGATCGGCGCACCCAAAGCCGCCATGTGCACCCGCAGCTGGTGCTTCCTTCCGGTGGCCGGCTGCAGCGCATAGCGCCACCACGTCTCGCCACGCTCGATCACATCGATGCGTGTCTCGCTGTTCGGTTCACCCTCCACTTCGCGCATGCGAAAGAAGGGTTCGCCGGGCACCATTCGACTGCGATGAACGCGCGGGAACTCGAGGCCTGGCAAGGCTGGCGCAATCGCTTCGTAGGTCTTCTCGATGCGCCGCTCGGGAAACAAGGCCTGGTAGACCGCGCGTGTTTCCGGGTTGGTGGAAAACAGCACCAGCCCGGCGGTCTCGCGGTCGATGCGGTGCAGGGCCACCAAGTCGGCGTTGCCCGTGCGGCGAATCAAACGTGCAAGCAGCGTTTCATGCACATGCACGCCGCTGGGAACGACTGGTAGAAAGTGCGGCTTGTCGGCGACGAGGAGATGCTCGTCGAGATGCAGCACGCGCTCCTCGAAGGGAATGCGCGGCTCGTCCGCCACTTCGCGGTAGTAGTGCACCTCCCGCCCGACGCGGTACGGCGTGTCGGGCCCCAGCGCTTCGCCCTCGTCACCGAGCACGCGACCACGCGCCATGCGATCGAGCCACACCGCGCGCGGTACCGCCGGGAAATGCGCGCACAGGCCGTCCAGCAGCGAAGCCCATTCGCCCGGCGGCAACTGCAGCGTGCTGGGCGCGAGCCCGTCGATGGCCGGCGGGCGGCGGCGCAGGCTCACGACACCGCCGCCGCGCGCCGCAACGCGTTCAGTAGCCCGCCGCCTGCCCGTCCTTGCGGCTCTCGCTGGCACCCACCCAGCCGCCGTGCGGGTTCTTGGCGATGGCCTGGTAGCCGCCGTAGGGGCCGTCGGCGAATTCGACGTGGTGGCCGAGGCGCATCAGGCCGCGGATGGTTTCGTAGTCGAAGCCGGTCTCCAGCTGCACGACGCCGCCGTCGCTCATCGGCGTGACCGCACCGACGGGTTCGTCGCTGCCGTCGTGATGCAGACGCGGCGCATCGCCGGCCTCCTGCAAGTTCATGCCGAAGTCGACGAGGTTCATCACGATCTGCACGTGGCCCTGTGGCTGCATGGCGCCGCCCATCAGGCCGAAGCTCACCCAGGGCTGGCCGTCCTTCGTGATGAAGGCCGGGATGATGGTGTGGAAGGGGCGCTTGCCCGGCGCGTACTCGTTCGGGTGGCCGGCTTTCAGCGAGAACTGCTCGCCGCGGTTCTGGAAGATGAAGCCGAGACCCGGCGGCGTCATGCCGCTGCCCATGCCGCGATAGTTGCTCTGGATCAGCGAAACCATCATGCCGCTGCTGTCGGCAGTGGTGAGGTAGATGGTGTCGCCCTCGTCGAGCGAGGGCGGCGTGCCCGGCGCAACGACGGCTTGCGCGCGATTCGGATTGATGCGCGCGCGCTGCGCGTTGGCGTACTCGTCCGAAATCAGCCCGGCCACCGGCGCTGGATGGAAACTCGGGTCGGCGTAGAAGCGGGCCCGATCGGCGAAAGCCAGCTTCTTCGCTTCGGTGAGCAGATGCAGGTGCTCGACGCTGCCGAATTCGATCTTGCTGAAGTCGTAGCCTTCGAGGATCTGCAGCATCTGCAGCGCGGCGATGCCCTGCCCGTTCGGCGGCAGCTCCCACACATCGACGCCGCGGTAGTTGACGCTCACCGGCTCGACCCATTCGCCCTTGTGTGCGGCGAAATCGGCGGCAGCGAGGAAGCCGCCGTTCTCCTTGAAGTAGGCCTCGACGATCTTCGGCAGCTCGCCTTCGTAGAAGCCGGCGCGGCCGTTCGTGGCAATGCGCTCCAGCGTGCGGGCGAGGTTCTCGTTCGTCCAACGCTCGCCGGTGCGCGGCGCGCGCCCATCGAGGGTGAACTGCTCGGTGAACCCGGGGAACTGCGACAGGCGCGGCACGGAACGATCCCAGTAGTACGCGATCGTCTCGTGTACTGGGTGCCCATTGCGCGCGTAGTCGATGGTGGGCTGCAGCAGCTCGGCCATCGGCATCTTCCCGAAGCGCCCGCGCAGCGCGAACCAACCGTCGACCGTGCCCGGCACGGTCACCGGCAGCGCGCCGTGCGAGGGGATCAGCGCCATCTTCTGTTCGTCGAACCATTCGCGCGTGAGGCCCAGCGGCGAACGGCCCGAGCCGTTGTAGCCGTGCAGCTTGCCGGTCTTGGGGTCCCAGACGATCGCGAAGAGATCACCGCCGATGCCGTTGCCGGTGGGTTCCATCAGGCCGATGGCGGCATTCGCGGCGATGGCGGCATCGACGGCCGTGCCGCCCTTGCGCATCACCTCGAGCGCCACCTGCGTGGCCAGCGGATGCGACGTGGCCGCCATGGCCTGGTTCGAATACACCTCGGAGCGCGTGGCGAACTCACGGCCGGTGATGCGGTCGGCGGCCAAGGCATCGGGCGCGGCGAGACCGGCCGACGCCAGAAGCAGGCCGAGGACGAGGGGACGAAGAACGGTGGTGGACACGGTGGGCTCCGTTGGATCGCGGGAGCCCGACTTTACGGTGCCGGCGGGCTCCTGCGGCGGACCCCCCGACAGGACGCGAGGAGGTCTTCACCCGGCACTCGCGCCGAGGTCTCGACCCGCATCAGCCCGAGGACGGTGCTGAACAGGACATCGTGGGTGCGCGGATCGGAGGCCTGCTCGCGCAGGCAGGCAAGGTCGATGCCATCGGCCTCGCGCAGGGCCGGCGAGAGCCACAACCACATCGGCACCTTCAACTGCTCGTCGGGCGCGATCATCCGCGGCACGCCGTGGAGGTAGAGGCCGGACTCGCCCAGCGACTCGCCATGGTCGGAGACGTACAGCAGCGCCGTGTCGCGCGCAGCGGACTGTTGTTCCAGCCACGCCACCGCGTCGGCAACCACCGTGTCGGTGTAGAGGATGGCGTTGTCGTAGGCGTTGACGATGGTGTCGCGCTCGCAGTCGCCGAGTTCATCGACCTCGCAGACCGGCGTGAAGCGCTTGAAGGCTTCGGGATAACGCGCGTAGTAGGACGGCCCGTGGTTGCCCAGCATGTGCAGCACGACCACCGCATCGCCGGGCATGCGCGCGACCGCGGCATCGAGCTCGTGCAGCAGCACGCTGTCGAAGCACCGGTTGCCCTCGCAGTGGCCGGGGACGTTGGCCTCGAGGAAACTCTCAAACGGCAGTCCCTCGCAGATGCCCTTGCAGCCGGTCTGGTTGTCGCGCCAAAGCGTTGAGATACCGAGATGGACGAGCAGGTGCAGCAGCGATTCACTGCCGCGGATGGCGTCGCGGTCGTAGTCGTGCAGTCCCTGGGTCGAGAACATGCACGGCAGGGACACCTCGGTGTTGGTACCGCAGGCCTCGACATCGGGATAGTTCACGCCATCGAGCGCGGCCAGCCGCGGCGTCGTTTGCCGGGCGTAACCGTTGAGGCCCCAGTGGGCCGCATTCACCGTCTCTCCGACGACGATGACGACGAGCCGCGGCCGCGCCCCCGCAGGGCGCTCGATGCGGGCATCGGTCGCGATGATCTGCCGCGGCGCGTCCGTAGCGCGCCGCTCGCTCAGCGCCTTGACGAGGGCGACCATCCAGTTGCCCGGAGCGATCAGGTGGCGCATCGATTTCTCGTTGCGCATCAAGGACGAGAGGGACTGGTAACTCAGCCCGATCGCACCCAAGGCAATGACGAACGCCACGGCGATGCCGACGGCGTGCATCGCGATGCCCTTCCCCAAGCCGCGCGCCGGCGCACGCGTCCACCACACCAGCACGGAGGGCAGCAGACCGTGGAGCAGCAAGGCCAGCAAGAAGTCGGGCGTGATGAGTTCGCGGGCTTCCTTCGGTTCGGTAACCAGCACGTTCGCGACCATGTCCCGGTCGATGTAGACGTGGTAGCGGTCCATGTAAAACGCCGCCGCGGCGGTGACGAAGAACAGGATCGGCAGCACCACGTTGCGCGTCCATCGATTGACGACGAGCAGCAGTAGCCCGGCATGCAACGCGGTGATGGCCACGAACATGCCGAGCCCCAGCGTCCACGCGTCGGCGGAATGGCCCGGCTCGCTAGCGCGGAACGCCGCCCAGAACGAGGCGTTCGACGCGAGGCTGAAGTACAGCGCAGCCAGCACGACCAAGGTGCCGCTGCCCACCGTCGGCCGGCGGAAGTCAACGAAGGTGCGGACGGACACGTCGGTTCAACGATGGCGATGCAAGGGCGCGCAGTGTGCGCCGTTGCTTTCGCACATACGCAAACCTTCCGTTAGTCGATGCTTGATCGAAATGCGAACGCTTCTTCCGCTGCGAATTCGTTTCAGGCCGAAGGGCGATGGCCAGCGCGGCGCCACGGCGACGGCACGAAATGCCCGCGCTTGATTGCCATACGCAGCAACACGATGCCCGTCGTGGTGCAGACGACGAAGGCGACGATCGACGCCTCAACGCCGAAGCTGCCGCCGCTGAGCAGCGCCGGGCCTTCGATCGTGTTGCGGATCAGTCCGGGCTCGACGGCGGTGCCGGACACGGCGCCCGAATAGACCGCGGTCTGCACGTAGTTCCAGCCGACGTGGAAGCCGATGCCGAGCCACAGGCGACGGGTGAGCATGTAGGCCGCGGCGAGCAGCAGCCCGGCCTCGACGCTGATGAAGAGCGCGCTCGACAGCGTGGCTTCCGGGTTCATCAGGTGCGCGAGGCCGAAGAACAGCGAGGACACGACGATCGAGATCCAACTGCCCAGCCATTCCTCGACGATGCGGAACAGCACGCCGCGGAACAGCAACTCCTCGAGGAAGCCGGCGCTCACCGCCATCGCGATGCCCGGCACCAGGTAGGAGAGTGGATTCAGGCCGTCGATGCGATAGATGCCGGCCAGCACCAGCACGAGGATGCACGTGCTGTAGAGCATCGCGCCGACCGCGAGGCCGATCGCCAGCTCACGCGCCGCGGGCCGGAGCGCGAGGTCACTGACGGAACGGCCCTCGACCCATCGGCCGAAGGCGGCATAGACGATCAGGGCGAGTAATGACATCCCGACGGCGACGGCGATCTTCGCTCCGGGTGAGTCCGCCACCAGCCCCATGTAGTAGTTGCTGTGGCCGAGGGCCTGCAGCATCAGGAAACCGAGCAATAGCAGGCGTACGAGCGGGTAGCGCAGGACGCGAAGCCAGAGTGGGGTGGGTGTGGACACATCGTTCATCGCGACCGTCTCCAAGGCGTGGGCCGTCCGATCAGATCGGGAGGCTGGGGGTCATGCTGTCATTCGGCAGATTACTGATCTCAGGCCAAGGGGCTGCAACGATTGCGCCTCAGGACTGGGCAACCATGGCGGTCCCCACCAGCACACCGCCGAAGATCACCCAGTCATTGATGATGTGCGCCCCCGTGGAGACCCAGATGTTCTTGGTCATGATCCAAGGCAGGCTGAGCATCAGGCGCGCCGAGCCGATGATCACCACGCACTGCACGAAGTTCCAGTCATAGGTCGGCAGGTGCAACAGCCCGAAGACCACCGACGAGACCAGCCAAGCGACGATGATGCCCGCCTTCCGCCCCATGCCCAACATGTGGGTGCAGGCGTAGAGGATGGCGAGGAACGGCAGGATGGTGATCACCTCCTCGCCGAACAGTTGGGGCAGCGTCTTGGCGAAGAAGGCCGCTTGGCCCATCGCATCCAGCTCCACGATGCCGGCGATGGAATTGTTCGACGTGACTTGGGTCATCGTGCCCACGAGGGCGCCGACCATCATGCTGACGATGATGTTGAGCAGCGCGAATCCGACCATCAGCCGCAGTTCGCGGAAACCGACCTTGCCGAAGATCGCTCGCCAGTTCACCGGGGCGACATAGGCCAGCGCGACCAGCGGGATCAGCGGCATCACCACGGCCGGGATGAAGGGACCGATGAACTCACCGCCGGGCCAATCGATGGGGAGTGCGATCGCGAGGAAGCCCGTCGCGACCATGGCCATGAGGAACAGCCACTGCTTGCCCGAAAGGAGCACGGGAACGCCGTTGTAGAAGGCAAAGTCGCGCCCCCGGTCCTCGAACCAGAAAGCGCTGCCCGTGGAGTCGCTCGCGGCGTGGGTGTTCGAAGTCATGGGGCGTGCATCCCGTCGTGGTGTCGTTGATTCATTGCATCAAGGCCCGGCAATCGTCGGCGCTGATCTGCGCGAGATACCGGCGAAAACCGGTGGAATCGCGCTCATACCGACCACGACCCAGGTAGACAGTGTTGGACAGGCCGAAGCTCACCATGTCTTCGACCGAGAAGCCCCAGCCTTTGCGTCCCGCGAAGCCGAAGCGCTGCTCCAGCTCATCGCCGACGATCCGCCGCACGTCGCCGTAGTCCAGACCGGCCCACACGCTGCCATCGGGGCCACGAGCCAGGCTGCTGGCGGCCGCGTCACCGGATCCAACCTCTGCCGCAGGGCTCGGCAGGGCGAGGGCAACCAGCATCGCGCGCGGGAAGGAAAGCGCGTCGGATCATCGCTGCAACGGCATGGGGAGGCTTCCAGAGCGTCTTGCGAGCCTAGCCGAAAGTCGTGGATCGGCGTCAGCGAGACACCGAGGCGGGCTTTGGTGCCGGACTGACCGACCACGCCTCGCATCGAGGCGACAACGGCTGTATCGAAGGTCTGTGACGCCCGCGCTCAGACGGAGGCCGCCCCGCCGGGCGGCCAATCGCGAAGCCGCAGGTCGCGCTGCGGGAAGGGAATCTCAATGTCGGCCTGTGCCAGCGCGTCGTGGATGGCGAGGCCGAGCTCGCTGCGCAACAGCGCGGCATCGTCGATGCGAGCCGTCCAAGCGCGGATGATGAAATCCAGGCTGCTCTCGCCGAAGCCGCTGAACAGCACCAGCGGCGCGGGGTCCGTCTGCACGCCCGGCACCTGCTCGGTGGTCTTCTGCAGGAGGGCGAGCACCACCCGCGGGTCGCTGCCGTAGGCGACCCCGACGGTGAGCTCGATGCGGCGGCGGTCGCTGGTGAGCGTCCAGTTGGTCATCTTCTCCGCCAACAGCAACCCGTTCGGCACCACCACTTCGGCACCGTCGTAGGTGCTGATGGTGGTGGCGCGCATGCCGATCTCCCTGACCTTGCCGACGTCGCCGCCGAGATCGACCACGTCACCCGGCTGGAGCGGGCGCTCCACCATGAGGATCAACCCGGAGACGAAGTTGCGCACGACGTCCTGCAGGCCGAGGCCGATGCCCACGCCGAGCGCGCCGAGCACGATCGCAAGCTTCGAGAGCTCGAAGCCCGCTGCCGAAAGCGCGAAGGCGAAACCAACGAGCAACACGGCGTAATGCGTCAGCGTGGCGATGCTGTTGCCGACGCCGCGGGGCAGCCGGAGGGCCGGCAGGACATCGCCGGCAAGGATGCGCCGCAGCGTGGACGACAGCCAGAACGACGCCACCACCACGGCGACGAGGATGGTGATGCCGGCAAGCGTGGCCTGCGCCTCGCCGATGCCGACCTCCACCGCGCCAAGGCGCAGTGCGAGGTCATGCATTGGATCGAGCAGTCGCAGTGCGTCGAGGGTCCACAACCCCCAGCCGGCGAGCAGGCCGAGCTTGAGCAGGGCGAGAACGGCCGCCAGCAGTTGGCCGACGTGCAGCGGCGGCTGGTCGACAAATCGCGAGCGCCACAGCGTGGGCAGGGCCGCGAAGGCCGTGAGCACGTGGGCCGCGGCGAAGGCGAGCAGGCCGACGTAGATCGACTCCACCACGCCGAGCGCCACGAGGGAACCGAGCGTCACGTTGCCGACCACATTCGCGATGGCCGCCACGGCGGACAACGCAGCGAAGACCAGCACGACGCCGGCCACGGTGCGATCGAGGCGAGTGCGCCCGTCGCGGCCGCGCTGCCGAACCCACCAGGTGCCCAACACCATCGACGCCGCGGACGCGAGGGCGAGCACGAGCAGCCGATGCCAAAGGGCGGATTCCGCCAGCAGCTCGGCGAGGATCGCGACGAGGAACAGACCGCCCGCGAGATAGAACCACCGACCGAAAAGGCGGCGGACATCCGCAGGCTGCAGGCGCATGGCCGGGAACAGCGCGAGCAGCATCAGGAGCTTCGTCCGCAACACCGGCCCATCGATCTGCGCCAGCATCAAGCCCACCAGTGCCATGAGCAGCCACGTCGACCAGGGCCGCGACAGCACGTCGAGGTGCGCGCTGGACACCCCACTGACCGCCAACACCCGTCGCGCGCGCCGCAGGCCCCACACGAGGAAGGGAAGGGCAAGCATCAGGAGGGCGAGGGCCGCGTTCCTCATCGGATGGGGCACCGACTCGTAGCGGGCGAGGAAGTCCAGCTCGACATTGCCGCCTTGCCTTTCGGCGGCGGTCGGCGGCGGCCGCCACGCCTCCGCGCGCCAGAGCGGCGGCGAGTCCAGCGCCGCGAGCCCGCGATCGCGTCGCCGCAGTTCGCGCGCAACGTGGCCCTGGCCGCGCTCGACTGCGCCGGCGAGCCGCGCCGCCCGCTCAGCGAGGTCGAGACCTTCGGCCAGCGGCGTCGCCAAGGCGCGCTCTGCGTCCTGCAACGCCCTCTGCAGGGCGGAAACACGGGCGCCGAGGCCCGAGGCCGGCGCGAGCCCCGCGGACTGCACGGTCGTCTCCCACGCCTGGCGCTTTTCCCTCAGGGCCTGCGCATCCTTGGCGAGCGGCGCGAGCTGGTCCTGGATCTCGCCATCGACGGCGGCGATCCGATGTCCGACGAAACGCCACTGGCGATCGAAGCTCACCAGGGCCGAGAGCGGCAGGCCCTCGAGGACCGACGGGCTGGTGCGAACGGTGAGGGATTCGACATCGGAGGTCAGCGCATCGATCATCGCGCCGGCGCGTGACCAGGACCGGGTGGTGCCGGCCTCGGCCGCGGCAATCTCGACGAAGGCACCGTCAGCGAGCAGCCGCGAAGGCAGGGCCTCGAGGGTGATCGAGCCTTCCGCATCGGCCGGCGCGTCGCCTTGTGCCACGACGCACAGGGGAACAAGCGCAAGAATGATCGCCAAGCACCAACGCATGGATGGCATCTTCGTCCGGGACAGAGGGCGTTCGCGCCCGCAGCGGATGCTACACCGCGGTAGCGTCATGTCCTGACGCCCTCGCCGACACTCGCGTTCATCTTGGCGATCAGCATCCTGCTGACGGCAGGCGAGGAGACCCGCCGACAGACACCCGCGGCAGCGGCGCGGAGGCTGCGAGCACTCTCCCGACGACGAGGATCCGTCATGCCTTCCCCAACCCGCTTCGCCCTGCTCCTGCGCACGGGCGCGCTCGCGTGCTTCGCGGCTGCCGCCGCCCCTGCCGGGGCCACGGACGCCGCCCTCGTGTCGGTCGCGGATGACGCCTTCAAGGCCGCCGACTTCGACGGTGATGGCAAGGTCACCTGGGAAGAGTTCCGCAACCGCGTCGTCCGGGTCTTCGGCCATCTCGACGCGAACGGCGACGGCCGCATCGCCGGGCAGGAGCACCCGCCCGCCGTCGATGGCGAGGGCAAGCCGGCGCAGCCCGGGAACGTCTCGGCCGAGTCGTTCACCGGGGCGGTCGAGGAAGCCTTCAAGGCCTCCGACAAGGATGGCGACGGGGCCCTCTCGCTCGCCGAATGGTCTGGCACGACGAACTGAACCGAGGAGCCTCGACATGAACCCGATCCGCATGAACCGCCTCGCGCTCGCCGCGCTACTCGCCCTCGCGCCGTTCGCACCCGAGGCCATCGCCCGCAGCGTCGTCTGCGAGTCGCAGAACGGCCAGACGCAGCATTGCTATGCCGACACCCGCAACGGCGTCACCCTCGCCGTGCAGTACAGCCACTCGAGCTGCCGCCAAGGCCAGACCTGGGGCACCGACAACCGCGGCATCTGGGTGTCGAACGGCTGCCGCGCCCAGTTCGACGTCGGCGAATACCGTTCCGACCGCGGCAGCAACAACGACTCGAAGGCCGCCGCCGCGCTGGCGATTGGCCTGATCGGTGCGGCGGCGATTGCCTCGCACCATGACCGCGATCGGGATCGCGGGCGCGACGACGACCGCTACGACGATCGCCACAACTACCAGCCCTACAACGACTACAACCGCTACGGACCGACACAGACCATCACCTGCGAATCGCGGGATGGCCGCCACAACTACTGCCGCAACAACTTGCGGGGCGCGCGGGTGGACATGGACCGCCAGCTGTCGCGTTCGCCCTGCCGCTACGGCAACGACTGGGGCTGGGATGGCGGCGGCATCTGGGTGGAGAACGGCTGCCGCGCCGTGTTTTCCGTCCGCTGAGGCGCCCGACACGCCGGGGCGGCGGCGCGATGCCGAGGCTCTGCCAGGACGGCCCAGGGGGCTCTTGGCATCCCTATACCGCCCGGATCACCATCAAGGGCGACGACCCGGTGCTGGGCTGCGGCTCACCCATCGGTCCCTCGTCGTCCTCCTCCCCGCCCTGAGGCCTGCCGCCATGCGCATCCCGACCCGCACTCCCCACACCCTCGTCGCCTTCGGCGTCGCGATCGCACTGGCCGGCTGCGGCCCTTCGAGCGAGGTTGCCCCGGCCAGCACACCCGCGGCCACGCCCGACAATGCGCCCGCAGAGAGCGTCGAACCGGAAACGACATCGGCGTTCGCATGGCCCGCCAGCCTGGTGGTCGTCGGGGACGGCTTTCCGAACACTGGTGACGCCTGCCGGCGCATCGGCGAGAGCGCCGCCACCGTGAACTGGTTGGACGACAGCGCGAGCCTCGCCGGTTGCCCGAGCGCGGACGCGGCGGCCGCCTTGGGCGGCACGATCGTCGGCGAGGTCGAGGGCGTGACCCTCGTCTCCGTGCCAAACAGCCCGGCCACTGCCGGAGACGGCGACGGTCAGGGCGACGCCCTTGTCGAAGGCACGCCGTACCACGCCACGGCGCAAGTCCGCTGCGAGGGCTACAAGGGCGCCGCGCCGGGTTTCTGCGATGCCGGCGTGGTGCGGGGCCTTGAGACCGGCACCTACGTCGAAGTCAGCCTGTCCGACGGACGCAAGCGCACGATCTTCTTCAACGCCGACGGCAGCTTCCTGACCTTCTCGACCGCGGAAGCGGACGGCACCGCCGCGCTGCCGATCGAGTCGCGCCGGGACGGCGACATGACGATCGCGATCCTCGGCACCGAGCGCTACGAGGTGCCGGACGCGTTCGTGCTCGGGGGATGATCGGCTTCACGCCTGCGTGATGGCGAGGAACAAGGAGGTTCCAAGTAGCCCAGCAGCATCAATCGCGAAGCGATTGATTGGCCCGACTGAGCGAGTCGTTGGGGCTCTACCTGGCCCCGGAACCCAAGATGTTTGCAAGCACATAGCCTGCAAGGATCAGGGGCGGCGTACCGACAATGGCGAGCGCAAGCTTCGGGCTGTGATGCCGAACCCGTGCACCAACAACGACCACCAGAAGAAGTGCGAGTGTTGGGCCGCCAATGAACAGCGCGAGCGTGCCGATGCCGAGGGAAACGCAAGGCTGGCCGTCAACGGTACAGCCCGATGCCGGATTGAAAGTGACCCACAGTGCGCTTAGGGCGAACACCGTTGCGAGTACCAGGTTGATGGATGCCACTGGCCAGAATGTGCGCATGAGCCCTGACGCGTGAGTTGAGCGGCAGCATCAATCGCGAAGCGATTGGACGGTCCGCTTGAGCGATTGGTTAGGCGCGAAACGACCTAACGTAGCAGTGCTGAGTCTTTTGCAAGGCGTAGCCGCGGCCAGCATAGAACGAATGGGCCTCGGGACGAACCACATTGGAGCGCACACGCAGCGAGCTTGCGCCGTGAGACAGCGCCCATGCCTCCGCCGCCGCAACGAGGGCCGAACCGACGCCGGCGCGTCGGGCAGTGGCTGAAACGACGAGGCCAGTACGTAACCTCCCCCGTCAAGCGGACAGTTCGAAAGTAGAGCTTCTGGCCTCGTGGTGATTTCGGAACTCGGCGGGCGCCATGCCGCCAAGGGCGTCGTGGGGGCGGTGCTCGTTGTAGTCGATCAGGAAGCGCCACGTGGCTTCGCGGACGTCATCCAGCCGAGCGAACAGGTACTGGTCGAGCACCTCCTCTCG
>NZ_JBILJW010000001.1:0-239583 GCF_044377035.1 Silanimonas sp.
GGCATGTTCCAGGCCAAGCTGCAGGCGGCGGAGGCGGGTACGCCGGTGAAGGTCAGCGCGACCAAGGCCGATGGCGGCGTTGCCACGCTCGAGTTCACGCTGATGACGGCAGGCGGTGGCTCGGCCCTCGCCGCGGCCGAGACTGCATCGCCCAGCGCCGCGCTGGGACGCTACTACGCGGTGGTCATCGGCAACGACCGCTACGGCAACCCCGATTACCCGGACCTCCGCAGCGCGGCCAAGGACGCGACGGCGGTGGCTCGGTTGCTGGAGGAGCGCTACGGCTTCGAGACGCGGCTGCTGCTGAACGCCTCGCGGCTCGAGACCCTCACCGCCCTCGACGCCCTGCGCAAGACGCTTGGCGAGAACGACAACCTGCTCATCTACTACGCTGGCCATGGCGAGCTTTCCGATTCCGGCGAGGGCCACTGGGTGCCGGTGGATGGCCTATCCGGCCGTTCGGAGTCGTGGATCTCGAACCGCGCGCTGAGCGAAGTGCTCGACACGCTGCCCGCCAAGCGCGTGCTGGTGGTGGCCGACTCCTGCTACTCCGGCACGATGACGCGTGTCTCAGTGCCGATCGCCGACGCCAGCCTCGATGCCGCCGGGCTCGGCCGTTGGCTGCGCGAAGCCACCGCCGGGCGATCCCGCCTCGCGCTGACCTCGGGGGGCGTCCAGCCGGTGCCGGACACGGGCCCGAGCGGGCACAGCTATTTCGCCCGCGCCTTCCTCAACGTGCTCGAGGACAACCGCGGCGTGCTCGAGGCGACGCGGCTTTTCCAGGACGTTTCGGCCTCGCTCGCGCTGTCCACGCTGGATGCCAGTGTGGTTCAGGACCCCCAGTTCGCTCCGATCCGCTTCGCGGGCCATCAGAGCGGCACCTTCGTCCTGCAGGCGCGGGGCGCGGGCACGTCGGCGGGCGGGCGCTGAGACTTGCGGCCCGTGGCTGCAGGGCTGGCGCGAGGCGAGGGGAGGCTGTAAGATGCGCGGCTCGATCAGCCGCTGCACCATCGCGGCCGAGAGACCACCGGAGAGGTGGCAGAGTGGTCGATTGTACCTGACTCGAAATCAGGCGTACGTTTATAGCGTACCGAGGGTTCGAATCCCTCCCTCTCCGCCAGATCAGGAAAGGCGCCCTTTGCGGGGCGCCTTTCGTTTTTCCGCGCCATGAACGACCGCCGCCTCCCCGCCCTGACCGGACTCCGCGGACTCGCCGCGCTATGGGTCCTCGTCTTCCACGCCTGGGCCCTGTCGGGTGCCGCCGGGGCTGGGCTGCCCGCACCGATGACGGCACTGCTGGGCGCGGGATGGCTCGGCGTCGACGTGTTCTTCGTGCTGTCGGGGTTCCTGTTGGCCCGCGGGCTCGGGGATGAACTCGCGGATGGCGAACAGCGCCCCGACTGGACTGCATTCGCGCTGATGCGCGTGGCGCGCATCCTTCCCGCCTACTACCTCCAGTTGGCCGTGTTCGCCCTGCCGGCGAGCGCCATTGTTCTCACGCCCGCCATCGCGTGGGCGCCGGCCTCGGTCGGCGAGACGCTGGCCCATCTCGGGCTGTGGTTCAACGCGTGGCCTTGGATGCCGGCGCACCTTGGGCCGTGGTGGAGCCTGCCCGTGGAAGCGGGCTTCTATGCGGTCCTGCCGTTGCTCTGGTGGGCATGGGCGACATCGCGGCGGATGCTCGGGCTGCTGCTCGGCGCGGCGATCCTCGCAGTGGCATGGCGCTTCGCGATGCATGACGTCGCCGGCATCGAGCAACGCATCGCCTGGTCGGAGCATCTGCCGGGTCGGCTGGTGCAGTTCGTCGCGGGCATGGCCCTGGCGTGGTGGACCGTTCGCGGCGAGCGCGAGGGCCGCTGCCGCGACACCCGCGAACTGCCCGCAGAAGAACCATGGCGCCTGCCGGCGGATGCCCTGGCCCTGCTGGCCTTCGCCCTGCTGGTCCTGCTGCCACAACTCGGCGGCGATCGAGCGTACGTCGGCATCATCGATGCGCGGCCCTGGACCTGGTTCTGGCCCTTGCTCACCGCCGCGCCGGTCGCAGTGCTGCTGCTGGCGCTGGTGCGTGGCCCGCAGGGTCGGGTCGCGCGCGTGCTGGGCAGCGCGCCGCTGGTCGCGCTGGGCACGGTCAGTTTCGGCCTCTACCTGTGGCACTACCCGGTGCAGTGGGCGCTGCGCGCGGCCCTCGGCGGCTACGTCCCGCCGACCTGGGGTTTGGCGGGTTACGTCGTCGCCAGCCTGCTCGTCTCGCTGGCCGTCGCGGCCCTGTCCTGGTGGGCCATCGAGCGCCCCGTCCTCGCCGCCGCCCGACGCTGGCGGGAGCGCCGCCGCGTTAAACTGCGCGCCCCGTGAATGGAGTACTCCCGATGTCCGAGATCAGCGTGCCGGTGTCGTTCGGCGAACTGCTCGACAAGATCGCCATCCTCGAGATCAAGTCCGAGCGGATCCGCGACGAGGCGAAGCTGGTCAACATCCGCCGCGAGCTCGACGCGCTGCGCGCGACTTGGGCGGCGCATCCGGCGTCGCGGGTCGACATCGCCGCGCTCCTCGTGGCCCTGAAAGCGGTCAACGAGCGCCTTTGGGTGATCGAGGACGACATCCGCATCAAGGAGAAGGCGCAGGCCTTCGACCAGGAGTTCATCCGCCTTGCCCGCGCCGTCTACTTCGAGAACGACGAGCGCGCCAAGGTGAAGAAGGACATCAACCTCGCGCTCGGCTCGACGTATGTCGAGGAGAAGAGCTACGAGGACTACAAGGTGCCCGGCGCCGCGCGCTGATCAGCGCCCGAGGTCGGCAGCGCAGGCCTCGAAACGCTCGATGACCTCGTCAATGCCGATGAGGTCCATCGCCCCTTCGAACTCGACGCGCTTGCCCCAGGGCAGCGCCGTGGCGGGCTTGCGCAGGAAGCGCTCCGCCGCCTCGGCATAACGGTTCGGCGACCAGCGGCGATCCGAGTACGGGCCACTGCGCTCGGCATCGGTGCAGGCGTGCAGTGCGATGACGCGGCAGCCCATCGCATTCGCCATGTGCACCGGCCCGGAATCGGGGCCGAGCAGGATCGAGGCGCGCCCGCAAAGTGCGAGGAAGCGCTTGAACGTGTCCTTGCCGATAAGGTCGATGACGCGCTCGCGTCCGGGCATGGCCTCGAGGATGGCATCGCCGACCGCGCGCTCCAGTGCGCTCGGCCCGCCACACAGCACCACGCGCCAGCCGCGCAACAGCGCCTGGGAGGCGACCGCGGCGTAGCGCTCCGCTCGCCAGTTGCGCAGGCGATGGCTCGAGCAGGGCGAAACCAGCAGCGTGGGCGTCTCGCCCGGAAGCTGCGTCGAAGCCCAGTCGTGCGCCTCGTCCGGCACCGGCAGCCGCCATTCGACGCGGTCCTGCGGGCATCCCAGCGCTTCCGCGAACTGCCCGAAGGCATCCAGAACATGGTGCCCGCCGGGGGTGATCCGCTCGTTGATGACGAATCCGTGGCCTTCCTTGCTGCGCGCGGCGTCGTAGCCGATGCGGCGGTCCGCGCGCACCAGCGTGGAGAGCGCGTTCGCGCGGAACGCGAGCTGCATCTGCAGCAGGGCATCGAAGCGCTGCCCGGCCAGCGTCGCGCGCAGTTGCTTGATGCCCGCCCATCCCGACTTCTTGTCGTAGACCACGAACTCGACGCCCTCCAGGCCCTTCAGCATCGCCGCCTCGGCCTTGCCGATGATCCAGGTGATCGCGATGTCAGGGCTGTGGCGCTGCAGCGTGCGGACCACGGGGACGACGTGCGTGGCGTCGCCGAGTGCGGAGAGCCGCAGGATGCAGACGGAAGCGGGCGGAGAGGGCACGGGAAGGGCCTTGCTAGACTGCCGCGGATGATAGCGTCCACACCCGCCAACGATCGTTCGCCCCACCTGCACGCCGCGGCGGCATGGCGCGACCGTGCACGGGCCGAGTGGTTCGATGTGTCGCGCTATGGTGCGAACGCCCTGCCGATCGGCGTGGGTGGCCGCGGCGACGCCTGGTACGTCGAAGGGCCGTTCGGCGCTGGCGTGCTGCGCCATTACCGTCGCGGCGGCCTGATGGCGCGACTCAGCACGCGGCATTACCTGTGGCTCGGCGCACGGCACGCGCGCTGCGTGCGCGAGGTTGATTTGCTCGAGGCCCTGGTGGCCGCGGGCTTGCCCGTGCCGGCGCCCATCGCGGGCGTGTGGTGGCGCGACGGCTTGCTCTATCGTGCAGCGCTGTTGATGGCGCGCGTGCCGGTGCGCGCCGACCTGATGAGCCTCGTGCACGACGATGTCGCAAGGGCGCCGTGGGAGGCCGTGGGCGCCACGTTGGCCCGGTTCCACCGGTTCGGTGCGCACCATCCCGATCTCAATGCGCGCAACGTCCTGCAGAGGACCGACGGGGGCATCACGCTGATCGACTGGGACCGTGGCACGGCGGGCCACGCGCCGGGGCGCTGGTGCGACGACGAAATCGCTCGCTTGGAACGTTCGCTGCTGAAGTACCGCCGGCACGTGACGCCCGCGCAGATGGGTGAGGGCATGGCGCGATTGCGCGCGGCGTGGCGCGAAGCGATGGCCTCGGACGGAGCGGCGCGATGACGTGGACCCTCCACCTGCTGGGCGTGGGCAATGCCGGGGCGGCACCCGTGCTCGGCGCGGCCTCCGCGGTCATCGAACGCGATGGTGCGCCCCTGCTGATGATCGACTGCGGGCAAGAAGCGCTGAGCGCCTTCCTCGCCACCTACGGTCGTTTGCCCGAGGCGCTGTTCATCACCCACGTGCACATGGACCACGTTGCCGGCCTCGAGCGGCTGTTCTATTCGGCGTATTTCGATCCCGCCCTGCGCGGCCGGGTGCGGCTGTACGTGCCGGCACCCGTGGTGCCGCACCTGCAGAAGCGGCTCGCGGACTATCCCGGCGTGCTCGCCGAAGGCGGCGCGAATTTCTGGGATGCGTTCCAGCTGGTGCCGGTGAGCGATTCGTTCTGGCATGGTGGCTGGCGATTCGACGTCTTCCCCGTTCGCCACCATCGCCCGGACTCCGCCTTCGGCCTGCGCCTGCGCGGCAGCGTGGTGTGGACCGGTGACACGCGGCCGATTCCCGAGGTGTTGGCCGCGGTGGCCGATGACCGCGAGTTGATCGCGCACGACTGCGGGCTGCACGGCAATCCTTCGCATTCGGGACTGGACGACCTGGAACGCGACTACCCGCGCGAGTTGCTCGCTCGTTGCGTGCTTTACCACTACGCCAGCGACGCCGACGGCGAGGCCATGCGAGCGCGCGGCCACCGGGTGGCGAGGGCGGGGGAGCGGGTAGCGCTGCAGGCGCCGACGGCCGAGAGCGTATCGAGCCGCTGAAAGCGGGCGGCGAAACGCCGAAATCCGGCACCTTGGAAGGGTGACGGCCCCGCCAGCGTGACTCCGGCACCCGAATCAGCCGATACCGTTGCTCCCTTCCGGGCCTGGCGGGGTTTTCGGCCTATCGTCGCGGAGGCGCCAACGGGGCCGCCATAGAGGGTTCCGCTCAACAGCCTCGAAGTGGCGGACAGGGCGGGATTCGAACCCGCGAAGCGGGGTTTAGCCGCTTACACACTTTCCAGGCGTGCTCCTTCAACCGCTCGGACACCTGTCCACGCTCGTGCTGCACTCCCTTGGGCGGCCTCCGGCCGGCCTCAGGGAGCCGCGGATCATACCGGCCGGGCGGCGAGGGCACAAATGAACGGGGATCCGCGTGGCGCCCGGGCGGCCCGGTTGGCACAATGCCCGTCGGTTTCCGGGGTGCGGCATGGCCTATCTCGTTCTTGCTCGAAAGTGGCGTCCGAAGCGCTTCGCCGAACTCGTCGGGCAGGAGCACGTCGTCCGTGCCCTGTCGAACGCGCTCGAATCCGGTCGCGTCCACCATGCCTTCCTGTTCACCGGCACCCGCGGTGTCGGCAAGACCACCATTTCGCGCATCTTCGCCAAGTCGCTGAACTGCGAGCGTGGCAGCGGCGCCGATCCCTGCGGTGTCTGCAATGTCTGCGTCGATGTCGATGCCGGCCGGTTCGTGGATCTCATCGAGATCGACGCCGCCAGCCACACCGGCGTGGACGATGTCCGCGAACTGATCGACAACGCCCAGTACCTGCCATCGCGCGGCCGGGTGAAGGTCTACCTGATCGACGAAGTCCACATGCTGTCGAAGAGTGCGTTCAACGCGCTGCTCAAGACGCTGGAGGAGCCGCCGGAACACGTGAAGTTCCTGCTCGCCACGACCGACCCGCAGAAGCTGCCGGTCACGGTGTTGAGCCGCTGCCTGCAGTTCAACCTGCGACGGCTGGAGCAGGAGCAGATCCACGGCCAAATGCGCCGCATCGTCGATGCCGAGGGCATTCCCGCCGACGAGCCGGCACTGGCGCTGCTCGCTCGCGGAGCGGACGGTTCGATGCGCGATGGCCTGTCGCTGCTCGACCAGGCGATCGCCTACTCGGGTGGGCAACTCACCGCCGATGCCGTGCACGCGATGCTCGGCACGCTCGACCACCAGGCCATCGGCGGGCTGCTGGCGGCGCTGGCCACCTTCGACGGCCCGTCGCTGCTCGCGCAGATCGAAGCGATGGCCGCCTTCTCGCCGGATTACGCCCAGGTGCTGGACGACGTGGCTGCGGCGCTGCACGCGGTGCAAGTGAAGCAACTCGTGCCCGAAGCGGCACGCGCCGTCGACGGCGTGGACACGGAGGCGTTGGCCACGCAGGTGCCGGCCGAACTGGTGCAGCTCTGGTTCCAGATGGCCATCAACGGCTCGCGGGATCTCGCGCTGGCGCCGACGCCGCGCGTCGGTTTCGAAATGGCGCTGCTGCGGATGCTGGCGTTCAAGCCGATGCCCGCCGGCGATGCGCCGGGGCCGCGTGGCGGCGAGCGTGCGCCGGAGGCGCTGCGGCCTTCGCCCACCGAGGCCTCGCGTAGCGTCGCGGTGCCGGTCGTCGATGCGCCAGCTCCGCGCAAGGCGCCGCCGTCGCCGTTCGCGCGCGCGGTCGAGCCCCCGCGTCCCGTGGAGCCGCCGCGCTCGCCGACCGCGTCTCCCTTCGTCGAGGCCGCCTCGATGGGCGGCAGCGCGGCGCGGATGATCGAGCGCCCTGCCGTCGAGGCGATGCCGGCGTCGGCGCCGATCGCGTCCAACGAGGACTGGTTGGGCGCCTTGCAGCGCCAGGCGCTGAGCGGCCCCGCGGGGCAGCTGGCCGCGCATGCGCGCTTCGTCAGCGGCGACGCCGACAGCCTCACGCTCGCGCTGCTGCCGGAAGGCGAGGCGATGAAGTCCGACATCAGCGTCCGCCGCCTCGCCGAGGGGCTTGCCCCGCTGTTCGGGCGGCCGCCGCAGCTGCGCTTCGTCGATGCGCCGCGCGGCGAGACTGCCGGCGTCGAGACGCTGTTCGACCGCCAGCAGCGGCAGAAATCCGAGCGCCAGCAGGATGCCGAGGCGCGTTTCCTTTCCGATCCCGTCGTGAAGCAGCTGATGGCGCAGGGCGCCAAGCTCGTCGACGGATCCATCCGACCGATCGAGGAGTAAGCCATGTTCAAGGGCAACATCGCGCAGGCCATGCAGATGGCGCAGCGCATGCAGGACAACATGAAGAAGGCGCAGGACGAGCTCGCTTCGCTTGAAGTCACCGGCAGCGCCGGTGGCGGCCTGGTCAGCGTCACGCTGAGCGGCAAGTTCGACGCCCGCAAGGTGCATGTCGACCCGCAGGCGCTCGGCGACGCCGAGATGCTCGAGGACCTGCTGCTGGTCGCGTTGAACGACGCGGTGGCGAAGGTGAACGAAGAATCCGGCAAACGCATGTCGGCGGCGACCGCCGGCATGCCGATCCCGCCCGGGATGAAGGGTATGTTCGGCGCGTGAGCCCCAAGCGCGCGAGGACGCGGGCGGCAGGCGCATGAGCAGCTCCCTGCTTGAGCAACTGATCGAGGGTTTGCGCGTGCTGCCGGGCGTGGGCGCGAAGAGCGCCCAGCGCATGGCTTACCACCTGCTGGAGCGTGACCGCGAGGGCGCGTCGCGGCTGGCGGAGCGCTTGCAGGCCGCGGTCGAGCGGATCCGCCATTGCGTGCAATGCCGGGATTTCAGCGAGACCGAGGTCTGCGCGATTTGCGCCAGCGCCTCGCGCGACCGCAGCGTGCTGTGCATCGTCGAGACGCCGGCCGATCGCCTGGCCATCGAGCAGGCCACCGGCTACCGCGGCCTGTACTTCGTGCTGCAGGGTCGGCTTTCGCCGCTGGATGGGATCGGGCCGCGCCAGCTCGGGCTCGATCTGCTCGGCGCACGCCTCGCCGCCGGCGAGGTGCGCGAGATGATCATCGCGACGAACCCCACCGTCGAAGGCGAGGCCACCGCGCATTACCTCGCGCAGATGGCGCGTGCAGCGGGCGTCACGCCGAGCCGCCTCGCACAGGGCCTGCCGCTCGGCGGCGAACTGGAGTACGTCGACCGCGGCACGCTGGCGCACGCCTTCGGGCAACGCAGCGAAGCGGCGGGCTGAAGCGGGCTACACCGCGCCGCGCGGCGCTGGCATGCTCGTGGTGGACCGTTGGAGCCGACCATGCCCGAGACGATTTTCGACAAGATCATCCGCCGCGAGATTCCCGCCGACATCGTCTTCGAGGACGACCACGTGCTCGCCTTCCGTGACATCGCGCCGAAGGCGCCGGTGCACGTGCTGTTCATCCCGAAGCAGCCGATCGCCACCCTCAACGACGCCACGCCGGCGCAGGCCGAACTACTCGGGCGGCTGATGCTGTCGGCCGCCGGCTGGGCCAAGGCGCAGGGCTTCGCGGAGAACGGCTACCGCGTGGTGATGAACTGCAACGGTGACGGCGGCCAGACGGTGTTCCACATCCACCTGCACCTGCTGGCTGGCCGCGCGATGGCCTGGCCACCCGGTTGAGGCCTTCAGCGCGGGCGGTGGCGCTTGAGCGCTTCGATCAATGCCGCCCGCTCGTGGTCGGCATCGGTGTTGGACGGCGCATAGCGCTGCGCGATGAACCGGCGGACGAGGGCCTCCGCGTCGTCCGCAGCGGACGGCGTGGACGCGCCTGAGCGCAAGCGTTCGAGGAAGGCCTCGGCAGTCTCATTCGGGCGTTTTTCCATGCCGCGTTTCGCCCAGCGCCTGAGGAACCCGCGCCAAGCGCGTAGCAGGGGGTCGCGTTCGCCTTTCGGTGGCCACATCAACACCAGCAGGGTGAGGCCGAGGGCGATGCCTGCGGCGATGACGAAGGCTTGGCCGACCGCCAGCGGATCGGTATTCCTCCATCCCAAGGACTGGAGGAGCCTGATCTGCCGGATCGCGTCATAGCCGACAACGAAGTTGTTCCACGCTTCGCGGATGCTGTCGCCAAAGTCGAGGACCGGACGAAGTGCATCGCCAAAGCCGCCGTCAAGATCGTAGACGGTATCGAATACCCGCTCGGGGGCGACAGCTGCGGTGGGGTCGATGCGAATCCATCCCTCGCCCTGCAGCCAAACTTCCGCCCATGCGTGGGCGTTAAGCTGTCGGATCACCCAGTAGTCGCCCACGCGGTTTCTCTCACCACCGGCGTACCCGGTGACGACGCGGGCGGGGATTCCGGCGCCGCGCATCAGAATCACGAAGGCTGAGCTGAAGTGCTCGCAGAAGCCTTCCTGCGTGTCGAAGAGGAATTCATCCGCAGTGTGGCGACCCAGCGGTGGGGCGGTGATGCTGTAGGCATGCTCGGCATTGAACCATTCGAGCACCCGTGCGATGTAGGCGCGATCTCCAACGGATGTTTGGCGCCAAAGACGTGCGCGCTCCAGCGTGCGTGGGTTGAAAGCGTTCGGAAGTGCCAAATAGGCATTCCGTAGTGCCTCGGGAAGCTCTGGCTGGAAGGCGCGGGCGGGGGAAGCTTGGAGTTCGAACTGGGCAACGCTTCTCAGTGGATAGCGGCTCCGCAGCGTGGCATCCGATCCGAGTTCCAGGGAGTTCGGCCAAGCAGCGGGCGATTCCAACGCGAACACGTAGCGGTGCTCGCTCGGCTCGATGGTCAATGTGTAGTGGACCCTGTCGGCTTCGGCCGGCATGGAGGGGGGCGGAACACCGCCGAAGCCCTGCAGTCGAGACCAAGTCCGTCCGTCGAATCGACCAAGGACGGGGCCTCGCCAGTACATGGCGTGAACATCCGGGGCGGAGCCCTTGAAACGAACTCGGAAGGCGGGGCGGTCATTGCCGACGAAGTCGAGCCAATCGCCGGGCGACATGGATTCGCTTATTCCTGTTCGGGCGACGGCGTTCTCTGGAAGCCCCCAAAGGGGCGCGGGGAGTCGCGGGAACAGCCAATAGCCCACGAAGGCGAGAGGCAGGGCGAGCAGGACGCTGCGTCCCAGCTCCAAAACTTCGCGCCGCACCGGCTTGGGTGCAGCCGGGGCTTGGGCCAATCGTCCCATCGCCAGCAGCACGCCGATGGCGGCCAGCAGGCCGAGGGCGAGGGTGATCGGCCCCTGGTCTTGCAGGAAAGCGGCGAACGGCGCGAACAGGGCATAGGCGACCACGCGCTTGGCGTCGTCGAACTCGCGCAGCTCGGACAGCTTCAGCACCAGCATCGAGAGCATCAGCGCGCTACCGGCATCGCGTCCCACGCGGAATCCAAAGCCGACCAGCACGGCACCGGTGATCACCACGACCAGCAGCAGGCGCAGCGCGAGCGGGAGTGGCTTGCGAAGCGCGCTCCAGCCCGAAACCAGGGCGACGGCGCCGATGCCCATCCCGACCGTTTCCGGCAGGTGCAGCAGCAGGGGCAGGGCGGCGGCCAGCACGGCGACCACCACGGCGCGTCGCAGCGCGGGCGTCAGCGTGGCGCGACTCACGGGGTCCGCGGTCGCACTCATGCACCGGCCTCCGGGAGCAGGGCCAGGGCCCGCAGGCAGGCGTGGCGATGTTCCGGCCCGCGTGCCGGCCCCAGCGTGGTGCCGGGGATCTGCAGGCGATAGCGACGGCCTTCGCGCTCGGCCTCCAGCACCCATCGCGCCAGCCGGGCGATGCGCTGCTCATGCGGCAGATGGCGCAGCGCCTGCCAATCGAGCATCACGTCGCGCGCCACGCCGGCTTCGTACTCGCGGACCATCAGGCGATCGAGCCGGGCGCTGGCCTTCCAGGCGATCTGCCGCGGCGCGTCGCCATTCCGGTAGTCGCGGAGGTGGTGGGTGTCCTCGCCGCTGCGCTGCGCGCGAGGCTGCCGCGCGCCGTCGCTGGCCGCGCCAGGCAGCGGCGGGCCGCTGCGTTCCAGCGCCGGGTAGACGAGAACGCGCTGCTGCGGCCGCCACCAGCTCCACGCGCGCGCGAGGCCGAGTGGGCGCGTGGTGCTGAGGCGCAGTCGCCCGAGGTCCATCAGGCCGCGTCGCGCGGTCGGGATCGTCAGTTCGACCTCGGCGTCCGCTCCGGTGACGTGCAGGCCAACGGGCAGGTCCACGGCCTCGCCGGTCGCGGCGCGAAGCTGCACCCCTTCGCGCGATCGCTTTCCGGATTCGAGGCGCAGCCTCAGCGCCAGCGATTCACCCGCGTGCACCGGCTCGGCATGCAGCGCGGTGAGGCGCAGGCCGGAAAGCCGCAGATGGGCGAGCACCACGCCGTTATGCACGATCGCCGCCAGCAGGAAAGCCAGCATCAGGCCGGGGTTGTTGTTGTAGTTCAGCGCGCCGAGCAGCATGCCCAGCACCAACACGCCGACCAGCAGCCCTTGCCGCGTCGGCAGGACATAGATGCGTTTGCGGTCGAGGGTGATCGGCAGCGGCTCCGGCTTCCGCCCGCGTACGAAGGGCAGCCGCGCGAGGCCGTCGTCGATGCGCTCGAGCACGTCGGGTCGGGACGGCATCGTCAGTCGACCGCCACCGCTCCCAGGATCGAGGCCGCCAGCGCGTCGCGGCGATCGCCCTCCGCGTCGGCTACGAGGCGGTGCGCGGCGACCGAAGCGAACAGGGCCTGCACGTCGTCCGGCAGCGCGTGGGCGCGGCCCAGCAGCAGCGCATGCGCGCGCGCGCCGCGCAGCAGGGCCAGTCCGGCGCGGGGCGACAGGCCGACACGCACGCCGGCATGGCGACGGCTTTCGACCAGCAGCCGTTGCACGTAATCGAGCAGCGCATCGCTGGCATGCACGCCATCGACGGCCCGCTGCAGTGCGAGCACGTCGTCGGCGCCGAGGCGCGGCATCGTCTCGTTGATCATCAGGCGCCGGTCACGGCCCGCAAGCATGGCGCGCTCGGCCTCGGCATCCGGGTAGCCCATCGACAGCCGAAGCAGGAAGCGGTCCATCTGCGAGTCGGGCAGCGGGAAAGTGCCGGAGAGGTCGACGGGGTTCTGCGTGGCGATCACGAAGAACGGAGCCGGCAGCCGATGCGACACGCCATCCACGCTGACCTGCTGCTCGGCCATGGCTTCGAGCAGGGCGCTTTGCGTGCGCGGCGGAGCGCGGTTGATCTCGTCGGCCAGCAGCAGCTGGGTGAACACTGGGCCCGGATGGAAGCGGAAGCCGCGGTCGTTCTGGTCGTAGACCGACACGCCGAGGATGTCGGAGGGCAGGAGGTCGGCGGTGAATTGCATGCGCTGGAACTCCAGGCCCAGCGTTGCCGCCAGTGCGCGCGCCAGCGTGGTCTTGCCGAGGCCGGGAAGGTCTTCCACCAGCAGGTGCCCCCCCGCGAGCAGCGCGGTGAAGGCCAGCCGTACCTCGCGCCGCTTGCCCAGCACCAGCGTGTTCACCTGCTCGATCGCCGCGTCCAGGGCGGCTCGTGTGTCCACAGGTAGGATGGCGGCCGGTTTCTGGGGAGCGTGCATGGGCATTTCGGCTGCAGGGGAAGGCGTCGAGTCTCGCATGGCGGATTCGTCGGCCCGCGTGAAGTTCATCGCGCTCTGGGCGCTGCTGCTGGTCGCGAAACTCGCCTTCGCCGCGAGCATGCCCCTGTTCGGCGACGAGGCCTTCTACGCGTGGGAGGCGCTGCATCCCGCGTGGGCCTATTCCGACCTGCCGGGTGGCACGGCCGCGGCCGTGGTGGTGGGTTCGGCCTTGTTCGATGGGCTGCCGCTGCCTCGCGAGCTCGGCGTGCGACTCGTCTTTCTCCTGGCCGGTGCCGCGATCCCGTGGCTGGTGGTCCGCATCGCGCGCCGTCTGGGCACGTGCGAGCAGGCATGGCGTGCGGGGCTTTGGAGCCTGCCGATCCCGCTGCTCATGCCGATGGGCGTGATGGCCTTGCCCGACGCTTTGATGACGCTGGCAGCCCTGCTCGCCCTCGATGCCTGTGCCGGCCTGCTGCACGACGACGAGGCGCCGCGAGGCCGGCTTTATGCGCAGTTCGCGATCGCCCTCGCCCTCGGCGCACTGACCCACTACCGTTTCGGCCCGATCCTGCTAGTCGGTGCCGCTGCATTCTTCGCGGCGGGTGGGTGGCGCCGGCGCGGGGATGCCGGCCTTTGGCTGGCGCTGCTTGTCGGTGCCGCGGCTTGGTGGCCGATCATCCAGTACAACCTCGAGATGCAGGGCGCGGGCCTGCACTTCCAACTCGTGGAACGGCATCCCTGGCACTTCAACGCGAAAGGCCTGTTGCAGCCGCTGCTGCAGGCGGTGATCACCACGCCGCTGCTCTATGGCCTGTTCGGCTGGGCCCTGTGGGCGAATCGCCGGGCGGCGAAGCCCGCCGTGCGTTTCGTCGCACTGGCCGGCGGCGGGCTTTGGCTGCTCTACGCGTTACTTGCGCCCTTCGTCGACAAGGCGCGGTTCTCCTTGCACTGGCCCGTTCCCGCCTACCTGTTGGCCGCGGCCTTGCTTCCGATCGCCCTTGATGCCGCGAGAAGTCGTTGGGCCGGGCGCCTGATGCCCTGGGCAGCGGGCATGGCTGCGGGTGCGACGGCCCTGATGCTGGCGGCCTTCGTCCTGCCTTCGTCGCCGAAGCTGGCGGCACGCGCCGCCGGGACCGCGTTCTATCCGGACAACTTCGTCGGCTGGGAGGAGATCGCCGTTGCGCTGCGGCCCCGCTTGGCCGAGGGCGATGTCTTGATCGCCGACCACTTCATGCTCGCCGCACAGCTCAGTTTTTCGCTCGGTGGCCGCGCCGAGGTATTCGTCCTCGACCATTGGAACAACCACAAGCATGGCCGCGCGCCGCAGATCGCCCTGTGGGGCTACGACGAGGCGGCGCTGTCGCGCCTTGCGCCCGGCACGCGCGCGTGGATCGCTTTCGAAGTCGCCGAGACACCGGAGCGCGACCACGCGGCGTGGGTGGCGCGTCCGTGCCGCTGGTTCGAATCCACGGAGTACGTCGCCACTATCGAAGGCCCCGGCGGCGGCAAGCGCTTCTGGCTTTACCGCGGCGTCCGCCGCGAGGGCTCGATGGAGCCGTCCGACCTCGCCTGCGACGCCCAGCCGCCGGCCCGATAGGTCGGGGCCGTCCGGTCCTCAGCCTTGGGGGACGTCTCCGTCGGTCGCACGGCGCAACGACGCGGGTTCGCGCAGCGCGGCTTCATGGGCCGCATCGGTGGCCTGGGTCAGGGCGTCACCCGCTGATTCCAGCGCGGCCAGCTGCTCGGCCAGGCGGTTGTGGGCCCGTTGCAGGGCGGCACGGGCGTCGTCCAGCTCGAGGCGCGTCGCGCGAAGGCCGTTCGACTGGATCCACAGCCGGTGCTGCAGCAAGTCGCGCTTGGCCTCGCGGATCAGTGGCTCGCCGTCCAGCGCCTGTTGCGCGCCCGAGCCGAGATCGCCCGCCAGGCGGCCGACGACGCTCCGCCATGCCGTCATGCGCTCGCTGGCGCGGGCCAGCAGGGTCTGGACGGCATCGGCGAGGTCCAGAAGTTCACGCAGGCGCCGTTCGCGGACCCGGCGCCCGCGGTAGAAGATCCCCACGCCCGCGGCGAGCAGCACGAAGGCGACGAGGGCGAGGGTGGAAAAACCGAAGTCCATGCGGAACCGGGTTCGAGGGTGGGGGTCGAGTGTGCCCCCCGCGCTTCGCGCAGGGCAACGCGGGGGCGGCGAAGCGCTGGCGTCTGAACGGCCCCAGGTCCTTGATTTGACACAGGGGGCGGCCCTGCTTAACCTTGCGCGCTTATGTCCGCGACCTCGCTTTCCGTGGTGGACGCATGGCGGATGGTTTCCGCCGCGCGCATCTTCACCGGCCGCGTCCCGCTGTCCTCCTTCACCCGGCTCGCCGGCCTGCTGGCGGACACCGAGGGCGAGTGCCGCTACGAGATCGAGTTCGGGCGTGATCTCTCCGGTCTGGCGACGATCGACATCGTCGCCGAGGCCGAGTTGCCGCTGGTTTGCCAGCGGTCGCTCGAGCGCTTCCTGTACCCGGTGTCGTCGCGGCAGCAGCTTGGTCTGCTGGCCGACGAATCGGAAGAGGCCGCGCTCCCGGAAGGGGTCGAGCCCGCCCTGGTGGGCCCGGATGGCACGTTGCACCCGCTGGAACTGGTCGAGGATGAACTGATCCTCGCGGTGCCGGCCTTCCCGGTGAAGCCGGGCAGCGCGGAAGTGGAGGCGGTCTGGAACGACGCCGTCGCCGAAGCGGAAGAAGAACAACCCAGAACCAACCCTTTCGCCGCGCTCACCGCGCTGAAAGGCCGCAAGACCCTCGGAGATTGACCCATGGCCGTCCAGAAATCCCGCGTCACCCCGTCCCGTCGTGGCCAGCGCCGCTCGCACGATGCGCTTTCCGCCAAGCAGCTCGCCACCGACCCGACCAGCGGTGAGACGCACCTGCGCCACCACGTCACCGCCGACGGCTTCTACCGCGGCAAGAAGGTGATCGACACCAAGTCGAAGGTTTCCGACGCCGAGTGATCGGCCGGCATGGCGCCCGGCGCCAGCCTTCAGACCGTCCTCGGGGGGCTTGCCAATGGCGGCTCTCCGGGTGACGCTGCGATGACGCGACGGTTCGCCCCGTCGCGTTTCGTTTTTCTGCGCCACCGTACGCCCGCGAAGGGCGCCGGGGTGCCCTGGAGCCTTCGAGAATGACCGTCTATTCGCGCATCGCCGGCACCGGTAGCTATCTGCCGGAGAAGATCCTCACCAACGCCGACCTCGAGAAGATCGTCGAGACCTCGGACCAGTGGATCCGCGAGCGCACCGGCATCCAGCAGCGCCACATCGCCGCCGAAGGCCAGACCACCGTCGACCTCGCCGAGCAGGCCGCGCTGCGCGCGATGGAGGCGGCCGGCGTGACCGGCGCCGACCTCGACCTGATCGTCATGGGCACCACAACGCCCGACATCATCTTCCCGAGCTCCGCCTGCCTGCTGCAGGCGCGCCTTGGCGCCAACGGTTGCCCGGCCTTCGACGTCAACGCCGCCTGCTCGGGTTTCATCTTCGCGCTCACCACCGCGGACAAATTCATCCGCAGCGGCGCGGCCAAGACGGTGCTGGTCGTCGGTGCCGAGACCCTGACGCGCATGCTCGACTGGTCGGACCGCAACACCTGCGTGTTGTTCGGCGACGGTGCTGGCGCCGTGGTGCTGAAAGCCGACGCCGAGACCGGCATCCTGAGTACGCACCTGCATTCCGACGGCGGCAAGAAAGAGCTGCTGTACAACCCGGTCGGCGTGTCCGCGGGCTTCAAGCTCGACGAGAAGAACGCCGGCGTGCGCGTGCTGATGGCGGGCAGTGACGTCTTCAAGTACGCGGTGAAGGCGTTGGACAGCGTCGTGGACGAGGCCCTCGAAGCCAACGGCATCGACAAGACCCAGCTCGACTGGCTGATCCCTCACCAGGCCAACCTGCGCATCATCGAAGCGACCGCCAAGCGCCTCGCCATGCCGATGGACCGCGTGGTGCTCACCGTGCACAAGCACGGCAACACCTCGGCGGCGTCGGTGCCGCTGGCGCTGGACGAGGCCGTGCGCACGGGCAAGGTGCAGCGCGGCCAGCTGGTGCTGATGGAAGCCTTCGGCGGCGGCTTCACCTGGGGCTCGGCGCTGATGCGCTACTGAGCCCTCGGGCCCGGCGGGGCGGCGCCATACCGCCTCGTACAGACGGATTTGCGCGGGCGGCCCTATCATGGCCGCCCGTCTCGTTTTCCGGACCCGCTGCATGACTGCACCGCTCGCCTTCGTGTTCCCCGGCCAGGGCTCGCAGAGCGTCGGCATGCTCGCCGAACTCTCCGAGCTGAACCCCGGCGTGCGCGCGACCTTCGACGAGGCCAGCGACGGTGCGGGCGTGGATCTCTGGGCGCTGTCGCAGGGCGGCCCGGAAGAGCAGCTCAACCGCACCGAGTACACCCAGCCGGCGCTGCTCGCCGCCAGCGTCGCCGTGTGGCGCCTGTGGCAGGCCCGCGGCGGCGCCGCGCCGCGTGCGCTGGCGGGCCACAGCCTCGGCGAATACAGCGCCCTCGTGGCTGCCGGCGCGCTGACGCTCCGCGATGCGGCCCATCTCGTGCGTCTGCGCGGCCAGCTGATGCAGGACGCCGCGCCGGCCGGTACTGGCGCGATGGCCGCCGTGCTGGGCGCCGAGGACGCGGTCGTCGAAGCCGCCTGCGCCGACGCCGCGCATGCGGAGGTGGTCGTGCCGGCCAACTACAACTCGCCCGGCCAGATCGTTATTGGCGGCCATGCCGCGGCTGTCGATCGCGCCATCGCCCTGCTGGCCGAGCGAGGCGTGCGCAAGGCCGTGAAGCTCGCGGTCTCCGTCCCCTCGCACACGCCGCTGATGCGCGAAGCCGCGAACCGGCTCGCCCAGGTCGTGGCGGGCCTCGACTGGCGCGCGCCGTCGATCCCGGTCGTGCAGAACGTCGATGCCGCGGTGCACGGTTCGGTCGAGGCCATCGCCGAGGCGCTGGTGCGCCAGCTCTACCTGCCGGTGCAATGGACGCGTTGCGTGCAGGCGCTGGCTGGCATGGGCGCGACGACGCTCGTCGAGTGCGGCCCCGGCAAGGTGCTGACCGGCCTCGCCAAGCGCATCGACAAGTCGCTCGAGGGCAAGTCGACGTCCACTCCCGCCGATTTCGACACCGCCCTCGGCGGTCCTGCGTCCTGAGTCTCGCCGCAGGCATCAGTGGCTTTCCCTACTTCCTCGATCCCGACCCCGAATTGCCATGTCCAACGAACTGAGCGGTGAAATCGCCCTCGTCACCGGTGCCAGCCGCGGCATCGGCGCCGCGATCGCCGACCTCCTCGCGTCGAAGGGCGCGACCGTCATCGGCACGGCCACCACCGAGTCGGGTGCAGCCGCCATCGGCGAACGTCTCAAGTCCTTGGGCGGGCACGGGCGCGCGCTCGACGTCACCGACGGCGCCGCCGTCGAGGCGCTCGTCGATGCGATCGCCAAGGAATTCGGTGCGGTAGGAATCCTCGTCAACAACGCCGGCATCACCCGCGACAATCTGCTGATGCGGATGAAGGACGAGGACTGGAACGCCATCATCGACACCAACCTCAGCTCGATCTTCCGCACCAGCAAGGCGGTGATGCGCGGGATGATGAAGGCGCGCAAGGGCCGCATCATCAACATCGCTTCCGTCATCGGCGTCACCGGCAACGCGGGCCAGGCCAACTACGCCGCCGCCAAGGCCGGCATCATCGGCTTCTCGAAGTCGATGGCCCGCGAGATCGGTTCGCGCAACATCACCGTGAACGTGGTCGCCCCCGGTTTCATCGAAACCGACATGACCCGCGACCTGCCGGAAGAGGCCAAGGCCAAGATGCTCGCCGACATCGCGCTGGGCCGCCTCGGCAGCCCCCGCGACATCGCCGAGGCCGTGGCCTTCCTGGCCGGCCCGGCTGCCGCCTACATCACCGGCGAAACCCTGCATGTCAACGGCGGCATGCACATGGCATAGAATCCGGCCCGCAAGCCCGAATCCGGCGGCCCGCTGCTTAGACGCGCACGGCCCCGCCCCGACAACAAGCGTCTGAAACGTTGCATACCCGGGAGGGATAAAAACCCATGAGCACCATCGAAGAGCGCGTCAAGAAGATCGTCATCGAACAGCTGGGCGTGAAGGAAGAGGACGTGACCAACACGGCTTCGTTCGTCGACGACCTCGGCGCCGACTCGCTGGACACCGTCGAGCTGGTGATGGCCCTCGAGGAAGAGTTCGAGTGCGAGATCCCGGACGAGGAAGCCGAGAAGATCACTTCCGTCCAGCAGGCCATCGACTACATCAAGGCGCACGTCAAGGCGTAAGCCCGTCTGCGTCAGGCGCCGCGTCCTTCACGGGGCGCGGCGTTTTGTTATCGGTGGCCCTCGCCGCCGGAATCCGATCCAAGGAGTGCTCCAATGAGCCAGCGTCGCGTCGTCGTCACCGGCATGGGCATCGTCTCGCCCGTGGGCAACACCCTCGCCAGCGCGTGGGACAACATCCGCAACGGCCGCTCCGGCATCGGGCGCATCACCCACTTCGACCCTTCCGCCTACACCGCGCAGATCGCGGGTGAGGTGCGCGATTTCGACGTCAAGTCGATCGTGCCGCCGAAGGACGCGAAGAAGATGGACACCTTCATCCACTACGGCCTCGCCGCGTCGTTCCAGGCGCTGGACGATTCCGGGCTGGCGATCACCGAAGCGAATGCGGAGCGCATCGGCGCGCTGATCGGCTCGGGCATCGGCGGCGTGCGTGGCATCGAGGAAACCGCCATCGACCTGCACACCGGCGGCCCGCGCAAGGTCTCGCCGTTCTACGTGCCCAGCACCATCATCAACATGCTCCCCGGCCAGCTCTCGCTCATCAAGGGCCTGAAGGGACCGAATTTCTCCGCCGTCTCGGCCTGCGCCACGGCGAACCACAGCGTCGGCATGGCGATGCGCATGATCCAGTACGGCGACGCCGACGTCATGGTGGCCGGTGGCGCCGAGCACGGCTGCACCCCGACTTCAGTCGGCGGCTTCTGCTCGATGCGCGCGCTCTCCACGCGCAACGATGATCCGACCCGCGCCTCGCGCCCCTGGGACAAGGACCGCGACGGCTTCGTGCTCGGCGACGGCGCCGGCATCCTGGTGCTCGAGGAATACGAGCACGCCAAGGCCCGCGGTGCGCGCATCTACTGTGAGCTCGTCGGCTTCGGCGCCAGCTCCGACGCGTACCACATGACCGCGCCCAGCGAGGGCGGCGAAGGTCCGGCGCGCTGCATGGCGGCCGCGTTGAAGGACGCCAAGGCGAACGCTTCCGACGTGCAGTACCTCAACGCGCATGGCACCTCGACGCCGCTCGGCGACCTCGCGGAAACGCTGGCGATGAAGCGCGCCTTCGGCGACCACGCGTACAAGATGATGGTGAGCTCGACCAAGTCGATGACCGGCCACCTGCTCGGCGCGGCCGGTGGCGTCGAGGCGATCTTCTCGATCATGGCGATGGTCGATGGCGTCGTGCCGCCGACGATCAACCTCGACAACCCGAGCGAGGGCTGCGACCTCGACTACGTGCCGAACGTCGCCCGCGACGCCAAGCTCGACCTCGTCGTGTCGAACGGCTTCGGCTTCGGCGGCACCAACGCCACGCTGGTGTTCCGCCGCCTGTGACGCCATGAGCGCGACGGTCCGCGAACTGCCTGCGGGCCTGGACCTGCTCGCGCTGAAGCGTGCCGCGCCGGGGGAGTTTCCGCTGCTGTTGGAATCGGCAGCGCAGGGCGGCAAGGCGCGCTGGGACCTCCTGCTGGCCGGTGGCGAGAGCGGGCTCTACTTGGGTGCGGACGGCGTGACGCGGCGCGAAAGCGGGCATGCCGTCGCCGGTCGTTTCCTCGAGGTCCTCGACCACGCCCAATCAGAACTGCGCGATCGTCTGGCTCGCATCTCCGCCTGCCGGGAGGGCGCCGACGACGTGCTCGAAGCCGGGGCGGCCGACCTGCCGTTCCGTGGCGGCTGGGCGCTCTACCTCGGTTACGAGCTTGCCGCGCAGGTCGAACCCAGCTTGCAGTTGCCGCCGTTCCGCGGCGGCTTGCCCGTGGCCGCGGCCCTGTTCTGCCCGGCGGCGGTGTTGCGGGATCGCGTGAGCGGCCGGTGCCTTGCTGTGGCGCTGCCCGGGCATGAGGCGTGGTTGGCGCGCATCGCGAACGTCGTCGATGGGTTGCGACCGGCCGGGGATTCGCCGCAGGCGGCCAGCGCGTTGCCGAAGCCACGAACGCTCGCCGAAGACGCCGACCAGCGCTTCCTCGACGGCGTGGCGCGGGTGCACGAGTACCTGCGTGCCGGTGATGTGTTCCAGGTCAATCTTTCGCGCGGCTGGCGGGCCGGTTTCGATGCCCCGCCCGATCCCGTTGCGCTTTATGCCGCCCTGCGGCGGGCGAATCCGGCGCCGTTCGCGGGCCTGTTCGCGCTGCCCGGTGGCAGCGTCGCGAGTTCCTCGCCGGAGCGTCTAGTGTCGATTCGCGGGCGGCGCATCGAGACGCGGCCGATCGCCGGAACGCGGCCACGCTTCGAGGGCGACGACGATGCGGCGCGCATCGCCGAGCTTGTCGGCCACCCGAAGGAGCGCGCCGAGCACGTGATGCTGATCGACCTCGAGCGCAACGACCTGGGTCGCGTCTGCGCGCCCGGCTCGGTGCGCGTCGATGAACTGATGACCGTCGAGAGCTACGCGCACGTGCACCACATTGTCAGCAACGTGTCCGGCGATCTGCGGCCGGGCGTTACGGCCGGGCAGGCCATCGCGGCGGTGTTCCCCGGCGGCACCATCACCGGCTGCCCGAAAGTGCGCTGCATGCAGATCATCGCCGAGCTCGAAGGCGAGGGCCGTGGGCCCTACACGGGCGCGATGGGTTACCTCGACGCCAGCGGCGACATGGACCTCAACATCCTGATCCGCACGCTTTGGACGGACGGGTGCGACGTGGCCTTCCGCGCCGGTGCGGGCATCGTGGTGGATTCACGCGCCGACAAGGAACTGATGGAGACCCGTGCCAAGGCCCGCGGCATGCTGCGCGCGCTGGGGCAGGGCGATGGGGCCTGAGGCCATCGACCGCGGCCTCGCCTACGGCGACGGCCTGTTCGAGACGATGCGTGCGTATCGGGGCACCTTGCCCTGGTGGCCCCGGCATCGTGCGCGGTTGCTCGCCGGTGCAGCGCGGCTCGGCATCCCGATGCCTTCCGATGCGGCGCTCGACACCGCGCTGGCCGATGCCGTGCAGGCTTCGCCGGAGGGCGTCATCAAATTGATCCTCACGCGCGGCACGGGTGCGCGTGGCTACGCGCCGACGCCCGGCGCGGCGCCGACCCTCCTTGTCACGGCCTCGGCAGCCCCGGTGGGGGCGGACCCAGCCCTCGCTGTCGATGTGCTGGCGCTTCGCCTCGGCGTGCAGCCAGCGTTGGCTGGCATGAAGCACCTCAATCGCCTTGAACAGGTGCTCGGCGCTCGCGAGGCCGCCGAGCGCGGACTGGATGACGGCCTGATGGCCGACGCGGACGGATTCCTCACCTGTAGCACGCGCGCCAACCTTTTCGCCCGCCTCGACGGACGCTGGATCACGCCGCCGGTCGATCGCGCCGGTGTGGCGGGCGTGGCCCGTGGTGTCCTGCTCGAGGCGTGGTCGCCGCCCGGTGGCCTTCACGTCGCTCCCCTGTCGCTCGACGCCTTGCCGCGCGTCGATGCGCTGCTGCTGAGCAATGCCGTGCGGGGTATCCTGCCGGTCGGCCGCTGCGGCGCACGAGCGCTCGATCCGCGGCCGGTGGGCTTCGCCGAGGCCCGCGCCGCGCTGGCGGCGTCCCATCCCGCTTTCCGCGAGTCCTGATGCGTTCCCTGCTGCGCAAGCTCTTCCGCTTCCTGGTCAAGCTCGGCATCGTGCTGGCCCTCGTCATCGCCGTCGGCGGCTACTTCGCATGGCGGCACTTCGAAGCCTTTGCCGATGCGCAAGCTGGGGCGCCGGAGGGCACCACGGTGGTCGTCGCGCGCGGCGATTCCTTCGTGCAGGTGCTGGGCAAGCTGCGTGCTGTCGGCGTCGAGGCCGGCCACGATCTCGAATGGAAGGTGCTCGCCACCCGCATGCAGGCGTTGCCGCGCATCCAGGTCGGCGAATACGCCCTCGACCCGGCGCTGACGCCGCGCCAGCTGATCGAGAAACTCGTGCGTGGCGATGTGATCCGCTACCGCTTCACGATCGTCGAGGGCTGGTCGATGCGCGACCTTCGCGCCGCGCTTGCCCGCGATGCCGTGCTGGAGGACGACCTCTCGGCGCTCGAAGACGTCGAGTTGATGGTCGCGCTGGGACGCGAGGGCGTGCCGGCCGAAGGGCGCTTCCTGCCCGAGACCTACCTGTTCACCCGCGGCGAGACGACGGTCTCGTTGCTCGACCAGGCGGCCGATGCGATGGATGCGGCCTTGGCCGACGCCTGGGCGGCGCGCCAACCCGACCTGCCGTTCGATTCCCCCGAACAACTGCTGACCCTCGCCTCGATCGTCGAGAAGGAAACCGGCAAGGCCAGCGAACGCCCGGAGATCGCCGGCGTGTTCGTGCGCCGTCTGCGGATCGGCATGCGCCTGCAGACCGACCCCACGGTGATCTACGGCCTCGGTGCGGCCTTCGACGGCAACCTGCGTCGCCGCGATCTCGAAACCGATACGCCGTTCAACACCTACACGCGCTTCGGCCTGCCGCCGCACGCCATCGCGATGCCGGGCCGCGCCGCGCTGATGGCCGCCGCGCAGCCGCTCGATGGCGAGACGCTGTACTTCGTCGCCCGCGGCGATGGCAGCCACCAGTTCTCGCGCACCTATGCCGAGCACCGCCGCGCCGTCGTGCGTTACCAGCTGGGAGGGCGTTGAGATGGCGTCCACCCGTGGCGCGCTGATCAGCCTCGAAGGCGGCGAGGGCGCGGGCAAGACCACCGTGCTCGTCGCGCTCCGGGCGCGGCTTGAGGCGCGTGGCCATGACGTCGTCGGCACGCGCGAGCCCGGCGGCACGCCGGCGGGCGAAGCCATCCGCGCGCTGCTGCTCGATCCCGCGCAGCCGCTGGTACCGAATACGGAGCTGTTACTGATGTTCGCGTCGCGCGCGCAGCTCGTGGAGACGCTGGTGGAGCCGGCGCTCGCGCGTGGCGACATGGTGCTGGCCGATCGCTTCACCGATGCCAGCTTCGCCTACCAGGGCGGTGGCCGCGGCCTGCCGATGGGCCTGATCGCCGACCTCGAGCGGGCGTTCGTCGGCCGCGTGCCGGATTTCACCCTGCTGCTCGACCTCGATGTGCAGGCCGGTCTCGCACGCGCCCGCTCACGCGGTGCGCCGGCGGACCGCATCGAGCGCGAGAAGGACGAGTTCTTCGAGCGCGTGCGCGGTGCCTACCGTGCCCGCGCCGCGGCGCAGCCGCAGCGCATCGCCGTGGTCGATGCCTCGCAGCCGGTCGAGGCCGTCGTGCATGACGCCTGCGCCGCGCTGGAAGCCTTCCTTGACCGCTGGAGCGCGCCGTGAGCCTCGCGCCCTGGCAGCAGCAGCGGCTCGATACCGCCCTGGCGGCCTGGCGGGCCGGCCGGCTCGGCCACGCCCAGTTGCTCTGCGGCCCCGAGCAGCTCGGCAAGCGCGCGGTGGCCGACTCGCTTGCCGCGCGACTGCTCTGCGACGCGCCGAAGGACGAGCCGCCCTGCGGTCGCTGCCGCGGTTGCGCGCTGCGCGAGGCTGGGACGCACCCTGATTTCCGCATCATCACGTTCGAAGAGAACGCCAACACCGGCAAGCTGCGCACCGAGCTGGTCATCGACCAGGTGCGCGCCCTGAGCGGCTCGATGCAGATGACCGCGCAGCGCGGCGGCGCGCAGGTGGTGCTGATCGATCCTGCCGATGCCTTGAACACCTCGGCCGCCAACGCACTGCTGAAGACGCTCGAGGAGCCCGCGGACAACCGCTTCCTGCTGCTTGTGAGCGCCGCGCCGCAGCGCCTGCCCGCGACGATCCGCAGCCGTTGCCAGCGCATCGAATTCTCGGTCCCCGAGCGCGAGGTCGCGTTGGGCTGGCTGGCTTCGCAAGGCCACCCGGCTCCCCGCGCCAGCGAGGCGCTCGAGGCCGCGCAGGGCCATCCGGGCCTCGCCGATGCCTGGCTGCGCGCCGGGCATCTCGCCCTGCGGGAAACAACGCTGAAGGAGTGGGCGGGCGTCGCCCGCGGCATCGCCTCGCCGCTGGGGATCGCGCAACTGTGGATGGCAGAACCCGCCCTCGCGGGGCTGCGCCTGCGCTTCGTGGCGGATGCGGCGGTCGCGCTCGCGCGCGGGCTCGCCGGGGCGCCGGCCGTGGCCGGATTGACCCCGCCCGCCGATGTCGACAAGCTGGCCTCGTGGTTTGACCAACTGAATCGCCTGCGCCTGCAGCTGTCCGCCCCGCTCAAGCATGAATTGGCCCTCGCGGGCCTGCTCGCCGAGTGGCGCGGCCTGATGGCGACAACGGAGACACGTCGATGATCGGAGCCGGTGGTGCCCGCCAGGGCATTCTTTCCCTCGCCATCAAGGACAAGGGCTCGCTGCACACGTCCTACATGTCCTTCCTGCGCGGCGGCGGGCTGTTCGTGCCGACGACCAAGCGCTACCAGATCGGCGACGAGGTCTTCCTGCTGCTGACGCTGCTCGACGACAAGGACCGCCTGCCGGTCGCCGGCAAGGTCGTGTGGATCACCCCGACGGGTGCGCAAGGCGGCCGGGCTGCCGGCATCGGCGTGCAGTTCGCCGAGACGCCCGAAGCGGAAATGGTGAAGGGCAAGATCGAAACCCACCTCGCCGGCATCATCGATTCTGACAAGCCGACCGCCACGATGTGACGCTCGCGCTCAGCGCGCGAGGTAGGGCCCGAAGAACGTGAACAGCGTGATGATGATCACGATCATCATCAGCAGCACCGTGCGCAGGCGTCGCGCATCGATGCGGCCTTTCTTTTCTTCGCGCTGCTGGAACTGCAGTTCCTGCGGGAGATAGCTTTCGCGCTGGCCGGGCTCCATGAGCCCCGCCTCGCGCAGCAGCCGGCGCGCTTCCGGAAGATCGCCGTTGTGGGTGACATAGAGCACCGCGGCCTTCGCGGAATCCGGCGTCTCGCGGAAGCTGAAATTCCGCCGCCGGCCGCCCTTGTACGAGCGGCCGTTCTGGATGCTGGTCTCGATGCCGGCCTCGTTGAGCAGGGTCGCCGCGCCCTCGACCTGTTCCACGCGCAGCGAGCGGTAGACCTCGCGCATCAGTCCTCGCCCTCGACGATGCGGATCATGCCTTCCTGCGCGGTACTGGCCACCAGGCGGCCGTCGCGGGAATAGATGCTGCCGCGGCCGAGGCCGCGCGCGCCTTGGGCCGTCGGGCTGTCGAGCGCGTAGAGCAGCCAGTCGTCGGCGCGGAACGGCCGGTGGAACCACATCGCGTGGTCGATCGACGCCATCTGCACGCGCGGGTCGTAGTAGCTGATGCCGTGCGGCAGGGTGGCGGTGCCGAGCAGGTGGAAGTCCGACGCGTAGGCGAGCAGCGCGCGGTGCAGCAGGGGCGTGTCGTCCACGCGGTCGATCAGCCGGAACCAGACCTGCTGGTAGGGCGGGCGCTTGGCCGGCTTCAGCTCGTCGCGCGGATAGACCGGGCGCACTTCGAAAGGCACCTGCCGCGACAGCCAGCGCTGCATCATCGGCGGGAGCTTGGCGAGCAACTCCGGCGCGGGCATGACCATCGGCTCGAGGTCTTCCGGATCGGGGACCTCGGGCTTGTTGATCTGGTGCTCGGCGCCCGGTTCCTCGATATGGAAAGAGCTGGCGAACACGCAGATCGGTTGGCCGTGCTGGATGGCGGTGACGCGCCGCGTGCTGAAGCTGCGGCCGTCCCGCGTCCGGTCGACGGAATAGACGATCGGCGCCTCGATGTCGCCGGGACGCAGGAAGTAGGCGTGCAGGGAGTTCACGTGCCGGGCCGCGTCGACCGTGGCCTGCGCAGCCGCCAGGGCCTGCCCCATCACCTGCCCGCCGAACACGAACTTCGTGCCGATATCGCGGCTTTGGCCGCGGTAGAGGTTGTCCTCGAGGCGCTCTAGCTGCAGGAGTTGGACGAGGTCGGCGACGACGGGGTGGGTCATGGGGGCATCGGCGTTGGATCGCGGCCGCGAAGTATAGCGTTCGCCCTGTTCAGGGCTTCAGGCGCTCCAGCCCACAGGCCTCGAGCACCCGTGCCCACGGAAACAGCGGCCCGGGATCGCGCTTGCGCCACACCGTGAGTGACGGGTCGTCGCTGGCTTCCACCCGCGCGGTGTCGAGGTCTTCGTGGCCGGCGATGAAGCGGAGGGACGGAAAGCGTTCGCGCAGGTCGGCCAGCAGCGCGAGAAGCGCGGCGATCTGGGCTTCGGTGTAGGGCTCGTCCAACGCTTGGTGGCGGCTGTCGTACCAGTGCGGGTAGCGGCCGGTGTTGACGATCTCGACGCCGATCGAGCGAGGGTTCCATCCCCGCACGTGGTTGGCGATGCGCTCGGGTTCGACGTAGCAGACGAGCGTGCCGTCGCGGTCGATGTAGTAGTGGCCGCAAGCACCGGTACCGGTGTCGGGGTAGAGCACGCGCTCGCCGAATTCACGCGCGCTGGCGAGCGTGGGCGTTTCAGTGCAGTGCATGACCACGAGGTCGATGCTGGCGGGGTCGCGTCGCGGCAGGCGCTCGGTGTAGGGCAGCGGCTGGTAGGGCGCGGAGTCAGGGTCGGCCATGGGCCGGATGCTAGCATCGCGACCCTTGGCGCCCTGGCGCCGCGCTTCACGAGTGAAACCCGCATGGCCCGAGGCCACGTCATCCTGTCGCATGGCCTCGAAAGCGGCCCCGAGGCCACCAAGGTCTCGGCCTTGGCGCAGGTCGCCGAACACCTCGGCTGGACCCATGAACGCCCGGACTATCGCGACCTCGATGCCGGCCGTCGCCCCGAGGACATCGCGGCGCGCGTTGCGCGGCTGCAGGCGCTCGCTCGCGTCCACACCGGGCCGCTGGTGCTGGCCGGTTCGAGCATGGGCGCCTTCATCAGCGGCGAAGTGGCGGGGCATCTGGCGGGCGGCGTTGACGGCACCTCGTCCACCGTCCCGACGCTGTTGGGCCTGTTCCTGATGGCGCCGCCGATCGCCATGCCGGGCTGGTGGCCGACCCCGCTGCAAGCGCCGGCGTCCCTTCCGACGATGGTGGTGCACGGCTGGGACGACGAACTGATCCCGGCCGCCGCCGTCATCGACTGGTGCGCCGCCCGCAAGGCCGAGCTCCGACTGGTGGATGATTCGCATCGCCTCGCTGCGCACGTCGAGTACAGCGCGAGCGCTTTCGCCGACCTCCTGAAGCGGGTGGACGCCTGATGCAGTACTTCGTGCCCTGTGGCCGCGGCCTCGAATACCTGCTGGCCGACGAGCTGTTGGCGCTCGGCGCCGAAAAGGCCACCGCCGCGCAGTCCGGCGTGAACGTGGAAGGCGAGGCGGAGAGCCTGTTGCGCTGCGCGCTGTGGTCGCGCTTCGGCAGCCGCGCGCTGTGGCCGCTGCTCGAATTCGACTGCGCCAGCGAGGACGACCTGTATGCCGCGGTGCACGCGATCGACTGGCGCGAGCACCTCGAGCCGGAAGGCACGCTGGCCGTGCACGCCACGGTCTCCGGCCCCGGCTTCAACCATTCGCGCTACGCGGCGCAGCGGGTCAAGGATGCGATCGTCGACCGGCTGCGCTTCGACACCGGTACGCGGCCCTCGGTGGACGTCGACAACCCCGACCTGCGCCTCGACCTCGTGGTGCGCAAGGGCAAGGCGATCCTTTCGGTCGACCTCGCCGGCCCACTGCATCGCCGCGGCTGGCGGCAAGGGCAGGGCGATGCGCCGCTGAAGGAGAACCTCGCCTGCGCCGTGCTGGCACGCGCCGGATGGACGCGCGAAGCGCTGGCCGCCGCGGACGCCGCCGGGACGCCGCTGGCACTCCTCGACCCGATGTGCGGCAGTGGCACGCTGCTGGTGGAGGGGGCGCTTATCGCCGCCGATACCGCGCCCGGCCTGTTGCGCCACGGCGAGGAGCCGCCGACGCGCTGGCGGGGCTTCGACCATGCGCTTTGGCAGCGGCTGGTCGACGAGGCGAAATCGCGTGACCGCCGAGCATCGCTGCCGGCCCACTTCTTCGGCGTCGACCTCGACATGCGCATCGTCCAGCAGGCGCGACGCAACGCCGAAGCGGCTGGCGTGTTCGATGCCATCGACTTCCGGACTGGCGACATCGCCGATCTGCAGCGCCCTTGTGAAGGGCCCGGCGTGGTCGCCTGCAATCCGCCCTACGACGAGCGCCTGGCCGCCGACGAAGCCCTGTATGCCGCCATCGGCTCCGCGCTGCAGCAGGCGGTGCCCGAGTGGCGCGGCGCGATCCTTTGCGGCAGCGAGGCGCTGGCCCATGCCACGCGCCTGCGCGCCCGGAAGCGCTATGCCATCAGCAACGGCGCCCTCGAGTGCTGCCTGCTGGCTTGCGAATCCTTCGCACCGCCGCCGCCGCGCGTGGAGGGCGAGGCGCGTGCGCTGAACGAGAACGCGCAGATGGTGGCCAACCGCCTGCGCAAGACGCTCAAGCACTCGGCGCGCTGGCGCGAGCGCGAGGGCGTCACCTGCTTCCGCGCCTACGATGCCGACCTGCCCGAGTACGCGGCGGCCGTCGATGTCTACGCCGAGGACGACGGCGAGGCGCGCACTTTCCTGCACGTTCAGGAGTACGCGCCGCCGGCGAGCGTGGCGGAGCACGACGCACGCCGCCGCTTCGGCGAACTGCTCGCGGCCTTGCGCGACGTCTTCGGCGTGCCGAAGGAACACATCGCCACCAAGACCCGCGCCCGCGGCAAGGGCGGCAGCAAGTACGGGCGCATGGACGAGCGGCAGGAAGCCTTCTACGTTCGCGAGGGCGCGGTACGGCTCGAGGTGAACCTGTTCGACTACCTCGACACGGGCCTGTTCCTCGACCACCGTCCGTTGCGCACGCGCATCTTCGAGGAAGCGAAGGACGCGCGCTTCCTGAACCTGTTCTGCTACACCGGCGCCGCGACCGTCCACGCCGCGGTCGGTGGTGCGGCCAGCACCACGTCGGTCGACCTGAGCTCCACCTACCTCGAATGGGCGGCACGCAACATGGCCATCAATGGCCAGGTCGGCCCGCAGCACCGCTATGTCAAGGCCGACGTGATGAGCTGGCTGCGCGCCGAGAAGGGCGAGTACGACCTGATCTTCTGCGACCCGCCGACCTTTTCGAACAGCAAGGACAAGGACGACTTCGACGTGCAGAAGCACCACGTCGACCTGCTGGGCGCGGCGATGCGGCGGCTGGCGCCCGGTGGCGTGCTGCTGTTCTCGAACAATTTCCGCCGCTTCAAGCCGGAGCTCGAGACGATCGCGAAGTTCGCCGAGATCGAGGAAATCACGCCGGACACCATTGGGCCGGATTTCGAACGCAACCCGCGCATCCACCGCGCCTGGTTGTTGCACCGCGGACGGCCGCGCGACTGAGGCGCGGTCCGCCGGAGGCCACGGTCAGTCCCGGGCGTCGGTGGGCGGTGCCGCCTCGTCGTCCGTGGTCATGGGCTCGACGCTCATGATCCTGCAGGGCCGGAAATCATTGACGGTGAACTGCTTGGCCATGCCGCTGAGGTAGGCCTCGCCGGGCCGGCCGATGATGGCGTCCTGCGGATGGCCGCAGATCCGGCCGTCGCGGGCGCCGGAGACGAGGTCGAATTCCTCGAGGCGGTCGAGCTGGGGGCAGGCCGTGTCCACCTGCACGAGGCGCTTGCCGCCGCCGCGCAACGTGATCGCCACCTTCTCCTCGCGCATCACCGCGAAGCCGCGCACGTCGCGGATGCGGAAGCATCGATCGGCCGGAGAACTCGTCGGGCGGATGGCCTGCACGGGGCAGATCGCCGCGGCGGTGACGGCCGCACTGCGGCCATCGGCGCAGATCGGGCCTGCGGATGACGCGATCTGGACGGCTTCGCCGGGTTTGACGCCGGCGCAGGTCGGGTCGAGGTCGAGCCGGTAGAAACGACCGTCGGCGGCCACGTCCATCGCGTGCGGATCGAGGACGGTGAGTGCCGTGATGGACGCGGCGGGGAAGCAGGTGGACGACGTGGCTTGCGCGGGGACGTCCGCATGCGCGGGCGCGAGGGCCATCAGGCCGACAACAGCAACCGCGGCACGAAGAAGGGCGGGCATGGGGGGCTCCGAATCCATTCAGGGGTTCCTTAAACCTAGCAGAAGCCTTGCCGTGGCATGCTGGGGGCCCCGACTCCCGATGCGGTCATTCATGCGCGATTCGACTGCCGACGACCGCCTCGCCCGCTGGGCCTTCTTCCGGCAATGGTTGAAGAACCCGCTGGGCGTGGCAGCGGTGTCGCCGTCGAGCCCGCAACTGGCGCGCCAGATGATCGCGGCGCTGCCGCCGAAGTCCACCCGCCTGATCGAGCTGGGTGGTGGTACGGGGGCGATCACGGAGCAGTTGCTCCGCCATGGCATCGCGCCTGCGGACCTGATGGTCTTGGAGCTCAACGAAGCGATGCACATGACGCTTCGCCAGCGCTTCCCGGACATCCACCTGCACCTCGCCAATGCGGCCGACGTGCAGCGCATCGCGCGGGAGAGTGGGTTCCTCGACGGCGGCCCCGCCGATGCGGTGGTGTCGGGCCTCGGCCTGCTGTCGATGCCGCGGCCGCTGCAGCGCGACATCGTCTCCGAAGCCTTCGCCTGTTTGCGCCCGGATGGACGCTTCGTGCAGTTCACCTACGGCCCGGCCAGCCCGGTGGCCCGCGAGGTGCTCGACGATCTCAAACTCACCTCTCGACGCGTGAGCTTTACCTGGTGGAACGTGCCGCCCGCGACGGTGTACGTCTACGAGCGGCAGCGTTCGACGGCGGTGCAAGCGCAGCCGATGGGGCGCCGCGCCGGTTGAACCCGACGCGGCGCAGGGCGGTCAGCGCAGCCACATCCGCGCGCGGCGCGGCGGCAGGTTGAAGGTGTAGGTGCCATTGGTGATGCGGACGACGCTCATGCTGTCGAGGGCGTCGCGGTAGTCGGTGTTCCACCAGAGCACGCTGTTGTTCATGTTCACCGGCACGGCCACCGAGTTCCCACACTTGTTGATGGCGACGATGCCGCGGTCGCCGCGGCGGAAGATCAGGTGGCAGTCACCGGAGGCCAGCACCTGCTGGTCGGTGCCCTGCGCGGTGTTGTGGAAGCGCACCATCGCCTTCAGGTCGCTGCGGTTCCACGCGTTGACCCAGCGGTTGTCGCCGCTCTCGTTGTTGTCCGAGTACAGCATCGGCACACCGCCGTTGCGACCGAAGATGTACGCGTAGGCCAGCGTCTCGTCGGTCGGGTCCATGATCAGGTAGCGGAACCCGCCGTTGTTCGGGATGTCGTGCGTGATCGTGAAGGTGATCGCGCGCGAGGGTTGCAGCGCCTGTCCGACGGCCAACGGATCGACCAACTGGCTCATGCGGCCGCCGAAGCCGAAGGCACTGCGCAGCTGGTTGTGCAGCGGGAAGTCGTAGGCCGCGTGGTCGGTGTCGCGCAGGTAGGGCGCGAGGAACCGGTCGTACTCGCCGTTGCCGGCACCGCCGCCGGTGATGACCTCACCGAACACGTGCATGCCCGACTTGATCGTCGGGGTCAGAACGGCATTCATGAAGCTCGCCGGCATGTGCTTGGCGGCATCGATGCGGAAGCCCTTCACACCGAGGTTCTTCAGGGCCTGCAGGTACTGCTGCTGTTGCGCGACGACCCAGCTGTTGCCCACGAGGTCCGGCAGGCCGGCGTCGCCGCTGCCGCCGCAGAGGCGGTAGTTCTGCACTTCCCAGACGTTGTTGTAGTCGACGATGCAGCGCGCCGGGCCGAAGTCGTTGCCCGAGAGCACGTTGTTGCGGAGGTCGCCGAACAGGCGGATGCCGTTGTAGTAGGTGGCGTTGCCCGCGTACGTCGACAGCACGGCGCTGCCCGGATAGTTCAGGTCGCTGCGCTTGAACGCCTCGTTCGCCATGTGGTTCATGACGATGTCGGCGTACACGCGGATGCCGCGTTGCTGCAGGGCCGTGACCATGTTGCGGAAGGCGGTGGTGTCGCCCAGCGGGTTGTGGATCAGCCGGAAATCCTGCGGCTGGTAGCGCGCCCACCAAGCACTGCCTTCGCTCTTGTAGGCCGGCGAGACCAGCACGATCCGGTAGCCGGCATCGCGGATCTGGTCGGCGCGCGCCTGCACGTCGGCATAGCGCCAGTTGAAGGCGTGGAGGATGGCGTCGGCCTGGGCTGCGGGTGCGGCGATCGCCGCCAAGACGAGGAAGGCGAGGGTGCGGAACGAAGCACGGAGCGCCCGGAACGGGCGGAAAGCACGAGAGATCATCGTTGTGGCTCCAAACGTGGGAGGGAGCGCTTCGAGCACGGGCCGGGTCGGCCATCCTTGCGACTGCGGTGCGTCCTGGGTGGAACGTCTGCACGACGCCCGGCCCTGAGTTCCAGGCGCGTCGGTGAGCAGGACCGGGGGGCTTGCTCGGTTTAGAGCCTAGGCTCTAACCGGTGTATTCGTATGCTGAATACGTATGCACGTCGTCGCGTGCCGAAGTGGTGCCGCTGACGCGCTCAGACGGCGCGTCGGGCGTTCCGATGCATCATCCAGCCGGCGAGACTGACGCCGATGCACACCGCCACGATGATGAGCGTGGCCAGCGCGTTGATCTCCGGCGTCACGCCGAAGCGCACCTTCGAGAGGATGAGCACGGGCAAGGTGCTTGAGCCCGGGCCCGACGTGAAGCTGGCGATGACCACGTCATCCAGCGACAAGGTGAAGGCGAGCAGCCAGCCGGCCAACAGCGCCGGCCAGATCAGCGGCAAGGTCACCAGGAAGAACACCTTCCACGGCCGCGCGCCGAGGTCCATCGCCGCTTCCTCGAGGCTGTGGTCGGTCTGCGCAAGCCGCGAGCGCACCACCACGGTGACGTAGCAGACGCAGAGCGTCACGTGCGCGATGGTGATGGTGTCGATGCCGCGGCCTTCCGGCCAGCCGACGAGCTGCTGCAGGGTGATGAAGAGGAACAGCGCGCTGATGCCGAGCATCACGTCGGGCATCACCAGCGGCGCGGAGCTCAGCAGCGAGAGCATGCCGCGGCCCTTGAAACGCCCGAAGCGCGAGAGCGCGAGGGCGGCCATCGTGCCGATCACCACCGCCAGCGTGGAGGCCATGGCGGCGATCAGCAGCGAGAGCAGGGCGGCGTCGATCACCGCCTGGTTCTCCAGCAGCCGGCCATACCATTGCAGCGAGAAGCCCTTCCACAGGCTCACCGAGCGGGTCTCGTTGAACGAGAACGCGACGACGCTGGCGATCGGCAGGTACAGGAAGGCGTAGCCGAAGGCCATCAGCGTGTAGAGGATGAAGGGGCGGCGCTGGTTCATGTGCGCTGCGCTTCCTTCTCGGCGCGGCGTTCCTGCGAGGCTTCGAAGAGCAGCATCGGCACCACGATCAACACCAGCATCGCCACGGCCACCGCCGCAGCCAGCGGGTAGTTGCGGGCGTTGAAGAAGTCCTCCCAGATCCGCGAGCCGATGCTCAGGGCTTCCGGGCCACCGAGCAGGGCGGGGATGACGTACTCGCCGACCGCCGGGATGAACACCAGCAGCGAGCCGGCGATGATCCCCGGCAAGGAGAGCGGCAGCGTCACCGAGAGGAAGGCGCGCCACGGCTTCGCGCCGAGGTCGGCCGCCGCCTGCAGCAGGGTGAAGTCGAGCCGCATCAGGTTCGCCACCAGCGGCAGCACCATGAAGGGCAGGTAGTTGTAGGTGATGCCGACATACACCGCGAACGGCGTGTCGATCAGCCGGATCGGCGCGTCGGTCGCGCCGATCGCCATCAGCAGCTGGTTCACCATGCCGTTGTCGCGCAGCAGGCCGGTGAGGGCGTAGGTGCGCAGCAGCGAGCTGGTCCAGAACGGCAGCACCACCAGCACCAGCAGGAACATGCGCCAGGCGGGCGTCGCGCGGGCGATGCCGTAGGCGATGGGGTAGCCGAGCAGCAGGCAACCCAGCGTCGAGATCGAGGCGAATTGCAGGGAGTTCAGGTAGCTCTCGACGTACAGCGGGTCGGTGAGCAGGGTCGCGTAGCCCTTGAAGCTCAGGTTGATCTGGACGAGGCCCTGCTCGCCGATAGCCACGAGGTCGGAGTAGGGCGGCACCCCACCGGTGCGTTCGGCGACGCTGATCTTCAGCACCACCAGCAGTGGGGCGAGGAAGAAGGCCAGCAGCCAGAGCATCGGGATGGCGATGACCACGTAGCGCCCGCGGCTGCCGCGCAGTTCGCGGCCGAGTGCGCCGATCTGGCGGAACAGGCCGACGACCACCTGGAACCAGAGGTCCCACCAAGCGCCGCCGTCGTGAGGGGCCGGGCGCTGCATCAGGCGGTCAGCACGATCGCGTCGCGGGCGTGCCACACGAGGTACAGCACGTCGCCCCAGTTGTAGTGCGGGTCGGCGCTGCGCGCGGCGTGGGTTTCCTGCACGCGCAGGACGAAGCCGTCGTCGGTCTGCAGGTGGTAGATCGAGACATCGCCGAGGTAGGCGATCTCGACGACGCGGCCGCGCACGACGTTCTCCACGCCGTGGGGCTCGGCTTCGGCGACGTCGATCTTCTCAGGGCGGATGGCCACGTTCACGTCGGTGCCCATCGGGATGGGCTCCACGTAGCGCGCCCAGACGTCGAGCTCGACGTCATGGCAGTGCACCAGCACCCGCTCCTCCTGCTGGTCGACGACCGTGCCGCGCAGCATGTTCACCGCGCCGATGAACTCGGCGACGAATCTCGAGTTCGGGTACTCGTAGAGGTTCGAGGGCGTGGAGACCTGCACGATGCGCCCGGCATCCATCACCGCCACGCGCGTCGACATCGTCATCGCTTCCTCCTGGTCGTGGGTGACCATGACGAAGGTGGTGCCGGTGCGCTCCTGGATGTTCACGAGTTCGAACTGCGTGTGTTCGCGCAGCTTTTTGTCCAACGCGCCGAGCGGCTCGTCGAGCAGCAGCAGCTTCGGCGCCTTGGCCAGCGCGCGGGCGAGCGCGACGCGCTGGCGCTGGCCGCCGCTGAGCTGGTCGGGCTTGCGCCGGCCGAGCTGCCCCATCTTCACAAGGTCGAGCATCGCCGCCACGCGGTCACCGATCTCGCTGGCCGGGCGCTTGTCCTGCTTCAGGCCGAAGGCGATGTTCTGCTCGACGGTCATGTGCGGGAAGAGCGCGTAGCTCTGGAACATCATGTTCACCGGCCGCTCGTAGGGCGGCACGTGGGTCATGTCCGTGCCGTCGATCAGCACGCGGCCTTTGTCCGGCACCTCGAAGCCGCCAAGGATGCGCAGCAGGGTCGATTTGCCGCAGCCCGAGCCGCCCAGCAGGGCGAAGAACTCGCCGCGGAAGATGTCGAGTGAGACATCGTCCACGGCGTAGGTCTTGCCGAAGGTCTTGGTGACGCCCTCGATGCGGAGGATCGGCTCCGCGTTCGGGTCCTGCCAGGGATCGACCTGGGCCTGCCGGCGCGCGGGCGTGCTCATGGGTTCAATTGCCGCTCTTGATGGTCGTCCAAGCGCGCTGCCGGGCGTCGTTCTCCTCGAGCGGCAGCTTGCGTGTGTCGACGAGCTTGCCGATCACGTCCTCCGGCGGGTACACGGCCGGATCGTTGCGGAGGTCCTCGCTCACCAGCGCCTTGGCCGGTGCGTTCGCCGAGGCATAGCCGACGAACTCCGTGACCGGCGCGATGACGTCGGGCTTGAGCATGAAGTCGATGAACGCGTGCGCTTCGGCCTTGTTCGGCGCATCGGCCGGGATGGCCATGACGTCGAACCAGCGGATCGCGCCCTCCTTGGGAATGACGTAGGCGATCTCGACGCCGGTGCCGGCCTCCTCGGCACGGGCCCGGGCTTGCAGCACGTCGCCGTTGTAGCCGAGCGCCACGCAGATCTCTCCATCGGCGAGGTCGTTGATGTAGCGGCTGGAATTGAAGTAGCGGATGTTCTGGCGGATCGGCGCGTAGGTCTGTTGCACGAGCTCGATCTCGCCGTTGCCCATGCCGTTCGGGTCGCGGCCGTGGAAGAAGAGCGCGGCGGAGAAGGCTTCCTGCTGGTCGTCGAGGATGGCGATGCCGCAGCTCGCGAGCTTGCCGCTGATGGCTGGATCGAAGATCGCCGACCAGCTGTCCAGCACGAAGTCCGGCCCCATGATTTCGGCGACCTTCTGTTTGTTGTAGCCGATCGCCGTGGTGCCCCACATGTACGGAACGATGTGCGTGCCGTCCGGGTCGGCGGCGGCGAGGCCGGCAGCCAGCGCCGGATCGACGTTGGCGAGGTTCGGCAGCGCGGCTTTGTCGAGCGCGGCGTAGAGGTTGTTGACGATGTGCTGCTGCGCGAACGGCGCCGAGGGGAAGATCACGTCGTAGCCGCTCTGCCCGGCGACGAGCTTCGCGTCGAGCGTCTCGTTGTCGGCATAGACGTCGTAGACCACTTCGATGCCCGTCTCCCGCGTGAAGCGCTCGAGGGTCTCCGGCGTGATGTAGTCCGACCAGTTGTAAACGTTCACTTGGCGCTTGCCGTTGCCGTCCGGCTTGGCGGCGTCGTCGGCAGGCGCGTCAGCTTGCCCCCCGCAGGCGGCGAGCAGCAAAGCGGCGGCGAGGGCGGTCAGGGTCAGACGCATGTGGAACTCCTTGAAAAGCGAAGGCCGCATGGTCGATGCGGCCTGTAGAGGTGTCAACGCGGACGGGCGAGGCGGCTCGCGCCGCCTTCACCCCCCGCCGGGCTCAGAGCGCGTCCCAGCCTGGACGCGGCTTGAAGCGGTCGCCGTGCTTGGCGGCCAAGGCCTCCAGCGTGGCCTTCAGCTTGGCCGGGCCGGCGGCGCGTGCGTGGCTGATCGGGCCGCCGCGGAAGGGGGCGAAGCCGGTGCCGAAAATCACGCCGGCATCCAGAAGGTCGGCGTCGGCGACGGTGCCGTCGGCGAGGCAGCTCACGGCTTCGTTGACCAGCGGCAGGATCAGGCGGTCTTCGAGATCGTCGGGCGCCTTGTAGTCGGCGGGAACCTGCGGCTTGACGGCCTTGCCGTTCTCCCACTTGTACAGGCCCTGGCCGTCCTTCTTGCCGCGCTTGCCTTCTTCGACGGTGAGCCCGTCGGGCAGGGGCTGGCCGTGGAAGGCCGCCATGATCTTGCCCACGCTCGCGGCCACGTCGAGGCCGACGGTGTCGACGAGTTCTATCGGGCCCATGGGCATGCCGAACTTCAGTGCGGCCTTGTCGATCACCGCACCCGGCACGCCTTCCTTGAACAGCAGGATGGCTTCCTGCATGTAGGGCGCGAGGATGCGGTTGACGAGGAAGCCCGGCGTGCCCGCCACCGGCACCGGCAGCTTGTCGATGGCCTTGCAGAACGCGGCGAGGCGGCGCGTGGTCTCGGCGTCTAGGCCGTCGTGCTGGACGATTTCCACCAGCGGCATCATCGAAACCGGGTTGAAGAAGTGCAGGCCTGCGAAGCGCGCCGCGTCGGTGCGGCCCTCGCGCAGGATTTCCAGCGCGATCGAGCTGGTGTTGGTGGCGAGGATGGCGCCGGGCTTCAGCGTCTCCTCGGCCTTCTTGAACAGCGCGTGCTTGGCTTCGGCGTTCTCGTAGATGGCCTCGATGACGAGGTCGGCCTTGGCCACGCCGGCACCTTCAACATCGGCCTGCAAGCGGGCACGGGTCTCGGCGCGCTTGGCCTCGTCCTTGATCTTCTTTGCGTAGAACTCGTCGGCACGCTTCAGGGCCGGCTCGATGAACTTCATCTCGCGGTCCTGCAGGGTCACGTTGAAGCCACGGAAGGCGGCCCAGGCCGCGATGTCGCCGCCCATCACGCCGGCGCCCACCACGTGCACGTGCTGGATGCCGTGGTCCTTGCCGCCGAGGCCCTTCAGGCGCTCCATCAGCAGGAAAACGCGGACAAGGTTCATCGCCGTCGGCCCGGTGGCGAGCTTCGAAACGGCCTTGGCCTCGGCCATCAGCGCCTTGCCGACGTTGTTGACGCCGTTGCGGCGCCAAGCCTCGATCATCGCGAACGGGGCGGGGTAGTGCTCCTTGCGGGCCTTCCGCGACACCTGCTTGACCATCATGTTGGCCAGCACTTGGCGCGCCGGCCAGGTGTTGGTGGCCCAGGCGGTGAGGCGCTGCTTGAGCGGGCGCTGCGTGCCCTTCTTCGCCAGTTCGATGGCGGCATCCACGAGCAAGGGGCCCTCGACGACCTTGTCGACCAGCCCCATCGCGCGGGCCTGCGAGGCGCGCAGGCCACGTCCGGTGAGCATCAAGTCCATGGCCGCGGGGGCGCCGAGCAGCTTCGGCGCGCGAACGCTGCCGCCCCAGCCCGGGTAGATGCCCAGCTTCACTTCCGGCAGGCCGATGCGGGTGTTGTCCGCGCTGCTGGCCACGCGGTAGCGGCAGGCCAGGGAGAGTTCGGTGCCGCCGCCCATGCAGTGGCCGTGGATGGCCGCGACGGTGGGGAAGGGCAGCTTGCTGATGCGGTCGAACAGCAACTGGCCGGAGCGGATCCAGTCGAAGGTCTCGCCGCGGGCGTGGATCGCCTCGAAGCCTTTGATGTCGGCGCCGGGGATGAAGCCCGCGGCCTTGCCCGAGCAGAACACCACGCCCTTGGGTTTCTCGATGGCGAGGCGCTCGACCAGCGAGGCGAGCTCATCGAGCACGCCGCGGGAGAGCGCATTGACGTTCTGGTCGGCGCGGTCGAGGGTGAGCACGACGATGCCGTCCGGACGCACCTGGGTGCGCCAATGCTGCAGGCGAAGACCTTCGAACATGGGGAGTCCGTACGGAAGAGTAGGGTGATGGGCCGGTATCATCCGGGCTGCACTTTCCCCCGGTCAAATCGGCCGGGAACTTTTTTTCGAAAGTCCGGTCTAGGTCCGCGTTCCATCCGCGGCCGATCCGGCGCCAAGCAGCCAGGAGCGGGCCCGGGATGGGCGACGACCCCAACGACTTCCAACTCGTGCAACGCGTCCAAGCCGGTGACCGCTCTGCCTTCGACCTGCTCGTCCGCAAGTACCAGTACCGCATCGCGGCCCTGGTGCGGCGCTACATCCGCGACGAGGCCGAGGCCGAGGACGTGGTGCAGGAGGTCTTCATCCGCGCCTGGCGCGCCCTGCCGCAGTTCCGCGGGGATGCGCAGTTCTACACCTGGCTTTACCGGATCGCCGTGAACACCGCCAAGAACCACCTCGTCAGCCTTGGCCGCCGCCCGGCCACCGACGACATCGACGATGAGGAGCTCACGACCGTCCGCGAGGCCGAGCGCCTGCACGACGTCGCGACGCCCGAGCACGAGGCGCTTCGCAGCGAGATGGAATCCCTCGTGCTGGCCGCCGTGGACGCCCTCGCCCCCGAATTGCGCGAGGCCCTGACGCTGCGCGAGGTCGAGGGCCTGAGCTACGAGGACATCGCCGAGCGGATGCAGTGCCCCATCGGAACGGTGCGTTCGCGCATCTTCCGCGCCCGCGACGCGATCGACGCCCGCCTGAAACCCTTGTTGAACCCATGAGTACGCCGATGTCCCCGAATGCCCCTGCCGGCCCCGACGACTTCCGCGAACAGTTGAGCGCCTGGCACGACGGCGCACTTCCGGACGAAGCCTCGCGCTTCGTGCTGAAACGCCTGCTGGGGGATGAGTCGCTGCGTGCCGAGGTCGGCCGCTGGCAGGTGATCGGTGACGCGCTCCGGCGCCAGCCTCACCAGCGTCCCGTGGGGGATCTGCCGGCTCGCGTGGCCGTGGCGGTCGCGGCGGACGAGGCGCGACGGGCTGCCGACGCGCCCGTGATCCCGGGCGCCGTCCCCGTGCGTTCGGGTTCGCTGCGCTGGCTGGCGACGGCGGCGGCGCTGGGCCTGATGGCCGTCTTGGCGTGGCCGTCCGATCCGGTGCCGGTGGCTGGCGACGCCGCAACCCTCATGGCCGAAGCGCCCGTTCCCTCGGTCGCGACGGCGCTCCCGGCGGGGCCAAGCCCCCCGTTGCCGATGCCACCGCGTCGCGCGGAAGCGAACCCGTCGGCCGCTCTTGTGGCCGCCGTGCCGCCGCTGGTGCGCGCCCCGCAGCCGACCGCCGAACAGCTCGCGCCGCTGCCTGCCGTCGATGCGCCGAGCCGTCCCTGGCCGCGCAGCGCGTCGGAACAGGACGTTTACACCGTGGACTACAGCGTGCCGGCCGCCGCGCCGCCACGGCAGTGACCCCGGCTCCACTGGCCGCCGGGGAGGCGATCCGCCGTCGCGCCGTCGTCGTCTCCGCCGCGGACAGGCAGCTGGCCTTGCGCTGGACGGAATCCCAATGCCGCGGCTGTGTCGGGTGTGGCGGCCGTTGCGGCCTCTTCGCTGCTGACGATGTCGGCGTGGTCCGCCTCGAGCACGACGCCAGGGCGTTGCAGCCCGGCGACGCCGTCGATGTGGAAGTGTCCGCGCCTCGCCTTCGCCACGCCGCCATGCGTGCCTACGGTTTGGCGCTCGTCGCCCTCATCGCTGGTGTCGGCCTTGGCCATGCCGTCGGTGCTCGTTGGGGCGCCGCGAATGCCGGCGCGCTCGTCGGGCTGCTGCTGGGAACTTTCCTTGCGGGCCTGCTGACCAAGCGCCTCGATGCCTCGCCGCCGCTGCGTGTGCGGCCTTGCCCCGATTGCCCTTCCGAACTCGAGTCCGACCCCAAGGAGCTCCCACGATGATGACCCCGGTCCGTCTGCTTCCCCTCGTCCCCGTGCTGGCCGCCGCGCTGCTGGCGCCGGCCGCTGTCGACGCGCAGACCGCCACGCCCGCGGCCCCGGCCCCGGTCTCCGCACCCCTCGTGCAGTTGCCTGACTTCACCCGCTTGGTCGAGCAGGTGTCCCCGGCCGTGGTCAACATCGAAGCCACCAGTACGCCTGGCGGCGGTGCCAAGGCACAGGGCCAGCCCCAGGACGAGGAGATCCCCGAGATCTTCCGCCGCTTCATTGGCCCCGGCATGCCCCAACCGCAGCAGCGCGGCGGCGTCTCGCAGGGCACCGGCTTCGTCACCAGCGCCGACGGCTACATCATCACGAACCACCACGTCATCGACGGCGCCGACAAGGTGATCGTGCGCTTCAACGACCGCCGCGAGCTGGAGGCGAAGATCGTCGGCTCCGACGCGCTGTCGGACATCGCCGTGCTCAAGGTCGAGGCCACCGGCCTTTCGGCCGTGCGCATCGGTGATGCGCGCAGCCTCAAGCCGGGGCAATGGGTCGTGGCGATCGGCTCGCCCTTCGGCTTCGACTACTCGGTGACGGCCGGCATCGTCTCCGGCGTGAACCGCCGCAGCCTCGACCCGGGCCAGCAGTACGTGCCCTTCATCCAGACCGACGTCGCCATCAACCGCGGCAACTCCGGTGGCCCGCTGCTCAACGTGCGGGGTGAGGTGGTCGGCGTGAACTCGCAGATCTTCAGCAACACCGGCGGCTTCATCGGCGTGAGCTTCGCGATCCCGGTGGACGTGGCCATGAACACCGCGCGCCAGTTGCGCGAGAACGGCACCGTGCGCCGCGGCGTGCTCGGCGTGCAGATCGGCCAGCTCACCCGCGAGCGGGCGCAGGAACTGGGCCTGCCGCGCCCGGTGGGGGCCTTCGTGAACAGCGTCAACAACGGCAGCGCGGCCGACAAGGCCGGCATCCGCCCGGGCGACGTCATCACCGCTTTCAACGGCCGCGAGATCCTCACCGCCTCCGACCTGCCGCCCCAGGTGGGCCTGCTGCCCCCCGGCAGCCGCGCCACGGTGACTGTGCTGCGTGACGGCGGTCGGCGTGACCTTGTCGTGTCGCTCGACGCCCTCGATGGCGCCACGGCGGGCGCACCGGCGGCACCGGCGGCTCCGGCCGCCGCCCCGGCCAACGCGCTGGGCCTGGCGACGGAGGCGGTGGATGCCGCCACCCGCCAGCGCTTGGGCCTGCAGGCCGGCGAGGGCGTGCGGATCAGCCGCGTGGGCTCGGCCTTGGCCCGCCAGGCCGGCCTGAATCCCGGCGACGTGGTCCTGGCCGTCAACGGCCGCGACGTGGGCACGGCGGCGGCCTTCGATGCGGAGCTGGGCAAGGTGAAGGCAGGCAGCATGCTGCGCTTGCTGGTGCGCAACGCCAGCAGCACCGGCTTCGTCGAGCTGCCCATGCCGTGAAGGCCGCCCGGGGCAGGCCCGTATGCGACAATCGTGGGCTTGCCCGAACGGGCACCGTCTTCCCGGCACCGACCCCATGCAGCACATCCGCAACTTCTCGATCATCGCCCACGTCGACCACGGCAAGTCGACGCTCGCCGACCGCATCATCCAGCTCTGCGGCGGCCTCGAGGATCGCGAGATGGAGGCTCAGGTGCTCGACTCGAACCCCATCGAGCGCGAGCGCGGCATCACCATCAAGGCCCAGTCCGTCTCGCTGCCCTACACGGCGAAGAACGGCCAGACCTACCAGCTCAACTTCATCGACACGCCCGGCCACGTCGACTTCAGCTACGAGGTGTCGCGCTCGCTGGCGGCGTGCGAGGGCGCGCTGCTGGTGGTGGATGCCGCGCAGGGCGTCGAGGCCCAGTCGGTGGCGAACTGCTACACCGCGGTCGAGCAGGGCCTCGAAGTGGTGCCGGTGCTCAACAAGATCGACCTGCCGACGGCCGACACCGAGCGCGCGAAGCGCGAGATCGAAGCGGTGATCGGCATCGACGCCGAGGACGCGGTGGCCATCTCGGCCAAGACCGGTCTCAACGTGCGCGACGTGCTCGAGGCGATCGTGGCCCGCATCCCGCCGCCGAAAGTGGGCGACACGGACAAGCTGCAGGCCCTGATCATCGACTCCTGGTTCGACAACTACCTCGGCGTGGTCTCGCTGGTGCGCGTCATGCAGGGCGAGATCCGCAAGGGCGACAAGATCCAGGTGATGTCGACGGGCCGCGTGCACGAGGTCGACAGCGTCGGCGTGTTCACGCCGAAGCGGAAGCTCAAGGACGCGCTGCTTCCAGGCGAGGTGGGTTTCCTTACCGCGTCGATCAAGGACGTGCATGGCGCACCCGTGGGCGACACGCTGACGTCGGCGCGTGATCCGGCAGCGAAGCCGCTGCCGGGCTTCCAGAAAATGCAGCCTCGCGTGTTCGCCGGCCTGTTCCCGACGGCGGCCGACGATTACCCGGCGCTGCGCGAGGCCCTCGAGAAGCTGCGCCTCAACGACGCCGCCCTGCAGTTCGAGCCGGAAAGCTCGGAGGCGATGGGCTTCGGCTTCCGCTGCGGCTTCCTCGGCATGCTGCACATGGAGATCGTGCAGGAGCGCCTCGAGCGCGAGTACGACCTCGACCTCGTCACCACCGCCCCCACCGTCGTCTACGAGCTGCTGCAGACCGACGGCGAGGTGATGAAGCTGGACAACCCGGCGCGCCTGCCGGCGGTGAACAAGATCCAGGAAATCCGCGAGCCGATCATCCGCGCCAACATCCTCACGCCCGAGGAGTACATCGGCAACATCATCAAGCTCTGCGAAGAGAAGCGCGGCAGCCAGATCGGCATCACCTACCTCGGCAGCCAGGTGCAGATCGCCTACGAGTTGCCGATGGCCGAAGTGGTGCTGGATTTCTTCGACCGCCTGAAGTCGGTGTCGCGCGGTTACGCTTCGCTCGACTACCACTTCCTGCGCTTCGAGGCCGGCCCGTTCGTGCGCGTCGACGTGCTGATCAACGGCGACAAGGTCGACGCCATGTCGATGATCCTGCACCGCGCCCACGCCGACCGCCGCGGTCGCGACCTCTGCGAACGCATGCGCGAGCTGATCCCGCGGCAGATGTTCGACGTCGCCATCCAGGCGGCCGTCGGTTCGCAGATCATCGCCCGCTCGACGGTCAAGGCGATGCGCAAGAACGTGCTGGCCAAGTGCTACGGCGGCGACGCCACGCGCAAGAAGAAGCTCCTCGAGAAGCAGAAAGAGGGCAAGAAGCGCATGAAGCAGTTCGGCAAGGTGGAAATCCCGCAGGAAGCCTTCCTCGCGGTGCTGTCGGTCGACAACAACTCCAGATAAGGACGCTGCGTGAAGCTCGATTTCGCCCTGATCCTCACCGCCCTGACGTTGCTCTGCGGCGCGTTCTGGCTGGTGGACAAACTGGTGCTCGCCAAGCGCCGCGGCGCGGACGGCAAGCCGAACGAGACGGTCGACTTCTTCGCCTCCCTGTTCCCGGTGCTGGCGATCGTCCTGTGCCTGCGCAGCTTCGTCTACGAGCCCTTCCGCATCCCGTCCTCGTCGATGATGCCGACCCTGCTGATCGGTGACTTCATCCTCGTCAACAAATTCGCCTACGGCGTGCGGCTTCCGGTGACGAATACCGTGCTGTTCGACACCGGCGCGCCGGAGCGTGGCGACGTGGTGGTGTTCCGCTACCCGGGCCGCAAGCCGCCGGTGGCCAGCGATCCGCCGGTCGGCACCGACTACATCAAGCGCGTGATCGGCTTGCCCGGCGACATCATCGGAATCCGCCAGAACCGCCTGACCGTGAACGGCACGCCGATCGCCTATGGCGAGGAAGCAATCTACGTGGGAAGCGGTGCCACCGCGGCCATCGAGATGACCGGCGCCACCCGCGTCAGCGAGGCCCTCGCCCCGGGCAAGGAGCACGCCATCCTCGACAAATGGCCGCGCCAGATGGCCTTCGGTGACGGCGAGTACGAGGTGCCGGAAGGGCACTACTTCGTCCTCGGAGACAACCGCGTGGCCTCGGACGATGGGCGCTTCTGGGGCTTCGTCCCGGCGGCCAACCTGGCCGGCCGCGCCGACGTCATTTGGCTGAACTGTTCGAACTGGGCTTGCATGGACAGCTTCGATTGGCGTCGAATGGGCGACGTCATCCGCTAAACCCCCGGGGTTGTCCATGCGCCATCGCCAGCGCGGCATCAGCTTTATTGGATTCATTCTCGTCCTTATCGTGGGCGGGTTCTTCCTGTTCCTGGGAATGAAGATCGGTCCGACCTACATCGAGTACTACTCGATCCGCAACGCGGTGAACAAGGTGGCGGCTGAGGCCACTTCAGCCGATCCCGGAACCATCAGGCAGGCGATGGACCGCCAGATGAAGGTCGATTACGCGTACTCCTACAAGCCGGAGTTCGTGCGCGTGATCCGCGACGGCGATCAGCTCAACCTCGTGCTGAACTACGAGATCCGCAAGCCGCTGATCTACAACCTCGATTTCGTCGCCAAGTTCCAGCACTCGGCGCCGATCAGCCAGCGTTGACGGTCCTCGCATGAAGGCCGGCTTCGGTCATCGGTTCGCCGACCCGGCCCGGCTCGACACGGCGCTGCGCCACCGCAGCGCCGGCGCGCCGCACAACGAGCGGCTGGAATTCCTCGGCGACGCCGTCCTGGCCCTGCTGATCGCGGAAGCCCTGCACGAACGCTGGCCGCAGGCCGACGAGGGCGCCCTGACCCGGGCCCGTTCGGCCTTGGTGCGGGAATCGAACCTCGCCGGCATCGCGCGCGGCCTCGGCCTTGGGGACCGGCTGCAGCTCGGCCCGGGCGAAATGAAGTCCGGCGGCAAGCACCGTGATTCCATCCTCGCCGACGCGCTCGAGGCGGTGGTCGGGGCGATCTACCTCGATGGCGGGCTCGAGGCCTGCCGTGCCGTCGCCCTGCCGTGGTTCGAGGCGGGCTTGGCGGCCATGCCCACTGGCAAGGTCGAGAAGGACCCGAAGACCCGCCTCCAGGAATGGCTGCAGGCCCGCCAATGGGCGCGGCCGGAGTACGAGCTGGTGGAGGCCCGCGGGCCCGACCATTCGCGGCACTTCCGCGTCCGTGCCCGGGCCGGCGAGCCCCTGCTCGAGGTCGAGGGCGAGGGAACCTCGCTTCGCAATGCCGAACAGGCGTCCGCTGAAGCCCTGCTGGCCGCGCTGGAGCGCGACCATCCGAAGGGCCGCGGCGCCGCTACACTGCCGCCATGAGCGACACCCTCGATACCGATACCCCGCACCGCGCCGGCACCATCGCCGTGCTCGGCCGCCCCAACGTGGGCAAGTCCACCCTCGTCAACGCGCTGGTGGGCGCCAAGGTGAGCATCGTCTCGCCGAAGCCGCAGACCACGCGCCATCGCCTGCTTGGCATCGCCACCTTCCAGGACGGCCAGATCGCCCTGGTGGACACGCCCGGCCTGCACCGCGACCAGAGCGGGCGCGCGATGAACCGCTACATGAACCGGGCCGCCCGCGGCGCGGTGGAGGATGTCGACGGCGCGGCCCTGGTCGTCGAGGCCGGGCGCTGGACCGACGAGGACACCCTCGCCTACAAGGTGCTGCGCGATGCCGGCGTGCCGGTGGTGCTGGTCATCAACAAGGTCGACAAGCTCGTCGAGAAGGGGGCGTTGCTGCCCTTCATCGCCGAAGTGACCAAGGACCGCGAGTTCGCCGCCGTGCACCCCATCGCCGCGCGCAAGCAGGACGGCCTGCGCCCGCTGGTGAAGAGCCTGATCTCGGTGCTGCCGGAATCGCCGCCGCTGTTCGCCGAGGACGAGATCACCGACCGCAGCGAGCGCTTCCTCGCCGCCGAGCTGGTGCGCGAGCAGCTGATGCGCAAGCTCGGGCAGGAAGTGCCCTACTCGACGACCGTCGAGATCGAGAAGTTCGAGGAAGAAGGCGAGAAGCTGCGCATCGCAGCCATCATCTGGGTCGAGCGCGACGGCCAGAAGGCCATCGTGATCGGGCAGGGGGGCGAGATGCTGAAGACCATCGGCAGCGCCGCGCGCATCTCGATGGAGAAGCTCTTCGGGCGCCGCGTCTTCCTGCAGACTTGGGTCCGCGTGCGCGAGGGCTGGTCGGACGACGAATCCGCGCTGCGCCAGTTCGGCTACGGCGAGTAACGTCCCGCCGTGCGCGTCGGCGGTGAACGCGCCTTCGTGCTGCATGCGCGGCCTTGGCGCGAGACCAGCCTGCTGGTCGAACTGCTGAGCGAGCACCACGGCCGCATCGGCGTGGTGGCGCGCGGCGTGCAGGGGACGAAGCAGCAGGCTCGGCGCGCGGCGTTGCAGCCTTGGCAGGCCATCGAATTCGACGCCGCCCAGCGCGGCGAGCTCTGGACCTTGGCGCGTTGGGAGGCCGTCGATGCGGCGCCTAGGCATGCCGGCGACGCGGCGCTGGCGGGCTTCTACGTGCATGAGCTGCTGCTGCGCCTGTTGCCGCGGCAAGACGCCGTGCCCGAGGTCTTCGTGCGCTACGAGGCCTTGCGCGAGGAACTGGCGCAGGTGACGCCGCCGACCGGCGCGCAGCCGCTGGCCTGGACCCTCCGCCGCTTCGAGCGCGACCTGCTGGACGCCCTCGGCCTCGGGCTGCCCTGGGGAGAAACCGCCGAAGGTGAGGCGCTCGACCCAGCGGCGCGCTATCGCATCGATCCCGAACATGGCGCCTGGCGGGATCGCAGCCATGCACCGGACAGCCTGCGCGGCAGCGCGTTGCTGGCGCTCGCCGAGGACCGGTGCCCGCCGGCGGAAGAGCTCGGTGAGTTGCGCCGCGGGCTGCGCGCCATTCTGGCGCATCATCTCGGCGGCAAGCCCCTCAAAGCGTGGAGCCTGATGGCCGAGGTCGCGCGGGTGGGGCGCTCAGCCCCCGGGACTGGCGAGCGCCTCGTCGATCCGTCGGAGTAGCCGCATCGCGGCTTCGCTGTCGGCCGGTTCCGCATGCAGGGCTTCGACCGCGCCGGCCAAGGCGCTGGCGCCGACGAAGCCGCAGCCAGCCCGCAGCTGGTGCAGGACGGCGCGAAGCCCAGTGGTGTCGCCGTCGGCGAGCGCGGCAACCACCCGTTCCCGTTGGCGTGGCAATTCCTCGATGAACAGGGCGCGCATCCGTCGCAAGGCGGCATCGGAACCGCCGAGCGCCGAGAGCGCCTGGGCATCGTCCCAGGCCGAGCGGGATGCTCCGAGCCACGGCGCCAACGCCTGTCGCAACGCCGCCTCCGACAGCGGCTTACCGAGGGCCTCGACGAACCCGCTGGCCATCAGTCGCCGCCGTCGCTCGGCGTCGAGTTCGGCCGTGAGCGCCACCGCCGGCGTGTGGTTGGCGAGGGCGCGCTGGCGGGCGAGCCAGCCGTCGCCTTGCCCGTCGGGCAGCGAGACATCGAGCAACAGGAGCGCATAGTCGTTGTCGGCACAGAGCGCACCGGCATCCGCCAGAGTCCGGGCGGTGTCGACAATGCCGAACGGCGCCAGGCTGCTGCGGGCGAATTCGCGGCTGGCGGGGTCATCTTCGACCACCAGGAAGCGTAGGCTCACGGATCCCTCCTCGATGCGTTCCCCAAGCAGGATGCCGGCCCTCGCGGCGAGCCACTATAGGAAAATTCTGACGCTGCTCTTCTCGGCGGCGGCGCTTGGGTTGGCGTTCATGCTCGCGGCGCCCGAGGTTGGCGCCCGGGAGCTGCGCGTCGCCATCGAACGCGTGGACGCCGGTACGGCCCGCGCCGAGGCCGTGGCGATGCGGCTCCGAACGGGAGCGACGGGCGCGGAGCCCGTCGGGCTGACGGTGGAAGCAGGCCTCGTGGCGCTCCCGGCCCTCGCCCTCCACCTGGACCGCGTGGCGTGGACCTGCGAACGCGTGCTGACCTTGGAACCTCTGGCCTGCGAGGGCCCCCTGCAGGTCGGTGGCCGCTCGGCCGGACGGCTGGCCGTCGATCTTTCGGAAGCGCGCACCCAAGCGCACTGGTCGCAGGGGCGGCGGTCGATTCGCGTCGACAAGGACCTCGCCTCGCCATGGCGGGTGGCGGCCCAGCGCATTCCGTTGGCTTGGCTTGAGGATTTCGCGAAGCAACTCTGGGCCGGCGGCCGCCTCGGCGCCGGCACCGTGTCGGGCCGCTTGACAGTTCCTGCCGGGACGCCCGAGACCCGCGTCGATGCCGACCTGCGGCTCGAAGGCCTCGCCTTCGACACGCCGGACGGCCTGCTGGCGGGTGCCGGCCTGGCCGTCCCCCTGACGCTGCGCTATGTGACGACGCCCGCGTCGGCAGCGGCCCCGGAACGAACCCGCCTCACGCTGCGTGGGGCCCTCAAGGCCGGCGAGCTGCTGGTGAGCCCGATCTATCTGGCCGTTCCAGCCGCCGGAGTGGGCCTGCAGCTGGATGCCGAATCCGAGGCGGACGGCGGCTGGCGGCTCTCGCATTGGCAATGGGAGGACGCCGCTGCGCTGACGGCGGTGGGCGATGCGTCGCTCGATGCGGCCGGCAACGTGACGGCGCTCGCGGCGCGCTGGCGATCGCCGGACTTGGCCGCGCTGCGCAGGAGCTACCTCGACGGCGTGCTCGCGCCGGCCGGTTTCGGCGAACTCCAGTTGGCCGGGCAGGGCAGCGGTGCCTTCGGCTTCGATGCCGAGGGACTGTCGGCGCTCGATGTCGATCTGCGCGATGCCATCGCGATCGATCCGAAGGGCCGCTTCTCGCTGGCGGGGCTCGACGGTGGCGTGCGCTGGTCGCGTGATTCGGCGTTGGCGAACAGTCGCCTCGCGTGGCGCGCGGCCGCGCTGTACGGCATCGGCATCGAGGCGGGCCAGCTCGACTTCCGCAGCAGCGAAGGCCAGCTCGCGCTTGCGGCGCCGCTGCGCACCGGGATGCTCGGCGGGCACCTGCGGCTCGACCGGCTGCTGTGGCGGCCGGCGCGTGGTGAGGCGCCGCTGCGGATCGAGATGGGGCTGGCCCTCGAAGCGCTCGACCTCGGCAGCCTGTCGCAGCGCCTCGGCTGGCCGGACTTCGAAGGCACGATCGGCGGCACGCTGCCGAACGCGCTCTATGAGCGCAATCGCGTGAGCTTCGAAGGCGGACTGGCCATGCAGCTGTTCGGCGGCGAGGTGCGCATCGACGATCTCGCGCTCGAGCGGCCGTTCGGCGTCGCGCCCTCACTGGCGGCCAGCGTCCGTTTCCAGGACATCGACCTCGCGCCGTTGACCGGCGCCTTCGGTTTCGGCGAGATCACCGGCCGCCTCGACGGACGCATCCGCGATTTGCGCCTCGTCGACTGGACGCCCGTGGCCTTCGATGCGCGGCTGCTCACCGATCGGAACTGGGAGGGCTCGCGCCGCGTCAGCCAGCGCGCGGTTCAGGACATTTCCGACCTCGGCGGCTCCGGCCTGATTGCCGGCCTGCAGGCGCGGCTGCTGCGCACCTTCGACGATTTCGGCTACGACCGCATCGGCATCGGCTGCGTGCTTAAGGACAACCGCTGCGCGATGACCGGCCTGAAGAAGCGCGGCGACGGCTACGTGATCATCGACGGGCGCGGCCTGCCGCGGATCGAGGTGGTCGGCTTCCGGCGCAGTGTCGATTGGCCGACACTCGTCTCGCGGCTGAAGGACGCGACGGAAGGCGACACGCTTCGCATCGAATGAGGGAGGCCTCGCGTGGCCGGCGAGCGTCGTCGCCAGCCTGAACGCCGGGCGACGGTGGCAGGTCATCGGCTTGCGCGGCGCGCGCGCCACGGCGTTAGCATCCAAGACATCCCGCCATCGAGGTGATCGCCATGCGCCAGCCCCTGCTGAAGCTCTCTGCCCTGCTGCTGCCCGTCGCGTTGCTGGCGTCGTGCGTGACGATCAATGTGTACTTCCCGGCCGCGGAGGCGCAGAAGGCGGCCGAGGAATTCGTCGAGGACGTGATCGGCGAGGCGCCCGCGGACAGCGGCGGTTCGGCCGGCATCGAGAACGGCGAAGCCGCCCGCTTCGTCGCGGCGACGGTCGAAGGCCGTGACGTCGCTCCGGCCCGCGTGTTCTCGCATACCGAAACGCGCTTCGACCCGGTCGGTTTCTTCATCGGCAGCGCGATGGCGCAGGAGAACGTCGACATCCGCATCCGCACGCCGGCCATCCAAGCCATCCAAACGCGGATGGCCGAGCGATTCCAGGGCACGCTGGCGCCGCTCTTCGACGCCGGGGCAATGGGCTTCGGCAACGACGGCCTCGTGGTGCTGCGTGACCCGGCCAAGGTGCCGCTGGCGCAGCGCACGGCCGCGAACCAGGCCGTCGCCGAGGAGAACCGCGACCGCAACGCCGTCTACCGCGAGATCGCGGTGGCCAACGGCCATCCGGAGTGGGAGACGCAGATCCGCCAGATCTTCGCCAAGGAATGGGTGGCCCAGGCCCGCGCCGGCTGGTGGTACCAGGACAGCGCCGGGGCCTGGAAGCAGAAGTAAGCCCGGGCGTGCGAAAATCGCGCCCCGTTCTTCCCGAGCTTTCCCGTGGCGCGACAGCGGCAACGACTGGACCCTGATTTCGAGATCGCCATCGACGGCCTGACCCACGACGGCCGGGGCGTCGGTCGCCGCGACGGCAAGGCGGTGTTCGTGGCCGGCGCGCTGCCCGGCGAACGCGTTCGGGCGAAGCAGACGGCGAAGAACCGCCACTTCGACGAGGCCGCGGCCTTCGAGGTGCTCGAGGCCTCGGCCGATCGCGTGGCGCCGCGCTGCGCGCACTTCGGCACCTGCGGTGGCTGCGCCATGCAGCACCTCGACGAGGCCCGGCAAATCGAGGCCAAGGACCGCGTGCTCACCGAGAACATGGCGCGCATCGGCCACGTCGAGCCGCGCGAGTGGTTCACGCCCATCCGCGACGCCCAATGGGGCTACCGCCGCAAAGGGCGCCTCTCGGTGCGCTGGGTCGAGAAAAAGGCCAAGGCGCTGGTGGGCTTCCGCGAGCAGGACCCGCGCTTCGTCGCTGACCTCACCGAATGCCACACGGTGATTCCGGCCGTGGGCCAGCGCATCCCAGCGCTGTCGGCGCTGGTCGAGTCGCTCGAGGGTCGTCGCACGATTCCGCAGATCGAGTTCATTGCCGGCGACGGCGCGCTGGACGGCGGTGCGCCGCGCGAGAGCGGCGTGCTGGCGCTGGTGTTCCGCCATCTGGAGCCGCTGTCGGCCGGCGACCTGGAAAAACTGACGGACTTCGCCAAGCGCGAGGCGGTCGCGGTGTTCCTCCAGCCGGGCGGCATCGATACGGTCGCGCCGCTGTGGCCCGAGCACCTCGACCTGCATTTCGATCTCAGCGCCGAGGATGTGGGCGCCGATGAGGGCGTGCGCCTGCAGTTCCGGCCGCTCGACTTCATCCAGGTCAACGCCGGCTTGAACCGGAAGATGATCGCGCGGGCCATCGAGCTGCTGCAGCTCAAGCCCGGAGAGCGCGTGCTCGACCTGTTCTGCGGCCTGGGCAATTTCACGCTGCCGATCGCGCGGCGCGGCTTCGACGTCGTCGGCGTCGAGGGCGACGCCGGGCTGGTGGCGCGGGCACGGCAGAACGCCGAGGCGAACGGCCTGCCGAACGCGCGCTTCTTCGCTGCCGACCTCGCCAAGGACCTCTCGGGCGAGCCGTGGATGCGCGATGGCTTCGACAAGCTGCTGATCGACCCGCCGCGTGCCGGGGCCGCCGAAGTGCTGGCCCAGCTGCCGCTGAAGAACATTCCGCGCATCGTCTACGTGAGCTGCCATCCGGGCTCGCTGGCGCGCGATGCCGGCTTCCTCGTCAACGAGCGCGGTTACACCCTCCTCGGCGCCGGCGTGATGGACATGTTCCCGCACACCGCGCACGTCGAGTCGATCGCCGTGTTCGAGCGCCGCTGATGGGCATCGAGATCGAACGCAAGTTCCTCGTGCTGGGCGACGCGTGGCGTTCCCAGGCCTCGCGCCACCAGCGCATGGCCCAGGGCTACCTCAACGACGCGGCATCCCTGCAGGCCGGCGCGCAGAAGGCGTCGGTGCGCGTGCGCATCGCCGGCGAGCAGGCCGCGCTGAACCTGAAGTCGCGCGAGCTTGGGGCCTCGCGGCAGGAGTTCGAGTACGCCATCCCGCTGGCCGATGCGGAAGCCCTGCTGGCGCTCTGCGTCGGCGGCGCCATCGACAAGACCCGGCATTACGTCACCGTCGGCGCCCATCTGTGGGAAGTCGACGAGTTCCACGGCGACAACGCCGGGCTCGTCGTGGCCGAGATCGAACTGGGCGCGGTCGACGAGGCTTTCGAGAGACCGTCATGGGCGGGTTCGGAAGTCACCGAGCACGCCCGCTACTACAACCTCGCGCTGTCGGCCCGGCCGTACGCGCAGTGGACCGACGAGGAGAAACACGCGTGCTGATCTTCGGCATCGCTGGTACGGAACTCACCACGCAGGAGCGCGACTGGCTGCAGCATCCGCAAGCGGCCGGCGTGATCCTGTTCAAGCGCAACTTCGCCTCGCGCCAGCAGGTGGCCGAACTCGCCGCCGCCATCCGCGAGGCGGCACCGCGCCCGCAGCTGCTCTGCGTCGACCAGGAAGGCGGCCGCGTGCAGCGCTTCATCGAGGGCTTCACCAAGCTGCCGGCGCTGGCGCCGTTCGGCCCGCTGCATGATCGCGACCCCGGCGCCGCCCTGCGCCTCGCGCACGAGCACGCCTGGCTGATGGCCAGCGAGATCCGCGCCATCGGCCTCGACCTCAGCTTCGCGCCGGTGGTGGACCTCGGGCGCGGCAACCTCGCCATCGGCGACCGCGCCTTCCACGCCGATCCGCAGGTGGTCGCCGCGTTCACCCGCGCCTACGTGCAGGGCATGCACGCCGCCGGCATGGCCGCGACGCTGAAACACTTCCCGGGCCATGGCTCGGTGCTGGAAGACACGCACTTCGATGAAGCCATCGACCCGCGGCCGCTCGACGTGCTGGAGCGCGAGGACCTCGTGCCCTTCGTGGCCGGCATCGAAGCGGGCGCCGAAGCGGTGATGCTCGCCCACGTCACGTACCCGGCGATCGCGCCGGAACCGGCCGGCTACTCGCCGTTCTGGTTGAAGGACGTGCTGCGCGATCGCATGGGCTTCCGCGGCGTCGCGTTCTCCGACGACATCGGCATGGCTGCGGCGGAATCGGCCGGCGGCATCAAGGCCCGCATCGACGCGCACCTCGACGCCGGTTGCGACGTGGTGCTGGTCTGCGCCCCGGCGCTGGTCGAAGACAGCCTGAAGGCCTGCGACGGCCGCGGACCGGCCAACACGGCCGCGCTCACCGGCCTGATGGGCCGCGGCGCGCTCGGCTGGCAGGGGCTGCTCGCCGATGCCCGCCGCCCCGCCATCCAGTCCGCGCTTGGCGCGCCCCCGTTCATCGCCTGAGACCTCCGAATGACCCGCCCCCTGCTGGCCGACGCCCTGCGCGATTCGCGCGTGATCCATGACCGCGCGGCCATCGACGCCGCCATCGCCCGCGTCGCCGCCGAGCTCCGCACGGTGTATGCCGATGTCGCCGAGCCGCCGCTGTTCCTGACCGTGATGAACGGCGGGATGCTGTTCGCCACTGGCCTCGCGCTGGAAGCCGGCCTCGACTTCGAGTTCGACTACCTGCACGCCACGCGCTATCGCGGCAAGACCACGGGCGAGACGCTGGTGTGGCTGCACCGCCCGCAGACGGCGTTGAAGGGCCGTCGCGTGCTGGTCGTCGACGACATCCTCGACGAGGGCAACACGCTCGTCGGCATCACCCAGTGGTGCCGCGACCAGGGCGCCGCCGAAGTGCGCGTGGCCGTGCTCTGCCGCAAGGTCCACGACCGCTGCGCGCCTGATGCGAAGGCCGAACACATCGGTCTCGAGGTGCCCGACTACTACGTCTACGGCTACGGCATGGATTTCCACGAGCAGGGCCGCAACCTGCCGGCCATCTACGCGTGGGAGCCGAAGGCATGAGCCGTGCGATCGACTTCGCCGTCATCGGCGGCACGGGCCTCTACAAGCTGGCGGAACTCGACGGCGTCGAGACGCACACCGTCGACACGCCCTACGGCACGCCGTCGGCGCCGGTGCGCGTCGGCGGCTTCGGCCCTCATCGCATTGCCTTCATGGCCCGCCACGGCGAGGGCCATGCGATGCCGCCGCATCGCATCAATTACCGCGCCAACCTGTGGGCGCTGAAATCGATCGGCGCGACCCGCATCGTCGCGGTCAATTCGGTGGGCGGCATCACCGAAGCCTGGGGCCCCCGCGTCATCGGCGTGCCCGACCAGATCATCGACTACACGCACGGCCGCACGGTGAGCCTGTGGGACGGCGAGGGCGAGGCCCTGCACGTCGACTTCGGCGACCCGTACACGCCGGCGCTGCGCCGGGCTCTCGTGGAGGCCGCAAAGGCCGCCCGTGTGCCGGTGGTCGATGGCGGTTGCTACGGCGCCACGCAGGGCCCGCGCCTCGAAACCAAGGCGGAGATCGAACGCCTGCGCCGCGACGGCTGCGACCTCGTCGGGATGACCGGCATGCCGGAAGCCGCGCTCGCGCGTGAACTCGGGCTCGACTACGCCTGCCTCGCCATCGTCGCGAACTGGGCGGCCGGCCGCGCGCGGACCGATGAGGTAATCACCCTCGAGGACGTGCTGGCGAACATGGCCGCCGCCACGGAGCCGCTGCCCGGGCTGCTGCGGGCCTTGAAAGCCTGAGCCTCGATCGCGGCCCCCGACGCGCATGAGGCCACTCGACATCGCCATCGTCGGCTACGGCACCGCCGGCCAGGCGCTGGCGGTGCTGCTCTCGCGCGACGGTCATCGCTTGCAGGTGTTCGAACAGGCCGAGGCCCCGCGACCGGTCGGCGCGGGCTTCCTGCTGCAACCCACCGGGCTGGGTGCGCTCTGGCAAATGGGTTTGCTCGAGGCGGTGATGGCGCATGGCCGGCGCATCGATCGGCTTTTCGGCGACACGCCGCATGGCGGCGGCCATCGCGCCGTGATGGACATGCGTTACGCCGGGCTCGACGCCCGACTGTTCGGCTGGGGTCTGCAGCGCGGCGCGCTGTTCGAAGCCCTGCGTGCCGCGTGGCCGGACCACGACCGCATCACCACAGGCACGCGGATCGAGCGCGTCGACGACGACGGTACGCTGGTCGATGCCCGTGGCCAGCGCCACGGCCCCTTCGATCTCGTCATCGCTGCGGACGGTGCGCATTCCGCACTGCGGCAGGCGACGGCGGGCGTGGCTTCGATGGACGCCGTGTACCCGTGGGGCGCGCTGTGGTGCCTGTGCGAGGACCGCGGTTGGGCGCATGCCCATGAGTTGCGGCAACGCTACCGCCAGGCCCGGAAGATGGTCGGCGTGTTGCCCGTGGGCACGCGGCCCGGCGACACGCAGCCGATGCTGAGCTTCTTCTGGAGCCTGCCGCGCGAGGCTTTCGAGGCGTGGGAGCGCGAGGGCCTCGACGCATGGAAGGCGGAACTCGTTGCGCTGTGGCCGGAAGCGGCCGAACTCGTGGCCGGCATTTCCGAGGCGGGAACGCTCGCCCGCGCGACCTACCGCGACGTCGTGATGGATGGCCCCTGGCATCGCGGCCGCTTGGTGTTCTGCGGCGATTCCGCCCACGCGATGAGCCCGCAGCTGGGGCAGGGTGTGAACATGGCCCTGCTCGACGCGCTCGCGCTGCGCGATGCGCTGAGGACGATGCCCGATGGCGCCTCGCCGGAGGCGAAGGCCCTCGATGCCGCGCTTCGCACCTTCGCCCGCGAGCGCCGCCGCCACGTGGGCATCTACCAGTTCTGGAGCCGCTGGCTGACGCCGGTGTTCCAAGGCGAGCGGGACGCCATTGCCGCGCTTCGTGACGCGCTGTTCGTGCCGATGGGGCGCCTGCCCGGTGGACGCGGTCAGATGCTGCGTGTGCTCACCGGCACGCAGCGGGGTTGGCTCGGACGGCAGGCCTTGCCCGAGCGGCTGCTCGAGGCACTGTCCACGGCCGGCAGTGGGGACCCCGCCATCCCGCGCTGAGCTTCCGCGCTCAGCGGCGGTCGGTCTTCTCGGCGTGCAGCGCGTGCTCGGCGTCGCGCATCACGCGCTCGGCGTTGAGGCCCGCGCGGTCGATCAGTGCCGCGCCGATGCACAGCTCGATGCGCGGCATCGACTCGTTGGTGAGGTTGTCGGCGAGCACGGCATCGATGATGCGCTCGGCGGCGACGGCGGCCTGCAGCTCGGGGTTCGACAGGCGGTTCAGCAGCACGGCGAAATCATCGTCGCCGAGGCGCGCCACGATGTCATGGCCGCGGGTGCAGCGGCGAAGCACGTCGGCCACGCGCTGCAGCACGGTATCGCCCACCGCGTGGCCATGCGCCTCGTTGATGCGATGGAAGCGGTCAAGGTCGATGAACAGCACGGCGCTGTTCTGGCTGGGCGACCAGTGGGCGGCGCTGGTGCTCAGCGCCGTCTGGAAGGGTTCCAGCTTGAGCAGGCCAGTGAGGACGTCGAGGTCGCCATGGCGACGCTCGCCGGCTTCGCGGTGGCTGGTCTGCGAGAAGGCGCTCGCGAGCAGGCGCTCCGGGTCTTCGGGGCGATCGGCGAGCAGCGTGCGCGCGACACTCGCGGCGATGATGCCCGCGCCGATGCGCAACAGGTTCACCGCGGCGTCGGAGTAGCCGTGCGCCGTTCGCCAGCCGGCCATCAGCACGCCAGCCGGCGTGCCGGAGACATCGACGGGAACGGCGACGAGCGCCGCCGACTCGCTGCGCAGGCAGAGACCGCGATCGACGCGCGCGTCGGTCATCGTGTCGGGGGCCAGGGCCACGTTGCGGCTGAGCAGGGCCGAACCGCCGAGGCTGCCGGTCACGCCGCCGCGCGAGCCGACGAGGGTGGCGAAGCTGCCGACGGTGGCGACATGCACGAGTTCATCGCCCTCGCGCCGCTCGAAGGCCAAGCCGTCGGCGCCGCAGGCGTCCTTCAGCTCGGCCAGCAGGCGGGGCAATACATCGGCGGGGCGACCGCGGAGTTCGGCGAGGGCGGCCATCGCGCCGAGGGCGCGGGCCAGTCGATCAGCGTCGGACAGGGAGGCGTCGAACATCGGGGCCACCGTCAAGGAAGTGGGCCAAGCGTAGTCGAAGCCGGGGCGGCGGGCGACGGCCCATGCCCGAACTGGAGCCGCGCCAGCTCGGCGTACAGCCCGCCTTTGGCCTGGAGCTCCGCGTGCGTGCCGATGTCGACGATGCGGCCGCCGTCCATCACCACGATGCGATCGGCCTTGAGCACGGTGGCTAGCCGGTGGGCGATAACGAGGGTCGTGCGCCCGGCCATGAGGCGCTCCAGCGCCTGTTGGATCATGTGCTCGCTCTGTGCGTCCAGCGCCGAGGTGGCTTCGTCCAGCAGCAGCACCGGCGCGTCCTTGAGCAGGGCGCGGGCGATGGCCACGCGCTGCTGCTGGCCACCGGAGATCCGCGAGCCGCGCTCGCCCAGCTCGCTGGCATAGCCCTCGGGCAGCGCGCGGATGAACTCGTCGGCCTCGGCCAGTCGCGCCGCGTGCGCGATGTCGTCGTCGGTGGCTTCTAGGCGACCGTAGCGGATGTTCTCGGCGGCACTCGCCGCGAAGATCATCGGGTCCTGCGGCACGAGGGCGATCGTGCTCCGCAGCGCCTGCGGGTCGAGGGTGCGCAGGTCGATGCCGTCGAGGGTGATGCGGCCTTGCTGCGGGTCATGGAAGCGCAGCAGCAGCTGCAGCACGGTGCTCTTGCCGGCACCCGAGGGGCCGACGAGGGCGACGGTCTCGCCGGGCCGGACATCGAGGTCGAGACCGTCGAGCGCGGCGTCGTCGGGGCGCGTGGGGTAGTGGAAACGCACGCCTTCGAAGCGGATCGCACCGCGCACCGGTGCGGGCAGGGGCGTCGGCACGGCCGGCGTGGTGATCGCAGCCTCTTCGGCGAGCAGATCGGCGATCCGCTGCATGCCGCCGCCGGCGCGCTGCACTTCGGCCCAGACCTCGGTGAGCGCACCGACCGAGCCGGCGCCGATCAGCGCATAGAGCATGAACTGGCCGAGCGTGCCCGCGCTCATGCTGCCAGCGATGACGGCCTGCGCGCCGCTCCAGAGCACCAGCACGATGGCGCCGAAGAACAGGACGATCGCCGTGGCCGTCAGCAGCGCTTGCAACCGAACGCGCTTGGCGGCGGCATCGAGCGTGGCGCGTAACGCATCGCCGAAACGCTGCCGCTCGTAGGCTTCGCGGGCGTAGCTCTGCACCGTGTGCATCGCGCCGAGGGTTTCGCCGGCACGGGTGTTGGCCTCGGCGACGCGGTTCTGCGAGGTTTCGCTGGCCTTGCGCACGCGCCGGCCGCCGAGCGCGATCGGCAGCACCGCGAGCGGGATGCCGACCACCGCGAGTCCCGCCAGCTTCGGGCTGGTAACCACGAGCATCGCGAGGCTGCCCAGCACCGTCACGACGCTGCGCAGTGCCACCGACATGCTGGAGCCCACGACGCTGCGCAGAAGCTCCGTGTCGGCGGAGAGGCGCGACACCAGCTCGGCGGAGCGCGAGCGGTCGTAGAAGGCCTGGTCGAGCGAGAGGAAGTGCCCGTAGAGCTTGGCGCGCAGGTCGACCACGACGCGCTCGCCGAGGATCGACACGAAGTAGAAGCGCAAGGCAGTCGCGAGCGCGAGCAGCACCGCCACGCCGAACATCAGCAGGAACCAGCGGTCGATGTCGCCGCCGGCGCTGAAGCCCTGGTCGATCATGTGCTTCACGGCGACGGGGAGCGACAGCGTTGCGGCCGATGACAGGGCGAGCGCGCCCAGCCACGCCGCGAGCAGGCGTCGGTGGGGCGACAGGAAGGGCAGCAGGCCGCGCAGCGAATTGACGCTCTGGCGCGGGCTGGGCTTGGGCGTGGGGGCCGGTGCGGGATCGCTCATGCCGCCATTGTCGCATTGCCCCGGGCGCGGGCTCAGCGTTCGCGGAAGACCTTCGACAGCCCACGGGTGGCGTCCCGCAGGCGCTCCTCGAAGGCCTCGACGGCGTCGGTCGGCAGGTCACAGGCGATCCGCAGGCCTTCGGCGTCGAACTGCTCGTCGCGCTTCACCGCCCCGAAAGCCGCCAGCGCCGCGTGGAGGACCTGGACGTGGCCGAATCCGACCTGCACGACCAGCGATTCCCAGTGGACGATGGCCTTCCGCGGCGCGGTGCGCAGGGCCTCGGCTGCGGCACCGCCGTAGGCGCGCACCAACCCGCCGGCGCCGAGCTTTATGCCGCCGAACCAGCGGGTGACCACGACGGCGACGCCATCGAGCCCTTGCCCGTCGATGGCAGCGAGGATGGGCTTGCCGGCGGTGCCGGACGGTTCGCCGTCATCGCTGAAGCGGTAGGCGGCGCCGATGCGATAGGCCCAGCAGTTGTGGGTGGCCTCGACCACCGACACGCGCTCGATGAAGGCGAGGGCGGCCTGCGGGGAATCGACTGGCTCGGCGCGAGCGAGGTGCCGGCTCTTCTTCACTTCGAGCATCGCTTCAGCCGGCCCGGCTAGGGTTTCGCGAGGCGCGCTCACTCGTCGTCGCGGGAGAGGCCGTCGATGCCGGCCGCCTGGCCGAAGTCGATCAGGTCCTGGGGCAGCGGTTTGCGCGGATGGCGTTCGATGAAGCCCTCGAGGCTCTGTCGCGCGCCCTCGGTGTCGCCGCGGTCGATGCGCGCGCGGATGCGCTGGATCCACGTCTGCGGACCCGCACTGCTGTCTTCCGCCACCACGGTGGCGGCCTCGACGCCGCCCACGCGCGAGCCGAACACGGTGATGCTTTCGAGGGCGGCGGGCTCCGAAGCGTCGGCGGACCAGGCGCCGGCGGGCGCGGGCTCGGGCGCCATGCGCATCGACGTTTGTTCGCGGGCGCGTTCGGCTTCGGCCGGCGGTGCAGGCGGTGCCGGAGGCGAAGCGGCAGGCGCGCTGGCAACGGCCGCCTGCGGAGCGGGCGCTTCCATCGGAGGCGGTGGCGGGGGAGGCGGCGGTGGCGGTGCGATCGTGCGCGCGGGAGTCGCCGCCACGCCGATCTCCACGCTGATGTGCTCCTCCGGTGCGGGTGGCAGCGGCGCGGCGGGCTGTACGTCGGGCTCGGCATTCGCCGCGCTCGGTGCCATGTCCTCGCGCAGTTCGGTGCCGACGAGGTCGAAGGACTCGGTGCCGAAACCGCCCATGCGCCACACGAGGCCGGCGGCGAAGACGCAACTCGCGGCCACGCCCAGGCCCCAGGCGATGCGCGGAGCGCGGCGTGGACGCGGCTGGGCCTCGTCCTTCTGCAAGGGCGTGGTGACGACGGCATCGCGGGCCATCGCGAGGATGCGCGCATCGAGGGCCGACGGCGGTTCGCCAGCCGGCAGGGCGCGCAGCACGCGGGCGAGCTCGCGCTCGTCGGCGTCCAGCGGGTCGTGGCGGTCGGTGCTCATCGGTTCGATCCTGTCGCGGCTTGCGCCTCGGGGCCATCGCGCTGGCCGCCGAGGCGGGCTCTCAGTTTGTCCATCGCATAGCGCAGCCGCGACTTCACCGTTTCGCGGCCGGCGCCGGTGATCTCGCCGATCGCCTCCAGCGAGAGTTCCTGTTCAAGCCGCAGCACCACGACCTCGCGCTGGTCGGGCGGCAGTGATTCGAGCGCACGTTGCAGGCGGCGGCGCTCTTCGAAGACGGAGAGCGTGTGCTCGGGCGTTTCCGGATCTGCCTCGCGCTCCAAGCGCGCCATGTCGTCCTCGCTGGCCATCGGGCGGTGCGTCGCCGCGCGCCAGTGGTCCGTCAGCCGGTTCGTCGCGATCTGGTAAAGCCAGGTGCTGAACTTCGCCTCCGGCCGGTAGCGGTCGCGCGCGGTGACGACCTTCTGCCACACGTCCTGGAAGAGCTCCTCCGCCGTGGCCTGCACGCGCACCTGGCGGAGGATGAAACGGAACAGCGGGCCGCGGTGGCGCGCGTACAGCGGCTCGAAGGCCTCGGCCTCGCCGGCCGCATAGGCCAGCATCAAGGCTTCGTCGCTGCGCTCGGCATCCATGCGCGGGAGGGTAGGCGAATTCGCGTCATTCGGACACCGCCAGCGCGGGCCGTTCGGCCTCGGGCAGCGTCTCGCCGTCGAGAGCGGCGACCTGGCGAACCATCCGCCGCAGTTCGTCGCGACTCGCCGCATCGCGGGCGTCGGGTGCTGCACCGAAGGCCCCGTCGACCCATCGCACCACCTCGTTCCAGCCGGCGCCGCCCAAGGCTTCGCCGCCGCGTAGGCGCTCGCCGTAGGCCGTCACCGCGGCGGCCCACTGCAGTGCGGGCGATGCAGTGGTGGCGATGTCGGCGCGGCGGACCGGGCGCTCCAGCAGTTGGCTCGCGCCACCTTCCGGGGCCTTGTAGCGCAGCCGCACGGTGGCCAACTCGCCCTCGGCACCGGTGCCAGGCGTGCGCGCTCCGGCGGCGTACTTCAGCGGCGCGTTCCATTCGCCGCCACTGCCCACGAGCGCGATCTCGTACAGGGCGGTGACGTCGTGGCCCGCGCCGATCTCGCCGGCATCAACGGCGTCGTTGGCGAAGTCCTCGCGCTTCAGCTGGCGGTTCTCGTAGCCGACGAGGCGGTACTCGGCCACCTGCGCCGGATTGAACTCGACCTGGATCTTCACGTCCTTGGCGACGGTCAGCAGGGTGCCGGCCATCTCGTCGCGCAGCACTTTGCGCGCCTCACGCGGGCTGTCGATGTAGGCATGGTTGCCATCGCCGATGTTCGCGAGCTGCTCGGCCATCGCGTCGTTGTAGTTGCCTTGGCCGAAGCCGAGCGTCGACAGCGCGATGCCGTGCTTGCGCTGTTCGGCGACGAAAGCCTCGAGCGTGGTCTGGTCCGTGGTTCCGACGTTGAAGTCACCGTCGGTGGCCAGCACGATGCGGTTCACGCCGCCGTCGATCTTCGCCTCGCGGGCGATGCGGTAAGCGAGTTCGATGCCGGCGCCGCCATTGGTGGAACCGCCGGCTTCGAGGCGATCCAGAGCTTCGAGGATGGTGCCGCGCTCGGCACCCGACGTGGGCGGCAGCACGAGGCCGGCGCTACCCGCGTAGACGACGAGCGCCATGCGGTCCTGTGGGCGCATTTGCAGCACCAGTTCGCGCAGGGCCTGCTTCACCAGCGGCAGCTTGTCGGCGTCCTGCATCGAACCGCTGGTGTCGACGAGGAAAACCAGGTTGCTTGGCGGCAGCTCCGTGGCCGGCACCTCGTAGGCCTTCAGCGCGACGCGCATCAGCAGGCGGCGGGCGTTCCACGGCGCCGGGGCCACCTCGGTGTGCACCGCGAACGGCTGGCTTCGCGAAATGGGGGCGGTATCGCCGTAGTCGAAATAGTTCAGAAGTTCCTCCACGCGCACCGCGTCGGCGGGCGGGCGCTGGCCCCAGCCGATCATCCGGCGCAGGTTGCTGTAGCTGCCGGTGTCGACGTCGATGCTGAAGGTGGACACTGGCTGCTCGGCGACGCGCTGCACCGGGTTCGGCGGAACATCGGCATAACGCTCGGCGTTGGGCTCGGCGAGCGCGGCGAAGTTCGCGGCCGGCGCGGCCACGGACGGCGCGGCGTAGCCCAGCGGCGCCGAACGCGCAGGCGGTGCGGGCGGCGGGGCGGGCGCGTAGGCGACGTCGGCGATGGCGTTCGCTTCGGCGCCGCGGATCCGCGTGCCGGTCACGACCACCGATTCGAGCCGCCGGGATTCCTGTTCGCGGCTGCGCTCTTGCAGGACGGCCGGTTCCTCGGGCGGTGGAGGTGCGCTGCCGGCGACGTCGCTCGAGGATTGGCAGCCCGGAAGGGCCAGCAGCACGGCGGTGGCGAGCAGGGTGGGGGCGATGCGGGTGGGACGGGTGGACATGGCGGTGCTCCGGGGTGGGTGACGACTTCAACGCCCGAAGCCAAGGAACGGGGTTGAAGCCGCCCGCGCTCCGGCGCAGGCTTCCCGCATGCGCTTCCTTCTCGCTCTCTTGCCGCTCTGGCTGGCCCTCCTCGCCGCGTCCGGGCTTCAGGCCCGGTCGTCGGAATGCGGCTTCATCAAGGACCCCGATCACCGCGCGGCCTGCCGTGCGGAGGCGGGCGGAAGCAGCAGCGAATGCGGCTTCATCCGCGATGCCGACCAGCGGGCCTACTGCCGGGCCAAGCAGGAGGGCAGCGAAGCGCAGTGCGGCTTCATCGGCGATGCCGACCTCCGTTCGCGCTGTCGGGCCGAGACGGGCGGCGGTGGGAGCCAGTGCGGCTTCATCCGCGATGCCGATCAGCGCGCATTCTGTCGCGCCACCACGGATGGTGAATCGAGCCAGTGCGGCTTCATCCGCGACGATGATCTGCGGGCCCACTGCCGCGCCCGAACGGGCGGTGGCGAAGCGCAGTGCGGGTTCATCCGCGATCCGGATCGCCGGGCAGCTTGCCGGGCTGGAGGTTGAGGAAAACGGCCATTGCGTGATGCGGCGGTCTTCGGTGCGCCCCAGCGGTCTCGATGAGGCTGCTCGATAGCGGACAGACTGCCTAGGCCAGCAGGATCGCGGTGGCGAGAAGGGTGGGGGTGATGCGTGAACGACGGGTCGGCATGGAGGGGCTCCGCTCATTGGCAGGCCCTTCTTGTGTCGGATGGAGCAGCGTTTCGGTTTGCGCCCCGGTTGCGCTAGCCATCAAGAGGTGCACGCCTCTCCTGGACGTATCCATCCAGCAGCTTGGCGATCTTCCTCGCCAAGCGGAGATTCTCTGCCGAGTAGGGAAGTCGGATGCCGGGCTGAGGATGGAATTCCTCCGGAAGGTCATCCGGAACCGTTGGCATCCAGTGAGCCCTTGACGCAGCATCCGGAAACGCCTTCAGGACAGTGTTCCAGTCCTTAGCCTCGAGGGCGTCGTCTCTGACCACCCAATACGCCTCAACGGCCGTTCCGCGAAAGTGCGCGGTCAGCGGTCCAAGAAGCGGGAACAATGCGAAAGCGAGCAGTCCGACAACGAGAGCCCCTCCGCCCGTGATCGCGAGCCAAATGCCGGCGAAAACCATTATCGGCAACAGAGCGCCGACACCCCCCGGAGTGATCCAGAAGCCAGCTTCCACATCCTCTCGCGATGGCGGGAAAGAATGAGCAACGAAGATGGTCAGCGCGATCAGGGTTATCCCGGCACACAGAAGCGAGAACAGAAGTCGCTTGATGAGGCGGGGCATCGCTTGTTTTCCGAAATCGGGGCTGAGGTGATGATCGCCTAGTTGCGTGTAGTGACCAACAGCCGCGTCTCGCTGAAATCATCCATGGCCCACCGCGGCCCTTCGCGGCCGAGCCCACTGTCTTTCACCCCGCCGTAGGGCATGCGGTCGACGCGCACCGTGGGCACGTCGCCAATCACCACGCCGCCGACGTCGAGCGCGTCCCACGCGCGCATCGCGTGGTCCATGCGCGTGGTGAACACGCCGCACTGCAGGCCGAAGCGGCTGTCGTTGGCGCGTTCGAGGGCGTGGTCGAAATCCTCCGCGGCTTCGAGCAGCAGCACCGGCCCGAAGGCTTCCTCGCGATAGAGCGGATGGTCGCGGGGAACGTTCTCCAGCAGCGTCGGCCCGAGCAGGGAAGGGCACTCATCACGCCGTGCTCCGCGGACGAGGGCCGTCGCTCCCGCGGCGATTGCGCTGGCGATCGATGATTCGAGACGATCCGCGGCCGCGGCACTGATCATCGGTCCGACGACGGTGCGCGGGTCGCGCGGATCGCCCTGGGGCAGGGCACGCACGACGTCCGCCAGTTTGTCGCGCAAGGCCGGCAACACCCCGCGATGGACGATCAGGCGCTGCACGCTGATGCAGCTCTGTCCGGCTTGGCCATACGCGCCAGAAACAATCCGCGACACCACGTGGTCGAGGTCGGCGCCGGGATCGGCGTCGACGATGCAGGCCGCGTTGCCTCCCAGTTCCAGCACCACGCGCTTCTTGCCGGCGCGGGCTTTCAGGTCCCAGCCGACCAGCCCGCCGGTGAAGCTCAGCACCGCGATGCGCGCGTCCTCGACGAACGGCGCGGCGTGCGTGTTCGCGCAGGGCAGGATCGAGAACGCGCCTTCGGGCAGATCGCACTCGGCCAGCCACTCGCCGAGCTTCAGGGCGGTGAGCGGCGTGGCCGGGGCGGGCTTGAGAAGAACGGGGCAGCCCGCGGCGAGGGCCGGCGCCAGCTTGTGCAGCACCAGATTGAGCGGGAAGTTGAAGGGCGTGATCAGGCTCGCCACGCCGGCCGGAACGCGCCGGGTGAAGCCACGCCAGCCGCGGGTGGCGGCGTCGCGGTCGAGGTCGAGGGCCTCGCCATCGAGGCGGCCGGCCTCCGCGGCGGCTTCGCGCAACGTGGCCTGCGCCCGGGCGACCTCGGCGCGTGCGGCAGCGATGGGCTTGCCGCCTTCCGCCGTGATGGTTTGGGCGAGCGATTCTGCGCGTTCGCGCACGCGGGCCAGCAGGTGCTCCAACACATCGCGGCGAAGCCATGCGGGCAGGGCGGCCATCGCCGGCCGCGCGGCGTGGGCCGCGGTGATCGCCTGCTCGATCTCGTCGGGGCCGGCCTGCGCGACCTCGGCGATCGTCTCGCCGCTCCACGCATCGCGCATCGGCAGCGAGCTGCCCGTGTGCACCGCCCGGTTCGCCAGCCAGAGGGGGGCAGCCGTCATGCGCACGTCCCGTGGGGGCCACCCGCAGGGTTCACGGCGTGTCTCCATCGTTCGATTCCACCCGCAGGCGCAATCCACCCTCGGCGAGCCGCGCGCGCAGCGTGTCGCCGGCCGCGACTTCATCGGCGCGGCGCACGGCATGACCGTCCTCGCGCTGCAGGATGGCGTAGCCGCGGCCCAGGGTGGCGAGTGGGCTCACGGCGTGCAGGCCGCGGCCGAGTTCGCGAAGCAGGCCCAGCCGCGCCTGCAAACCTCGCCGCAGCGAGGTGTCCTGCCGCGCGCCGAGCAGGGCGAGCCGTTGTCGGAGTCGCTGGAGGCGAAGCGCAGGGGCCTGCTGCTCCAGCCGCTTCGACATCGTCGCCAGCCCGCTGCGTTGTGTCGCGAGCCGACCGGCGAGGGCCGCCGCCAAGCGCAGTCGCAGCGATTCCGCGCGATCCCGCCCGCGCTCGAAGCGGCGCTGCGGGCGCTCGGCCTGCAGCCGGAGCCCGGCGTGGTCGGCGCGCTGGCGGGCCCGATCCAGCGACTCCTGAAGCCGACGTTGCAGGCGCAGGTGCAGATGATAGACACGCGCCTGCATCTCGGCGCGGTCCGGCACCAGAAGCTCGGCCGCCGCAGAGGGTGTGGGGGCGCGCAGATCGGCGACGAAATCCGCCAGCGTGAAATCAACTTCGTGCCCCACGGCCGATACCACCGGTACCGGCGAATCGGCGATGGCGCGCACCAGCGCCTCGTCGTTGAAGCACCAAAGGTCCTCGAGGGAGCCGCCGCCGCGTGCCAGAAGAAGCACGTCATGGCGCCGCGCGGCATAGGCAGCGCGCAGGGTCTGGATGATGGCCGGCGCGGCATTGGCGCCTTGCACGGGCACCGGCAGCAGCTCGACCTCGAGCATCGGCCAGCGCCGCGACAGCACGCTCTGGATATCGCGGATCACCGCGCCGCTCGGCGACGTGAGCACGCCCAACCGGCGCACGAAACGCGGCAGCGGGCGCTTGCGGCTCTCGGCGAACAGGCCTTCGGCATCGAGCTTCGACTTCAGGGCGTCGAAAGCCCGGCGCAATGCGCCTTCGCCGGCCTCTTCCATGTGCTCCAGCACCAGCTGGTAGTCGCCACGGGGCTCGTACAGCGTGAGCTTGGCGCGGACCAGCACCTGCATGCCGTCGCGCGGCAGGAATCGCAGGTACTGCGCCTTCATCTTGAACATCGCGCAGCGCACCTGCGCGCGCTCGTCCTTCAGGGTGAAGTACAGGTGCCCGGAGGCCGGTCGCGCGACACCGGAGAGCTCGCCCTCGACCCAGATGGACGGGAAGCTGCCTTCCAGCAGGTCGCGGGCCAGGGTGTTGAGCTGGTGCGGCCGCAGCGTGGGGCGGCCTGCCGGGCCAGTGGCGCTCACGATGCGGCCCCGCCGGCCTTGCTCCGTGCCATGCGGCGGCCGTGGGCGCGACGGTACACTGGGGGCCTTGGACGGAGGCGATGGCGCATGGGCGAAGTGTATCGACGTTTGGGCGAAACCCTGCCGCCGGGCTTGCGCGCGGAGCTGCCGTTCGGCCCCGACGCGAAGCGCGCCGCCGGCTGGATCGACACCTTGCCGCGCGCCGATGTGGCCGCCACGCGACGCGCCCTTCTCCGTGCGCTGGAGGCGCTGTCGTCGACGCACGCGCTGAAGGGCGCCACGCGCCGCGAGATCGCCGAAGTGCTGCGCCCAGCGATCCTCGACAACGCGCTCTCGACGCAGCGCCTGTTCGCCGGCAAGCCGCTGCCGTTGGCCGGTGACCTCGCGGGTCTTCCGGTCGAACTCGAGCAACTGCATCTTCGCCTTGCCCATGCCTACCGGATGGCCGCGGCCGACCAGTGCGGGCCGTCGGGCAGCCTGCCGTGGCTGCGCGGCGGGCAGGTCGCCGAGGCCGTGCAGCGCGCCGCTTACCACTACGGCGAGGCCTTGCTCGTGGCTTGGCGCGTCTATGCCGATCTTCCCGTCGACGCCTGGCGCGGCCTGCATCGCACCTATCGCTTCGCCGTGGAGCGCGAACTCGAGCGCCGTCCCTCGTCCGATCCGCTGGTGTCCGGGCTGCCGAGCGTCCAGCAGCGCTACGTCGAGCTGCTGCTGATGCACGTGGTGAATCCGCGGGCCTTTTCGCAGCCCGAGCAGGAGCGCGTGTGGGCGATGTGCGAAGCCTTCGCCGCCCGCACGCCGTTGCGCGACACCCCGTCGGCCACCGCGGTCGGCGTGGCCGACGATGCCGATGAAGGCCCCGGCGGCAAGGCGCCGCCGCGCCAGTACCTCGACCTCGTGGGCTTCGCCGCGGCCGTCGAAGCCGCCCTCGCGGCCAGCGACGGCGAGAGCGCGACCGTGATGCCCGAGCACGGCGTGCCGGTGAAGATGAGCGCTGATGGCCTGCGCAAGCTGCGCCGCGCGTTCTCGCACGCGGCCGCGCGGCAGTTCACCCGGCTCGACGCCGGCCACACCGTAGAGACGGTGTTCGGCCTGTCGGGCCTGCACTACCAGGCCAGCGGCGAGCGTGATTTCGACGCCTTCGCGAGGCAGGTGCTCGGCGACGCGTTGACGGAGACCGCGCGGGCCTCGTGGTCGGCGGGCGGCGCGGAGGTCTCCGCGCGTTCGGCGCGTATCCCTGCCCTGGTCGTCGACCAGAGCCTCGGTGGCTACCGGATGCGTTGGGCCCAGGACAACCAGCTGCGCCTGCGCGTCGGCGAGGTCGTCGGCATCCATGTCGGCGACCAGGAAGACCCGTCCGACTGGATGCTCGGCATCCTCCGCTGGTTGCGCTACGAGGCCGATGGGCAAGTGATGGCTGGCGTCGAGCTGCTCTCTCGCGCGGCCACGGCTGTCGCGTTGATGGGCACCGGTGCCGCGAGCCGCGCGCCGCTTCGTGCGCTGGAATTGCGTCCTCCCTATGGCGGCGGCGACTGGCTGTATCTCGCCGGCCAGCGCCTGCCGCAGGGTGAGCCGCTGCGCATCGGGCGGGAGCAGGAGCCCGTGGACCAGCTGCTCGACCGCCGCCCCGAAGGCCGCCTGAGCGACCTTCGCCTCGTCCAGACCCTGGGCGACTATTTCCTTTACCGCTACGCGCCGGCGACCGCCGGGCATTCCTGAGTGATCCGATGAGTTCCGCTGTTCCCTCGCCGCGTCGCCGTTCCATTCCCGTCCGTGTCGGCAAGGTCGTCGTCGGTGGCGACGCCCCCGTCGTCGTGCAGTCGATGACCAACACCGACACCGCCGACATCAAGGGCACCACGCAGCAGATCGCCGAGCTCTGGCGCGCGGGTTCCGAGAAGGTGCGCATCACCGTCAACAACGAGGAGTCGGCCGCCGCCGTGCCGCACATCCGCGACCGGCTGGCGATGATGGGCATCGACGTGCCGATCATCGGTGACTTCCACTACAACGGGCACACCCTGCTCGAAGCGCATCCCGCTTGCGCCGAGGCGCTGGCGAAGTACCGCATCAACCCCGGCAACGTCGGCTTCGGCAAGAAGAAGGACACGCAGTTCGCCTCGATCATCGAGAAGGCGCTGCAGTACGACAAACCCGTGCGCATTGGCGCGAACTGGGGCTCGCTCGACCAGAACCTCGCCGCCGTGCTGATGGACGAAAACGCGAAGCGCGCCGCCCCCTGGGACGCCGCCCGCGTGCTGCGCGAGGCCCTCGTGCGCTCGGCGCTGGATTCGGCCGAGAAGGCCGTCGAACTCGGCCTGCCGAAGGACCGCATCATCCTTTCCGCGAAGGTGAGCGGCGTGCAGGAGCTGATCGCCGTCTACCGCGACCTCGCGGCGCGCTGCGAGTACCCGCTGCACCTCGGCCTCACCGAGGCCGGCATGGGCAGTAAGGGCATCGTCGCCAGCACGGCGGCCTTGTCGGTGCTGCTGCAGGAAGGCATCGGCGACACCATCCGCATCTCGCTGACGCCGGAGCCCGGCCAGTCGCGCACGAATGAAGTGATCGTCGCGCAGCAGCTGCTGCAGACCATGGGCCTGCGCGCGTTTACGCCGATGGTCACCGCCTGCCCGGGCTGCGGCCGCACCACCAGCACCTTCTTCCAGGAGCTGGCGAAGACGGTCGAAGAACACGTGCGCGAGAACATGCCGGTGTGGAAGCTGAAGCACCCCGGCGTCGAGAACCTCACGCTCGCGGTGATGGGCTGCGTGGTGAACGGCCCCGGTGAATCGCGCCACGCGAACATCGGCATCTCCTTGCCCGGCACCGGTGAAGCGCCGAGCGCGCCGGTGTTCATCGACGGCGAGAAGGCGATGACGCTGAAGGGCGAGAACATCGCCCGCGAGTTCGTCGGGATCATCGACGACTACGTGGCTAAGAATTACGCTTGAGATCCCCCCCATCATCGCGAGCGTTCAAGGATGCGTAGCCCGAACACCCCCCGAGTCGTCGCCTTGCTGTCATTGATCGCCCTGCTCGCGGGATGTGCGTCCTCCGGGGCGCCCTACGCAGGCGGAAGCCTCCGCGAGGACGAGTTCAACGCGAGGATGGCGTCGCAGGGAACGGAGTACTACTGCGCCAGCGGCGATTGCGACACGGCGCCGCGTCTCATCCGCGGACGTGTCCCGGAGTTTCCGGCCGTCGCTGTCCTCGAGCGGCGGGGAGGCTTCGCGTCCGTTGCCTTCGTGATCGCGAAGGATGGCTCGACCCGGGATATCGAGGTGCTGCGGGCGTCCGAACCCGTGTTCGGCGAGGTGTCCAAGCGCGCGGTGAAGCTATGGCGCTTCGAGCCCGCCACGAAGGACGGTGAGCCGGTCGACTTGCGCGTCATCCAGCAGTTTCCCTTCACCATTCGCTAGCCCGCTGAAAACGGAACGGCCACCTCGCGGTGGCCGTTCTCGTTCACGCGCCGCGGCGGATCACCAGATCCGCACGCGCTCTTCCGGCTTCACGTACAGCGCGTCGTCCGGCTGCACGTTGAAGGCCTTGTACCACTCGTCGAGGTTGCGCAGCGGGCCGTTGATGCGGAACTGCGGCGGCGAGTGCGGGCCCACCTTCACCTGGTTGATCATCGCCTCATCGCGGTACTTCGACTTCCAGATCTGCGCCCAGGCGAGGAAGAAGCGCTGGTCGCCGGTGAGGCCGCCGAGTACCGGCGCGGGCTGGCCGTTGAGGCTCATCTGGTAGGCCGTGTAGGCCATCGACAGGCCGCCGAGGTCGCCGATGTTCTCGCCGAGTGCGAGCTGGCCGTTCACGCAGTGGCCTTCGAGCGGGCAGAACTGGTTGTACTGCGCCACCAGTGCCTTGGTGCGCTCCTCGAAGCGCGCGCGGTCCTCGTCGGTCCACCAGTTGCGCTGGATGCCCTGCCAGTCCGACTTCGAGCCCTGGTCGTCGAAGCCGTGGCCCATCTCGTGGCCGATCACGCCGCCGATGGCGCCGTAGTTCACGGCCGGATCGGCGTTCACGTCGAAGAAGGGCGGCTGCAGGATCGCCGCCGGGAACACGATCTCGTTGAAGGTCGCGTTGTAGTAGGCGTTGACGGTGTGCGGCGTCATGAACCACTCGTCGCGGTCCGGCACGGTGCCGAGGCGGCGGTTCTGGTCGTTGGTATAGAACTGGCGCAGGGCCAGCACGTTCGCCATGAAGTCGTTCGGCACGATGGTGACCGACGCGTAGTCGCGCCACTTCGTCGGGTAGCCGATCTTCGGACGGAAGCTCTCGAGCTTCTTGTAGGCCTCTTCCTTGGTGGCGGCGCCCATCCAGTCGAGGTTGTCGATGTTCTGGCGCAGTGCCTTGCGCAGGTTCTCGACCAGCGCGTCCATGGCCGCCTTGGCTTCCGGCTGGAAGTGGCGGGCCACGTACACCTTGCCCACGGCGTCGCCGAGGCCCTGGCCGCCGCCGACCAGCGCCACGCCGCGCTTCCACGGTTCGCGCTGGGCGCGCTGGCCGGAAAGCACGGTGCCATTGAAGGCGAATGCGGCCTGGTCGATTTCAGTCGAGAGCAGGGGCGCGTGGTTGTCGACGGCGTGGAAGGTGAGGTAATCGCGCCACACGTTGAGCGGCGTCTTGCCGACGATCTCGAGGATCGGGCCGACGGCGCTCGGCGTGGTCACGTTGACTTCGGCCGGCGTGGGCAGGCCCTGCGCGGCGAAGTGCGCGGCCCAGTCGTAGGACGGGAACTGCGCCTTCAGGTCGTCGAACGACGTGAGGTTGTAGGTCTTGTCGCGATCACGCAGCTGCGCGCGGTCCCAATGGTTCTTCGCGATCTCGGTCTCGAGCGCGAGGATCGCCTCGGCGCGCGGCTTGGTGTCGGTGAGGCCGGCGAAGCCCAGCATCTTCTCGATGTGGGCCAGGTAGGCCGCGCGGATCTGCACGAAGCGCGGCTCGGGGTTCAGGTAGAAATCCTTGTCCGGCAGGCCGAGCCCGCCCACGCCGACGCCGACGAGGTAGCGGTTCGGGTCCTTGCGGTCGAGGCCGACGCCGCCGCCCACCGGGGCGTTGCTGCCGTCCATGCCGGCGCGGCCGAAGGCGGCCGTCAGCGCGGCAACCGAATCGATCTTCGCGATGCCGTCGAGGATCGGCTGGATCGGCGTGATGCCGGCGGCGTCGCGCGCCGCCGTGTCCATGTAGCTGGCGTAGAGGTCGCGGACCTTCTGCTCGTCGCTGCCCGGGGCAAGGTCGGAGCGAGCTTGCAGCTCCTCGATGATCGCCTTGACCTGCAGCTCGGCCTGGTCGCTCAGGGTGTTGAACGAGCCGTAGCGGGTCTCGTAGTCCTTGAGCGTGTAGTTGTCGAACCAGGTGCCGTTGGCGTGGCGGTTGAAGTCGTCGCCGGGCTGCACGGTGTTGTCGCGATTGCCGAGCTCGATACCGAACGTGCCGAGCTTGGGCGCCTCGGCGGCGAAGGCCGACGGCGCGGCGAAGGCGAGCGCGAGGCTCAGCGAGAGAAGCGTCTTCTTCATGGATTCCCCGGGTCTGTTACTGGATAACGCGGTGTGTCGGCGCCAGCGCGGCGGCCAGTCCCGGAGCCTAACCGGGCAGGCGGTACCGGCATGTGCCGAAGGTCGGGGGCAAGGCGATGTCGATCACGCGGCAACGACACTCCGCCGGCGCGCGGGTCTCGGTCCGGAAGGCCGGTTCAGCGCTTCTGCGTCTCGGGGCTGATCTCGGCGTCAGTGACGGCCCGCGAGGCGACCTGCGCCTCGCGGTGGGCGATGTAGGCGTTCGCCACGAAGATGATGGCGGCGCCGGCGGCCGTCCAAGCCGTCACCGTCTCGTCGAACAGCCACCAAGCGAGCAACGCGACGATCGGCACCTGCATGAAGCTGATCGGCGTCAGCATCGAGGCGTCGCCGCGCTTCAGCGCGCGAGTCCAGAACATGTGGCCCGCGGTGCCGAAGAACCCGGCGGCCACGATCCAGGCCCAGGTCCAGCCGGTCGGCCAGGTCCAGACGAACAGGGCCGGCACCAGCGACAACGGCACCCACAGCATCGTCGTCCACAGCACGATGGCGTCGGGCTTCTCGGTGCGCGACAGCACCTTGATGCTGATGGCGACGATGGCGCTGAGCACGGCGGCCGTCAGGGCGACGAGGGTGTTGCCGTCGAAGGTGTCCGCGCCGGGCCGCATGATCACCAGCACGCCGATGAAACCGAGGCCTACGGCCGTCCAGCGGCGCAAACGCACCATCTCGCCGAGGAACAGAACCGCGAGGATGGTGACGAACAGTGGCGTCGAGTAGCTGATGGTCACCGCCTTCGCCAGCGGCAGGTGCACGATGGCGTAGAAGCCGCACAGCATCGAGACGATGCCGATCAGGCAGCGGCCCACGTAGAGGCTCAGCTTGTCGGTCTTCAGGATGCCCATGCCGTGGTGCATCAGCAGCGGCAGGGCGAAGACGAAGCCGAAGAAGTTGCGGAAGAAGGCGATTTCGAACGCGTGCAGCTGCGACGATGCAAGCCGGATCATCACCGCCATGCAGGCGAACATGGCCGCGCTGCACACCATGTACCCAACCGCCTTCAGCAGTTCGCTGCGCGCGCGCTGGCCGGACGACGTGATCGTGTCCGGCAGGCCGCTCATGCGAGGGCCTGGTCCGGAGCGATGGGCTGGAAGCGCCCGCCAAGGATCCGCGGCTCGGGCTCCAGCGCCACGCCGAAGCGCGCCTGCACCGAGCCGGCGATGCGGCCCGCGAGCCTCAGGAGATCCGCGCCAGTCGCGTGGCCGTGGTTCACCAGCACGAGGGCGTGCTGCGGCGCCACGCCGGCATCGCCGTCGCGGAAGCCTTTCCAGCCGGCGGCGTCGATCAACCAGCCCGCGGAGAGCTTGCGCGTCGCCGGAGAATCGCCGGGGAAGACCGGCAGGGCGGGGTGTGCCGCCTTCAGCGTGTCCGCCACCGCCGCATCGATGATCGGGTTCTTGAAGAACGAGCCCGCGTTGCCGAGCACGGCCGGGTTGGGCAGCTTGCGCGAGCGCAGGCGGCTGATGGCTTCGGCCACCTGGCGGTGCGTGGGCGCGCCTTCGATGCCCATGGCGGCGAGTTCTTCGTCGACGCCGGCGTAGCCGGTGCGCACGGCGCGCGCCTTCGGCAGGCGGAAGCGCACTTCGGTGATCACGTTCTGTTCCGGCGCGCGCTTGAACACGCTGTCGCGGTAGCCGAAGCGGCAGTCCTCGCGCTCGAACTCGCGCAGGCGCAGGGTCTCGCGATCAAAAGCCTGCACCGAATCGATGAACTCGCCCACCTCGGTGCCGTAGGCGCCGATGTTCTGGATCGGCGAGGCGCCGACCGTGCCCGGGATCAGCGCGAGGTTCTCGAGGCCGCAGAGGCCGCGGCCGAGCGTCCAGTGCACGAAGTCGTTCCAGTTCACGCCGGCATCGGCGGCCACCAGCGCCGAGTCCGCGGCGTCCTCGATGACGGCGATCCGCGCGCGCGTCAGTGAGAGCGTCAGGCCCGGCACGTCACCGGCCAGCAGCACGTTGCTGCCTTCGCCCAGCACCAGCAGCGGCGCGAACTGCAGCCAAGGCTCCGACATCAGCGCGGGAAGGGCGAACGGGTCGTGCACGTCGGCCAGCATCTCGGCCTTGGCGTCCACGCGGAACGTGTTGCGGCCGGCCAGCGAGACGTTCTCGCTGATCCGGTATCCAGCCTCGCTCATCCGCGCACGCCGTCGCGGCGATGCCGCAGCGCCTGCACGCACTCGCCGATGAGGGCCGGGCCGCGGTAGATCAGGCCGGTATAGAACTGCACGAGCTGCGCGCCGGCGGTCATCTTTCCCGCCGCGTCGGCCCCGGAGAGGATGCCGCCCACGCCCACCAGCGGGATATGCGCCGGCAGGCGCGAGCGCATGCGGCGCAGCACGGCGGTCGACTTGCCGTACAGCGGCTTGCCGGAGAGCCCACCCTGTTCCTTCGCCAAGGGGTGGCCATCGATGGCGAGGCGGTCGACTGTGGTGTTGCTGACGATCACGCCGTCGACGTTCAGTTCGCCGAGCACGCGCGCAGAGGCGTCGATGTCGTCCTCGGTCAGGTCGGGCGCGATCTTGACGAGGACCGGCACCCGGCGGCCGTGGCGCGTGGCCAGCCGTTCACGGGCATCGAAGATCTCGCTCACCAGCGCGCGCAGCGCCTTCTCTTCCTGCAGTTCGCGCAGGCCCGCTGTGTTCGGCGAGGAGATGTTCACCGTCACGTAGTCGGCCAGCGCGTACACGCGGCCGAGGCAGTGCAGGTAATCGGCCGCCGCCTGCTCGTTGGGCGTGTCCTTGTTTTTGCCGATGTTGATGCCGAGGATCGTGTCACCGCCCACGCGCCGGAGCTTCGAGGCCTCGACATTGCGAACGAGCGCATCGACGCCTTCGTTGTTGAAGCCCAGCCGGTTGATGACAGCCTCGTGCTCCGGCAAGCGGAACATGCGCGGCTTCGGGTTGCCGGCCTGCGGCCGCGGCGTGGTCGTGCCGATCTCCACGAAGCCGAAGCCGAGGGCGGCCAGCGCATCGATGCAGGCGCCGTTCTTGTCGAGGCCGGCGGCCAGGCCCACCGGGTTGGGGAAGGCCAGCCCCATCACCGTCGTCGGCAAGGGCTTCGGTCGCGAGGCCAGCAGCGGGTTCAGGCCGGCGCGCCAGGCGGTGTCCAGCGCCTTCAGCGCGAGTTCGTGGGCGTGTTCCGCATCGAGGCGGAACAGCAGCGGACGGGCGAGTCCATACATCGTCGGAGCGTCTTCCTTGCGGCGTGGTCAGGCCGATATGCCGGCGGCGAGAGCGGCCAGAGCCGCCAGACCGCCGAAGAACAGCACGATGGCGAGGACGGTGAACACGCTGAGGAGGATCATCGCCCAGCCCAGCACGAGGCCGGCGACGGCGAGGCCATCGCCTTCGAGGCCTGCCGGATCGCGGCGGATCTCGGCGCGGGCCATGTGGCCGGTGATGATCGCGATGATCGAGCCAAGCCAAGGGGCAAAGGTCCACCCGAGGAGTCCGGCGACGAGGCTGACGATCGCCATCGACGACGTGCGGCGAACAGGATGGGTCATGGCTGGCTCACCGTGGCGTCGGGAATGCGGTCACCGAGTCGGGCGATGAACGCGCCCATCTGGTAGGGCTCGGCCTGCAGCATCACGACCGGACCGGCGCCGTTGTAGGTGAGCGTGACGCGGTACAAGCGGAATGCCTGCGGGCCGAACATCCAGGCGCTGCAGGGCTCGCCGCGGGCGATCGGGCAGGTCGGGGCCTGCAGCTCGAAGCGCGAGCGGCGGAAGCCGGCCCCGGGCAGGCTTTCCGGGACCGGTGCCTCGACGATCACCACGGGCGCGGCGAGCGTGATGTCCTCGACGCGAACGCGCACCGGCTGTTCGCCGCCTTTGAACAGGAACGTGAAGCGATCGGTGAGCGACGGCGCGCCACTGGTGTCGATGTCGAAACCGGCCGCTTCGAAGGTGGCTTCATCCGTGGTGGCGCGGGCGGGCACGCCGCCCTCCATGGGCAGGCTGAAACGCGTGCCGTCGCCGGCGACGAACTCCTGTTCCTGAGCCACCGCCCCTGAAGCCCACAAGGCGGCCCAAACGGCCACCGCCCCCATCACCCTGCGCATTGACACATCCCTCTTGGCCCCCGGAAAGCCCAGTGTAGGGGCAAAAAACTAGAGTTCGAACTTGATGCCCTGGGCCAGCGGCAGCGAATCCGAGTAGTTGATCGTGTTGGTCTGACGACGCATGTAGGCACGCCAAGAGTCCGAACCCGACTCGCGGCCACCGCCGGTCTCCTTCTCGCCGCCGAACGCGCCGCCGATCTCTGCGCCCGAGGTGCCGATGTTCACGTTGGCGATGCCGCAATCCGAGCCGGCTGCCGACAGGAACGCTTCGGCCGCCTTCAGGTTCTGCGTGAAGATCGCTGAGGACAGGCCCTGCGGCACGGCGTTCTGCATCGCGATGGCTTCGTCCAGCGTCTTGAACGGCATGGCGTACAGGATCGGGGCGAAAGTTTCGGTCTGAACGGCTTCGGCCGAGTTGGCCACGCCGGTGATCAGGGTCGGCAGCACGTAGTTGCCCGGGCGTTCGATGGCCGCGCCGCCGCTGCGGACCACACCGCCCGCGGCCTTGGCCTTTTCGATGGCCGACAGGAAGGCCGCGACAGCGCCCTTGTCGTTCAGCGGGCCCATCAGCGTGCCTTCGGCGTTCGGGTCGCCGATCTTGCCCTCGACCTGCTTGTAGGCGGTGGCGACCTTGGCGATGACGTCTTCGAAGATCGATTCGTGGATGAAAAGACGGCGCGTGCTGGTGCAGCGCTGGCCGGCGGTGCCGACGGCGCCGAAGACGATGGCCGGGATGGCCAGCTTCAGGTCGGCCGTGGCGTCCACGATGATGGCGTTGTTGCCGCCCAGCTCCAGCAGCGACTTGCCCATGCGGCGGGCGACGCGCTCGCCGACCTGGCGGCCGATCTTGGTGCTGCCGGTGAAGCTCACCAGCGCCACGTCGTGATCGTCGACGAAATTGCTGGCCAGCTCAGTGCCGGCGTCGTTGAACAGGAAGAACAGGTCCGGGAAGCCGCCGGCGCGCAGGGCGTCGTTGCAGATCTTCATCGAGGCCACGGCGCAGAACGGGGTCTTCGGCGAGGGCTTCCAGATGGTGATGTTGCCGCAGATGGCGGCGATGAAGCTGTTCCAGGCCCACACGGCGACCGGGAAGTTGAAGGCCGAGATCACGCCGACGATGCCGAGCGGGTGCCACTGCTCGTACATGCGGTGGCCGGGGCGCTCTGAGTGCATGGTCAGGCCGTAGAGCTGGCGGGCGAGGCCGACGGCGAAATCGCCGATGTCGATCATCTCCTGCACTTCGCCGTCGCCTTCGGCCTTGATCTTGCCCATCTCGAGCGAGACCAGCGCGCCCAGCGCCGACTTGTGCTGGCGCAGGGCTTCGGCGCAGAGGCGGATGGCTTCGCCGCGCTTCGGCGCCGGCGTGGTGCGCCAGATCGCGGCGGCGGCCTTGGCGCGCGCCTTGATCGTGGCGTAGTCGGCTTCCGACGACGCGTAGACCTTGCCCAGCACTTCGCCGGTGGCCGGGTTCACCGGCTCGAGCACGCCGGCATCACGCGTGGCGGACCACTCGCCGTGGCCGAGGTAGGTGCCGGATTCGTGGTCGGTGAGGCCGAGGGCGGCGAGGACGGGGTGCGTCATGGGGATTCCTTGGATGGCGATGGCGTCCCCGACACGATTCGAACGTGCGACCTCGCCCTTAGGAGGGGCGCGCTCTATCCAGCTGAGCTACGGGGACGGGTAGGGATGGAGTCGGAGGGCCGGTGGTGCGCCGTTCCGGGGCGCGAAGTCTACCAAGCGGCGGCCCCGGCACCGGAGGGCGGAAACGAAAAAAGCCGGGCAATGCCCGGCCTTTTCGATGCGTTGGTGGAGAGGATGGGGATCGAACCCACGACCTCGTCGATGCGAACGACGCGCTCTCCCAGCTGAGCTACCCCCCCGCGCAGGGGCGGAAGTATAGGCTGCCGCCGGCAGGCTTGCCAAGCCGAGCCGCGCCATCGACGGGCGTCAAGGCGGCTCGGGCGTCAGCCGAGGCGCTCCAGCGCTCGGTGCATCGGGGTTTCGAGGACCTCGCGCCGCCAGCCGTGCAGGGCGGCAGGCCACTGCCCGTCGACCAGGAAACTCTCGAGGTGCCGCCGTGCGCAGACGAGCCCCTCGGGCAGGTCGAGCGCGGCTGCCCTCTCGGCCACCACCGCCTGAAGGGCCTTCAGGCGGGCCCGATCCGCGCGCTCGTTGTCCGTGGCCAAGGGCATCGTCGCCTCGTCATCGTCCATCGGCGCGGCGAGCAGTTCGGCGATCTGGTCCTGCAGCCGCTTGGCCGAACGCGCGCTCTCGAGCACCGCGGCCAGCGCCTGCGGCGTGGACGGCGGGCGTCGGGCGAGCGTCAGGGCGACCTCGTTGTCGAGCAGCCAGCGCTTGGGCAGGTCCTTCTCCCGGGCCATCCGGTCGCGCCAGCGGAGCAGGCGCCGCAGGCGGGCCTGCGACAGCCGGTCGAACTGCGCGGCCGGGCGCATGCCCAGATGAGGCTGCGGGTCGTCGCGGTCTTCGCGGGCGTTCTCAAGCATGCGGGCCATGTCGGCCAGCGCCCGCTCCCGATGGCCGCGGTGCTGCAGCTTCTCGTCGAGTGCGGCGACCGCGGCATGCAGGTGCCGGACATCGTCGGCGGCGTACTCGAGCTGCTGCGCGCTCAAGGGGCGGCGCAGCCAGTCGGAGCGGGTCTCGGCCTTCGGCAGTTCGACGCCTAGCAGGGTCTTCACCAGCGACTGGTACCCGACACCCGGTCCGAGGCCGGCGAAAGCCGCCGCGATCTGGGTGTCATAAAGCGTCTTCGGCAGCACGCCAAGCGCATGGCGGAAGGCGACGAGGTCTTCGCTGGCGCTGTGCATCAGCGCATCGGTGGCGCCGACGAAGGCCGCCATCGGGGCACGCATGCCCGGATCCAGCGGATCGACGAGGGCGACGCGGCCGTCGGTATCGGCCGCCTGCACCAGCGCCAGTTGCGGGAAGTAGGTGCGCTCCCGCATGAATTCGGTATCGAGGGCGAGCGGTGCGCCCGCCGAAAGGGCCGCCAGCGCCGCCTGGGCGGCGTCGGGGCGGTCGACCGCAGTGACACTCATGCCTGTCCTTGCAGGGGAGGGGGGCTTAGCCTAACGTCTCCGCCGCGCGCGCCGCGCTGTCCACGACGTTGTTTCCCGCGTGCCTTTCCGATCGTCCGCGCCTGCCATCGCTTCCGCCCTGGCCCTGCTGCTCTGCGCCTGTGGCGGGAACGACGCCGAATCCCCCGCGCCGGCCGCGGACGTCGCGGCGGAAACGGTGGCCGCGGCGCCGGCCGAGGCTGACACCGCCGAACGCCAGCCGCTGAAGGCGCGCACGGCGTGGAAGCCCACCCCGCTGCTCGTGCCCGCCGAGGCGCGCGACGCGCTGCTGATGCAGGCCACCGAAGCCGAGCGCCAAGGCCTGTGGTACGGCAACGAACCGCTCGGCGCCCTCGATTTGTACGCCGCCCTCGCCGACGCCGACCCGCCGATGCCGGAGGCGCAGGTCGGCCGCGACCGCATCATCGGACGCCTGCGCGAGCGCTTCGAGGCGGAGCGGATCGCAGGGAATCTCGACACCGCCGAGGAGATCGACGCGGTACTCGATGTCGTGTCGCCGGCCGATGCCGCGGGTCGTGAGGAAGCCCTGGCCGCGGCCCGTGTGGCTGCGACGGCCACCGCATCCGGCGATGCCCGCCGCGAGGCCGGGCAATGGCTGGCCCCGCGCGGCGCTAGTGCCGCAGCGGCCTACCGCGAAGCGCTGGCGGCGGTGCCCGGGTTCGCCCCGGCGTCGGCCGGCCTCGAAGGCATCGAGAAGGCCCTGCTCGATCGGGCCACGGCGTCGGTCGCGAAGGGCGAGTTCGATGCGGCGGAGGCCGATCTGCGGCGTGCCGCGCGCGTGGGGCTGGATCCCGATGCCGTGCAGGACGCTCGCGCCGCGCTGGCGCAGGCGCGGGCCGCCGCCGCCGCCGTCGCGGTGGATGAGGCCAACGAGGCCATCGATCGCCTCGACCTGCAGCGTGCGGCGACGCGCCTCGCGGATGCGCAACAGATCGATCCCCAGGCGCCCGGTCTCGATGAACTCTCCAGCCGCCTCGCCTTGGCCCGTCGCTACGGCCACTTCCGTCCCGGCCAGCGCTTCGCCGACGCCCTCGGTGGCGGCATCGACGGACCGGTGATGGTGGTGGCGCCGCACGGCGAATTCTCGATGGGCGCGGCCGATGACGAAGCGGGTGCGCGCGACAACGAGCGTCCGGCGCACGGTGTGCGTTTCGAGCGCGGCTTCGCGCTGGCAGTCCGCGAAACCAGCGTGGCGGAGTTCGCCCGCTTCGTCGCGGCCACGGGCTACCGCACCGTCGCCGAGCGACGCGGTCGTTCGACCGTCTACGACGAGCGCGGTGGCGCCATGCTGGAGTTGCGCGGCGCGCACTGGCGCCGTGGCTACCAGGGCCGCACGCCGGCCGCTCCGGACGAACCGGTGATCCATATCGCCTTCGACGATGCCGTGGCCTATGCCGAATGGCTGTCGGTGCGCACGGGCCTGCGCTACCGGCTGCCGTCCGAGGCGGAGTTCGAGTACGCCCTTCGTGGCGGCCGGGCCACGCCCTGGGCCTGGGGGGACCGCGCGCCCACGCGCGCCGTCGCCAACCTCACCGGCGAGGGCGACCAGTCACCGCAGGGTCGGCGCTGGGGGCGGGCGATCCGCGCCTGGTCCGACGGCCACTGGGGTCCCGCCCCCGTCGGAACGTACACGTCCGAGGGCTTCGGCACGCACGACCTGATCGGCAACGTTTCGGAATGGGTCGAAGACTGCTGGCACGACAGCTACCGTCGCGCGCCGGGTGACGGCCGTGCCTGGGTGAATCCGGGCTGCGAGGAGCGCGTGGTGCGCGGTGGCAGCTGGGCCAGCACGCTGGAGCAGAGCCGTTTGGCCTTCCGCCTTCAGGTGCCCGCCGCGCTCACGTCGGCGCGCATCGGTTTCCGCGTCGCGCGTGATCTGTAGGCCCGGCGCCGCCGGGCCCCGCCTCAGCTGCGGACTTTCTTCGTCGGGGCCTTGGCGGCCGGCTTCGCGCGCGGCGCCTTCTTCTTCGCCGGGGCGCTGCCCAGCGTGCCGCCCTTCAGCACGCCCTGCTGGAAGTTCTTCCAGAGCTCGAGGTTGCGCTCGGCGATCTGGTTGAGCATGGCGAACGGCGAGTTGCTGATCAGACCGCCGAGCTGCTTGCGCAGCGTGTGCTGCTGTTCGAGGAAGAGCTGCAGGCTGCGTTCGATGTAGCGGCTCATGAAGCCGTGCAGCGGGTCGCCGTAGAAGCGGATCATCAGCTGCAGCGAGGCGGTCGACAGCATCGGCTGCCCCTCTTCCTCGCGCTCCGCGATGATCTGCAGGAGCACCAGGCGGGTGATGTCCTGGTCGCTGCGGGCATCACGGACCTCGAACTCCTCCCCGTCGAGCACCAGCTGGCGCACGTCCTCCAGCGTCACGTAGCTGGAGATGCGCGTGTCGTACAGACGGCGGTTCGGGTACTTCTTGAGCAGGCGCGGCGAATCCATGGGGTGTCGATGGCGTTGTCCGAGGCGCCCAGAGTCGATGCCGCGCCGCACAACGGCAAGTGAAGACTTGTCAAGGCCATTGCCGGGGGGCGGATCTGTGCGCGGTTTCTCGGCGGCCCTGGGCCGCGGCCCGGGGGTTTCAGGCCGAGACAGGGCGTTCCCGCGGGATCCGGGCCGGGTCGAACGCCGCCGCCGCCGCCGCGACCGTGGCCTCCGCGCCCTGCCATTCCGGCCAGGCCTCGAGCGGCTGGCCCAGCGATAGCCAGCAGCGCCGCAGCACTGCTTCCGGTGGCTGGCCGTCGATGGCCTCTGCACCCTCGGATTTCGAGAGCTTCCGGCCCTCGGCGTCGCGCCACAGCGGCAGGTGCAGGTAGGCGGGCGTCGCCACGCGGAGCGCGTGTTGCAGTGCGATCTGCCGCGGCGTCGAGTCAAGCAGGTCGGCACCGCGAACGACGTGGGTGATGCCCTGCGCGGCATCGTCGACGACGACCGCCAGCTGGTATGCCCAGAGCCCGTCGGCGCGGCGCAGCACGACATCCCCGACGTCGCGCCGCAGATGCTGTTCGAAGCGGCCATGAACCGGATCGTCGAAACCCACGACGGCCTCGGGCACGCGCAGCCGGAAGCTGCGGGTGCGCAGCGCGTCGTCCGGGACGGCCACGCAGGCGCGGTGGATGCCGTCGCTGGCGGCGAGATCGGTGCGACTGCAGCGGCAGGCGAAGGCGAGTCCGGTGTCGAGCAGCGTGTCGAGTGCGCGCCGGTAGAGCGCGTTGCGCCGGCTCTGGAAGAGGATCTCGCCGTCGGCGTGGAGGCCGAGGCTGGCCAGCGTGGCCAACTGGGCGGCGGCGGCTCCCGGCCGCTCGCGCGGCGGGTCGAGGTCCTCGATGCGCACCAGCCAGCGGCCACCGTGGTGGCGCGCATGCAGCCAGCTGCCGAAGGCCGCGAGCACGGAACCCCAGTGCAGCGGGCCGGTCGGCGACGGCGCGAAGCGCCCGATGTAGGGCGCCGGCGGCGATGGTGGTGAAGGCTGCGTCACGGCGAGGGCGTGAATCGTCCGGGGATGCGTGGCTTTTCGCTTGAACTTTACCTTTCCAAGCCACACTAAGCGCTCGAACCAACTTGTTCCGGTGTCCCCGCCATGAAGCGTATTGCTCTATTCCTCGCCACCAACCTCGCGGTCCTGCTGGTGTTCTCCGTGGTCTGGATGATCCTCAGCACCTTCTTCGGGCTGTCCACCTTCGCGGGCGGCAAGGTGAACTACACCGGCATGCTGGTGTTCTGCGCCATCTTCGGCTTCGGCGGCGCCTTCGTGTCGCTGTTCCTGTCGAAGTGGATGGCGAAGCGCTCCACCGGCATGCGCGTGATCGACCAGCCGCGCAACGAGATCGAGCAGTGGCTGTACTCGACGGTGAAGCGCCAGGCCGAGAAGGCCGGCATCGGCATGCCGGAAGTCGGCATCTACGAGGCGCCCGAGATCAATGCCTTCGCCACCGGTGCGTCGCGCAACAGCAGCCTCGTCGCGGTGTCGACCGGCCTGCTCCGCGCCATGAGCCGCGACGAGGCGGAAGCCGTCCTCGCCCATGAGGTCAGTCACGTCGCCAACGGCGACATGGTGACGCTCACGCTGATCCAGGGCGTGGTGAACACCTTCGTGATGTTCCTCGCCCGCATCATCGGCAACATCATCGACCGCGTCGTGTTCAAGAACGAGGACGGCCCGGGCATCGGCTACTTCGTCACCGTGATGGTGCTCGAGATCGTCTTCGGCATCCTCGCCTCGACCATCGTCATGGCCTTCTCGCGCTGGCGCGAGTTCCGTGCCGACGCCGGCGGTGCCGACCTCGCCGGCCGCGAGAAGATGATCGCGGCGCTCGAGCGCCTCGCCCACAGCTACGGCCAGAGCACCCTGCCTTCGGAAGTCCGCGCGTTCGGCATCTCCGGCGGCGTCGCCGGAGGCTTCAAGAAGCTGTTCATGAGCCACCCGCCGCTGGCCGAGCGCATCCAGGCGCTGCGCGAGTACACCCCGCGCCGCCTTCCGACGGTGGCCTGATCAGGCCACTACGAGGCGGCCGCGACCGTCCCGTTTCGCCTTCATCAGCGCGTCGTCAGCGCGCTGCAGCAGGCTGGCGTAGGTGTCGCCGTCCACCAGGGTGGCGAGGCCGATGCTCGCGGCCAGCGGCAGGGTCGGCGTGCTCGCCAAGCCGAGCGTGGTGAGCAGCATGCGAGCGCGCGCCTCCGCGACCTCGACGGTGGCTCCGGGCAGGCAGGCGGCGAATTCATCGCCGCCCAGCCGTCCCAGCAGGTCCTCCGCCCGCAGTTGCTCGCGGCACAGCGCCGCGAATCGGCGGAGGGCTTCGTCGCCGGCGCCGTGGCCATGACCATCGTTGATGCGCTTGAGGTGGTCGAGATCGAGCATCAGGACGGTCAGGGGCTGGCCGAGGCGCTGGGCCTCGCCGATCGCCCGCGTGACGATGGCGGCGAAGTGCGCACGGCTCGCGGCGGCCGTCAGCGGGTCGGTGCTGAGCAGGGCCTTCAGGCGCTGGTTGTCGTCGCGGAGTCCGAGGAAAGACAGCGCCGAGTACGCCGTCAGCGAGAGCGCGATCAGTGCGAACTGCAGCTTCAGCGCATGCTGGCCGAGGCCGAGGCTGGCCACGAGTACGGCGATGGCGACGGCCGCACAGGCCAGCGCACCGAGGGCCTGCCGCGGAGTCTGGGTGTGGCTGATCCACTGCTGCACGACCAGTGCGAAGAAAACGGTGAACACGATGGCGTCGTCATCGGGCCAGACAGCCGCGGCGGCGAGCGTGCCGGCGATGAGGCCGATAAGGATTGTGAGCTTCGGCCACAGCGGCGGCGGTGCGCTGGCCGCGGCCTCCGGTGCGACACGTTGGCGCACGACTTCGACCAGCAGCGGGCCGAGGGCCAGAAGCCCGGTGTAGTCGCCGATCAGCCAGGGCACCACCGACCAGCGCAGGTCGATGCTTTCCGCCATCCCCGCGCCCACCAGCGCAGCACTCCCGCCCAGCGCCGACGCCGCACAGGCGGCCACGCCGCCGCCCAGCAGGACGAACAGCGTGGTCGGCCCGAAACGCCCCAGCGGGTCGCGTTTCGCGACGCGCTGCAGGGCGACGGCCAGCAGGGCCATCGGCACGGTGTGGGCGAGGGCGAAACCGAATCCCCCCACCAGAACGCTGGCGGTCGTCCACTCGAGGCCGAGCCGCTCCAAGGTGTAGGCGTGGCCGAGGAGGGCGGCGATGAGCACCGGCGGGATGCCGCGGATGCCGAACAGCACCAGCGCGGCGAAGGTCACCGCCGTCGGCGGAAACCAGAGGCTGGCGAACGGCGCGTACTCGAGCAGGCGGGCGGCCGCGAAGGCCGCCAGCCAAAGCGGGACGGTCGCCCACAGCCATGCCCGCCGCCCATGGCGGATCGGGAAAGTACGGGGCAGGGCGGCATCCAAGGGGCGATTGCCTGGTCAAGGGAAGACCCGAGTCTAGGGGTGCCGCGCCCCGTGATTCGTGCCTTGCGGCGCAGCTGCGTACACCCATTCGTAAACTGATGAAAACTCTGGAGTCGTGATGCGCATCGAAACCGCCCGAATGGTGAGCGAGCTGCCCGGCGAGGCTGCGCCGCGCCCCGGGACCCGCGACGTTCGCGGTATGGCCTGGTCGGCGACGGTGCCCACGCCCGTCTCGGCCCCCCGACTGCTCGCGTTCCCGCCGGCGATGGCCGAGGAGCTCGGACTCGACGCGGCGGCGATGGGCTCGCCGTCGTTCCTCGACCTCATGGCCGGCAACGCCGTTCCGTCGGGCGCAACGACGGTCGCCACCAACTACGGCGGGCACCAGTTCGGGCATTGGGCCGGCCAGCTCGGCGACGGCCGTGCCCTGCTGCTGGGCGAGGCGGCCGGGCGCGACGGCCGGCGCTGGGAGATCCAACTCAAGGGTGCGGGCCCCACGCCGTACTCGCGCCGCGCCGACGGCCGCGCGGTGCTGCGTTCCAGCCTGCGCGAATACGTGGCCTCCGAGGCCATGCATGCGCTGGGCGTGCCGACCACGCGCGTGCTCAGCCTGGTGGCGACCGGCGACGCCGTGGTGCGCGACATCCTCTACGCCGGCGACCCGAAACCCGAACCGGGCGCCATCGTCTGCCGCGTGGCCCCCAGCTTCCTGCGTTTCGGCCACTACGAATTGCCGGCCTCGCGCGGCGAGCGCGATCTGCTTGAAGGCCTCGTCGATCACACCATTGCGAGCCACTTCCCCGAGCTCATCGGGCCGAACGCGCGCGCCGACTGGTTCTCCGAGGTGGCGAAGCGCACCGGCGTGCTGATGGCCCACTGGATGCGTGTCGGCTTCGTGCATGGCGTGATGAACACCGACAACCTGAGCGTGCTCGGCCTCACCATCGACTACGGTCCCTTCGGCTTCCTCGACGACGCCGACCCGCACTGGACGCCCAACACCACCGACCTGCCGGGACGCCGCTACCGCTATGCCGCGCAGCCGCAGGTCGCCCACTGGAACCTCTCGGCCCTGGCCTCGGCGCTGGCGCCGTTGTTCCCCGACGCCGAGCCGCTGACGGCGGGCACGAACGCCTATGTCGAAGCCTTCCAGTCGGCGCAGGCGCGGATGTGGGCCGACAAGCTCGGCCTCGCCGACTGGCGCGACGAGGATGCGGCGCTGGTGTCGGGCCTGTTCGGTGCGCTGCAGGCGGCGGAGGTCGATTTCACGATCTTCTTCCGGACGCTCGCGGCCCTCGAAGCCGCCGCCGTCGTCGATCCGGTGGCAGCGCTCGCGCCGGCGCTTTACGACCGAGCCAAGGCCGAACGCGAAGCCGCCACGCTTGGCGACTGGCTGGCCCGCTACGCCGCGCGCCTCGCGACCGATCCGCAACCCGCTGAAGCCCGGCGCGCCCGGATGGATGCCGCGAATCCCTGGGTCGTGCCGCGCAACTGGCTGCTGCAGCAGGCCATCGACGCGGCCGAGCAGGGCGATACCGCCGAGCTGCACGCCCTGCTCGAGGTGCTGCAGCGGCCCTACGACGCGCAGCCCGACGCCGAGCGCTTCGCGGCGCGCCGCCCGGAGTGGGCCAAGGACCGCCCCGGTTGCTCCGCGCTGAGCTGCAGTTCCTGAATCGCCCTCCCCGAGGGCGTCGCGCTCACGCCGATTCATCCCTCCCGTCCTAAACTGCACTCGTGTCCCGAAATCCGTCGCCCATGCGCTTCGCCCCGATCACCTGGCTTCGTGCCGCCGCCGCTGGCGTGCTGGTCGCCATCAACACCGTCCTCCATGCCACGCCGATCCTCGCGCTGGCCGTCGCCAAGGGCATGCTGCCCTTCAAGCGCGCGCGAGCTGCGGTGTCGCGCTGGATGCCGGCCTTCGGCGAGAGCTGGATCGCCGTCAACGGCTGGGCCATCGCCACGTTCACGCCGACGCGCTGGGTCATCACCGGCGACGCCGCCTTCAGCCGCGCGCGCCGCTACCTCGTGCTCAGCAACCACCAGAGCTGGGTCGACATTCCGGTGCTGCAGAAAGTGTTGAACCGCCGCATCCCGTTCCAGCGCTTCTTCCTGAAGGACTCGCTGATCTGGGTGCCGGTGCTCGGCCTCGCGTGGTGGGCGTTGGACTTCCCCTTCATGAAGCGCGCCAGCAAGTCGCAGATCCAGAAGAACCCCGAGCTCGCGCGCCGCGACCTCGAAACCGCGCGCGCGGCCTGCGCGAAGTTCCGCGAGATCCCGGTGTCGGTGATGAACTTCGTCGAGGGCACGCGCGCCAACGCGAAGAAGCTGGCGCAGAGCAGCTACCGGCACCTGTTGAAGCCGAAATCCGGCGGCGTGGCGCAGGTGCTGAACTCGATGGGCGAACTGCTCGACGGCATCGTCGACGTCACCATCGTTTATCCGCAGGGACGTCCGAGCATCGTCGACCTGTTCGCCGGCAAGGTGCGCGAGATCCGCGTCGATCTGCGCCTGCGTGAGGTGCCGCAGGATCTCATCGGCGGCGATTACGAGAACGACCGCGACTACCGCATCCGCTTCCAGCACTGGCTCAACGCCCTGTGGGAAGAGAAGGACGCGCGCATCGACGCGCTGCTCGCCCAGCCGGCCTGAGTCGCCCGCGTCTGCGGCTTGCGCCTTCCGGTAGGCTCGGGGATTCCCGATCCCGCCGTGGAGTGCCGATGTCCCCGAGCCGTCTTCCTGTCTTGTCGCCACTGGCTGTTGGCCTGGCGACGGCCCTTCTGCTGAGTGCCTGCACGCCGCGCGAGGAGGCCGCCGCACCGGCGGCCGACCCGCTGCCCGAGGCCTCCGCGCCGGCCATCCGCGCCCACGTCGAGTTCCTCGCCGACGACCTGCTGGAAGGCCGGCTCTCCGGCACGCGCGGTTACGACATCGCCGCCGGATACGTGGCCAGCGAGTTGGCCCAGATCGGCCTGCGCCCCGGCGCCGCCGAGGGGTCGTGGATGCAGCCGGTCGCGCTGGTCGAATCGCTTTCCCTGCTGCCGGCCTCGCGGCTGGTGCTGCGCCCGGCGTCCGGTCCCGCCGTCACGATGGCGCCGGGCAAGGACTTCCTGCCCGTGGCCAGCCTCGACAAGGCCAAGGTGCTCGCCGAGGCCCCGGTGGTCTTCGCCGGCTTCGGCGTGTCGGCCCCGGACCACGGGCATGACGACCTCGCCGGCATCGACGTGAAGGGCAAGGTGGTTCTGGTGTTCGGCGGCGCGCCTTCGAAGTTCCCGCCGGAAGTGCGCGCGCATTACTCGGCCGGGCTCACCAAGACGCAGGCGCTGGTCGACCGCGGCGCGGTCGGCATCCTGCAGATCCAGACCCGCGACGACCAGCAGCGCACGCCGTGGGAGCGCCTCGTGCAGCAGAGCTGGCGCTCGCGCATGGCCTGGGCGGATGAGCAGGGCGTGCCGAATGGCGCGTGGCCGCAGTTGGCCGTTCGCGCGTCGATCAGCCCGGACAGTGCCGCAGCGCTCTTCGCCGGCGCGCCCCAGACCCTGGACGAGGCCTACGCCGCGGCCGAAGCCGGAACGCCGCAGGCCTTCGAACTGCCGATGACGGTCGAGCAGGAGCGCCACTCGATGATCCGCCAGCGGCAGAGCGCGAACGTCGTCGGCGTGCTCGAAGGCGCCGACCCGGCCCTGAAGAACGAGTACGTCGTCATCTCGGCCCACCTCGACCACGTGGGCAAGGGCGCGCCGATTGGCGGCGATGCGATCTACAACGGCGCCTTCGACAACGCCTCGGGCATCGCGGTGATGCTCGAAGCCGCGCGCCTGCTCGCCTCCGGGCCGGTGAAGCCGCGCCGCAGCGTGATCTTCCTCGCCGTCACGGCCGAGGAGTCGGGCCTGCAGGGCGCCGATTACTTCGTGCAGCACCCGACCGTGCCGCGCGAAGCCATCGTCGCCAACATCAACATCGATATGCCGGTGGCGCTGGCGCCGTTGGCCGACATCACGGCCTTCGGTGCGGAGAATTCGACGCTGGGTGCGGTGGTGGAGCGCGCGGCCGCAGCGGAAGGCGTGGCGGTGACGCCCGACTCGAAGCCGGAGGAAGTGATCTTCGTGCGCAGCGACCAGTACGCCTTCGTGCGCGCCGGCATCCCGGCGCTGTACATCGACGAGGGCATGCGCTCGACCGACCCGACGCAGGACCAGGCGGCGCGCGTCGAGGCCTTCCGCAAGGAGCGCTACCACCAGCCGGGCGACGACCTCTCGCAGGCCATCGACTGGCCGTCGCTCGCCATGCTGGCGCGCCTCAACGCGCGGGTGATCAACGAAGTCGCCAACGACGACGCTCGGCCGTCGTGGCATCCGGGCAACTTCTTCGGTGAGACCTTCGCGAAGCCGGCGGAAGCACCGCCGGCACCCACGCCCTGACGTTTCGGAAAGAGAAAGGCCCGGCATCGCCGGGCCTTTCGTTTCAGGGGTTGCCGGATTCCCAACGATCCAGCCACTGGTCCAGCTCGCGGTAGAAGGTGCGGCTGTTCTCGCCCTTCAGGATCCAGTGGTTCTCGTCGGGGAACACCAGCAGGCGGCTCTCGACGCCGCGGCGCTGCAGCAGCGACCAGTACTCGAGCGTGTTGTTGAGCGGCACGCGGAAGTCCTGTTCGCCGATCGTCACCAGCACCGGCGTCTGGAACTCGGCGGCCTTGAGCATCGGGTTCTGCGACACCCACACGCCGCCGCGCTCCCACACCGGGCCGCCCGCGTTCTGCTCGCGGCCGAAGATCACGTCGGAGGTGCCCCACTGGGCTTCCGAGTTGACGAGGCCGGCGTGGCTCACGAGGCAGCGGTAGCGCGTGGTCGTGCCCTGCAGCCAGTTCGAGAGATGCCCGCCGTAGCTGGCGCCGCCGGCGCACTGGCGGGTGCCATCGATGAAGCCGAAGCGCTCGATGGCGACGTCGGCGGCCTGGTTGATCTCATTGGCCGGGCCCTCGAACGGATCGCCCTGGATGCCCTGCGCGAAGGCCGTGCCGAAGCCGGTCGAGCCGGTGTAGTTGGTCAGCAGCACCACGCGCTCGGTGCCGGCGATCAGGTGGTAGTTCCAGCGGGTGAAGAAGCTGTCGCGCCACATGATGTGCGGGCCGCCGTGGATAAGCACGAACAGCGGGTACTTCTTGGCCGGGTCGAAGCCGGCCGGCTTCACCAGCAAGTTGTGGATGCGTGCGCCGCGCTCGCTCTCGAACCAGAAGGTCTCGGCGGGCGCGAGGTCGAGCGTCGCGGCTTGGGCGCTGTTGAACGCCGAAATCGCGCGATGGCCGCCGCGCAGGTTGATGCGCACGACTTCCGGCGGATTCACCGCGCTGTCGAAGTTCGCCACCAGCACGCCGCGAGCGGCATCGGCCACTTGCAGGCCGGTGTACACGCCACGGTCCATTTCGAATGCACGGCGGGCTTCGGTGTCGCCGATGCGGGCGGTGAACAGCTTCTCGTGGCCGGCCTCTTCGGCCGTCAACCACACGGTTCGGCTGTCGGCGTCGATGCCGAAGCTGGACACGGCGAGGTCGCCGGGCAGGGTGACCGTCGGACCCGCCTTGGCCTCCGGCCACGAGAATGTGGCGAGGTGCGTGGGCTGGTAGACCTTCTCGCCGCGGGGCGTGAACTGCGCCAAGAGGTGGCGGCCGTCGGCGCTGAACTGCGGACGGCCATGGCTGTCCTGCGCGCCGATGGCGCCGCTGCCGGTGAGGCGCTCGGCCTCACCGCCGGTGGCCGGCACGCGGTAAAGGTCGGTGTGGGTGTTGGCGAAGGCGGCGCGGTGGCGGTTCACCGTGGCCGCGAAAACCACGGTCTGGCCGTCCGGCGTCCAGGTGGCGTCGATCTCTTCGCCGGTCTCGGTGAAGCGGCCGCCGAAGCCGGGCTGCTTCACCAACGTAGAGGTCGCGAGCAGGTCCTTGGCCTCGCCGCCGGTCGTCGGCACCACGAAGATCCGCTGCTGGCGGTCGTCCAGCCAGCGGTCCCAGTTGCGGATCGGGAAGCCGGTGTAGATGCGGACGTTGTCCTTCCGCGCCTTGCGCTCGGCGGCGATGCGCACGTTGTCGGCATCATTCATCGTGCCGGGGAACACCGTGCTGATGAACAGGATCCGCGAGCCGTCCGGCGAAAACTGCGGCGTGCGCGCACCCGTCGAGAGTGAGGTCACGCGGCGCGGCTCGCCCCCCTGGGCCAGGTCGATCACGTACACCTGCGGCGCGGTGTCGCCTTCGCGTTGCACGGTGTAGGCGAGCCGCGAGCCGTCCGGGCTGAACACCGGGCCGGCTTCCGCGGCCTTGCTGAAGGTGAGCTGTCGCGGCTCGCCCTTGCCGTCGGTGGGCAGCAGCCAGAGGTCGGCCGTCTGTTGGGTCGGGTCGTAGGCCGGCCGGGTGGCGACCACGGCGGCGTAACGACCATCGTGCGACAGCGCCGGCGGCGACAGGCGAGCGAAGCCCCAGAGGTCTTCATGGGTGATCGGCCGGCCCGCCGCGACGGCGACGGTGCTGGCGGCCGCGGCCGCGAGGGCGAGCAGGGCGGTGGTGGCGCGGGTGGCGCGGGGCAGGGCGAGGCGACGCAGCAGGCTCATGCGGGGTCCCGTGGGTTGGCGAGCCGCCGAGGATCGCCGAAATCCTCGCGTCGCGCGTAGGCCTGAAGTGAGGGGTCGGGTTCAGGTGCCCGGCCCGGCCGGGGGGTATCCTGCGCGCCCTTTCCCTTTCGGCACGCAGCGATGCGCCTGAACAAACACCTCTCCGAGGCGGGCTACTGCTCGCGCCGCGAAGCCGACCGCCTGATCGGCGAAGGCCGCGTCACCATCAACGGCATCCGCGCCCGGGTTGGCGCCGAACTGGGCGAGGGCGACAAGGTCGCCGTCGATGGCCAGAACGTCGCGCAGCGCGCCGCCGGTGCCGCGAACAAACGCCGCCACGTCTACATCGCGTACCACAAGCCTGTCGGCGTCACCTGCACGACCGAGGCCGACGTGGCCGGCAACATCGTCGAGGCCATCGGCCACGAGCAGCGCATCTTTCCGATCGGCCGCCTCGACAAGGACAGCGAAGGCCTGATCCTGCTCACCAGCAACGGCGACATCGTCAACGAGATCCTGCGCGCCGAGAACAGCAAGGAGAAGGAGTACCTGGTCGGCGTCAACAAGGACGTGACCATGGAATTCCTCCGCGGTATGGCCCGCGGCGGCATCGCGATGCACGGACAGACCACGCTGCCGTGCAAGGTCTCGAAGATCGGGCCGGTCGGTTTCCGCATCGTGCTGACGCAGGGCCTCAACCGGCAGATCCGCCTGATGTGCACGCACTTCGGCTACCGCGTGAAGCGCCTGTTCCGCAGCCGCATCGTCAATATCCAGATGGGCCACCTGAAGCCGGGCCAATGGCGCAACCTCACCGACGCCGAGCTGCGCGGCCTGCTGCCGAACCGCACGGAGTGGTGAGATGGCGGCCCGAGGGCCGCCGCTTTGCTCAAGTCAGCGCCGGCAGCACGAAGGCGAACAGTGCGCCGGTGATCGTGGCGAGCACCGAAAACACATAGAGCCCGTTCGACCAGCGGCGCAGCCTCGTGCAGGCACGGGCCAGCGCTGGATCGGCCGGACAGGGCGCCGAGCGCGCCCGCCAGAGCAGCGTGCCGGCGATGGCGAGCGCGAGCGCCGCCACGCCGAACACCAGACCTTTGCGCTCCGAGAGCCAGATCAGCTGCGGCACGGCGGTGACCAGCCCGGCGAGGGTGGCCCCCGCGCCGACGCTGACCATGACCGCCGGCAGCACGCAGCAGACCAGCGTGCCCGAGCTGGCCAGCAGGGCGCCGAACGCGCCCCACAGGCCCTGCTTCAACTCATTCACCGCCGACCTCGGCCTTGATGGCGGCGACCGTGGCGTCGGTGCGCTGGATGCCCACCACGGTGTAGCCCGCGTCGGTGAGCAGCTTCGTCGCCGTGGCATCGGCGATGTCCTGCCCGTCCTTGAGGCCCACGGCGACCAGCTTGCTCTCGAGGCTGACGAACACCTCGGCGGTGGCGGCGTCCTTCTTGAACGCACGGGTGATGCCGTCGGCGCAGAACGCACAGACGAGGCCGTTGACTTCGATGCGGAGGCTGCGTGCCTCCAGCGTCGAGGTGGCGAAGGTGGCGCCGAGGACAAGGGCGGCGGTGGCGAAGGAAAGGAACGAACGGTTCATGGGGTGGCTCCTGGGAATCAAAGGTTGATCATCACGTTGGCGAGGGGCTGTCCGTCGGCATCCGCGCCTACCTCCAGCCACCAGCGGGTGGTGAAGAAGCGCAGGACCGCGACGGGCTTGATGTCGTCGTCGATGGCGTTCGTGGTGCGCATGCCCTTCAGCACCACCCAGGTCGCGACCCGGTCGATGTCGTGCTCGTAGGGTGCCCAGCCGATCGCGGCGGTGTCGAAGCGGTGCGACCAGCCGTCGCCTTCGTGCAGTTCGGTGACCAGCGAGGTGTAGATGCGGCGGGTTTCGTAGTCGAGCTGCAGGCCGACGTGCCGCGCCAGCCCGTCGCCGAGCGCGGTGCGGCCTTGGCCAACTCCGCCCCAGACGAAGGCGTTGGCTTGCGCGGCGGGCAGGTTCCAGCGATGCAGCAGACGCGAGGCACGGACATAGCCCAGTTCGAGCTCGTTGGTGCGCTCGAGGCCGTCGGCGCGGACGCCGCCCGCAGAGACCGACCAGCGATGGCTGGGTGAGTAGGTGTAGCTGAAGCGGTCGACATCCGGCTCGTGCTCGACCATCAGCATGTGCCCGCCGGCGTAGGAAATCGGGCGGGCGAGAGAGGGCGAGGCGAGAACGACGCCGGCGAGGGCCATCAGGCCCACCGAAAGGATGCGTGGCATGGGAACTCCGTGCGGCAGGCGGGGACGCCTGCGTTGCAGGTCCGTCGCGCAGTGGGCGCGACGGTGCGGCGCGAACGGGTTCAGCCGATGGGCGGGCGAAGCGGGGACTGCGCGGTCCAGCGGAGGGCGGGCAGGATCGGCGTCGCGCTGGGGCCGGCGGCCAGCAGGTGCTGGCTCGTGAGGACGAGCAGAGGCGTCATGCCGAGCGCCTGTGCACACGCCCAGCGGCAGGATTCACCGAGCGCCGAATCACCGCAGCAATCGGCCGCTGTGGCCGGGTTGGCGTCCACCACCGCGGCCACCAGCGCGTGGCAGGGCGGCAGCGTGGTTGCGGCTTCGGTCGCCACCGGGGCTGGCGTGTCGCCCGTCGCCCCCGCCACCGGTGAGGCATGCATCGCGACGGCCACGCTGGCCTGCAGCAGCACGGCCAGCGCCAGAAGGGCGTGCAGAGCGACTCGCAGCAGGGGCGGACAGGCGACGGTCATTGAGGCTCCAGTCTAGCGGGCCTAGGACCCCGCCTGAACCGCGGAGTTCCCCTCCCAGACAAAAAAGTTGGCTTTCGTCAAGAAAAGGTTTAAGGTCGGCCTCGCTGAGCTTGCCGGGTCACGGTGAATTGTGTCCCGATGCGGTAGATCGATGATCCGCTACATCGCCCTTGTGTTGCCTCCCTGCAGACAGCCGCCGGTCCCAAAACCGGTGAAAACCTCAAAACATCGAATCTGTTCCTAGGAGACAACTCATGTCCGATCGTCAGACCGGCACCGTCAAGTGGTTCAACGACGCCAAGGGCTTCGGCTTCATCTCGCGCGAAGGCGGCGAAGACCTGTTCGTGCACTTCCGCTCGATCCAGGGCTCGGGCTTCAAGACGCTGAAAGAAGGCCAGAAGGTCAGCTTCACCGTCGTGAAGGGCCCGAAGGGCCTGCAGGCCGACGCCGTCCAGGCGCTCTGAGCCGCACCCACGCGTTTGCGTGACGAACCCCGGGCTTGCGCCCGGGGTTTTTCATTTCTGAAGGAGAATCCCCCATGCAGATTGCCGAGCGCACCGTCGCTTCCTTCCACTACACGCTGACCAGCCCCGAAGGCCAGGTCATCGACAGCTCCCGCGGCCGCGAGCCGCTGCCCTACCTCCACGGCGTCGGCCAGATCGTGCCGGGCCTCGAGAAGGCCATGGCCGGCCGCGTCGCCGGCGATGCTTTCCAGGTCGTCGTCCCGGCCGCCGAAGGCTACGGTGAGAGCAACCCCGAAATGATGCAGGCCGTGCCGCGCGCCGCGTTCCCGCAGGACGTCGACGTCCAGCCGGGCATGCAGTTCGAGGCCAACGGCCCGATGGGCCCGATCACCGTGGTGGTGAAGTCGGTCGATGCCGACACCGTCACCATCGACGCCAACCACCCGCTCGCCGGCATGCCGCTGCACTTCGACATCGAAATCGTCGAAGTCCGCGAAGCCTCGGTCGAGGAAGTGCTGCACGGTCACGTGCACGGCGCCGGCGGCCACCAGCACTGAGCCCCGCGGGGCCGCGGCTTTCGAGCCGCGGCTCCAGCACGATCCGGTTAAGCTTCCGTTACCCCGCGCTCCGCGCGGGGTTTTGCGTTTCCCGGCCAGGATGGCCCCGAATCCCAATCCCTTTTCGTCTCCAAGGAACCGAGATGCGCCGCACTCAGCCCACCCGTTTGAACCGCCACGCGCTGGCCCTCGCCATCGCCCTGACCCTGCCGGCCCTCGCGTCGGCGCAGGATGCCGCCCCCGCGGACGCCAACACCGACGCCACGACGCTGGACACCATCACGGTGACCGCCACCCGTCGCGCCGAGAACGCCCAGCAGGTGCCCATCGCGGTCAGCGCGGTCGACGGCGAGAAGCTGGACGCGATCCGCTCCGGCGGCGACGACATCCGCTTCCTGGCGGCCCGTTCGCCCAGCCTCAATGTCGAATCCTCGTTCGGCCGCGTGTTCCCGCGCTTCTACCTGCGCGGCCTCGGCAACACCGATTTCGACCTCAACGCCTCGCAACCGGTGTCGCTGGTGTACGACGACGTCGTGCTCGAGAACGTCACGCTGAAGGGCTTCCCGGTGTTCGACGTCGACCGCATCGAAGTGCTGCGCGGTCCGCAGGGCACGCTGTTCGGCCGCAACACGCCGGCCGGCCTCGTCAAGTTCGACTCGGTGCGCCCGGACTTCGAGACCTCGGGCTACGGCCGCCTCTCGTACGGTGAGTACGACACGATGAACGCCGAAGCTGCCATCGGCGGCAGCCTCACCGACACGCTGGCCGGCCGCGCTTCGGCGCTGTACCAGCGCCGCGGCGACTGGGTGGACAACACCTTCGCCGGCACGCGCCGCAACAATGCGGTCGAGGGTTACGAAGACATGGCCTTCCGCGGCCAGGTGCTGCTGCAGGCCAGCGAGGACTTCGAAGCCCTGCTGAGCGTGCAGATGCGCGACCTCGAGGGCACGGCCCGCCTGTTCCGCGCCAACATCCTCGGCGCCGACGGCCGCCTGGTGCCGGGTTTCGACCCGGAGAAGGTCGCCATCGACGCGCTGAACCAGCAGGACCTGGACACCGACGGCGCCTCGCTGCGCATGAGCTGGAACCTCGGTTCGGCCACGCTGTTCTCGATCACCAGCCTCAACCACGGCGAGCTCGCCTCGCGCGGTGACATCGACGGCGGCTTCGGCGCCGTCTTCCTGCCGAGCGGCGGTGGCCCCGGCCTGATCCCGTTCCCGGCGGAGTCGGGCGACGCGGCCGAGGTGAAGCAGGCCACGCAGGAGCTGCGCCTCGCTTCGAACGGCGACAACGCCATCGACTGGCAGGCCGGCCTGTACTGGTTCAAGGACCAGGCCGACATCGAGAGCATCAGCTACGACACCCTCGGCGGTGGCGTGGTCAACGCCCTCGCGACGCAGCGCCAGGACAACACCGCGTGGGCGGCCTTCGGCTCGGTGGACTGGGCCGTGAGCGAGACCTTCGTGCTGCGCGCCGGCCTGCGCTACACCGAGGACGAGAAGGACTTCACCGCCCGTCGCGTGTTCGGCGCCTTCGGTGCGCCGGCGATCGCGCCGATCACCGTGAACCCGTCGGACGAGAACGTGAGCTGGGACCTCGCCGGCACGTGGACGGTGGCCGATGACGTGAACCTCTACGCCCGCGTGGCGAAGGGCTTCCGCGCGCCGTCGATCCAGGGCCGTCTCGCGTTCGCGAACGCGGCGCTGCCGGCCAACCAGCTGGTCACCGTTGCCGATTCGGAAGAAGTGCTGTCGTACGAAGTCGGCATGAAGGTGGCGCTGTTCGACAACCGCGCCCGCCTGAACCTCGCCGCGTTCAACGCGACAGTCGACAACCAGCAGCTCACCGCCGTGGGCGGCACCGCCAACTTCAACAGCCTGCTCAACGCCGACGAATCGTCGCTGCGCGGCTTCGAAGCCGACCTCGAGGCCTACCTGACCGACCAGCTGCTGGTCACCTTCGGCACCGGCTACAACCGCACCGAGATCAAGGACGCGAACCTGACGACGGCGATCTGCGGCAACCCGCTGGGCTGCCTCGTCACCGACCCGACGGTGGTCGTTGGCGGCGCCACGCTGGCCCGCATCAACGGCAACCCGCTGCCGCAGGCGCCGGAGTGGACGACCAACCTGACCGCCCGCTACGGCATCCCGCTGTCGGACGACTCGGAGCTGTACGTCTACACCGACTGGGCCTACCGCAGCGAAGTGAACTTCTTCCTGTACGAGTCGACGGTGTTCACCGGCGCCCCGCTGCTCACCGGCGGCGTGCGCGTGGGTTACAGCTGGGGCCTCGGCCAGTACGAAGTGGCCGCGTTTGGTCGCAACATCCTCAACGAGATCGAGGCTGTCGGCGGCATCGACTTCAACAACCGCACCGGCTTCATCAACGAGCCGCGCACGTGGGGCGTGGAGTTCAAGGCGAGCTTCTGATCCCGCGCCGCGCGAGCGGCGAGATCGTGGCAACGGAGACGGCCCGGTGACCCCGGGCCGTTTCCTTTTCCGCGCCGGCGCGGAAAAGGCGGGGCGGATGGCCGCCTTCTCGCGCCGCCGAGGCGAGGCACGCTAGTCTTCACCTCCCCATCCCGGAGCCCGCGCCCATGACCACCGCCTTCGACTTCAAGGCCATCGACATCGACGGCAAGGAACGCACGCTCGACGAGTTCAAGGGCAAGGCCGTGTTGGTGGTGAACACCGCGAGCAAGTGTGGCTTCACCCCGCAGTACACCGGCCTTGAGCAGTTGTGGAAGGACTACGGCGACAAGGGCCTCGTGGTGCTGGGCTTCCCCTGCGACCAGTTCGGCCACCAGGAGCCGGGTGACGAGGCCGAGATCAAGAACTTCTGTTCGCTCACGTACGACGTGAGCTTCCCGATGTTCAAGAAGGTGGACGTCAACGGCCCGAAGGCGCACCCGCTGTTCAACTGGCTGAAGAGCGAGAAGTCGGGCTTCCTCGGCACCGAGGGCATCAAGTGGAACTTCACAAAGTTCCTCGTCGGCCGCGACGGCCGGGTGCTGAAGCGCTTCGCGCCCACCGACAAGCCCGAGAGCATGCGCAAGGACATCGAGAAGGCGCTGGGCTGAACTGCGCAAGATCGGGCACGCGGCTCCCACTCCCGGTAGGCAGGCTGGCACCACCTTCCCGCACCGCAGTTCGCCGATGGACACGCTCGAGACGTCCCCGATCAACCCGCGCCTGCAGCGCGTCCTCGACCGCATCACGGCGGCGCTCGCCCAAGGCGACGCCCCGCCGGAGCTCGATGCGCTGGCCCGCGAGGCGCACTTCTCGCCGTTCCATTTCCATCGCCTGTGGCGCGCGCTGACCGGCGAACCGATCGGCGCCACGGTGGCGCGCCTCCGCCTGCGTCGTGCCTTGGGCCTGCTCGCGCAGCCTGGGGCCAGCATCACCGACGTGGCCTTGGCCGTCGGTTTTGAATCGTCACAGTCCTTCGCCCGGCTGGTTCGCCAGCACCTCGATACGACACCCGGGGCCTTGCGCGATGACGCTGGGGTGCGCGACGAGGCGGAGCGCCGGCTCGAGCGGCCACTGCGTGCCCCGGCGACGCTGCCGCGGCTCGACGTCAGCGTGGTCTCGGTGGCGCCGTTCGAAGCCGTGCTGGTTTCGGCCACCGGCGACAACGAAGCCTTGGCCGAAGCCTACGGCGCGCTGTTCGCCTGGGCGGCGGAGGCAGGTCTGGTCGAGGCGATCACGGGTCTTTGGGGCATCGATCACGACGACCGGCGCGATGTTCCGGCTGAGCAGTGCCGCGCTGAAGCGATCATCGCCTTCCCGACGGGCACCGCCATCGCCTTGCCGGAGGGGCTACGCCGCGGGCAGGAAGCGGGCGGACGCTACGCGCGGATCCGCGTGGTCGGGCCTTACGACCGGCTGGAGCCGGCGCTCGATGGCCTGTTGGCCGACTGGTGGCCAACCAGCGGTTACGCGCTGGCCGAGCGTCCCATCCTCTTCCAGTACCTCGACGATCCGGAAACCACGCCGGCCGACATCCTGCGCACCGACATCCACCTGCCGCTCGCCTGAGCCCAGCATTGGCCTGCGGCCTCACTCCCTGCGCTGGACCGGCACCAGGATTTCGTTGCGGCGCATCGGGCCCGGCACCCAGGGCGCGTCGTACTGCGCGGACTGGGGTTCGGCGGCGGCGACCCAGCCGGCCTCGGCCAGCTCGCGTTCGAGCAGGCGCAGGTTCTCGGCGTATCGGATCGGGCTCCAGCGCCCGCTGAAGCGGATGGCCGCCACCATCCGCGACGGCACGCCGACGATCCGGATGCGCGGATCGCGCGGCAGCGGCAGGGTCTCGGCCGTGTAGCGGGCCGGCATCACGAAGCCCACCACCCAACTCTGCGGTGAGCCGGACTGCGTGACCGGGGCTGTCATGCCGATGCGTTCGCCTTCGCGCTCCTGCGTGACCGGCGCGGTCATGCCGATGCGCTCGCGCCGCGTGTTGTTGCCGAAGATGTAGTCGGCCAGCGGCTGGAATCCGAGGCTTCCGGCGCGGCCGAAGTCCTCGGTGGCCACCACCACTTCGGCGACCAGCATCGGCGCGTACTCGCGCACTTCGACGCCGGCATCCATCGACTCGGCCACGGTGTAGGCGGGTTCTTCCGCACGCGATTTGGCGGGCATCAGCGCCACGGCGAGCGCGGAAAGGAGGAGCAGGGCGGAACGCATCGGGGCACGGCTCGGCGGGATCAACGGAGGGAGCCCCACATTGAGGCCCATGCCGTCGCCGCCGCGTGGTGGCGCCGTGCTTCAGCGAGGACCGGCCGCCCGGCGCGTGCGCACCAGCCCCGCGAGTGCACCGAGGCTGCCGAATGCGATACCCGCGAGGAGCAGCGCCACGAGGCCGGCGACGATGAGGACGGGCAGGCCGCTGTCGCCCATCAAGTAGGCGATCGCCACCGCGAGCACACCGACCCCCGCACCCAAGGCGAGGGTGATCGGCAGGACGGCCAGCGCGGCCCAGGCATCCCCCGACCAGGCCAGTGCCGCATCCGTCCGAAGTCGTCGCCACGCGTAGCCCAGGGCGACGTTGGCGCCGACCAGCAGCGCCAACAGCGGCGACCATTGGGCGGTCGTGAACATGCCGGAACCGAGGGTGTCGTGCAGCAGGCCGGGTAACGCGCCGCTCACCAGATCAATGCCGAACGCGAGGAGGGTGCCGAAGATCGCGGCGCCAGCCCAGGCGTGGCGCGAAGGCGTGGCCGGCATGGGAGCCGTACCCGGCTTCAGCAACAGTGCGGCGCCCACGGAGGCACCGAGCGCGGCGACAGCGACGTGCAGCAAGGACATGGCGACGCCGACCACGGCGAAGCCGATCGGTGACTGCAGGGCGGGGATAAAGCTGTAGGCCAGGGCGGAGGCGAGGCTCACCGCGGCCCAGGCGCCGAAAGCCGCCAGCAGGCCGGTGGCCGCTGCCGCGCCCTGCGCGTGGCCGACGCGGTCAGGCGCCCGTCGCTGCCGACGCGTCGCGACAACGAAGACGAGGGCGGCCAGCAGCGCCGCGCCGAGCAGGCTCTGGCCGACGAGGCCGGGGAGCAGGTCGCGCAGCACGTCGGGCATCGCGCTGTCGCCCATGTAGCGGCCGAAGGTGATGCCGGTGCTGACCAGGCTCGCGGCGAAGGACCCCGCGACCGCCCACAGCGAGGCGGCCAACGGAAAGGCGAAGGTGTCCCGGGGGGAGGACTGGGGCATCAGGGGCTCATTTTTCGACGAAGGCGCGTTCGAAGACGTAATGGCCCGGCTGGCCGATCTTCGGCGAGGCCACGAGGCCGCGCTCGTCGAGCAGCTTCCGGAAGTCCGCGAGCATCTGCGGGCTGCCGCAGATCATCGCCCTGTCGTTGGCGGGGTTGATCTCCGGAAGGCCGAGGTCGCGCTGCATGGCGCCGCTGGCCATCAGGTCGGTGATGCGGCCGTGGTGCTTGAACCCTTCGCGGCTGACGGCGGGGTAGTACAGCAGCTTCTCGCGAATCTGTTCGCCGAGGTACTCGTGCTGCGGCAGCTCGCGCTCGATGTAGTCGCGGTAGGCGAGATCCTCGGCCTTGCGGACGCCGTGGGTCACGATGACCTTGTCGAAACGCTCGTAGGTGGCCGGGTCGCGGATGATCGACAGGAAGGGGGCGAGGCCGGTGCCGGTGGCGAGCAGGTAGAGGTTGCCGCCGGGATGCACGTCGCTGATCAGCAGGGTGCCAGTGGGCTTGCGTGACAGCAGCAGGGTGTCGCCAGGCTTCACATGCTGCAGTCGGGACGTGAGCGGCCCGTTCTGCACCTTGATGGAGAAGAACTCCAGGTGCTCATCCCAGTTCGGGCTGGCGATGGAGTACGCGCGCATCAGCGGCTTGCCGTCGACTTCGAGGCCGATCATCACGAACTGGCCGTTCTCGAAGCGGAAGCCGTCGTCGCGGGTACAGGTGAAGCTGAAGTAGGCGTCGGTCCAGTGGCGGACGTCGAGGATGGTTTCGGAGATGAAGGCGCTGGACATGCCGGAGAGCGTCGACGGGAATGAGCCATTGTCGCATCCGGGGCCGCGGCGACGTTGATCGAGGTCGTCCCCCGCAGGCGCGAGGGGTTGGCCTCTAGGGCCGCCCGAAATCGCCCAGGAGCGGTTCGATCCGCGCATTTTCCTGCTGCAATGCAGCAGCCGATGCCCGGGATTCAGCCCCGGCCCCCTGTTTTCGAGAACTGGATCACGGCTTCACGGGGCCTTACTTTTCGTTCAGGCACGGGTTACTGTAGGGCCGCTGCTGCGCTTGGGTCACAGTGAACCGTGGCCGCGTGTGCTGATCCGACCGATCCGCTGCATCGACGCAACGATTCCCCGGGCAAGCAGTCATGGCGTGAGGCCTGCGCCGTTCCCAACCAGCCAATGTTCGAGGACGCATAGCAATGTCGGATCGTCAGTTCGGGACCGTGAAGTGGTTCAACGATGCCAAGGGCTTCGGCTTCATCACGCCGGAGAACGGCCAGGACGTGTTTGTCCACTTCCGTTCCATCATGGGTAACGGCTTCAAGACCCTCAAGGAAGGCCAGCGCGTGAGCTTCAAGGTCGTCGCCGGCCAGAAGGGCATGCAGGCCGACGAGGTGCAGGTGGCCTGAGCCGTCTGCTCGGAAGCTGCCGAAGAACCCCGGGCCCGTCCCGGGGTTTTTTTCACCCTCGCCGGCGCACACTGCCCCCTCGCCCTCGGAGATCGCCATGGACCTGCTTTACTTCGCGCCCGGCAGCGCCAGTCTGTGCGTGCACTGGCTGCTGCTGGACATCGGACGCCCACCGGAGTTGCGTCGCGTCGACCTCGCCGCTGGCGAGCAGCGCGGTGCCGAATACCTCAAGCTCAATCCGGCCGGCGTCGTGCCAACCCTCGTCCTCGATGGCGTGGCGTACAACGAGTCGGGCGCGTTGCTGCTGATGCTGGCCGACCGCTACCCCGACGCCGGCCTGCTGCCGCCGCCCGGAACCGCCGCGCGCAACGCCGCCTACCAGTGGCTGGTGTTGATGGCGAATGGCCTGCAACCGCCCTTCCGGACCTGGTTCTACCCGCACGAGCCTGCGGGCGAGGCGGCCAGCGACGCGGCGAAAGCCGAGGCGGGCCAACGCATCGGCGCCTTCTTCGATCGCGTGGAGGCCCACCTCGCCGCCAACGGTCCCTACCTGCTGGGCGAGCGGGTTTCCGCGCCCGATTTCTTCTTCGCCATGCTGTGCCGCTGGTCGCGCAACATGCCGAAGCCGGCCACCGAGTGGCCCGCAATCCGCGGCTTCATCGATCGGATGCGCGCGCGCCCGAGCTTCAAGCTGCTGTGCGAACGCGAAGCCCTGACGGAGTGGCTTGCGTGAGTGGCGTGGCGCCGATGCAGGCCATCGCGGGCCTCGAGCCCGCGGACCTGCGTTGGCGCATCGATGTCGACGTGCTGGTGGTGGAGTTCCGCGGTCGTCGGCACACCCCCGCCCACATGGCGGGCTGCTGGCGCGCCGTGCAGGGCCTCGCCGCCGAGCGGGGCCTCGCCAAGGTGCTGGCCATCGATCTGATGGACGACGACCCGCTGACCGGCGAGCAGCGCTCGAGTTTCATCCGCCAACTCGGGATGGATGTCTTCGCCGGACGCCGTTGGGCCTATGTCGCGCGCTCCGTGGACCGCGTCGGCGCCTACGAGGCCACCCAGCTCGACGCGCAGGAACAGGGCCTCGACGTGCGGGTCTTCAGTTCCTTGGCCGAAGCGGAGCTCTGGGTGCGTTTCCCCGGCTGACTTAAACTGGCGGCCTTTCCCCAGCCCGCGGCGCCGCGCCGCCATGCCATGACCGTCATCAAGCAAGAGGACTTCATCCAGTCCGTCGCCGACGCTTTGCAGTACATCAGCTACTACCACCCGGTCGACTACATCAAGGCCTTGGCGGCCGCGTACGAGAAAGAAGAAAGCCCCGCGGCCAAGGACGCGATGGCGCAGATCCTCATCAACTCGCGCATGTGCGCCGAAGGGCATCGCCCGATCTGCCAGGACACCGGCATCGTCACCGTGTTCCTCGAGATCGGCATGGACGTGCGCTGGGACGCCACGATGAGCGTCGAGGACATGTGCCACGAGGGCGTGCGCCGCGCCTACCACCACCCGGACAACAAGCTGCGCGCTTCCGTTTTGGCCGATCCGGCGGGCAAGCGCATCAACACCAAGGACAACACGCCTGGCGTCGTGAACATGAAGGTCGTGCCGGGCGACAAGGTCGACGTGATCGTCGCCGCGAAGGGCGGTGGCTCGGAGGCGAAGTCGAAGTTCGCGATGTTGAATCCTTCGGATTCGATCGTCGATTGGGTGCTGAAGACCGTGCCGACGATGGGTGCCGGCTGGTGCCCGCCGGGCATGCTGGGCATCGGCATCGGCGGCACCGCCGAGAAGGCCATGCTGCTGGCGAAAGAATCCTTGATGGAAGAGATCGATATCCAGGACTTGATTGCGCGCGGGGCGTCCAATCGTGCCGAAGAGCTGCGCATCGAGCTCTACGAGAAGGTGAACCGGCTGGGCATCGGTGCTCAGGGTCTTGGCGGCCTGACCACCGTGCTCGACGTCAAGATCAAGGACTACCCGACCCACGCGGCCAACCTGCCGGTGGCGATGATTCCGAACTGCGCGGCCACCCGGCATGCGCACTTCACGCTCGATGGCAGCGGCCCGGTGATGCTGGAGCCGCCCTCGCTGGAGGACTGGCCGGAGCTCACCTACGACGCCTCGAAGGGCAAGCGCGTCAACCTCGATTCGATCACCAAGGAAGAGATCGCGAGCTGGACGCCCGGCGACGTGCTGCTGCTCAACGGCAAGCTGCTCACCGGTCGCGACGCTGCTCACAAGCGCATGGTCGACATGCTCAACAAGGGCGAGGCGCTGCCGGTGGATCTGCGCGGCAAGTTCATCTACTACGTCGGCCCGGTCGATCCGGTGCGCGATGAAGTCGTCGGCCCGGCCGGCCCCACCACGGCCACGCGCATGGACAAGTTCACCGGCCAGGTGCTCGAAGCCACCGGGCTCTTTGGGATGGTGGGCAAAGCGGAGCGTGGCCCGGTGGCCATCGAAGCGATCAAGAAGCACCAGAGCGCCTATCTGATGGCGGTCGGCGGCGCGGCCTACCTCGTGTCGAAGGCGATCAAGGCGGCCAAGGTCGTCGGTTTCGCTGACCTCGGCATGGAGGCGATCTACGAGTTCGAGGTGAAAGACATGCCGGTGACCGTCGCCGTGGATTCGCGCGGCGAGTCGGTGCACACCACCGGCCCGGCCGAGTGGAAGGGCCGCATCGCCAAGAGCCTCGGCATCCCGGTGGTCGTCGAGTGAGGGCCCGCGAGCCGTCGTCGCGCCTGCGGCGGCTGCTCGTCCTCGATGCGGCGGGCGCGGCGCTCACCGCCGCGATCACGTTGGGGTTGCTGGCGAGCGGCGTCGTCCAGAGTGGCGTGCCGTCGGTCGTCTGGTGGGGGCTTGGTGGCGTCGCCGTCGGCATGGCCGCTGTTGGTGCGATGGCGCTGTGGCGGCAGTCGCCGCCCGCGCCCCGACTTCGGCGGCTCGCATTCGCGAACTTCGCTTATGCGCTCGCCTCACTGATCGCGGTCTGGGCATTCCGCGACACGGTGACGAACGTCGCCGCGGCCTACGTGATGGTCGAAGCACTCGTGTTGGTGGTCCTCGCGGGCGTCGAGTGGCGCGAAGCCCGCGGCGCGCCCTGAATCGCCGGGCTCAGCCGAACACTCGCCGGAGCAGGTCGGTGTTGCGCGAGGTGGGGTTCGAGCGGATCGCCTGCTCCTGCCCGCCGATGACGTGGAACAGGCCGTCGATGGACCGGTTCGTCACGTAATCGTCGAGGTCCAACGCCGAACGGCCGTCGCGACCGCCGCCGCCGAGCAGCGCGCCCAAGGCGCCGCCACCCGCACGCTCGCTGAAGGCCTTGTACTTCTCGGTGACGCCGACGCTGGCGGTCTGTCGCGCCACGATCGGGCGGAATGATGCGAACAGGGCTTCGCCGCTGCTGCGTTTGAAGTAGTCGGTGGCCGAGGTGCCGCCACCGCGAACGATGCCGATGGCGTCCTGCACCGTCATGGCGCGCACCGCGTCGGCGAGGATGCCGGCGGCTGCGGGCACGGCTTTCTCGGCGGCGCGGTTCATCGATTCCTCGAAGGCGTCGACGCGCGCGCCCTGGCCGGCTTTGCGCGCGAGGTCGGCGAGCTGCTTCAGGCGATCCGGCACGAGGATCTTGACCGCCTGGTCGCGGAAGAAACCGTCCGGCCGGCCCAGTTGCCGCACCGAGCGGTCGACGCCTTGGGCGAGTGCTTCCTTGATGCCGCCGGCAGCGTCCGACGACGTCAGGGCCCCCGCGCTGCCGCGCGAGCCGCCGATGCGTTGCAGGGCGCGCTCCAGGCCGGACTGCGCAAGCAGCGAGGGTGCCGCCGCAAGGGCGGGGAGGCCGACAAGGAGCGCGGCGAGCAGTTCGCGGCGGCGGGCGGATGGCTGGCGCATGGCGGGGCTCCGGCGGGGGAGCCCCGAGCATACGCCGGGGCTTACCAGCCGTAGCGCAGGCCGGCGACGATCTGCCGCGGGTTGCCGAACAGCAGGCCGCGCGTGCGGTCGACGATGTACTCGCGGTCGGTGAGGTTCTTCACCGCGACATAGGCGCTCCAGGCGCTGCCCGTCGGTTCGTAGTTCAGGGTGGCGTTCCAGGTGGCGTAGCCGTCGAGCTGGCCGAACTGGCCGTCGCCGTTCACCACCGGGTGGCGCGAGTTGGCGAAGTCCCCCCACTGGCGGCCGATCTGCTGCACTTCCACCGAGCCGTCCCAGGCGCCCCGCACGTAGCCGACGCGGAAGGTGGTGGTCAGGTCCGGGGCGTAGGGCAGGCGGTTGCCGGCCAGGCTGCCGTTGGCGGCGGCGCCGGTGTCGACGCGGCGTAGCACCGTGCTCTGTTCGGCGGTGGGCAGCCAGGTGACGGCCAGGTTGGCGTAGAACTCGCCGCTGCGTCGCTGCAGCGCGCCGCGGTTCATGCCCGCGGCGAATTCGAAGCCCGCGTACTCGGTTTCGCCCTGCGCCAGCGGCGTGCTGCCACCGGCGATCGAGCCCACCACGACCTGATTGTCGAAGTCGGTGCGGAACATGGTGGCCTCGATGTCGATGCCCTGCCAGCGCGTGCGCAGGCCGAGTTCGAGGTTCAGGCTGTCCTCGGCGCCCACGGCGACGCTGGTGCCGTTGCCGGCGATCAGGTCTTCGACGCGCGGCGGGGCGAAGCCTTCGTGGACCGAAGCGAACAGCACGACGGCGTCGCTGACGAACCAGTTGGCGCCCAGGCCCCAGGTGGTTTCGGCGACGTCGTCGGAGCCGCCCAGGCCGCCGGGCAGGCGGTTCAGGCGGGTGAATTCGATGTCCTCGCGACGCACGCTCGGGGTCAGCTGCAGCGCGCCCAGATCGAAGGTGGTCGTGGCGAAGGCGGCCAGCGCTTCCGCCGTGCGCAGGTTGTTCTCGACGAGGGTGCCCGTGCGCGCGGCCGGGGACGTGCCGTTCACCTGGAAGCGCACCTGGTCCTCCTCGTGCCAGCGCAGGCCCACCTCGCTGTTGCCCGCCGTCCCGAACAGGCTGGTGTCCCACGTCAGGCGGGTGTCCACGCCCCACGTGTAGTACCGCCGCAGCCGGCCTTGGGCCGAGTTGCACAGCGCCGGATTCACGCGCTCGCCGCGCAGGCGGGCATCGCGGAACGCGGTACCGCACTGCGTGTCGGAGGTCGTGCTGGACTGGCGCCACCAGTCGCGGACGAACTCGGTGTAGTAAGCCGAGGTCAGCAGTTGCAGGCCTTCGCGCGGGGTCCAGGCGTGGCTGGCCGAGAGCGCACCGTGCTCGATGTCGAAGAGGTCGTCCTCGAACGGGTAGTACTCGGCGCCGAAGTTGCGGTACTCGGCATCCGTGAGGCCGGAGTAGCCGACCTCGGATTTTTCCCGAAGCGTGTTGGCCCGGAAGGTCAGGGCGTGTTGCTCGGTCACCTGCCACTGGTACTTCGCGAACAGGTCCGTCTGCTCGAGTTCGGTGTTGTCACGGGCGCCGTCGCCCTGCTTGTGGCCGAGATCGACCAGCAGGTTGTTGCCGCCGACGCTGGCGTGCAGCGCGCGGTAGCCCCGCGTGCCGGCGGAGAGTTCCGCGTGTCCGGCGGCCTCTTCCGGCGGGATCGGGGTGATGTAGTTGATCGCGCCGGTGATCGTCTGCGGGCCGAAGCGCAGCAGGCCGGCGCCCTTCAGGACTTCGATGCGGTCATAGCGCTGGATCGGCGCGTGGTAGTAGCTGGCGTTGTCGCCGTAGGGCGCATACATCGCCGGCAGGCCGTCCTCGAGGATCAGCACCTTGGTCGAGCGCGTCGGGTTGCTGCCGCGGATGCCGATGTTCGGGCGCAGGCCGAAGCCTTCCTCGTCGCGGACGGTCACGCCGGGCACCTTGCGCAGCGCCTCGTTCACGGTGAGCGCGCGCGCCGACACGAGCACGCTCTGATCGAGGGTGGTGGCGCTGCCTTCGGCCGTCTCCGGGGCGGGCAGGCGGCCTACCACCTCGATCGTCGCCAAAGTGCGCTTGGCGTTCGCCGGTTCGGGGGCCGGGGCGGGCGCGGCGAGGCCGGGAAGGGGAGCGAGGGCAAGGGCGAGGGCGAGCGAAAGCGGGGTGCGGCGGGTCATGGTCCGGACGAGTTGCAAATGCGAATGGTTATTATGCGGGAATGATTCCGTTTCGTCATCCGTCCGCGTTCACGGCGCAAAACCGTGGCGGCCATCGGATTTCCGGAAAGAAGCCCGTGCTAGCCTCGGGCGTCCTTCACGCCCCCACCACGTCGCCATGCAGGCTCGTCTGCCGCTGCCGGAAACCGACGCGCAGACCCGCCGGGTGCTGTTGACTGGGGCGTCGGGGCTGGTCGGTGGGCAGGTGCTGAAGCGCTTGTTGGCATCGGGCGAGCCTTTCGAGGTCGTGGCGCCGACGCGCACGCCCTTGATGGCCCAGTCGCCTCGTCTCCGCAATATCGTCTACGACTCCAGCACGGCCGAGCGCCGCACCGACAGCGGTCTGCGCCGCAGTCTCGCCGGCTTGAAGGCGGACATCTGGATCTGCGCTCTTGGCACGACGATGGGCAAGGCGGGCAACCAGGCGGCCTTCGTGGCCGTCGATCGCGACCTCGTCCTGAAATTCGCCGCGCTCTCGCGGGCCCTCGGGGCGCGCCACGCCATCCTCGTGTCCTCGGTCGGCGCGGACGCGAAATCGGGCAACTTCTACCTTCGCGTCAAGGCCGAAGCCGAGCGTGGCCTGGCCGAGCAGAACTTCCCGCGCGTCGACATCCTGCGCCCCGGCCTGCTGCTGGGCGAGCGTGGCGAGCGCCGGCCCGGCGAGCATCTGGCCCAGCGCTTGGCGCCCCTCTACAACCCGCTGCTCTGGGGGCCGCTGGCGCGCTTTCGCGCCATCGAAGCCAGTGCCGTGGCCGGGGCGGCGGTGTCCCTTGCGCGTGACGGCGGAAGCGGCTGGTTCGTGCACGAGTACGCTTCTCTGCGAAAATTGGCCGGCCGCTGAGCCGCGCCATCGCGCGGCCGCCCATGAGGTCCACCGTGCCGACGTCGCTCGAATCCCGCTTCACCCCCTTCCGCGAACAGATCATCGGCATCGACCAGACGTTCCGGTCGCCGTTCGGAGAGCAGGCGATCCGCTACGCGGACTGGACCGCGAGCGGTCGGCTCTATGCACCGATCGAGCGCGCCTTGCTCGAGCGGTTCGGGCCCTTCGTGGCGAACACGCACAGCGAATCCAACACGACGGGAACGCTGATGACGCGCGCCTACCAGGCGGCGCAGGCGATCATCAAGCAGCATGTCAACGCCGGCCCGTCCGACGTGATCATCACCCAGGGCAGCGGCATGACCGCGATGATCAACAAGTGGCAGCGCATCCTCGGCCTGCGCGTGCCCGAGCAGCTCGCGGCCTACGTCACGCTGCCGGAGCGGCGCCCCATCGTGTTCGTGACGCACATGGAGCACCACAGCAACCAGACGTCGTGGGTGGAGACCATCTGCGACGTCGAAGTGGTGCCGGCCGACGAACGCGGCCTGGTCTGCCCCGACCAGCTCGATCGCCTGCTCCGTGAGTACGCCGATCGGCCGTTGAAGATCGGTGCCTTCACTGCCTGTTCGAACGTGACCGGCATCCAGACGCCGTACCACGATCTCGCCAAGGTGATGCATCGCCACGGCGGCCTGTGCTTCGTCGACTTCGCGGCTTCGGCCCCTTACATCGACATCGACATGCATCCCGCCGATCCGGAGAGCAAGCTCGATGCGATCTTCTTTTCGCCGCACAAGTTCCTCGGTGGCCCCGGGACGCCCGGCGTGCTGATCTTCGACAGCGCGCTGTACCACAACCGCGTGCCGGACCAGCCCGGTGGCGGCACGGTGAACTGGACCAATCCCTGGCAGCAGCACGCCTTCGTCGATGACGTCGAGGCCCGCGAGGACGGCGGCACGCCGGCGTTCCTGCAAACCATCAAGGCCGCCATGGCCATCCGGCTCAAGGAGCAGATGGGCGTCGCGAACATCCTCGCGCGCGAGCATGAGTTGCGGGACATCCTGATGCCCGGGCTTCGTGCGATCCCGGGCGTGCACCTGCTGGCCGACCACCTCGAGGAGCGCCTCGGCATCTTCTCGTTCTATGTCGAGGACCTGCACTACAACCTGCTCGTGCGCCTGCTCAACGACCGCTTCGGGGTGCAGGTGCGCGGTGGCTGCTCGTGCGCGGGCACCTACGGCCACTACCTGCTGAGCGTCGACCCGAACCGATCGCGGGCGATCACCGAGAAGATCGACAGCGGTGATCTCTCGGACAAGCCGGGCTGGATCCGACTGTCCATCCACCCGACCACCACGGACGACGAGGCCCACGCGCTGGTCGAGGCGGTGCGTGCCTGCGTGTTGAACGCCGCCGAGTGGTCGAAGGACTACCGCTACTGCAACAAGCGCAACGAGTACGTGCATCCCACCGATGCCGACGGCGCCGAAGCGATGCTGTCGTGGTTCGAAACCCCGGCTGGCGCGGCGGCCTGAGGGCCTTCAGCCGCGCCACTCGTTGGCGATGAGCCCGTAGATCGCGGAATCCTGCCGTTCCGTGCCGCTGCGCCAGCCTTGGCGCAGCGGGCCTTCGCGCTGGAACCCCAAGGCTTCGAGCAGCCGGCACGACGCCGCGTTGCGAGGATCGACGTCCGCTTCGACCTTCTGCGCCGCGATTGCAACGAACGCGTGATCGAGGGCGAGGTGGACCATCCGCCGGCCGAAGCCCTGTCCCCACAGCGCGGGATCGAGCAGGTAGCCGATCTCCGTGCGCGGGCGCGGAGGGTCGATGCGGAAGAGCGTGACCCAGCCGACCAGCCCAGGCGATCCGGGCCGCCGCGCCGCGAACCGCAGCAGCTTTCCCCCGCGTGCGCCGGCCTCGACGTCATCGAGGAAGGCATGGGCACGTGGCAGGTCATCCGGTGCCCACGCCGCGGTGCTCCAGTAGCGCATGGCGTGCGGGTCGGCGTGCAGCCGGGCCAGTGCGGCGGCATCGGCGACAGCGTCGCGTTCCGGCCACGGACCGAGCTGGATGCCTTCGCCCTGGAGGATCGGAAGGGCGGCAGCGTGCGGTCGGTGCGCCGAACGCATGCCGCGCTCAGCCCTGCGCCAGTGTGGTGAACAGCGCCCGCGCGGCGCGGAGACGGCTCGGTGCATCGGGCAGTTCGAGCTTCATCTTCAGCCTCTCCGGGCCGTCCATCGCGTAGACCTTGGGCTGGCCCTGGATCATCCGGATCACCGACATCGGATCGATGTTCGGCTTCGAATCGAACACGAGGCGTCCGCCGGTCGGGCCGAGATCCAGCTTGCGGATGCCCAGTCGCGCGGCATCGAGCTTCAGCTCGCTCACCGCGAACAGGTGCTTCGCCGCATCGGGCAGCACGCCGAAGCGGTCGACCAGCTCGACCTGCAGTTCCTTCAGGCGGTCGACGGACTTCGCCGCGCTGATGCGCTTGTACTGCGTGAGGCGCGCATGCACGTCGGGCAGGTAGTCGTCGGGCAGCAGCGCGGGCAGGTTGAGGTTGATCTCCGGGCCGATCGGGGCGCCGGCATCGAGGTCGGGGATCTTGCCGGCCTTGATCGACTTGACCGCGCGCTCCAGCAGTTCTGTGTAGAGCGAGAAGCCGACCTCGGCGATCTGGCCGCTCTGCTCCTCACCCAGCAGCTCGCCGGCGCCGCGGATCTCGAGGTCGTGCGTGGCCAGCATGAAGCCGGCACCGAGTTCCTCGATCGCGGCCAGCGCTTCGAGCCGCTTCTCGGCATCGCCGGTGAGTTTGGGCGGCACGATCAGGTAGCAATACGCACGATGGTGCGAACGGCCGACGCGGCCGCGCACCTGGTGAAGCTGCGCCAGCCCGAAACGGTCGGCTCTGTTCACCACGATCGTGTTGGCGCTCGGGATGTCGATGCCCGATTCGATGATCGTGGTGCACACCAGCACGTTGAAGCGCTGGCGGTGGAAATCGAGCATCACCTGTTCCAGCTCGCGCTCGGGCATCTGGCCGTGCGCCACCCGGATGCGGGCATCGGGCACGAGGGCCTGCAGGTCGCGGGCCATCTTCTCGATGGTGTCGACCTCGTTGTGCAGGAAGTACACCTGGCCGCCGCGGGCCAGTTCGCGCTGGAAGGCTTCGACGACGGTCTCGTTCTCCCACGGCGCGACGAAAGTCTTGACCGCGAGGCGGTGCGCCGGTGGCGTGGCGATGATCGACAGGTCGCGCAGGCCGCTCATGGCCATGTTCAGCGTGCGCGGGATCGGCGTGGCGGTGAGCGTGAGCAGGTGCACCTCGGCGCGCAGGGCCTTCAGGCGCTCCTTCTGCCGCACGCCGAAGCGCTGCTCCTCGTCGACGATGACGAGGCCGACGTCCTTGAACTTGACGTCCTCCTGCAGCAGCCGGTGCGTGCCGACGATCACGTCGACCTTGCCCTCGGCCACTTGCTCGAGCACGGCCTTGACGTCCTTGGCCGACTTGAAGCGCGACAGCACCTCGACGCGGATCGGCCAGTCGGCGAAGCGGTCGCGGAAGTTCCGGTAGTGCTGCTCGGCGAGCAGGGTGGTGGGCACCAGCACCGCCACCTGCTTGCCGGCGGCGGCAGCGACGAAGGCCGCGCGCACCGCCACTTCGGTCTTGCCGAAGCCGACGTCGCCGCAGACCACGCGGTCCATCGGCGAGGGCTTGGCGAGGTCGGTGATGACGGCTTCGATGGCGCTGAGCTGGTCGGGCGTTTCCTCGAACGGGAAGGTCGCCGCGAAGGGCTCGTAAATCGCGCGGTCGACCGGCAGGGCGAGGCCGGCCCGGGCTTGGCGCCGCGCCTGGATCTCCAGCAGTTCGGCGGCGACGTCGCGCACCTTGTCGGCGGCGCGCTTGCGCGCCTTCTCCCAGGCTTCGCCGCCGAGGCTGTGCAGCGGGGCATGTTCGGTGGACGCGCCCGAGTAGCGCGAGACGCGCTCCAGCTGCGAGACCGGCACGTAGAGCTTGTCGCCCTTGGCGTACTCGATGACGAGGTACTCGCCGGCGACGCCGCCGGCCTCCAGCACCTCGAGGCCACGGTAGCGGCCGACGCCGTGCTCCTCGTGGACGATCGGCGAGCCGACGCCGATCTCGGACAGGTCCTTGATGATGGCGTCCGGGTCCCGCACGCCGCGGCGCGTGCGGCGGCGCGACTGCTCGGCCTTTTCCGGGAACAGCTGGCGCTCGGTGAGGACCGCGATCGCGGGTTCGGTCAGCGCGAAGCCGGCATCGAGCGGCACGACGCCGATGGCGTAACGATGGTCGCTGGCGAGGAAGGACGCCCAATCGGCCACCGTGGGGGGCTTCAGGTCGGCGGCCGCCAGCACGTCGATCAGCGCTTCGCGGCGTCCCGGCGAATCGGCGGCGACGAGCACTCGTCCCGGATAGCTCGACAGGAAGGCGCGGAGCGCGGCGGCCGGGGCTTCGCCCTTTGCGGCGAGCGGCAGGTTGGGCGCCGGCTGCGCATCGAGCGTCAGGCCCTTCTCGAAGCGGGGGTGCTCCGGCGGCACCTGCTCGATGCGGACATGGCGGTTCAGTGCGGCGCGCAGCTCGTCGAGGCGTAGCCACAGGTCTTCCGGCGGCAGCACCGGGCGCTCGATGTCGTGGCGTCGCTGCTCCCAGCGCTGCGCGCATTGGGCGAGCTGCTGCTCGGCCGCGGGCTCCCAGCCGGTATCGAGCACCACCAGCGCATTGGCTGGCACGTGGTCGAACAGACTGGCGGTCCGTTCGAAGAAGAACGGCAGGTAGTACTCGATGCCGGCCGGTGCCACGCCTTCCTTGAGGTCCTGGACCAGCGGGCAGCGACGCGGATTGACGTCGAAGCGGTCGAGCATCGCCTCGCGGGCGCGTTTGCAGGAGGCTTCGTCGAGCGGGAACTCGCGGGCCGGCAGCAGTTCGATGGCCTCGATGGCGTGCATCGAGCGCTGCGTCTCGGGGTCGAAGCTGCGCAGCGAATCGATGGTGTCGTCGAACAGTTCGATGCGGTAGGGCTCGGCGGCACCCGTCGGGAACAGGTCCAGCAGCGCGCCGCGAACGCTGAAGTCGCCCGGATCATTCACCTGCGGCACGTGGCGGTAGCCGGCGGCCTGCAGTCGGCGCTTTTCTGCGTCGAGGTCGAGCTTCTGCCCCTTCTTCAGGTCCAGGACGTTGCCCGCCACCCACGACGGCGGGGCGAGGCGCTGCAGCAGGGTGGAGACGGGCAGGACCAGCACGCCGCGCTTCAGCGCCGGCAGCCGGTACAGCGCCGCCACACGCTCCGAAATGATGTCCGGGTGCGGCGAGAACAGGTCGTAGGGCAGGGTTTCCCAGTCCGGGAAGTGCAGCACCGGAAGGCCGCGTGCCAGCGCCTTCAGGTCGGCTTCGAGACGCAGCGCGGCGGCCGTGTCGCGCGCCACGGCCACGACGAGGCCTTCATGGCGGTGCGCGCGTTCGACGATCGCGAGCGCGGCAGCGGTCGGGTTGACGGGGAGGCGCCAGTCGGCGCGCTGCTGGCCGCGGGCGGGGAGCGGCGCGGCGGGAAGGCTGGGAAGCGTCATGAGGCCGCGGAGTTTAGCCCTTCGGCCGCGCGTGGAACGGGTCGGCCCGAGCCGCCGCGGGGTCGGATCGCGAGGCGCGTGCACAAAGTCTTGACGCTCCGGGGCCGTCGCGGCCTAATCGGCCCTAGGGGAAAACGAGCCATGCATCACGTTCCACGCCGCGGTCCGCGGCGTGGCCGCCGGTGCTTGCCAAGGGGACGCGCGGATGGCGAATGACAACATCCTGAGCCACGAGCGTCTGCGCTACTTCAAGTGGTCGGCGCTGCTGATGGCCGCCAGCATCACCTGGTACGCGGTCGACACCCCGCGCTTCGGGCCGGGGGGCGGCACGGTGCTCGGCTACACCCTTGGCACCGTCGGGGCCCTGCTGATCGTCTGGCTGCTGCTGTTCGGAATCCGCAAACGCCAGTACCTCGGCGGCGCGGGCACCGTTCGCGGCTGGCTGTCGGCACACGTCTACCTCGGGCTGTCGCTGCTGGTCGTCGCCACCCTGCACACGGGATTCCAGTTCGGCTGGAACGTCCACACGCTGGCTTACGGCCTGATGGTGGCGGTGATCGCGAGTGGCGTGTGGGGCGTCGGCGTGTACCTGCGCAATCCCGGCCTGATGAGCGACCTCCTCGACGGAAAAACGCTGGAGCAGCACGCCGCCGCGCTGGGCGAGATCGACGGGCAGGCCCGTGCGCTGGCGGCAACGATCTCGCCGCGCTTCCTCGAGCTTGTCGAGGCCTCGGCCAAGGCGCCGATCGGCCTGCCGGGCTGGCGCCGGCTGTTCCGACGCGTGCCGGGCTGTGCCACGACGGCGGCGGTCGAATCCCTGCGCACGGACCTGCGCGCTTCCGAGCGCGAGGTGCGCGACCTGTTCGCGCTGCAGTTCCGTCGCCTGCAGCAGCTGAAGCGCATCCGCGCCTACCTGCGCCTGCGGGCGTGGACGGAAGTGTGGCTGGTCGTGCACGTGCCGCTGTCGCTGGCCCTGCTGGGCGCGCTGCTGGCGCACATCCTCGCGGTCTTCACCTACTGGTAGCCCATGGCCTCGAGCTCGCCCTCCGACCCGAATGCCGCCGAACTCGACGCCCTGCGTCGGCCCCTGCGCGGCCGTCGCCTGCTGTCGTGGACCCTGCTGCTGGCCGCCCTCGCGACCTTGGCGCTGGTGCCTTGGTGGTTGTCGAACTCGGCTGCCGAACGGCAGGCGAGTGCGGCGGCCGGCGACGCGCTGAGGATGACGGCGGTGAGCGCGGAGGACATCCAGGCGCATCGGACCGCCCATGCCTGGGATCGCGTCTGGGATGCCGGACCGCTCGATTCCGCGCACTCGGCGCTGTCCCTCGACTGCCGCGCCTGCCACAGCGAGCCCTTCGCCCGCGTGCGCGACGAAGACTGCACCGCCTGCCACCTCACGGTGACGACGCACGGCGGGCCCTCGCCGCCGATCGCCGGTGATCCGGCACCGCGCTGCGCCACCTGCCATCGCGAGCACCAGGGCGCGCAGGGGCTGGCGCTGCAGAACATCGCGCAATCCGGGCCGGCCTGCGTCGATTGCCATGCCGAGCTGGCCGCGCGGAAGCCCGAACTGGGGCTGCTCGACGTGCGCGATTTCGGCGACGCCCATCCGGAGTTCGCGGTGCGCGTGGCCGGGGACGGCGGGGCCCTGCGCAAGCTGCGCCTCGATGCCGAGCCGGCCATCGAGCCGACCGGCCTGAAGTTCCCGCACGACGTGCACCTGAAGGCCGGTATCGATGGGCCGGAGGGCCCGCAGACGCTCGCTTGCGGCAGCTGCCATCGCGCGACCGAGGACGCGCTGGGCTTCGAGCCGGTGCGTTTCGAAACCGACTGCGAGAGCTGCCACGCGCTCACGCTGGAGACCTCGCTGGCCCGCCGCAGCGTCCCGCACGGTTCGGTGGACGACGCGCTGTCGATGATCCGCGAGTTCTACAGCTTCGCCGCGAACAACACCGATCCACGCCGCGCCGAGGCCGTTCCGGGCGCGGTGCAGCGGCCCGGTGCGACGGACGCGGCCGATGCGCGATTCGTCGGACGCCCCGGCGATGCCCTGGCCCTCGCGCGCATCGAAGCCACCGACCTGTTCGAGAAGCGCGCCTGCGCGGTCTGCCACACCGTCACCCGCGTGGCCGAGAACGGCCCGCCCGGCTCGCCGGGGGGCGATCTGCCGCAGTACCGGATCGATCCGGTGGCGCCGGTGCATCCTTGGATGCCGGGCGCCCGCTTCAGCCACGCCGCGCACGTGCAGACCGAGTGCAGTGCCTGCCACGCGGCGGCCACTTCGACGGACGCCAGCGAGGTGCTGATGCCGGGTATTGCCGGTTGCCGCGACTGCCATGCGGGCGCCGTGGCCGAACCGACCCAGGTGCGGTCCGACTGTGGCCTGTGCCACGACTACCACCCGGCCCACGCCGCGCTGCAGGAGGCGGACGTACTCGCGGGCCGCCCGGTGCCGACGGAGGCGCAATGACGGCATCGGGCCGGCCGCGCCGTCGCCCCCGCAGCGCCGCGCGACATCGCGCGACGTTCGCTGCCGTTCTGATGCTGGCTGCAGCTTCTTCCGGGGCGGTGGCCCGCTGCCCGGGCCCGGCCGCGCCGAACCAGCGCTTGGAATCCGCCGATGTGGGTCGCGTGGTGGCGCAGGCGGCCGACGTCGCGCAGCGCCTGAACCAGCCGGCCACCATCGCCGTCGTCGATCGCGTGGGCAACGTGCTGGCGGTGTTCCAGACCACCGGTGCCGCACCCACCGTGCGCATCACCAGTGGCGTGTCGAGCGGCGGTGGGCTCGAAGGCCTGGTCGTGCCGAGCACGGCGGCGGCCATCGCGAAAGCGGTCACCGGCGCCTACCTGTCGTCGTCGGGCCAGGCCTTCAGCACGCGAACCGCCAGCTTCATCGTGCAGGACCACTTCCCGCCGACCATCCGCAACGTGCCCTCGGGGCCGCTGTTCGGCGTGCAGTTCAGCCAGTTGCCCTGCGGCGACCTGGTGCAGGCCGGCAGCGCCCTCGGCATCGGCCCGCGCCGCTCGCCGCTCGGGCTGTCCGCGGACCCCGGCGGTTTCCCGCTCTACAAGGGCGGCAGCGTGGTCGGCGGCATCGGCGTCATCGCTGGCAGTGCGCCCACCTACAGCCTCGATCTCTTCCCCTTCGACTTCGACAACGATCCCGAGGAAGTGATCGCGCACTCGGCGCTGGCCGGCTTCGCGCCGCCCGAATGCATCCGTGCGGAGCGCGTCACGGCCGGCGGCGTGAGCCTGCGCTTTTCCGACGCCGATGGCCGTTTGCTGGCCACCACGGCCACCGTGCCCAACGGAGGTGCCTTCGTTGATGTCGGCGGCTACTACGTCGCTTCGGATGGTCCTCGCACGGGCCGCATCTTCGGTCTGCCGGAATCCGGCGTGGCGCGCGAGAACGTCAACCTCGCCGGCGGCGCCCACGGCCTGCTGAATCCCGATGGCAGCAACCGTTATCCCCCGATCGCCGCGACCGGCCTGAGTGCGAACGACGTGGTGAGCCTGCTCGACGAAGCGCTCGCCGTCGCGAACGCCGCGCGCGCGCAGATCCGCATCCCGCTCGGCTCGCCGGCGCAGGTGACGGTGTCGGTGGTCGATGCCCAAGGCGTGGCGCTCGGCATCGGCCGCACGCCGGACGCGCCGATCTTCGGCATCGACGTCTCGCTTCAGAAGGCGCGTGCGGCCGCGCTGTTCTCGCGCACCGACGCCGCGGCGCGCATCGCGGCGGCGAACTCCGCAGCGCAGCAGGCCTTCTACTTCAACGGCGATCCGCGCGCGGCCGTGGCCTTCTTCCAGCGCCCGACGATCTTCGCCGACGGCACCGCCTTCACCGCGCGCGCCATCGGCAACATCGCGCGGCCGCTGTTTCCCGATGGCATCGATGGTCGCTCGCGCGGGCCGCTCGCCAGCAGCAAGCCGAACTGGAGCCCGTTCAACGTCGGCCTCCAGCTCGACCTGGTGTTTCCGGGCCTCGCCGCCTCGCTGGCGCCGGGTGGCCCGGTCATCAACCGCTGCACCGCTGCGGCCATCGGTGCCGACAACGGCATCCAGATCTTCCCCGGCGGCGTGCCGATCTACCGGAACGGCGTGCTGGTCGGTGCCGTGGGCGTTTCCGGCGACGGCGTCGACCAGGACGACATGATCGCCTTCCTCGGCATCACCCGAGCGGGGCGCTGGCGCGGCGGCGGTCTCGGTCACGCGCCGCTGGCGAAGCGCGCCGACCAACTCGGCCTGCGCTACGTGCAGTGCCCGCAGTCGCCCTTCAATGGCAGCGATGCGCAGAACGTCTGCGGCGGCGATGGCGACCTGCCGACGACGGGGGCGGCGCCGGTGACCGCCGCGCTGCCGCAGATCCCCGCACTGCTGCGTCGCGAACGCATGGAGGACCGCCGATGACTCGCCGGCTCCGCGCGCGCTTGCGCCCGTTGAACCTCTCCGGCGCCTGCGCCGCCGCGCTGGCGCTGTCGGGGGCGATGCCGGCACGCGCCGATTCGGAAGCGCCGCCTGTCGCTGCCCGCGCCGACGTCGCCCTCGTGCAGGTGATGGCGCCGCGCCTCGTGCTTGTCGCGGCCGCGCGTGCCAATGCGGAGCCGCGCTTCGACGTGGCCCGCGGTCGCCTGCTCGAAGTCGTGGCGAGCCGGGGCGAGTGGATCGAAGTGCGCGTTCGCGGCGGCGCCATGGCGGCCGAGGGCGGCACGGCCTGGCTGCGGCGCGAGCGCTTGCCGGACGGCCAATGGAACGTCGAACCGATGCGCGCGCCGGGCGCACCGCGCGTGGTGGGCGCGGATGGCGTGCCGGCGCCGGCCATCGAGCCGCTGGTGCGTCCCGGCGGCGATGTCGCACCGCTGGTGACGCTGCCGCCGCCCCAGCCCGGCCAGGTCGAGGCGCCATTGCCGAACCTGCCGCGCGAATCGGTGTCGGTGCCGGACCGCTGGCGGATCATGCAGGGCCTCGGCTACCGCTTCCCCTGGTACGACCCGTACCACCAGAACGTGCTGAAGGGCGATTTCCCCATCCTCGAATGGGGCAGCGACTGGTTCCTCGCGCTGAACCTCGTCAGCGACACGCTCGGCGAGGCGCGCCGCTTCCCGGTGCCGGTGGCGCAGGTGATCGGCACGCCGGGGCAGGGCAACGACATCTACGGTCGCAACCGCTTCGAGATCGGCGCGCAGACCTTCATCCTCAGCGCCTCGGCCATCAAGGGCAACACCACCTTCAAGCCGCCGGACTACGAGTACCGCATCGTCCCGGTGATCAACATCAACCGTGTCGTGGCGCAGGAATCCGGACTGCTGCGCATCGATCCGGAGGCCGGCCGCACCCGCACCGACACCTTCTTCGGGCTGCAGGAGCTGTTCTACGACAAGCACCTGCGCAACGTGTCGGACCGCTACGACTTCGACAGCCTGCGCATCGGCATCCAGCCCTTCACCAGCGATTTCCGCGGCTTCCTGTTCCTCGACCAGCCTTTCGGCGTGCGTCTGTTCGGCAATCGCGACAACAACTTCTGGCAGTACAACCTGGCGTGGTTCCGCCGGATGGAGAAGGACACCAACAGCGGCCTCAACGACATCACCGAGCCGCTGCGCCACGACGACGTCTTCGTGGCGAACGTGTACCGGCAGGACTGGCCGAGGCTCGGCTTCACCTCGCAGGCCACGGTGGTGCACAACCGCAACCGCGAGGACCGCTTCCGCTACGACACCAACGGCTTCCTGGTGCGCCCGGCCTTCCTCGGCGACCTGCGGCCGCACCGCTACAACGTCACCTACCTCGGCGTCAGCGGCGATGGTCACCTCACCTCGTGGTTCCCGAAGTCGCGGCTGAACCTCACCACCACGACCTATGTCGCGCTGGGTGATTACGAGCGCCATCCGCTGGCCCAGCGCTCGCAGAGCATCCGCGCGCTCTTCCATGCCAGCGAGCTGTCGCGCGACTTCAGCTGGGTGCGCGTGCGCGCCAGCCTGCTCTACGCCAGCGGCGACAAGGACCCCTACGACGGCAAGGCCACCGGCTTCGATGCGATCTTCGAGAACCCGCAGTTCGCCGGTGCCGACACCAGCTACTTCATCCGCCAGACCATCCCGCTGATCGGCGGTGGCGGCGTCGCGCTGAGCGGCCGCAACGGCCTGTTGCCCTCCCTGCGCTCGTCGAAGGAGCAGGGGCAGTCCAACTTCGTGAACCCCGGCCTCGCGCTGGCCGGCGTGGGCGCCGACATCGACCTGACGCCGGAGCTGCGCATCACCACCAACGTCAACCACCTGCGCTTCCTTGAAACGGAAGTGCTGGGCGTGCTTCGCAACGAGGCCCCGCCGCCGAAGTCGATCGGCTGGGATGCCTCGGTGGGCGTGCAGTGGCGACCGCTGTTCATCCAGAACATCGTCGTGAACGGCTCGCTGGCGGTGCTGAAGCCGGGCGACGGCCTCCAGCGTTTCTACGGAACGGAGCAGGGCACGCTGTACTCCGGGATCGTCAACGTGCTTCTGACCTTCTGAGCCCATGACCGACGCCAACGTCCATCGCTCCACTTTCCGGCTGCGCGCCGCGCTGTTCTCGCTGAGCGTGACGCTGGCGCTGGGCTCGGTGTCGCTCACTGTGCGCTCGGCCGGCATCGAGAAGGTCGAACGCACCTACCACGAGTTCCCCGCGGCCCCGGCGCGGCAGCCGCAGACGCTCGCCGATACGAAATCCGTGGGCTGCACCACCTGCCACGAGAAGACCGACCAGCCGACCATGCACGCCAACCCCGGTGTGGTGCTGGGCTGCGCGGACTGCCACGGCGGCGATCCCGCCGTGCGGCGCGGCAGCGAGGCGCCGGACAGCGAGGCCTACACGGCGCTGAAAGATGCGGCCCACGTGCTGCCTGCCGACGTCGGCACCTTCGGCCACGGGCCGGGCAACCCGAAGCACAGCATGGCGCGCTGGACGCAGGAGCATCCGGCCTACGTGCGCTTCGTGAACCCCGGCGACCTGCGCATCGCGCGCGAGGCCTGCGGCGCCTGCCACCTGCCGATCATCCAGGCGCAGGAACGCAGCCTGATGGCCACCTCCGCGATGCTCTGGGGCGGTGCGGCGTACAACAACGGCATCCTGCCGAACAAGATCTACAACCTCGGCGAAGCCTATTCGCGCGACGGCACGCCGGCCCTGCTCCGGAACCCGGTCGACGCCAGCGACCCGGCCCTCGCCGCGCGCGGGGTGCTGCCTTACCTCGCGCCGCTGCCGGCCTGGGAGACGGTGCCGCCGGCCGACGTGTTCCGCGTCTTCGAGCGCGGCGGCCGCGTCATCAACTCGCAGTTCCCCGAAATCGGCCTGCCGAATTCGCTGGGCCAGATCCAGCGCCTCGACGAGCCCGGACGCCCCGATTTGCGCCAATCGAACCGCGGGCCGGGCACCGGCAGCCGCATCGCGGTGCCGGTGATCAACCTGACGAAGACGCGGCTCAACGACCCGCACCTGTGGATGCTGGGCACCAACGACAACCCCGGCGACTACCGCAGCTCGGGCTGCACCGCCTGCCACACGGTTTACGCGAACGACCGCGATCCGCGCCATTCCGGCCCCTACGCCGTGCACGGCAACCGCGGCCAGACGGCGACGGTCGACCCGACCATCCCCGCCGGCACGCGCGGCAGCCCGATCCAGCACGCGTTCACGCGTTCGATCCCGTCTTCGCAGTGCATGGTCTGCCACATGCACCAGCCGAACATCTACGTGAACTCGTTCTACGGCTATGTGCAGACCGACTACGAGAGCGATGCCGCGGCCCTGTGGCCGGAAGAGCAGCGCTACCCGACGGCGGCGGAGATCCGCGAGATCAACCTGCGCAATCCGGAAGAAGCGGTCGTGCGTGGCAAGTGGTCCGACCCGGAGTACCTCGCCGAGATCTCGCGGCTCAACCCGACCCTGAAGGACACCCAGTTCGCCGACTACCACGGCCACGGCTGGGTCTTCCGCGCCGTCTTCAAGCGTGACCGCGAGGGGAACCTGCTCGACGCCGAAGGGGCGCAGGTCGCCAACGACGACCCCGAGAAGTTCGACAAGGCCGTGCACCTCTCGTCGATCCACCTCGACAAGGGCATGCACTGCGTCGACTGCCACTTCGAGCAGGACATGCACGGCAACGGCCACATCTATGGCGAAGTGGCCGCCGCCATCGAGATCGACTGCGCCGACTGCCACGGCACGGCGCGGGCCTACCCGACGCTCACCACGTCCGGGCCGGCGGCGCGCCCCGGCGGCATGGACCTCTCCCTGCTGCGCACGCAGGACGGCCGGCCGCGCTTCGAATGGCGCGATGGCGCGCTGTACCAGCGTTCGGCGCTGTACCCGGACCTCGAGTGGAAGATGAGCCTCACGCGCGATTCGGTGAACCCGGCCAACGCGGACTACAACGAGAAGGCGGCTCGCGCCAAGCTCACGCAGATGGGGGCGGCGGCCCGCAACGGCGAGTGGAACGCCGAGGCCGCTTTCGCCAACGCCTCGGACGTCGAGCTGGCCCACGGCGACGACAAGATGGAGTGCTACACCTGCCATCTGTCGTGGACGACCAGCTGCTCCGGCTGCCACCTGCCCATCCAGGCCAACTGGAAAACCGAGCGCAACCACTACGAAGGTGGCGAGACGCGCAACTACGCCACCTACAACGTGCAGGTGGTGCGTGATGACGTGTTCCAGCTGGGCCTGCACGGCACGGTGAAGGGCAACACCATCGCGCCGATCCGCTCGAGCTCGGCCTTGGTGCTGAGCTCGCAGAACATCAACCGCGAGCGCATCTACATCCAGCAGCCGCCGGTGGCCTCCAGCGGCTTCTCCTCGCAGGCCTTCGCGCCGCATTACCCGCACACCGAGCGCCTCACCGAAACCAAGCAGTGCGAGGACTGCCACGTCTCGGGCAATGGCGACAACAACGCGATCATGGCCCAGCTGCTGCTGCAGGGCACCAACTTCGTCAACTTCATCGGCGGCTACGCGCTGGTGGGCGAAGAGGGCCATGTCGAGGGCGTCAATGTCACCGAACTCGACGAGCCGCAGGCGGTGATCGGCAGCTACCTGCAGCGCATGGCGTATCCGGACTTCTACCGGCAGCACGAAGCGCGCGACCGTCAGCTCCGCGAGGCCTACGGCATCGACAGCGACGGCCCGGCGCAGTGCATCCAGATGCGCGGCGAATACGTCTACGTGGCGGAAGGCGAGGGCGGTTTCCGCGTCTACGACGCGGCCTCGCTGCCCAACAAGGGCTTCTCGCAGCGGATCATCCGCGCGCCGTTCTCGCCGCTGGGCCACGACGCCCACGTGCCGTCGAAGAACGCCACCTGCATGGCGCTGCCCACCAACCAGCCGATCGCCCCGTTCAAGAACGAAGGCGAGCTGATGCGGGTGACCAACCAGGAGCAGCCCTTCCACCCGATCTACCACTACGCCTTCGTGGTCGATGCCGAGGAAGGCCTGATCGTGGTGAAGGTCGACACCTTCGCCGACGGCGAGCCGCGCAACAATTTCCTCGAGCGTGCGGCCACGTGGAACGAGGGTGGCGTGCTTTCTGGCGCCCGCCACATCGTCGTCGCTGGCCACTACGCCTACGTCACCACGCCGCGTGGCGTGCAGGTGGTCGACCTCGACGACCCGCTGAAGCCGAAGGCCTTGGCCTTCGTCGCGCTGGACGACGCCCGCGCCACCGCCGTGCAGTTCCGCTACCTGTTCGTCACCGCCGGCAGCGGCCTGCACGTGGTCGACCTCACCGACACTCGCGCTCCGCGCCTGCTGCCCACTTCGGTGGCGCTGCAGGATGCCCGCCGCGTCTACGTCGCGCGCACCTATGCCTACGTCGCGGCCGGCGCGGAAGGTTTGGCGATCATCAATGTCACGCGGCCCGAGGCGCCCACGCTGCTGACGCGCTTCACCGCGGACGGCGCGATCAACGATGCACGCGACGTGGTGGTCGGTTCGACCAATGCCTCGCTGTTCGCCTACGTTGCCGACGGACGCAACGGCCTGCGGGTGATCCAGCTCACCTCGCCGGAAAGCCAGCCGAACTTCTACGGCTTCTCCCCGGAGCCGAAGCCGGCGCTGATCGCCAGCCGCGCCACCCGCAGCCCGGCGATCGCCCTCTCGAAGGGCCTCGACCGCGACCGCGCCGTCGACGAGACCGGCGGTCAGATCGCGGTGTTCGGCCGGCTCGGCTCGCGGCCGTTCAACCTCGAAGAGATGCAGCGCCTGTACCTGAACCCGGACGGGACGGTGTGGACTGTCCGCAACACCTTGCCCGCTGCTGGAGCCCGTCAATGATCCCGCGCGATGCTCTGGTCATCCTGCTGCTGGCGATGGCGCCGGTGCTCCCTGCCTTCGCCACGCCCGGCGCCAGCTCGACGCCGGTGGCATGGACGCCGTCCGACGACGCCATCCGCGCCGAGAACGCGCTGCGGCAGCCGATGCCCGATCGCGCCTCCGGCACCAGCCTCGGCACCGTCACGTGCGCCAGCAGCACCTGCCACGGGTCGGTGCTGGCCTGGGACGACGTGGTGCTGCACAACGAGTACACCACCTGGGCGCGGCTCGATCGCCACACCCGCGCCTACGCCACCCTGCTGACGCCCGCGAGCGTGTCGATCGCGCGGAAGCTCGGCCTCTCGACGCCGGCGCACGAAGCACCGGAATGCCTCGCCTGCCATGCCTATGCGCCACCCGCCGAACAGCGCGGCGAGCGCTTCGTGCTCTCGGACGGGATCAGCTGCGAGGGTTGCCACGGCCCGGCGGAGCGCTGGGTGGCGTCGCACACGTCGTCCGACGCGTCGCACGCGAAGAACCTCGCCAACGGCCTGTACCCGACCTCTGATCCGGTCGGCCAGGCGCGGCTGTGCACGTCCTGCCACGTCGGTGACGGCGACCGTTGGGTGACGCACCGGATCATGGGTGCCGGCCATCCGCGCCTCGGCTTCGAAGTGGGCACCTTCGCCGCCCTGCAGCCGCCGCACTACGCTATCGATGCCGACTGGCGCCAGCGCAAAGGCGATTTCTCTGCCGGGCGCGTCTGGGCGCTGGGCCAGCTGTTCGGTGCGAAGGCGATGCTCGAAACGCTGGCGCATCCGACGCGCGGCCGCGACGGCCTGTTCCCGGAACTCTCTGCCTTCGATTGCCACGCCTGCCACAAGCCGATGAGCGCGAACCGCTGGTCGCCGCGTCTCGGCATCGGCCCTGGGCGCGTGCGCGTCAACGACGGCCACCTGCTGATGCTGCGTGCCATCACCGAGGCCGTGGTCCCCGATCAGGCTGCGGCCTTCCGCAACGAGGTGCGCGGCGTGCATGCCGCCGTCTCGGCCGGGCAGGGAGATCCCCAAGCCGCGCTGCGCCGCCTGATCGCCCGCCTCGATGCGCTGGTTCCGGTGCTCCGTGCGCAGGCGTTCGATGCCGCGCAGATGCGCGCCGTGCTGCAGCGGTTAATCGCCATCGGTCGTAGCGGCGAGTACAGCGATTACGCCGGTGCGGAGCAGGCCTATATGGCTATCGCGCCGCTGTTGGAGCAGCTCGCTGCCGACGGCCAGCTGGCGGATGCCGCCGCGCTGCGGCCGCTGCTGGCCCGCGCCCGCGAGACGCTGGCGGGGGAAGACACCTACCGGGCCGAGCGCTTCCGCGCGGCCCTCGATGCCTTGGCCGGCGCCGTCCGCGCGCCGGCCGGAACGGAGGGCTGAGCCATGGCCGTGCGTGCTCACGATCGCCCCGCCGAATACGACGTCGTCATCATCGGCGCCGGGCCGGCTGGCCTCTCCGCCGCCTCGCGTGCTGCCGCCCGCGGCAACCGCTACGTGCTGCTGGAGGCCGCTCCGCACCCGTCGGACACGATCTTCAAGTACCAGAAGGGCAAGCACGTGATGGCCGAGCCCGGGTTCCTGCCGCTGCGCAGCGGCATGAGCTTCGCGGCCGGCAAGCGCGAGACCGTGCTTGGCACCTGGAACGACGAACTCGCCACGCAGGGGATCCACATCCTCCACGGCAAGCGCGTCAACGGCATCGACCGCGACCCGAAGGCCGCGCCGTTCACGGTGCGCTGCGAGGACGGCAGCAGCTACACCACGCGCAACGTCATCCTCGGCATCGGCCTGCAAGGCAACGTGCGGAAGATGGGCGTGCCGGGCGAGGAGCATCCCAACGTCCAGTACACGCTGTCCGACCCGGACGAGTACGAGGGCGAGACGGTGATCGTCGTCGGCGCCGGCGACGCCGGCATCGAGAACGCGATGGGCCTGATCGCGAAGAACACCGTGCACCTGATGAACCGGCAGGAGGAGTTCACGGTCTGCAAGGACGCCAACCGCGACGCCATCCAGGCGCAGGAGCGCGCCGGCAAGGTGCGCATCTGGCATTCGGCCTTCGCCGCGCGCGTCGATCCCCCACCGGCCGATCCGAAGCTCGCGCCGGGTGCGAAGCCGCCGCTGATGAGCTTCGTGTTCAACGGCAAGGTGGGCGAACAGAGCATTCCCTGCCACCGCATCATCGTCCGCGCTGGCGCGATCCCGCCGCGCAAGCTGGTCGAAAGCTTCGGCGTGCAGTTCCCGAACGAGGATCCCTCGGCCATCCCGGTGTTGTCCGAGGCCTACGAATCGAACGTGCCCGGCCTGTTCATCGTCGGCGCGCTGGGCGGCTACCCGCTCATCAAGCAGGCGATGAACCAGGGCCACGAAGTCGTCGACACCCTCAACGGCGACGTGGTCGAGCCGGTCGACGAGCCGTTGCTGCGCGATCGCCTGAAAGCGTGGCGCCCCGGCGTGGCGGCCTCGACCGTGGTCGACGAAATCGGGCGGCACCCCTTGCTCGGAACGCTCACCAAGCTTCAGCGCCGCGAGCTGCTGCTGGAAAGCACCGTCCACGTGCTGCCGAAGGATGCGGTGGTCTTCAAGAAGAACGACTACAGCAACAGCTTCTGGTCGATCATCGGCGGTAACGTGCAGATCGACACCGACGGCGACGAGGGCAACCGTCGCGCCGTCGTGCTCGGCGCCGGGCGCTTCTTCGGCGAGATGGGCCTGCTCTCCGGCCGCCGTCGCACCGCCACCGTGTCGGCCGGCCTGAACTGCGTGCTGATCGAAACGCCGCGCCGCACCATGCTGAAGCTGATGAGCGCTTCCGAGCGCTTGCGCGACAAGATCGACCAGGCCTTCGTGCGCAACGCGGTGTTCAACTACATCGGCCCGCTGCTCGGCACCGAAGTGATCGACGCGATGATCGACCGCGGCGTCACGCTGAAGCGCTTCAACGCCGGGCAGGTGCTGTTCAAGGAAGGCGACGCCGCCGACGGCCTCTACCTGATCCGCCGCGGCTCGGTGGCCGTGTCGAAGCGCATCAAGAGCGAAGACCGCGTTCTCGCGTATGTCAGCGCCGGCAACTACGTCGGCGAAATGGCCATGCTCGACGGCGGTGCGCGCACCGCGACGGTGACGGCCTCGGTGCTGACCGAGGTGCTTGTGTTCGAGGCCGAAGGCATCCGCAAGCAGATCCAGTCCACGCCGGCGCTTCGCAAGGCGCTGGAAGGGATCATGCAGGCGCGCACCGAGCAGAACATCGCCGCCGAGCAGGACGTCGAGGACGGCAGCGCGCTCTCGCGCTTCCTGCTCAAGCAGGGCGTGGGCGATGCCTCCGACCTGCTCGTCATCGACGAAGGCCTGTGCGTCCAGTGCAACAACTGCGAGACCGCCTGCGCCGAGTCGCATGGCGGCACCTCGCGCCTCAAGCGCGAGGCCGGCGCCACCTTCGCCCGCGTGCACCTGCCGGTGGCCTGTCGCCACTGCGAGAACCCGCACTGCATGAAGGACTGCCCGCCCGACGCGATCCGTCGTGGTCCGGCCGGCGAAGTCACCATCAGCGAAGCCTGCATCGGCTGCGGCAACTGCCAGCGCAACTGCCCCTATGGGGTGATCCAGATGGCACCGGAAGCACCGCCGAAGCCCGGGGGTGGCCTGCTGTGGCTGCTGCTCGGCCTCGGTGCCGCGCCGGGCGAGCGCAAGCCCGAAGTCGAAGGCGATGTCGTCAAGAAGGCCGTGAAGTGCGACATGTGCACCGGTATCAAGGGCGGCCCGCGCTGCGTCGATGCCTGCCCGACCGGTGCCGCGAAGCGACTCTCGGCGGAAGCCCTGTTCCGGCAGATCCGCCAGGTCGCGGACTGATCCAGTCCCGCCGCGCCCCGAGGGGCCGGCGGTTCAGAGCGTCTTTTCGATGCGCACGAGGCCCGGCTCGTCCGAGGGCAGTCGACGGAAGCCCAGCTGCTGCGCGAGGTGCAGCATCTGGGTGTTCTCCTGCAGCACGTCGCCGTACACGGCGTCGAGGCGCTTGAGCTTCGCCCAGCGCAGCATCTGCTTCATCAGCAGCGTGCCGAGTCCCTGGTTGGCCAGATAGCGGATCACCAGGATGGCGAAATCGGCCCGTCGTGTGCCGGTGTCGATGGCCGCGCGCACCACGCCGCCCACCAGCGCCTGCCCGGGAGCCTCCGGCTCGGCCAGCACCAGGGCGAACTGCGTCCTTGGATCGATGTGGGTCAGCCGCCGCGCCATCTCCGGCGTCAGCTCGGTCAGCGGGTGCAGGAAGCGCATCCGCACCTCCTCCGGCGTCAGCAGGGCGAATCCCGCACGCAGGGGTTCGGCGTCGGCGGGGAGGATGGGCCGCAGCCAAAGCCGCCGCCCGTCGTCGAGCTGTAGTTCGTCCTGCCAGGGTTTGCCCAAGGGCCGTCGGTGGATCACGGGTGCGCCTCCGCTCAGGTGCCCAGACTCGCGCATCCCCGGCCTGCGGTCGAGATCGTCGGGTGAAGACCGGCCAGTTCATCGCTGTCGGCCTATTGACCAATGTAATAACGCGCTATTACAGTGCGCGCCCATGAAGCGCCGTCCCGCCATCGATCGCTCCCCCGTGTCCGTCGCCACCCCGGTGGCGCCCGGCCCCGGCGTGGGCGCGCGTCTCGACGGGCTGGTCGAGGCCCTGCGCGCCCTGCGCGACGCCGACGAAGTCCGCCGTTTCCTGATCGATCTCTGCACCCCGGCCGAGCTCGAGGCCATGGCTGACCGCTGGGCGGTCGTGCCGGAACTCGCCGAAGGGCGCGCCTATCGCGACATCCACGACCGCACCGGCGTGAGCGTCACCACCGTGGGCCGCGTCGCCCGCTGCTTGTCCCTCGGCGCTGGCGGCTACCGCCTCGCTGCCGAACGCCTCGGGCATCTGTCGCCGGGCGCGGCCTTCGCCGTGCCCGGCCACCACGACACGCCCTGATCCTCCAACCGATTCGCTTTCCCACGGAGCCCGCACCATGCGGACGCACGATCGCCTGCGCATTGCCATCCAGAAATCCGGCCGCCTCTCGGACCCCGCCCGCGACCTGCTCGCGCGCGCCGGCCTGAGCTTCCGCGAGAGCCGCGACCGCCTGTTCTGCTACGGCGAATCGCTGCCCATCGACCTGCTCCTCGTCCGCGACGACGACATCCCAGGGCTGATTGCCGAAGGCGTCTGCGACCTCGGCATCGTCGGCCTCAATGTGCTGGCCGAGCAGGACTACGAGCGGCAGGCGAAGGGCGAGGGCGAGGCCTTCAGCGTCGTGCGCCGCCTCGGCTTCGGCCGCTGCCGCCTCTCGGTGGCCGTGCCGCAGGACTGGGAGTGGCCCGGCCCGCAGCGCCTCGCCGGCCTGCGCTGCGCCACCAGTTACCCGGCGCTTCTCGCCAAATGGCTGAAGGACAACGCCGTCGATGCCGAGCCAGTGCTGCTGTCGGGCTCGGTGGAGATCGCGCCGCGCCTCGGCAAGGCCGAGACCATCTGCGACCTCGTCTCGACCGGCGGCACGCTGGTGGCCAACCAGCTGAAGGAAGTGGCGGTGATCCTCGAGAGCGAGGCGGTCATCGCCGGGCCCTCGAAGCCCTTCAACGACGAGCGCCAGGCGCTGGCCGACCTGCTGCTGCGTCGCCTCGACGGCGTGCTGTCGGTGAAGGCCGCGAAGCTGCTGATGCTGCAGGCCGAGCGCGCCGCACTGGGCGAACTGCTGAAGCTGCTGCCGGACGTGGATGCGCCGCTGGTGACCACGCTCGACGGCGATGGCTCGCGCGTCGCGGTACAGGCGCTGTGTCGCACGGCGGTGACCTGGCAGCGCCTCGAGGACATGAAGAAGGCCGGTGCCAGCGCCCTGATGGTGCTGCCGGTCGAGCAGATGCTGGCCTGAGCACGACGATTGGATGACGACCATGAAGACCCTCGACTGGGCCGGGCTTTCCGCTGACGAGCGCGCCGCCGCGCTTGCGCGGCCGCCCTCGAATTCAAGCGAGGAGCGCATCGCCGCCGTGCAGCGCATCCTCGCGCAGGTGCGCGCCGACGGCGACACGGCGCTGCGCGCGCTGACCCGCCGCTTCGACAACGTCGAACTGGATTCGCTCGAGGTGGGCGCCGCCGAGTTCGACGCCGCCGAAGCGGGCCTCGATCCGGCGCTGCGCGCGGCGATGATCGAAGCCAAGTCGCGCCTCGATGCTTGGCACCGCGCCGGCGCGCCGACGGAGTTCGAGATCGATACCGCCCCGGGTGTGCGCTGCGGCCGCGTGCTGCGCGCCATCGACACCGTCGGCCTGTACGTGCCGGCCGGCTCGGCGCCGCTGCCTTCGACCGCGCTGATGCTCGGTGTGCCCTCGCAGATCGCCGGCTGCCGCGAGGTGGTGGTGTGCACGCCGCCGCGGCCCGACGGCAGCGCCGATCCAGCCGTGCTGGTGGCGGCTCGGCTGTGCGGCGTCCGCCGCGTGTTCAAGATCGGTGGCGCGCAGGCCATTGCCGCGATGGCCTTCGGCACCGAATCCATTCCGCGCTGCGACAAGCTCTTCGGCCCCGGCAACGCGTGGGTGATGCTGGCGAAGTCGCAGGTCACCGCGCTGCCCGACGGCCCGGCCATCGACATGCCGGCCGGCCCCTCGGAAGTGCTGGTCATCGCCGATGCCGGCGCCAATCCGGCCTTCGTGGCCGCCGACCTGCTGGCGCAGGCCGAGCACGGCCCCGATTCGCAGGTGGTGATGGCCACGGACAACGCGGCCTTCGCGGCGGCCGTCGAGGCCGAAGTGAAGGCGCAGGTCGCGCGCCTGCCGCGCGAGGCCATCGCCACGAAGGCCCTGGACTTCGCCCGCCTCATCGTCGTGCCCACGTTGGACGAGGCCTTCGCGATCAGCAATGCCTACGGCCCCGAGCACCTGATCGTGCAGCTTCGCGAGCCGCGGGCGTGGCTGTCGAAGATCACCTGCGCCGGGTCGATCTTCCTCGGCGACTTCGCGCCGGAATCACTGGGCGACTACTGCTCCGGCACCAACCACGTGCTGCCCACCGGCGGTGCGGCGCGGGCGTGGAGTGGTGTCTCCGTGGCGAGCTTCCAGCGCAGCATCAGCGTGCAGCAGGTGAGCCGCGAGGGCCTGCGCGCCATCGGTCCCTGTGCCGTCACGATGGCTCGCGCGGAGTCGCTCGAAGCCCACGCGCAATCGGTCGTCCAGCGTCTGGAGGCCTCGGCATGAACGTGCTCGATCTCGTCCGCACCGACCTGCGCGATTTCGGCGGCTACGGCTCGGCGCGCAAGACCGGCCTCAAGGGCCGCGTCTGGCTCAACGCAAACGAGAGCCCGTGGGCCTCGCCCGCCGATCCGGGGCAGGGCCTCAACCGCTACCCCGAGCCGCAGCCGGCTGCGTTGCGGGCGCGCCTCGCGGCGCTCTACGGCGTGCCCGAGGACAGCCTGCTGATGACGCGCGGCAGCGATGAAGGCATCGACCTGCTGACGCGCGCGCTCTGCCGCGCCGAGCGCGAGGCGATCCTCGTTTCCCCGCCGGTGTTCGGCATGTATGCCGTGTCGGCGCGTGTGCAGGGTGCGCCGGTGGTCGAAGTTCCGCTGGTCGACGATGGCGACCGCTTCCGTTTCGACATCGACGCCGCCCTGCGCGCTCTGGAACTGTCCGTCGCCAAGGCGCCGGTCAAGATCCTCTACGTCTGCTCGCCGTCGAATCCGACCGGCGGCGCGGTATCGAACGCTGACCTCGAGCGCCTGCTGCGCGGTGTCGCTGGCCGCGCGCTGGTCGTGGTCGACGAAGCTTATGGCGAGTACAACGAGGCACCCGGCGCGCTTGCGCTGCGCGAGCGCTTCCCGAACCTCGTCGTGCTGCGCACGCTGTCGAAGGCTTATGCGCTCGCCGGCGCGCGGCTCGGCATCACCATCGGTGACCCCACGCTGATCCGCGTGCTCGCCGCCATCGCTCCGCCGTACCCGCTGGCGTCGCCGGCCGTCGCCTTGGCGCTCGATGCCGTGTCGCCCTCGGCCGCCGACGAGGCGAAGCGTCGTGCCGGTCGCATCGTCGCCGAACGCGGCCGCGTGGCCGAAGCGCTGCGCGGGCTCGACGGCGTGCGCGCCGTCTACGCCTCAGACGCCAACTACCTGCTGGTGCGCTTCGCCGATGCCGAGGCCGCCATGCAGGCCTTGCTCGCCGCGGGCGTCGTCGTGCGCGACCAGCGCGCGGCGCCCCAGCTCAAGGATGCCCTGCGCATCACCATCGGCACCGCGGAGGAGAACGACGCGATGCTCGCCGCCCTTGCTGCCCTCCCTGCGCGCGTCGCCGCGACGGCCTGAGACCCTGCCATGCCCCAGAAGATCCTGTTCATCGACCGCGACGGCGTGCTCATCGACGAGCCCGCCGACGAGCAGATCGATGCCTTCGAGAAGTTCCGACTCACCCGCGGCTGCATCGCCGCCCTGCAGAAGCTCCGCGACGCCGGGTTCCAGTTCGTCATGGTGAGCAACCAGGACGGGCTCGGCACGCCGAGCTTCCCGCGCGAGGCCTTCGAGGGCCCGCAGCGCCTGTTGCTGCAGATCCTCGAATCGCAGGGCATTACCTTCCGCGAAGTGCTCATCGACGAGAGCTTCGCGCGCGAGAACCTGCCCACGCGCAAGCCCGGCATCGGCATGGTCATGCACTACCTGCGCGACCGCGACATCGACCTCGCGAACAGCGCGATGGTCGGCGACCGCGAAACGGACATGCAGTTCGCCACCAACCTCGGCGCGCGCGGTTTCCGCTTGAAGGACGGCCACTACGACTGGGCGGGGATCGCGCACGCGCTCACCGCCTCGCCGCGCACGGCCACCGTCGAGCGCACCACGAAGGAGACGAAGATCACCGTGCAGGTCGACCTCGACCGCGCGAGTGAGCCGGCCATCGCCACCGGCCACGGCTTCTTCGACCACATGCTGGAACAGCTCGGCAAGCACGGCGGCTTCGGGCTCGCGGTGCGCTGTGCCGGCGACCTGCACATCGACGAGCACCACACCGTCGAGGACTGCGCGCTGGCCATTGGCCAGGCGTTGAAGCAGGCGCTGGGCGACAAGCGCGGCATCGGCCGCTACGGCTTCGATGGTGGCGAAGGGCAGGGCGGCGAACCCGCGTCGGCTGGCGCGGAGGCTTTCGGTGCCGACGCCCGCGCGGCCTTCGCGCTGCCGATGGACGAAACCCGCGCTGCGGCCGTGGTCGATTTCTCCGGCCGGCCGTACTTCGTCTTCGATGGGACGTTCCCGCGCACCGAGGTCGGCGGACTGGCCACCGAGCTGGTGCCGCACTTCTTCCGCTCGCTCTGCGAGACGTCCGGCCTGAACCTGCACCTGCAGGTGCGGGGCGAGAACACGCACCACATGGTCGAAGCCTGCTTCAAGGTCGTCGCGCGCGCGCTGCGCCTCGCGATCCGCCGCGAAGGCACGGCGCTGCCGAGCACCAAGGGCGTGCTGTGACGGACACGTTGCCCGCCCTCGATGCCTCGCGCATCCGGCTGGTGCTGCTGGATTCCGGCGGCGCCAACCTGGGCTCCGTGCAGGCCGCGTTCGCGCGGCTCGGCGTGGAGGCGCCGGTCACCAGCGACGCGCAGCGCATCCGCGCGGCGACCCACGTGCTGCTTCCCGGCGTCGGCGCCGCGGGCCCGGCGATGGCGCGGCTGCGCGCCAATGGGCTGGACCGCCTGATCCCCACGCTTACGCAGCCGTTGATGGGCATCTGCGTGGGCATGCAGCTGCTCTTCGAGCATTCGGTCGAGGGCGAAGTCGCCTGCCTCGGCCTGCTGCCGGGCCGCGTCGAGCGCCTGCCGGAATCGCCGGGCGTGCGCGTGCCGCACATGGGCTGGAACCGGCTGCAGGCCGCGTCGGCCGAAGCCGCGTCCCACCCGCTGATGGTCGGGCTCGACGGGCGGCATGCCTACTTCGTGCACAGCTACGCGTATCGCGGCGACGCGAACGCGCTGGCCACCAGCACGCACGGCGATCCGTTCACCGCCATTGCCGCCCGTGGCCACGTCATGGGGGCGCAGTGCCACCCCGAGCGCAGCGCCGCGACCGGCGCGCGCCTCCTCCGCAACTTCCTCTCGCTCTAGGCGTCATCGTGTCCTTCATCCTCTATCCCGCCATCGACATCCGCGAAGGCCGCGTCGTGCGTCTCCGCCAAGGTGACTACGACGCCGAGACCCGCTACGCCGACGATCCGCTGGCACTCGCCAAGCGCTACGCCGACGCCGGCGCCGAGTGGCTGCATCTCGTCGACCTCGATGCCGCCAAGGCCGGCGGCTGGACGCTCGCCCCGCTCGTCGAGGCGATCCGCCGCGAGACCACGCTGAAGGTGCAGACCGGCGGTGGCGTTCGCGACGACGGTGACGTTCTGACCATCCTCGGGGCGGGCGCCTCGCGCGTCGTCATCGGTTCGCTGGCCGTCCGGCAGGCGAACCGGGTGCTCGGCTGGCTGGAGCGCTTCGGCGACGATCGGATCACCATCGCTCTCGACGCCCGCGCGGACGACGCCGGCGTATTCCGCTTGCCGGTGCATGGTTGGACCGAGGCCTCGGGCCTCGCGCTGTTCGACCTGCTCAAGCGCTATGCCGACACCGGCCTGCGCCACCTGCTGTGCACCGACATCGCGCGCGACGGCATGCTCGCGGGCCTCAACCTCGACCTCTACCGGGAGATCGCCACGCGCTTCCCCGAGGTTTCGGTGCAGGCCTCGGGCGGCGTAGCCTCGCTCGACGACGTCCACGGAGCCCTCGCGGCCGGCGCGGGCGGTGCCATCCTTGGCAAGGCGCTGTTGGACGGCCGGTTCACCTTGGCCGAGGCCATCGCCGCGATCGATGCCAAGGGCGCCGCGGTGGGCCCGTCGAAGGAAACCGCCTGATGCTCGCGCGACGCCTCATTCCCTGCCTCGATGTCCGCGACGGCCAGGTCGTCAAGGGCGTGCGCTTCCGCGACCACGTCGTGATGGGCGGCATCGAGGAACTCGCCCTGCGCTATCGCGATGAAGGCGCGGACGAGCTGGTGTTCTACGACATCACCGCCAGCCCCGAGGGCCGCAGTGTCGATCGCACGTGGGTGGAGCGCGTCGCGAGGATCATCGACATCCCGTTCTGCGTGGCCGGCGGCATCCGCTCGGTCGAGGATGCACGGGCGATCCTCAATGCCGGCGCCGACAAGGTCTCGGTGAACTCGCCGGCGCTCGAGCGTCCGGAGCTGGTCGACGAACTGGCCGCCGCGTTCGGCGTGCAGTGCGTGGTGGTCGGCGTCGATTCGCTGAAGGACGCCGACGGCGAATGGCGAGTGCGCCAGTACACCGGCGACCCCTCGAAGACGAAGGCGCTGGGCCGTCGCACGCTGGACTGGGTCCGCGAGGCGCAGGGGCGTGGCGCCGGCGAGATCGTCCTGAACTGCATGGGCAGCGACGGTGCGAAGACCGGCTACGACCTTGAACAGCTGGCCGCCGTGCGCGCCATCTGCCGCGTGCCACTGGTCGCTTCGGGCGGTGCCGGCGCGATCGAACACTTCGTCGATGCGTTCCGCGTGGCCGACGTCGATGCCGCGCTTGCCGCATCGGTCTTCCATTCGGGTACCGTGCCGATCCCTGAGCTCAAAGCCCGCCTCGCCGAGGCCGGCATCGAGGTGCGACGTGACTGAACCCACCCCCGGCGCCCCGGCGCCCTTCGATCTCGACGCCCTCGACTTCGCGAAGCAGGGCGGCCTGCTGCCGGCCATCGTGCAGGACGCGCGCACGCGCCGCGTGCTGATGCTCGGCTACATGAACCGCGCCGCCGTCGAGGCGACGGTCGCCACCGGCAAGGTCACGTTCTTCAGCCGCAGCAAGAACCGGCTGTGGATGAAGGGCGAGACCTCGGGCGACATCCTCGAGTTCGTCGCCATCACCACCGACTGTGATGCCGACGCGCTGCTGGTGCAGGCCATCCCGCATGGGCCCACCTGCCACTTGAAGCGGGCGAGCTGTTTCCCCGATGCCCCGGGCAGCGTGCTGGCCGAACTCGAAGCCACCATCGAGCAGCGCGAGCGCGAGCGCCCTCCGGGCAGCTACACGACGACGCTGTTCGAATCCGGCGTGCGCAAGATCGCGCAGAAGGTCGGCGAAGAGGGTGTCGAAACGGCGTTGGCCCTCGTCGCGCAGGATGACAAGGCCGTGCTCGACGAGGCGGCCGACCTGCTGTTCCACACGCTCGTGGGTCTTCGCGCACGCGGCCTCGGCCTCGGCGACGTCGAGCACGTGCTGTCGAAGCGGCATCAGGCCAAGGCGCGCGTCACTGGCTGACGTCGCGCTTCGGCGCAGCGTCGGTCGTTCCCCCGGCGCCCGCCGTGCAGACGCGGTCGCGGCCACTGCCCTTCGCCGCGTAAAGCGCGCGGTCGGCGCGCCGCATCAACGCCTCGATGGAGCCCAGTCCGAAGCCGCTGGCGATGCCGATACTGACCGTCGCACGGATCTTCTCCCCATCGTGGTCGACCTCGAGGCGGCGGACCGCCTCGAGTACTTTCTCGGCGACGCGCTCCCCTGCCTCGGGGTGCGCGTCCACCAGCAGGGCGATGAATTCCTCTCCGCCGATGCGGGCGACACGGTCGGATTGGCGCACGCTGCTCTGCACGGCCTGCGCGAACCGCTCGAGGTAGACGTCCCCCGCCGCGTGGCCGAGGCGGTCGTTGATGGACTTGAAGTGGTCGATATCGAGTGCCAGCACCACGACGGGTGTTTCGGCCGGAATACGCATGACCAGCATGGCGAGTTCATCCTCGAGCCCGCTGCGGTTCAGGCAGTGCGTCAGGGCATCGGTGCGCGAACGTCGAACGAACACCACGAGGGCGCGGAAGCTCGCGAGCATCATCACGCACAGGTTGATCGTGTTCCACAGCGCAAGGTCGAGCCAGACCCAGTCCGCGTAGTTGGGGACGAGGACCGGGCCCGAACCGGTCCACTCCTGCACCGACCCGATGGCGTAGAGCGGCACCAGCGCCGCGATGCAGGCGCCGGCCGCGATCGCCGGCACGCGGTACGGGGCCTGTTGGCGACGCAGGAGGACGACGGCCAATCCCACGAGGCCGAGGCTGTTGGTCAGGTCCGATGACAGCTTCAGCGGGTCGATGCCCGGCCAGGGCAGCAGCGCCGATAGCAGGAGCACGACGGCGAAGCCCGATGCGACGACGGTGATGCGCGGACGACGCGGATCCTCGAGCAATCGGGCCATGCCATCGGCCATCGCCGCGCATCCGGCGGTCGAAGCGAGGAGCGCCGACCAAGCGATCCAGGGACGCTGCGAGGCGGGCACCCCGGCATCCAGCATGAGGATGAACAGGCTTGCGCCGGCGGTGAAACCGATGTGGCCGAAAGCGTAAAGGACGGCACCGCGCAGCGCCGGGTGCCGCGAGACGGCCACCAGCGACATCATCAACATGCAGAACGCCAAAGCGACGGCGCAATCGGCGATCAGCGAGTGCAGCAGGTCGGAACCCATCCTTCCTCCAGAGGCGCCGCGGTGCACTTGACCCAGCCGGGCGAAGCCTACCGTCCCTGCACCGTATCATTCCCGCCGGTCCCCTCAAGCCCGCCGAATGGCCTTGTCCGCCTTCCGCCTGATCGCCCCCTTCCGCAGATACGGCCGTGTCCACGGCCTTGCCCTCGCGCTGGCTCTGGTCGTGGTGGCGGATGCCGTCGCCATGTCGTCACCCGAGCCGATGCTGTCCGGCCAGGTGTTCGTTGACGCCAACGGCAACGGCCAACGCGATGCCGGCGAGCGAGGCTTGGTCGGCGTGTCGGTCGCGCAGGGCGCGACGCTGTCGAAGAGCGACGCGGACGGACGATTCGGGCTCCCGCTGGCCCCGGGTTCCGACCTGCCGGTCTTCGTCGTAAAGCCCGCGGGCTATCGCCTGCCCCTCCGCGCTGACGGCCTGCCGGACTTCTGGCGCCCCGCGGGAACGGCGGCTTGGGACATCGCCTTGAGCGAAGCGCCTGTGCGACCGCCTTACGACGTGCGCTTGTTCGGCGATCCCCAGCCGAAGAACCGCGCCGATGTGGACTACTTCGAGCGCGACATCGTCGCCGACGAAGCCCGCCTTCCTCGTGCGCGCCTCGGCGTCTCGCTCGGCGACATCGTCCACGGCAACCTCGCCCTGCTGCCGGCCATGGCCCGTGCCACCGCGGCGACGCGCACCCCGTGGCTGCACGTCAGCGGCAACCACGATCGCGACCATGGCGCGGCCACCGACGAGGCGTCGCTCGACAGCTTCCGGCAGGTCTTTGGTCCCGACACCTTCGCGTGGGAGGAGCCCGGCCTCGCGGTGGTCGTGCTTGACAACGTCATCCACCAGCCCGGCAGCGGCGTGCCGGCGCGCTATGTCGGCGGATTGCGCGAGGCGCAGTTCCGCTTCCTCGAGGCGTGGTTGCCGACGGTGCCCGGCGAGGCGCTGCTCGTGCTGGCGATGCACATCCCGCTGTTCGACGACGACCCGGATCCCGCCATCGACTCCTTCCGCGACGCGGACCGCCAGCGGCTGTTCGACCTGCTGGAACGGCGCGCCAACACGTTGGTGCTCTCCAGCCACACGCACATCCAGCAGCATCGCTGGCATGGCGCCGAGGCCGGTTTCGCTGGCGCCACGCCCTTGCACGAGTACAACGTGGGCGCGGCCTGCGGCGCGTTCTGGACGGGGGTGAAGGATGTGCGCGGCATCCCCGACACGCGCATGGCCGACGGCACGCCCAACGGCTACGCCACGCTCACCGTCCAAACGGAGGGTCGCTACGCGCTGCGATGGCACGTGGGCGGCGCAGCCGATGATCCGCCCTTCGGCTTGCACGCGCCGAAAGTGCTGCGCCGTGGCGCGTGGCCGGGCTTCGGTGTCTACGCGAATGTCTGGATGGGCGATGCCGACACGCGCGTGGATTACCGCGTGGGCGGTGGCGAATGGCAGCCCATGCGCCGCGTCGAGCGCGCCGACCCCGAACTGCGGGCCATCAATGCCGACGATGACCGCAGCGATGTCCTGCGGGGCTATGACCGCGCGCCGGAAGCCATTCTCTCGCCGCACCTGTGGCGTGGCGCGCTGCGGACCGACCTGCCGGCAGGCGAGCACGAGGTCGAGGTGCGCGTCTTCGACCGCTGGCGTGGCGAGCTGCGCCGCAGCACGCGCTATCGGTTGGCCGACGTCGAGCCCTGAGGCAGGCTCGGCGCGGGGCTCAGAGCAGGATCGGCAGCAGGCTGGCTTTGGCGGCCAGCAGCAGAACGAAGCCGGCCTTCGCCCACTGCCAGGCGTCGTGCCGGCCTGGCGCGCGCCCGCGATCGGCCCATTCCGCCGCGGCGATGCGCGCGCGACGGAGGGTTTCCTCGATCCGGGCGTCCTCGCTGAACCGCGTGGTGGCTTCATGCTGGGCCGCCGAGCGGATCGCGCGTGCCTTCTCGGCGGGCAGCGCATGCACATCGGCCAAGGTGCGCTTCCATGCGGCCGCATCGCCTTCCGGCACGAGGAAGCCCGTGCGCCCGTGATCGATGTAGATCCGCGACGACATCGCATTCGTCGCCACGACGATGGCGCCGAGGGCCATTGCGTTGCAGATCGTCTGGTCGGCGGTGCAGCGCTGAAGTCCCGGCGTGATCGCCATGGCGAACACCCGGCTGTCGGCCACCGCCTGCCAGTAGGTCCGGAAGGTCCAGTCGCTGACGACTTCGACGTTCGGGAGGTCGGCGGCCCAAGCCTTGACCTGCGCCGTCACCGGCGAGGGTGGCAGGCCGATGCGCAGGGTCCAGGGCTCGCCGCGCACCGCCTCGAGCAGGGTGCGGTAGTCGCGGTAGCTGTGCCCACCGGTGACGATGGCCTCGCCGGGTTCGGCCTGCCGCTGCAGGTCGTAGCCCGTGAGCGAGGTCGACCACGGCAGTGGCTTCACCACGGCGTCCGGCAGGCCAAACACCGACACGTAGAGCGGGATCTCTTCGCGCGAATGGGGCTGGACTTCGGCCAGCAGGCGACGGCCGAGCCAGAGCGGCAGGCGCTGCGCCAGCCGGTGCAGCCACGCGTTTCCCGGCTGCCAATGCGCATCCACGATCAGGTGCGGGGCGGTGATCCACGGGCACAGGGACGCGAGCGCCAGATAAACGAGGTCGGCCCGTTCGCCGCCATTGATCAGCACCGCGTCGGCCGAGCCGGCGCGGCGCAGGAGGCGCGAGATCACCGACGGGTCCGGCACGCCCATGCGTTCCCAAGCCCGCCGCCAAGGGCCCGGGCGAGGCGAAGGCGAGGCCGCCACCGTCTCCACGCTGGACGTCCAGCGCGGCGACTTATGGAAGGGCAGGGTGGAGACGATGCGTGTCACCGGGGACATCCGTGATCCGAGTGTGCGTTCCCTCACAGTTTATCGGGGCCGCCTTCCGGCCCGGTGCACGGCCGTGTGAAAAGTCGTGGCAGCCGGCCGCGAAACGCTGCGTTCCGCCGGCGGACCCTCGCCAGCGCTTGGGAGCTGGCCGCGGCGCCCGCACCTTCGGATTCCCAACCTGCGGAGCCGCCATGAGCCCCCTGTTCACCCCGATCACCGCTGGCGCGATCACCCTGCCGAACCGCATCGCCATGGCGCCGTTGACCCGCGCCCGCGCCGGCCGCACCCATATCCCGAACGCGCTGATGGCCGAGCACTATGCGCAGCGCGCCGGCGCCGGCCTGCTGATCGCCGAGGCGACCATGGTCTCGGCGGACGCCAGCGCCTTCACGGGTGAACCCGGCATCTTCGACGAGGCCTGCGTGGCGGGTTGGAAGGGCGTGACCGACGCCGTGCACGCGAAGGGCGGCCGAATCGCGCTGCAGCTCTGGCATCCGGGCCGAGCCGCCCATTCGCTGCTCGACGGCGGCCGCCAGCCGGTCTCCAGCAGCGACCGCGCCATCCAGGGCGACACCATCCACACGCCGGACGGCCCGAAGCCCTACGAAGTGCCGCGACGTCTCGACGTCACCGAGCTGCCGGGGATCGTCGACCTGTTCGTGGAGGGGGCCAAGCGCGCGATCCGCGCAGGCTTCGACGGCGTGCAGATCCACGGCGCCCACGGCTACCTGATCGACCAGTTCCTGCGTGACAGCGTCAACGACCGCACCGACGGCTACGGCGGCAGCATCGAGAACCGTGCCCGCCTGCTGCTGGAAATCGTGGATGCGGTGTCCGCCGAGGTCGGCGCCGGCCGCGTGTCGGTGCGTATTTCGCCGCTGGTCGCCTACAACGACATCCGCGACAGCCAGCCGGTGGCGCTGGTCGAGTACGTGGCCCGCGAGCTGGACGCGCGCGGCATCGGCTTCCTCGAGATCCGCCACGGCGACCAGTCGCTGCCGGAGGAGCAGGCCGTCGGTGCGGCGGCCCGCCGGAGCTTCCGCGGCCCGCTGTTCCTTAACGGTGGCTTCGACGCGGTGTCCGCCGCCGAGGCCATCGCTTCGGGCCGCGGCGACGTCATCGTGTTCGGCAAGCCCTTCATCAGCAATCCGGACCTCGTCGATCGCCTTCGCACGAACGCGCCGCTGGCCGAAGTGGACTTCTCGACGCTCTATTCGCCGGGCCCCAAGGGCTACACCGATTACCCGGCGCTGGACGCCGTCACGGCGTGATGGCCGCGAAGCTCTCCACGAGGCGGTGGCCGTTGGCCATCGCTTCGCGCGGGGTCGGGTAATCGTTGCGACGGTCGAGCAGCACGGTGCGAAGGCCCGCCTCGCGGGCCGCATCGAGCTCCTCGACCACGTCGGAGAGGAAGAGGATGTGCGAGGGCGCCACGCCGATGTCGGCGGCGATGTGGCGGTAGCTGCCGACCTCGCGCTTGCCGCCGATCTCGGTGTCGAAATAGCCGGAGAACAGTGGCGTGAGGTCGCCCACGTCGCTGTGGCCGAAGAACAGCTTCTGCGCCGGAACCGAGCCTGAGCTGTAGACGTAGAGGTCGTGACCCGCGGCCTTCCAGCGCTTCAGCGCGTCGCCCGCGTCGGCGTAGACGTGCGCCCGGTATTCGCCCAGCGCGTAGCCCTCGGCCCAGAGTTGGCCCTGGATGGCCTTCAGCGCCGTGTGCTTGCGGTCCTCGTCGATCCAGGCGAGCAACTGCTGGACCGCGGCTTCGTCGCGTGAATCGTGGTGCGGGTGGCCGATCTCGAGCGCGACGGCGTCGAGCCACTTGCGGATCTCGGGCTCGTGGCGGCGCGACTCGACGAAGCCCGGGAGGGCGGCGCGAGCGTAGGGGAACAGCACATCCTTGACGAAGGCGATGCTGCTCGTCGTGCCCTCGATGTCGGTGAGGATGACGGTGGGGGGCGTGTTCAAGCCAAAGCCTCGCCGCGTTCGAAGCGGGGGAAGCGCTGCGCGATGTCGCTGCCGGTGAAGTTCGCGACCCAGCCTTCGACGTTGGTGAACAGGCGGATGGCGATGAAGAACGGCTCCGGGCCCATGTCGAACCAGTGCGTCGTGCCGTCCGGCACGCCGATCAGGTCGCCGGCCTCGCACAGGATCTCGTAGACCTTGCCGCCCACGTGCAGGGTGAACAGGCCCGAGCCCGCCACGAAGAAGCGCACCTCGTCCTCGCTGTGCGTGTGCTCGTTGAGGAACTTCTGGCGCAGCGCGTCCTTCTGCGGGTGGTCGGCCGTCAGGCTGATCACGTCGACGGCCTTGTAGCCGCCCTCGGCCATCAGGCGATCAATGTCGCCCTTGTACGCGGCGATCACCTCGTCCTGCGAGGCGCCCGGCTTCACGGGCGCGTTGGCAGCCCAGTGCTCGAAGCGCACGCCGATCTTCGCGAGTTCCGCGGCGATGGCGCTGTGCTCGCGGGTTTCGAGCAGCACGGTGGACGGGTCGGTGTCGTTGAACAGGCGGATGCGGCTCATGCGTGCAGTCTCCGGAGCTCGAGTTCGCAGGAAAGGAGGAATTCGAAGGCATCGAGGTGGCGGCGGGCCTCTGCCATGTCGCGGCCCCACGCGTACAGGCCGTGGCCTTCGATCAGGTAGCCCCACAGCGGGCCGCGGTCGAGTTCGGCCTCGACCATCGCGGCCAGCGCCGGCATGTCCTGCGAGTTCGGCAGCACGGGCACGCGTACCGCGCCTTCGTGGGTGTCGTTGCCGCGGAAGGCCTTCTGCAGCTCGTAGCCCTCGAAGGTGATGTGGCCGTGCTTGGCGAACAGGCGCGAGGCGATCGTCTGCGTCTTCGAGTGTGTGTGCAGGATGCAGCCCACGTCGGCGAAGCGGCGATAGAGCTGCGTGTGCAGCAGCGTTTCGGCCGAGGGGCGCTTGTCGGTCGCGACCGGGCGGCCGTCGAAGTCGACGACCATGATGTCGTCCTGCACCAACCGGCCCTTGTCGCGGCCGGATACCGTGATCGCGCAGTGCTGCGCGTCGAGGCGCTGCGAGAAGTTGCTGCTCGTGGCGGGCGTGAGGCCGGCGTGCGCGAGCTCGCGGCAGTTCGTGATCAGGCTGCCGGCGGCGTCGGCGAGACGGTGCGGGTCGTAGGGGAGGGCGCTCATGGGCGAAGTTTAGGGTGCGCCGGGTGAATGGGCCATTCGCGATGCGAAGCATTCGCCAATGGGCTTGCGGGTCGTCAAGTGTCCGCGACGCGAAGCGGACTAACGTGTCGGTGAGCCAACCCACCGGGAGAGCCCCATGGATACACCGAACCGTCGTCGTTTCCTGCAGCTGGGCGCCGTCGCCCTGGCCGCGCCTTTCGCCGCCCGTCTCGCCATTCCGGCGGCGCAGGCGCAAACCCTGCCCAAGCTGCCTGCCGACCACCCGCAGGGCAAGGCGCTCGCCTACATCGACGATGCGTCCAAGACCACGCATGCCAGCTTCAAGCCGGGCAGCAATTGCTTGAACTGCCAGTTCTACACGGCCGCCAACCAGGGTTGCACCCTGTTCGCTGGCTTCAGCGTGGAGCCGAAGGGCTGGTGCGCGGCCTGGGCGAAGAAAGCCTGATCGACCCGCCCCGTCCGCCGTGGCGGACGGGGTTCCCCGGGGATCTCGCCCCTCAGGAGGCGTCCGGCGGGCTGTCGAGCAGCGGCAACGCGCCGGGGTCTGCGCCGGCCACCGGCAAGAGGTCCTCGTGGAGCGGTCGCTTGCCTTTGGCGCCGGCCTCGACAAGGCGACGGGCGCGCGCGACGACCGATTGCGGCGACTCCGACAGGCGGTTCCGCGCCGTCTTGAACGCCTTCTGGCCGGCATCGAGCTTGGCTTCGATCTCGTCGAAGTCCGCAATGAAGGACGAGAGCGCGTCGAGCAGCTTGCCGGCCTCGTCGCCGATGATGCCGACCTGGCGCTGCAGCTTGTCGCGCGTCCACAGCCGTTCGACGACACGCAGCATCGCCATCAGCGTGTTCGGTGAGACGAACACCACCTTGCGCTCGAAGGCCTCGGCTTGCAGGCCCGGATTGAATTCGAGTGCGGCGGCCAGCGCCCCTTCGATCGGCACGAACATCACGGTGAGGTCGAGCGACTTTCCGCCCATCGCCTTCGGGTAGTTCTTTTCGGCGAGGTCGCGCATGTGGCCGCGCAGCGCGGTGGTGTGTCGCGCCAGGGCCTCCTGGTGCGCTGCAGGCGTGTCGGCGTTGCAGGCCTCCGCCCAGGCGACGAGGTTCACCTTGGCGTCGACGACCACCTGACGGTCGTCCGGGAGGTGCACCAGCACGTCGGGGCGCAGCAGGCTGCCACTGTCCTCGTCGCGCGCGCTGTTCTGCTTGACGTAATTGCGGCCTTCCTCGAGGCCCGAAGCCTTCAGCACGGTGTCGAGGATCATCTCGCCCCAGTCGCCGCGCGTCTTCGCGTTGCCCTTCAGTGCGCGCGCGAGGTCGTCGGTCGAGGTCGCCATCCGCTGATTGAGCTGCTGCAGCTGCTCGATGGAGCCGCGCAGCGTGTGCACCGTTGCGGTCTGGTCGGTGCCCAGCTTCCGCAGCTCGGCCTGGAACTCGTTGAGTTTCGTCGCGAACGGCGTGAGCGCGGACTCGAGGCCCACTTTCGAGGCGACCGCGGAATCGCCGATCTTGCGGTCCAGGGCCACGGCCTTTTCGTCGAACACCTTGCTGGCCACTTCGATGAAGGCGCTACTGAGCTTGGCCTGCGCGTCCTCGAGGAAGGCCTTGGCCTGCTCGCGCGAGGAGATCGCGGCGTCGCGTTCCGCCGCCGCCGCCGCCAGCGACGACGACAGCGTCCTCGCTTCAAGCTGCGCCGCGTCCATCCGGCCGCGGGTCTCTTCGGCGTTGCGTTCTGCTTTCGCCTGCGCCTCGCGGGCGGCGTCGAGCTGCGCGAGGGCGCCGGCCTCGCGCGCGGTGGTGGCGGTCAGCTCGTCGCGCAGGCCGCGCAGCGAGGACTCGGCTTCCGCCACGCGCCGCTCCATGTCCGGCAGGCGGGCCGCATCGCGCAACAGGCCGTCGATGCGCGATTGCTGCTCGCCGATCTGTGCCTCCAGCTGCGTCGCGCGCTCTTCCAGTGCCCGGCGGCGGCGCCACTGCCCGATCGCCACCGCGCAGGCGGCCACGAGCAGGGCCAGCAGGGTGGCCGGGATCCCGAGGTTCATCGATGCGTCGTCCATACGCCGCCATTCTAGGCGCGTGACGTCTCACGGGCGGAGACGGAAAACGAAAACGGCGCGGAGAACCGCGCCGTCGTCGTGGGCTGGCGTTGCCGCCGGCCGATCAGGGCGTCGGCGCGGTTCGCGATCCGAACAGGCGGAAACCGCCCCAGGCCAGCAGGGCGATCAGTGCCGCACCGGCCACCATCTTCAGCGGCGAGGAGACGATCAGCAGGGCGCAGGCGATGAGCGCGCCGATGCCGAGCAGGCGGTCACCGCTGGAAGGACGCCGCGCGGGCGTTCCCAGCAGCAGGCTCAGGCCCGCTGCCGCATAGGCGAGGACCACCAGCAGTACGACCATGCCGACGATGTCGCCGAACTGCGACGCCACCGTGTCGCTGATGGTGATGAAGGCGATGGCGCTCATGCCGACGGCCACGGCGAACAGGCCCCAGCCCGCGGCGCCGTTCGGGCGCAGCACACCGAAGATCCGCGGCAGGTAGCCGCGCTGCGCGGCACGCGCACCGGATTCACCAGAGACGAGCATCCAGCCGCCGAGCGTGCCGGTGGCCTTCAGCGCGGCGGCGGCGGCGATCATCGGTACCGCCCAGGCACCGAAGATCTGTCCGGCCACTAGGGCGAACGGGGCGCTCGACGCAGCGAGTTCCTGCGCAGGCACGATGCCCATCACCAGCACGGACGAGACGAGGTACACCGTGCCGGCGATGCCGATGCCGGCCAGCGTCGCGCGCGGCACGTTCTTCTCCGGATCGCGGACGATGCCGGCGACCATCGCGCCGGTCTCCAGCCCGACGAAGGCCCAGAACACCGGGGCGAGGGCCGAGAACATCAGCGCCAGGTCGGACTGCGGGTTCGGTACGCCGTTGTCGCCGACGTTCCAGGCTTCGCCGCTGGTATTCCAGGCCGACAGGAACAGTTCGCCGTCGAAGCGGCCCCAGCCGCCCAGCAGCACCGCGGCGACCGGCAGCAGGCCGAAGATCACGCACATCGACTGGAAGCGGGCCACGCCACGCGGACCGAACAGGTTGATGGCGAACATCGTCCAGATCAGCACCAGCTGGCCGAACAGCTGCACCGTCGAGTTGCCGCCGTCGAGCGGCAGCAGGGTGACGAGGTAGCCGAAGGCCGCGACGGCGATGGCGTTGTTGCCGATCCACGAGCTCAGCCAGTACAGCGCGGTGGCGAGGAAGCCCATGTCGCGGCCGAGCGCCGGACGCACGTAGTCGTCCGGCGATTCGAGGTTGGGGTAATCGCGGGCGAGGCGCGAGAACGCCCCGCCGAGGAAGGCCGCGATGACCGTGCAGGCCAGCCAGCTCAGGGCGGTCACGCCGCCCTGCGTCGCCAGCGTGGCCGGCAGCAGGAAGAACCCCGAGCCGATCATGTTGTTGGCCACCACGAAGGTGGCCAACACCGGCCCGATCTTGCGAGCGTCAGTCATCGCGGGGCTGCTCCGTCAGGCCTTGCGCAGCTTGCTGTTGCGGAAGCCGTAGAAGAAGTAGATCAGGAAGCCGAGCACGGTCCAGCCCGTCATCACCTGCCAATGGTCGGCGAACGGCTGGATGAACAGGTACAGGCACGAGATCACGGCGATCGGCACCACCAGCCACACGCCCCACACGCGGAACGGGCGGGCCAGTTCCGGACGGGTGTAGCGCAGGATCAGGACGCCGGCCGAGACGGTGGCGAAGGCGAGCAGGGTGCCCATCGAGACGAGGTCGCCGAGGAAGCTCAGCGGCAGGAAGCCGGCCATCACGGCCGCGAAGATGCCCACGATGATGGTGCCGACGTAGGGCGTGCCGTACTGCGGGTGCACCTTCTCGAAGGCCTTGGGCAGCAGGCCGTCCTGCGCCATCGCGTAGAAGATGCGCGGCTGGCCCATGAGCATGACGAGGATCACCGAGCTCAGGCCGGCGATGGCGCCGATCTCGACGATGTGCTTCAGCCACTCCAGCTGCGGGTAAGCCTGCATCGCCGTGGCGATCGGCTTCGAGGTGCCCAGCTCGGTGAAGGGCAGCAGGCCCGTCATCGTGGCGGCCATCGCGATGTACAGGATGGTGCAGAACACCAGCGAACCGAGGATGCCGATCGGCATGTCGCGCTGCGGGTTCTTGGCTTCGCCGGCGGCGGTCGAGACGGCGTCGAAGCCGATGTAGGCGAAGAACACCACGGCGGCGCCGCGGATCACGCCATCCATGCCGTACTGGGCGTGGCCGGCGGTTTCGACGGTCGGCGGGATCATGGCGATCGCGCTCGGGTCGGTGGCGCAGGCCGCGACCAGCTTGGCCGCGAGTTCGGCGCTGAGCAGGCCGCCGCTCTTGGCGACGGCCGTGCAGGCGTTCCAGTTCTCAGGGTTGATGAACTGGAAGGCGAAGCCCAGGAACAGCACGATCACGGTGACCTTGATGAACACGATCAGCGCGTTCACCCAGGCGCTCTGGGTGATGCCGCGGTAGCAGAGCGCGCTGATGGCCGCCACGATCAGAACGGCCGGCAGGTTCAGCGTGGCGCCGGTGCTGACGAAGCTCTTGGTCTCGGCGACGAAGGTGTAGGGGGCCTGCGAGAGCGCGTCGGGGAAGGCCATCCCGAAGGTCGAGAGGAAGCTGTTGAGGTAACCCGACCAGCCCACGGCCACCGTGGAGGCGGCGAACAGGTATTCGAGGACAAGGTTCCAACCGATGAACCAGGCCACGACCTCGCCCATCGTGCTGTAGGTGTAGGAGTAGGCCGAGCCGGACACCGGCATCATCGCCGCGAACTCCGCGTAGCAGAGGCCGGCGAAGGCGCAGGCGAGGCCGGCCATCACGAAGCTCAGCATCACGCCGGGGCCGGCGTAGTTCGCCGCTGCGGTACCCGTCATCACGAAGATGCCCGCGCCGATGATCGCGCCGATGCCGAGCAGGAACAGCTGGCGTGCGCCGAGCACGCGCTTGAGGCCAGTGTTCGCGAAGGCGTTCGCGTCGACCGGCTTGATGGCAAACAATTGGTTGAGCATCCCGAGATCCCCTGGGTGGTGCGGTGTGGAACAAGCTGGAGTGTCGCCGCCCGATTCCCCTGGAACGCGGGCAACGGCGAACCATACCCGGGGCAGTCACGGGGCGGCAATACATTCCCTTCACGTCGGCGATAATGGTGCGATGGACCCGAAGATCGCCGAATTCATCGACAGCCTGGCGCGATATGCGCGGACCTGTCCCGAACATCGCTCATTGGCGGACGATTACGCCGGATTCGCGGCCCTTGCGCCCGACGTCTTCACCCGCGCGCACCTCGCGGGGCATTTCACTGGCTCGGCCTTCGTGGTGTCCGCCGACGGTGAGCGGGCGCTGCTGCTCCACCACGCCAAGCTCGACCGCTGGCTGCAGCCGGGCGGCCATGCGGATGGCGAGATCGACCTCGCGGTCGTCGCCCTGCGGGAGGCGGAGGAAGAGACCGGCCTGTCCGGGCTGGTGGTGGAGCCGGCCATCTTCGACCTCGACCGCCACGGCATCCCGGCCCGCGGCGCGGAGCCGGAACACTGGCACTGGGACGTCCGCTTCGTGGTGCGCTGCACCAGCGGCGAGACGCCCCGGATCAACAGCGAATCCCGCGCCTTCGCCTGGCGGGCCATCCGGGACTTCGCCGGCGACGGGTCGCTCGACCCGTCGATCCGGCGGATGGCGGCGCGCTGGCTCGCGCGCTGAGGCTCAGGCGCGGCCGCTGAACTCGCCCGTCGCGGTGTTGATCAGCACCTTCTCGCCATTGCTGATGTACTCCGGGACCATGATCTCGACACCGGTGCTGAGCTTGGCCGGCTTCGGGCGCTTGGTGGCCGTGCCGCCCTTCATTTCCGGCGGCGTATCGACCACTTCCAGCGTCACCGTGGCCGGCAGCTGCAGCGCCACCGGCGCGTCGTCGATGGTCTGGATGTAGCAGCCGGTGAGGCCGTCGGTGATGTAGCCCGCGGCCTCGCCGATCGCCTCCGGGTCCAGCGTGTACGGGGTGTAGTCCTCGTCGTCGAGGAATACGAAGGCCTCGCCGTCCTTGTACGAGAAGCTGGCCGCGCGGCGCACCAGGTCGACTTCCTTCAGTTCGTCGTCGGAGCGCAGCGACAGGTCCAGCTTGGTGCCGCCGGGCACCGAGTACATCGTGAAGCGGAAGGTGACGTTGCCGCCGCGCGCCTGCGGAGAGCTGCGCTCGATGTCGCGGATCTGGTACACGGTTCCGTTGTGATCAACAACGTTCCCCTTCTTGATTTCGAAAGCCTTCATGGGATGCCCTTATTTCGGCTGCATGCGGATGGCGCCATCGATGCGGATGGTTTCGCCGTTGAGGTAGCGGGTCTGGAGGATGAAGCCCACGGTTTCCGCGAACTCCTCCGGCTTGCCGAGGCGCGACGGGTAGGGCACCTGGGCGCAGAGGCTCTGGTACACGGCCTCGGGCATGCCATCGACCATCGGGGTGTGGAACACGCCCGGGGCGATGGTCATGACGCGAACGCCGATGCGGGCGAATTCGCGGGCCATCGGCAGGGTCATGCCGACCACGCCGCCCTTGCTGGCCGCGTAGGCGGCCTGACCGATCTGGCCCTCGTAGGCCGCGACAGACGCGGTGTTGACGATGACGCCGCGCTCGCCGTCTTCACCCGGCTCGTTGCCTTGCATCAGCGCCGCCGCGGCCTTGGCCACGTTGAAGCTGCCGACGAGGTTCACCATCACCGTGGTGGCGAAGGTCGAAAGCGGCATCGCGCCTTCCTTGCCGAGCACGCGGCCCGCCCCGAGGATGCCGGCGCAGTTGATCGCGGCGTTCAGGCCGCCCATCGCGTCCTTCGCCGCCTGCACGTTGGCCGCCACGCCGGCCTCGTCGCTGACGTCGGTGCGGAAGAAGTGCGCGTTGCCGGCGCCGAGTTCGGCCACGGCGGCCGCGCCGCGCTCGGCGTTGACGTCGAACAGGGCGACCTTGCCGCCGTTCGCCACGAGGAATTTCGCCACGGCGAAGCCGAGGCCGGAGGCGCCGCCGGTGACGACGGCGCGGACATGGTTCAGATGCATGGGGGTGCTCCGGAAAAGACGCCGGATTTTAACCGAGCCCGCTGCCCGGCCGTGGGCTTCCCGGGCACACTGGCGCCATCGCGTCGAGGTCGGGAGGGGGCATGGAGCGGATCGCGGTCGAGCGCCTGCGGGTGGGGCTGTGGGTGTCGATGGAGAACGTCCCCGGCACTGGCTTCCTGTTGCGCAGCGAAGCACAGATCGCCACCTTCGCCCAGGTGGGCGTGAGCCACGTCTGGCACGAGCCGGAGCGCAGCGAGGTGGCGCCCTTGCCGGAGCCCGAGTCCGTGCCCGAGCCCGAGCCGGTGCCTGACGACCGGCCGGGCCTTGCGCCTGCGGACGGAGGCGGCTTCGAGGCGGTGTCCGGCCCGACCATCGCCGGCGGCGGCATCGAGATCGTCGCGGCGGCCGAACCCGAGCGGATCGAGGGCGGCGCGGTCGAGCGTGGCGCCCGTGTGTCGGGCTTCGACGACGAGCCAGCGACGGCACCCCCGACCGACGCGCTCGACGCGCAGCGGCAGAGCCTCGACCGCTGCGAGCGCCGCTTCAGCGCGGTCTCGAAGGCGTTCCGCAATGTGCTGCAGAACGTCCGCGCCCAGCCCGAGGAGGCGCGCGCCATCGCGGAGGTCGAAGTCGGCGGCATGGTGCGCGCGGTGCAGCAGGAACAGGACGTCGCCATCCGCCTGCTCTCGGAAAAAGCCGGCCAGGAGACGGCGCTGCATGCCATCAACGTGTCGGTGCTCTCGGTGCTGCTCGGACGGGCCATGGGCCTCGACGACGCGATGATCGAGGCCATCGGCGTGGGTGCGCTGCTGCATGACGTCGGCAAGATCGAACTGCCGGACGTCATGCGCGGCAAGGCCGACTCGCCGAACCCGACGGAACGCCGCATGTTCCAGAGCCACGTCGAGCACAGCCGCAGCCTTGCCGAGAAGATGGGCCTCGGGGAGGCCGCGGCGGCGATCGTCGCCCAGCATCACGAGGCCAGCGACGGCAGCGGGTATCCACAGGCACTGAAGGGCGAGGCCATCCACCCGGCCGCGCGCGTGGTGGCCCTCGTGAACCACTACGACAACCTGTGCAATCCGCCGAACCCGATCCACGCGCTGACGCCGCATGACGCGATCGCGGCGGTCTACCGGAAGACGAAGGAGAAGTTCGACGTCGCCGCCCTGAACGCCTTCGTCCGGATGATGGGCATCTACCCGCCTGGCTCGGTGCTGCACCTCTCCGACGGCCGCTTCGCACTGTCGGTGGCGGTCGACCCCGCCAACGCGATGAAGCCGAAGGTGCTGATCCACGACCCGGCCGTGCGGCCCGAGGATGCGCTCATCGTGCCGTTGGCCGAGCATCCGGAGCTCTCGATCCAGCGGGCCATCAAGCCGATGGCCCTGCCGCGTGCGGCCTTCGACTACCTCCAGCCGCGCAAACGCACCAGCTTCTTCATCGAATCGAAGGCCCGGCGTTTCGGCTGAGCGGCGTGGCGCTGGCTCAGAGCGCCCGCAGGTAGAAGCGGTTGCAACCGAAGTGGCCGGTGGCCCCCATGGCCTGCGTGATCCGCTGGAAGCCGGCGCGCTCGTAAAGCGCCTGCGCCGCGTCCATGCCGGTGAGCGTCTCGAGATAGCACTGGCGGTAGCCGAGGCGCCGCGCGGCATGCAGGCAGCGGGCGATCAACGCCGTGCCGGCACCGAGGCCGCGGAGGCCGGGCTTGAAGTACATCTTGCGCAGCTCGCACACGCCCTCGACGCCATCGAGGGGCGCGATGCCGCCGCCGCCCAGCACGGTGCCGGCGACTTCGACGACGAAGTAGGCCGCGCCGGAGCGCGCATAGGCCGCATGCATGGCCGCCACTTCGGCATCGTGGATGGCAAAGCCCGGGCCATCGGCGCCGAACTCCGGCATGACGCTGCGGATGATGTCGGCGACGGCAGCATCGTCGGTCGACCGCATCGGGCGCATCACGAAGCGCGCCGCGTCCTCGATCTGGCTCAGGTCGGCCTTGCGCACCCAGCCGGCATCGCCCTTCGCCGAGTAGCACCAACGCCAGCCGCCCTGGTCGTCGCCGACCAGAAGCCGCTCACCCGGCGTCAGCGCCAGTTCGCGGGCGTCGTAGTCGGCGATCGCGACGGCCGAAGCGGGCAGGGCATCGAGCGATTGGCCCTCGCCAAGTTCAAAGGCGTGGCGTAGCACCCAGCCTTCGCCGCCCTCGGGCGTCACGCCCCAGTGGAAGTCGGGCCACTCGTCGTCGTTGCGCGTGATCGTCAGCGCCGTTCCGGCGTGGAATGCGATCGGGTGCTCATACGTCGGGCGCCGGCCGGCATAGGCCACGGCCGCGCGGAGTCGTTCATTGCTTTGCACGGTTCACCTTGCTCATGGAATCGCGGCCCAGCACCGACGACAGCCAGCGGCCGGTCGTGATGAGCGCATCGAGGTCGACGCCGTGGGCGAAGCCCATCCCGTCGAGGAGGTAGACGATGTCTTCGGTGGCGACGTTGCCACTCGCGCCCTTGGCGTAGGGGCAGCCGCCGGTGCCGGAAACGGCGGCATCCACCACGCGCACGCCGGCCTCGAGGCAAGCGGCGACGTTGGCGACGGCCTGCCCGTAGGTGTCGTGGAAGTGCACGGCCAGAGCGTCGATCGGTACCTCGCCAGCCACGGCTTCGAGCATGGCGCGCGCCTTGCGCGGCGTGCCGACGCCGATGGTGTCGCCCAGCGAAATCTCGTAGCAGCCCATCGCGTGCAGGGCCTTGGCCACGCGCACGACCTCGGCGACTGGCACCTCGCCCTGATAGGGGCAGCCGAGCACCGTCGAGACGTAGCCGCGCACGGCCACGCCGTCGCGTTTCGCCGCTTCGAGCACGGGCGCGAAGCGTTCCAGCGATTCGGCGATGCTGGCGTTGATGTTGGCCTTGCTGAAGGCCTCCGAGGCCGCGCCGAAGATGGCGATCTCGGTCACGCCGACGCTCCGCGCGCGCTCGTAGCCCTGCAGGTTCGGCACCAGCACCGGGTAACGCACGCCCTCGCGCTGCGCGACGCCGGCATAGACCTCGGCAGCGTCGGCCATCTGCGGCACCCACTTCGGGCTGACGAAGGCCGTCGCTTCGACGGTGCCGAGGCCCGTGGCGGCAAGCTTTTCGATCAGCGCGATCTTGTCGGCGGTGCCGACCAGCGCTTTCTCGTTCTGCAGGCCATCGCGCGGGCCGACCTCGACGATGCGAACGACGTCGTTGGTCACCGTGGCGGCCGTGCTCATTCCAGCACCACCAGCACGGCGTCGGCCTCGACGAAGTCACCGGCGGCGGCGCGCACTTCCTTGACGGTGCCCGCGCGCGGCGCCTTCAGGCTCAGCTCCATCTTCATCGCCTCCATCACCGCGCACTCCTGGCCTTCGGCCACGGTGTCGCCCGGTTTCACCTTGGCCAGCACCACGCGGCCCGGCATCGGGGCCTTCAAAGTGCCATCACCACCTGAGCCTGCCTTGCCGGCGAAGGCGTAAGCGCCAAGGCGTTCGATAAGCCAGCGCTGCGTGCCGTCGTGCAGCAGCACGGAGCCCGCATCGACATGGGCGCGGGCCAGCACGGCAATGCCGTCGACGCGGGCCGAGGCGCGGCCGTCGTCACCGAGCCGCAGGCCGTCGACGCGGATCGTCGAAGCCTCGCCTTCGAGCCCGATGACGTAGTCGCCGCCGTGCCCGCGCGCACTGAGCACGTGGCGGACGCCGGCGGCCTCGAGCACGAGGCGTCGCGCACCGCCGTGGCCGAGGCGCCAGCCGTCGGCGATGGCCCAGGGCGAGGTCGGGTCGGTGCCGGCCGCCGCGCGTTCGCGCGTGGACTGTTCCTCGCGCATCAACACCGCGGCCGCCGCGAGGGCGAGCATCGGCGCGGGCGGCGGCGTGGCCGGGGTGAGCACTTCCCCCAGGGCGCGGTCGAGGTAGCCGGTGTCGATGGTCCCCTCGACCACGCTCGGGTGGCGCACCAGCGCTTCGAGGAAGGCCACGTTCGACTTCGGCCCGCGGATGTCGCAGTCCGCCAGCGCTTCGCGCAGTCGTGCGAGGGCGCGCGGTCGCGTCTCGTCCCACACGATGAGTTTCGCGATCATCGGGTCGTAGAAGATCGTGACCGTGTCGCCTTCCACCACGCCGCCATCGAGGCGCACGTGCGCGGAGGGCGCTGGCAGGCGCAGGCGTTCCAGCTTGCCGGAGCCCGGCAGGAAGCCGGCCGCCGGGTCTTCCGCGTACAGGCGCAGCTCGATGGCGTGGCCGTGCTGGCGCACCTCGTGCTGCGCGAAGGGCAGGGCTTGCCCAGCGGCGACGCGCAGCTGCAGCTCGACGAGATCGAGCCCGGTCACCAGCTCCGTCACCGGGTGCTCGACCTGGAGGCGCGTGTTGATCTCCATGAAATAGAAGCCGCCGTCCTGCCCGACGATGAACTCGACGGTGCCGGCGTTGACGTAGTCGATGGCCCTCGCGGCCTGCACGGCCGCGGCGCCCATCGCCTCGCGAAGGTCGGTGTTGAGGAAGGGCGAGGGCGATTCCTCGACCACCTTCTGGTAGCGGCGCTGCGCCGAGCATTCGCGTTCGTTGAGGTGCAGGGTGTGGCCATGCGCGTCGGCGAACACCTGGATTTCGATGTGGCGCGGCTTCTCGACATAGCGCTCCAGCAGCACGCGGTCGCGGCCGAAGGCGTTCTTCGCCTCGCGCTGGCAGCTCTCCAGCGCCGCGGCGAACTCACCCGAAGCGCGCACGATGCGCATGCCCTTGCCGCCGCCGCCGTGCGCGGCCTTGATCATCAGCGGGTAGCCGATGGCGTCGGCCTCGCGCTGCAGAAGCTCGGGTGACTGGTCGGCGCCGGTGTAGCCCGGCACCACCGGCACGCCGGCCGCGTGCATCAGTTCCTTGGCGCCGGCCTTGCTGCCCATCTTCCGCATCGACGTGCCCGAGGGGCCGACGAAGGCGATGCCCGCCGCGGCCACCGCGTCGGCGAAGTCGGCGTTCTCCGAGAGGAAGCCGTAGCCCGGATGGATGGCCTGCGCGCCGGTCTTCTTCGCCACTTCGAGGATGGCGTCGCCGCGCAGGTAGCTGTCGCCGGGCGCCGGGCCGCCGATGCGGTGCGCTTCGTCCGCGAGTCGGACGTGCTGGGCGTCGGCGTCAGCGTCTGAGTAGACGGCGACGGTGCGGATGCCGAGCTTGCGCGCGGTGCGGATGACGCGGCAGGCGATCTCGCCGCGGTTGGCGATGAGCAGGGTCTGGAACATCACTCGCCGTCCCAGTAGCCGAGGTTGTCGGCTTCGCGGTTGCGCAGCCGGATGGCCTGCGGCACGCCGTGCTCGTCGCGGCCGAGATGGTGCGAGGCGCCGGTCTTGCCGGAGTCCGGGTACTGGTAGAGGTCGGGGGAGATCATCGTGCTCACGGCGAGGTAGCGCAGCGTCGTGCTGGCCGAGGTGTTGCGGATCTGGTGGGCCGTTTCCGGCCCGCCGACGGGGCAGGCGATCACGTCGCCCACGCGCAGCGGATAGCGCTCGGCGCCGACGCGCAGTTCGCCTTCGCCTTCGAGCACGAGGAACATCTCCTCGTTGCCGTAGTGGTTGTGCGCGGGGAAGGCGGCTTTGCCGGGCGGCACGATCGTCACGTTGTAACCCAGCTTCTGCGCGCCGATGCGGGGCGAGATCGGGGCCACCATGGCGCCTTGGTATTTCTCCGGGCTTTCGTCCGGCGGGGCCGTGATCAGGCGCGGCGTGAGCGCATCGAGGTTGATGACCGGGCAGGGGCGCTCGCTCATGGCTCAGCCCACCCAGCGCGGCGCGCGCTTGTCGAGGAAGGCGCCCAAGCCTTCCTGGCCTTCCGGCGAGACGCGCAGGCGGGCGATCAGCTTGGCGTTCTCCGCGTCGATGCGCTCGGCGTCCTCGCGGGCCATGCCGCCCATGCGCAGGGCCAGCGTCTTCGCTTCCGCCTGCGCGATGGGGCCGCCTTTGCCCAGCCAGTGCAGCTCGCGGTCGACGGCGTCATCGAGCTCGCCGGCCGGCACGCAGCGATGCAGAAGCCCGATGCGCGCGGCTTCCGGCGCTTCGAAGACTTCCGCTGTCTGGAAGAGCTTGCGGGCTTGGCGTGCACCGATGGCGGCCACGACGTAGGGCGAGATCACCGCCGGCACGAGACCGAGCTTGGCTTCCGACAGCGAGAACTTCGCGCCTTCGACGGCGATGGCGATGTCGCAGCAGGCCACGAGCCCGACGCCGCCGCCGTAGGCCGAGCCGTTGACGCGAGCGATCGTCGGCTTCGGAAAAAAGTTCAGCGTGCGCATGAGCCGCGCGAGTTCCAGCGAGTCGGCCAGGTTCTCTGCTTCGCTGGCCTTGGCCATGCCGCGCATCCAGTGCAGGTCGGCGCCGGCCGAGAAGGTGCTGCCTTGGCCCGTCAGCACGAGGGCGCGCACCGAAGCGTCGGCGGCCAGCGCGTCGAGCATGGTGTTCAACGCGCCGATGAGGCCGGCATCGAAAGCGTTGTGGACCTCGGGGCGGGCCAGGGCCAGCCAGGCGACGGCGCCGCGCCGCTGCAGGTCGATGGGATGGGACACGCGTCCTCCGGAAGGGGGGATGGCTCCGGCCGACGCCGGAAAGCCTTCGATTCTAGCGACTGCGCCTGCCTCCCCGACGCTCGCGGCGGGGTCGGCTCCCTGTGAGGGAAATGTCTATAATGAGAACGGTTCTCAAGGACCCGCTCGTGACCCTTCTCGATTTGCCGCCCGGCAGCACCGCCACCGTCGCCGCCGTCCACGATGTGCAGGCCAACGATGCCATCGCCCGGCGCCTCCGCGAACTCGGCTTCGTCGCCGGAGAGCCGGTGCGCGTGGTGACGCGCGGCCCCTTCGGCGGTGATCCGCTGCTGGTGCAGATCGCCGGCACGCGCTTCGCGTTGCGTCGCGTCGAAGCCGCCCGCGTGCAGCTGGTTCCGGAAGCCGGGGCGACGCCGTGATGCGAGCCGCGCTCGTCGGCAACCCCAACTGCGGCAAGACCGCGCTGTTCAACCGCATCACCGGCAGTCGGCAGAAGGTGGCGAACTACGCCGGCGTCACCGTCGAGCGCAAGGAGGGCCGCGCGCGGCTCGCCTCCGGCCGTGAACTCGCCATCCTCGACCTCCCCGGCGCTTACAGCCTGCAGGCCGCCAGCCTCGACGAAGCGGTAACCCGCGACCTGCTGCGCGGCTTCTATCCCGGTGAGCCCGCGCCCGACCTGCTGCTCTGCGTGGTCGATGCCACCAACCTGCGCCTGCACTTGCGCTTCGTTCTGGAGCTGAAGGCGCTGGGCAAGCCGATGCTGGTGGTGCTGAACCTCGTCGATGCCGCCGAACGGCGCGGCATCGCCATCGACATCGCGCGCCTTTCCGCGGAACTCGGCGTGCCCGTGGTTCCCACCGTCGCCGTGCAGCGCGGCGGTGCGGATGCGCTGCTGGCCGCCATCGACGCCGGCAAGGCCCGCCTGCCACCGGCCGCCGCGGCGAACGCGATGCCCGACGCCGAGGCCCTGCATGCGGAAGTGCATCGCTTGCTTGATGCCGCCGTGCGGCTGCCGCCCGCCGCGCTCACGGTCGAAGACCGGCTCGACCGCATCGCGCTGCATCCGGTGCTCGGCTTCGTGCTGCTCGCCGTCGTGATGTTCCTGATGTTCCAGGCCGTGTATGCGTGGGCCGAACCGCTGATGGCCGGCATCGAGTCCGCCACCGCGTGGCTGGGCGCTACGGTCGCCGCGTGGATGCCGGCCGGGCCGCTGAAGAGCCTCGTCGTCGATGGCCTCATCGCCGGGCTCGGCGGCGTGGTGGTGTTCCTGCCGCAGATCCTGATCCTCTTCCTCTTCATCCTCGCGCTCGAGGAGAGCGGCTACCTGCCGCGAGCGGCCTTCCTGCTCGATCGCGTGATGGCGGGCGTCGGGCTCTCCGGCCGCAGCTTCATCCCGCTGCTGTCGAGCTTCGCCTGCGCCGTGCCCGGCATCATGGCCACGCGCAGCATCCAGGACCCGCGCGACCGCCTCGCCACCATCCTGGTCGCGCCGCTGATGACCTGCTCCGCGCGCCTGCCGGTGTATGCGCTGCTCATCGGTGCCTTCATCCCGCAGCGCGACGTGCTGGGCGTGTTCAACCTGCAGGGCCTCGTGCTCTTCGCGCTGTACGCCGCGGGCATCCTCTCGGCGCTCGCCGTGTCGTGGGTGATGAAGCGCTGGCGCCGCGACACCCGCGAGCACGCGCTTCTGCTGGAGCTTCCCGCCTATCGATGGCCGAACCCGCGCGACGTCGCCATCGGCCTCTACGAGCGCGCGGCGATCTTCCTGAAGCGCGTGGGTGGCATCCTGCTCGCCCTCACGGTGCTGCTGTGGTTCCTCGCCAGCTACCCGGCGCCGCCCGACGGCGCCACCGGGGCCGCCATCGACCACAGCTTCGCCGGCATGATCGGCCACGCCATCGTGCCGCTGTTCGCACCGCTCGGCTTCACCTGGCAGATCTGCATCGCGCTGATCCCGGCCATGGCCGCGCGTGAGGTGGCGGTCTCGGCGCTGGCCACGGTCTACGCCATTTCCGCCGTCAGCGACGACCAAGCCGGTGCGCTGGCGCCGCTGATCGCGAACGACTGGTCGCTGGCCACGGCGATCGCGCTGCTGGTGTGGTTCATCTATGCGCCGCAGTGCATCAGCACCCTGGCCACGATCAAGCGCGAGACCAACAGCTGGCGCCAGACCGGCATCGCCACGGCCTACCTGTTCGCACTGGCGTACGGCGCGACACTGATCGCGTACCAGCTCGCCGTCGCGATGGGGGCGGGCTGATGCTGCAGGAGTTCGTTGTTGGCGTTGTCGTGCTGGCCGCCGCGGCCTTCGTGCTGCACGATCGCGCGCCGGGACTGAGCCGTCGGCTTCGCGTTGCGATGGCCGTGCCGCTCGTGCGCGAGGGGAGGCCCGCTTGGGTGAAGCGGGCAGGGCGCTGGATCGCGCCACTGCGTGTTGCATCGAACGGTTGTGGTGGCTGCCCCCCCAAGTGCCGAAACGGGCAGTGAAGTGGCGTTGATTGCCCCTTGGACCTCCGCGTGAAGGCTTAGCCCGGCACCATCATTGCGATGCAGCCGACGAGCGCGCAGGCAATCGAGGAAAGCAGCAGACCGGCGGGCTCAATTCTAATCGTGGCGCGATACTGGTTACGTTCCCAAAGGTCGCCACTCCGGAGTGCGGCACGGTCGCCCGCAACGTACGCTAACCAGACGATCCAACAGGCGAAAAGGACACAGAGCTCGGGAACAACTATCGCGAAAACAATCCTCACCACCGCCACCATGGCGAACGACAGTAGAACGACGGCGGCAGTGGATCCAAGGAGTCGCTGCGTGGTGAGCAGCGCGACGCCGATGTATGCGAGACAGGCGGCTCCCTCAGCATTGGGATCGATGCTCATCCAGACCGAGGAGCCAAGCAGGGTCCACTGACTGATGCGATGTGCCGCAGGCGTGCGGGAGTCGTTCTCCAAACGGTCGGACCATCGCACAACAGCCGATATGCACGTTCGCATTGCGCGGATGAGCAGTGTCCAGCAATCAATCATTGCCACGCCGGCCGTCCAAAGTGCGATGAATACGATGGAGAGCGAGATCGGCGCCGGCACGTGCCTGCCGAAGAGTTGTAGTGAATGCTCGATCATCAGGTAAACGATCGCCGCGAAAGGCAAAGCCCAGGCCGCTCCACGAGTCGCATGGAACGCCAGCCCTGGAATCGTAAGGCGGCTGTCGTTACTGATTGATCGAAGCCAAGCTTGCGTCTCTGGCGCCACAAGGAAGTTGACTTGAGGGCTTTGGGTTGACTCGAGGCGATCAAGCAACTCCAAGGTTTTCTTTAGATTCCGCGGCAACGCGAGCCAAAGGAGCGAAGGCACCCCTGGCAACCGCGTCCGAAGAAAATGCCAAGCCGGTAGGTGAACGCGTCCCTCCATATGCGGTTCGCCGCGCGATTGGGCCTCGATGGCGGAAAGAAGCTGGTCCAGAGCGATTTTGGCGGCGGCTTCTCGGGCACTCGCCATCTGCTCGTCGCTCGGCATCTCGAGCTCCGGCGCAGCGGGGAACTGGAGGCTGTACTCGATTTCCCGAACGCGATCGATGATGGCTGGGTGCAGCTGGAGCTTCGCGTCTATCCCGAAGAAGTCAAAAACAGTGTCGACATGTTCTCGGCTTGTTCGCAGCTGGTGGATTCGATTCGACAATGCTTCGGCGACGAAAGGGATAAGTGCCCACTTCAGGTCGACCGAAAACAGGTCTGGATGGTCGTCGAGCCAACGGCGGAGGTCTTCCGGGCGTTCGTGGGTCAGCCTTGGCGCCAAATCATCAAAAAAGGCCGTGAAGTCGAAACCTCGTTCCATCTCCGCCGGCGGCGCCTCGGGCGAGGGAGGATCGATCAGGCGCCCAAGCTCGGGCGGCGCGTCGTTGGCGCTATCGCCGGCGGCCGGCTTTGCCTCGGCGGTTGGCGCTTTCTGTTCCGCCTCGCGCTCGCGGTGCTTTGCTGCGCCCAATGCCCACTCGTAGGCGTCGTTCAGCCGCTGGAAGCCGATCGGATCCTCGTCGGGTCTCGTGGTCTTCAGGGCGCGCGCGTAAGCACGCTTGATCGCCTTCGCATCAGCGTCGTCGCCGATGGCAAGGATGTCCCAAGGCGTCGCGCTCATCGGTGCAGCCGCGCGTCGAAGGCGTCGAGCGCCTCCTCGAAGGAGGCGCGGTGCGCCGCGACGAGGTCGCGGTCCTGCGTCAACAACGCCGACTGGAACTGCACGATCATTCCCTGCAGCTGCTTGCGGTCTTCGCCCAGCGCTTCAGCGAAGAGGCGTTCGGCGCGCGCGATGATCGCGATGTTGGGTTGCTCGTCGCGCGGATGCACCTTCAGCGCCGCCAACTCGGCCAGCCTCGCCTTCACTTCGGCGTCGTCGAGGCCGGAACCGTCCTGCACGATGACCAGTTCGCGAACGACTCCCGACTTCTGCACCTTGGCCTCGACCTGCAGGACACCGTTGATGTCGTAGGTGAACCGCACATCGACACCGCGCTCTTCGGGGTTGCCCGGTGGCAGGGGGATGTCGAGGGCGCCGAGGGCGATGTTGTGCTCGACGCGGGGGTTTTCCCCTTGGAAGACGTGCAGTTTCACCGTCGACTGGTGCGCATGCACCGGGGTGTACTCGCGAACGCGGCTCACCGGCACCGTGCTGTTGCGCTCGATGATCGGGTCGAAATGGCCGTCGCTGCGCACGCCATTGCCGAGGTCCATGCTGATGGCCACGCCGAGCGAGTGCGGGCAGACGTCGGTGAGGACGATCTCCTCGAGCGTTTGGTCGCGCCCCTTGAGGCCAGCCGCCACGCAGGCGCCGTGGGCGATGGCTTCGTCGGGCGCGACGTGGCGCAGCGGCAGCCTGCCCAGCAGACGCGCGGCGAGGCGCGAAAGCTGCGGCATCCGCGAGGCGCCGCCCACCATCACGATCTCCGCGAGGTGGGGGCCGCGCAGGCCCGCATCGCGGATCGCGCGTTCGATCGGCGCGCGCATTCGCGCCACCAGCGGCGAGATCACCTCGTCGAAGCGGTCGATGTCGAGCGTGACGGCGTATTCCCGGCCGCCCAGCGTCAGGGCGATCTGGGCCGGTTGGCCGGCGCAGAGCTGGCGCTTCGCGACTTCCGCGCGCTGCCGCAGCAGGCTCGCGTCGCCGGCAGGCAGCGTGGTCCGGAGCGCGCCGGTTTCCACGAGGAAATGCTGCTCCAGCGCCTCGGTGAAGTCATCGCCGCCGAGGAAGTTGTCGCCGGCGCTGGCATGCACCTTCACCACGCCGTCGAACAGTTCCAGGATCGAGACGTCGAAGGTCCCGCCGCCGAGATCCAGCACGAGGACGTGGGCGTCGTCGAGTTTCTCCGCCAGGCCGTAGGCCAATGCGGCCGCCGTGGGTTCGTTGATCAGCCGCTCCACCTTCACCCCGGCCAGTTCTCCGGCGCGGCGCGTGGCGCGCCGTTGCGCGTCGCCGAAGTAGGCCGGCACGCTGATAACGGCTTCGGTCGGCCGGGCGCCGAGTGCTGCCTCGGCATCGTCGAGCAGCGAGCGGATCACCAGCGCCGACAGCTCCTCGGGCCGATATGCCCGCTTTCCGAGCGTGGTTTCGCGTTTGCTGCCCATCCAGCGCTTGAAGCTGGCCACGCTCCGTGTCGGGTGGCTGATCAGGCGATCTTTCGCCGGCTTGCCCACGAGAAGCGTGCCGCTGTCGTCGACGCTGATCGCCGAAGGCGTCAGGAGATCGCCGTGCGCATTCGGAAAGAGTTTCGGGTTGCCATCGACGAATGCGCCGATGAGGGAATGGGTGGTGCCGAGGTCGATACCGACAATCATGGAAACCGATCGTCCTTGAGCGGGGGGCGTGGGGAAGTGGGAAAGGGAGGCGCGGGAGCGATTACATGCGGAACACGCCGTAGCGCTGCTCGGTCGTCGTGGTACGTTCGATCGGCGCGTTCAGCGCGGCCGACAGCGCGAGGCCCAGAACGCGGCGGGTGTCGGCGGGGTCGATGATGCCGTCGTCCCACAGGCGCGCCGTAGCGTAATACGGGCTGCCCTGGGTCTCGTATTGCTCGCGGATCGGTGCCTTGAAGGCCTCTTCCTCGTCGGCGCTCCACGCCTTGCCGGCAGCCTCGAGTCCATCACGCTTCACCGTGGCGAGCACGCTGGCGGCCTGTTCGCCGCCCATCACCGAGATGCGCGCGTTCGGCCACATCCACAGGAAGCGCGCGCCGTAGGCGCGGCCGCACATCGCGTAGTTGCCGGCGCCGAAGCTGCCGCCGATGACCACGGTGAACTTCGGCACGTGCGAGCAGGCCACGGCCGTCACCATCTTGGCGCCGTCCTTCGCGATGCCGGCGTTTTCGTACTTCCGGCCCACCATGAAGCCGGTGATGTTCTGCAGAAACACCAGCGGGATGTTGCGCTGGTTGCACAGCTCGATGAAGTGCGCGCCCTTCAGCGCGCTCTCCGCGAACAGGATGCCGTTGTTGGCGACGATGCCGACGGGATAGCCGTGCAGGTGGGCGAAGCCGCACACCAGCGTGGTGCCGTAGCGCGCCTTGAACTCCTGGAACTCGCTGCCGTCGACGAGGCGCGCGATGACCTCGCGGATGTCGAAGGGCTTGCGGGTGTCCTTGGGCACGACGCCGTAGAGCTGCTCGGCCGGATACATCGGCTCGCGCGGGGGCTGCGTGGCGACGTTGGGCGCCTTCTTGCGATTCAGATGGGCCAGCACGTCACGGGCGATGGCGAGCGCGTGGCGGTCGTCCTCGGCGTAGTGGTCGGCCACGCCGGAAATGCGCGTGTGCACGTCGGCGCCGCCGAGCGCTTCGGCATCGACGACTTCGCCGGTCGCGGCCTTCACCAGCGGCGGGCCGCCGAGGAAGATCGTGCCCTGCTCCTTGACGATGATCGACTCGTCGCACATCGCCGGCACATAGGCGCCGCCGGCCGTACAGCTGCCCATCACCACCGCCACCTGCGGGATGCCGAGGCCGCTCATGCGCGCCTGGTTGTAGAAGATGCGGCCGAAGTGCTCCTTGTCCGGGAACACCTCGTCCTGAAGCGGTAGGAAGGCGCCGCCGGAATCGACGAGGTACACGCAGGGAAGGCGGTTCTCGAGGGCAACTTCCTGCGCGCGGAGGTGCTTCTTCACCGTCATCGGGAAGTAGGTGCCACCCTTGACCGTCGCATCATTGGCGACGACGACGACCTGCTGGCCGTGCACGTTGCCGATGCCGCAGATCATCCCGGCGGCCGGTGCGGCGCCGTCGTAAAGGCCTTCGGCGGCCAAGGGCGCGATCTCGAGGAAGGGCGAGCCCGGGTCGAGCAGGGCTTCGATGCGCTCGCGGGGCAGCAGCTTGCCGCGCTCCGTGTGTTTCGTCCGGGCCTTCTCCCCGCCGCCCTCGGCCGCGCGCGCGAGGCGCTGGTCGAGTTCGCTGACATTGGCCTTCAGTGCGTCGGCGTTGGCGAGGAAATCCGGCGATCGCGGATCGATCTGGCTGTGCAGCTGGGGCATGGAGGGGGCAGGAGTCTCGACGATAGACCGCGATGGTAGCGCCGCGGCTCGCTCCCGTGTCCCCGGCCTCAGCCGAAGCGCTGGAGGATGGCCGGCGCGGCGCTCCGAAGCCCCCGCGCGACGACGGCAAAGGCGTGTCGTTGCCCGGGGGCGAGGCCGCGGGCGTCCGCCGCGGTGTACTCCAGCACGGGCTCGCCGCCGCGGTTCCGCTTGAACTCCCCCGCGCCGGAGCTGTAGTGGAGGCGGAGGCCTCGCTCCCGAGCTTCGAACAGCAGTCGTGCCATCAATCGGCGGTACAAGCCGAGTGACGCCGGTGCTGTGGTGTCGTAGCCGATGAGCGGCGTGGTCAGCCAGCCCGCTTGGGCGTACAGGCCGAGGACGCCCACCAGCGCCCCGTTCCAGCGCAGGGCGACGAACTCCAAGGGACCATGCAGGCGCTGTCGCTCGAAGAACGCGGCGGTGAAGTCCGGGTTCCACGCCGAATGCTTGTCGATGAAGACCGCTCGGAAGCAGCGCCGCAGGGCCGGCAGGTCGCTTTCGCGCAAGGCCTCATGCGTGACCCAGGAGACCTCGGGATCCTTCATCAGCTTTTGGTCGCGTCGCACGTGGTTGCGCTTCCAGAGCGACGAATCGTCGGGATCGCAGAGATAGACCTGCCTCGCCGGCAGCATCTGCCATCCCTGCCGCACCAGGGTCTCGGAGAGTCCGCCATCGACGGCGCCGCAGACATTGCGCCACAGGCGCAGCCGGCCGGGCGCGGACGCCGCAGCCCAGGCCTCGAGGGCAGGGACGGCGCCCGCCAGCCCGGGGGCGGGCAACTGGGTCGAAAAAAGTGGGTTGTCGAACCATGCGCAACGATGGAAGCCCGCGGCCCGGAGCATGCCCCCGAGGGTGGCACGCAGCGGCAGCGCTGCGAATCGGGCCGGGCGCCGGCCGTCGATGAGTTCATCGAGCGCGTAATCCAGCCAGGCGGATCGCGCGCCGGCGACGTAGCTGTTGCTGGAGGCTGCGGGCCCGTCGACGAGGACGGGTACCCTCAGGCCGCCGGCGTGCACGACATGCGCGATGGCGTCCACGTTGGCGACCCATCCGGAGACCGGACCGGGCTCGTCGGCCAGCCATGCCGACGCCGGCAGTGGCGCGTCGCGCGATTCCAGCCTCAACGGATTTTTTCGTAGACGTGCACGCCGCCGTAGATCGCCGAACGATCCTCGGCGTACAGCGCGCGATTGCGGTCGCGGTCGGTGCGCCAATGCGCGATCAGCTCGGCGGGCAGCCGGTTTTCGAGCTGGGACTCCCGCCCACCGGTCCGGAACACGACGCGTGCACCCGGCCGCGCCGTGCGGGTGACTTCCGACCACAGGGCAATGAGCTGCGCATCGTCCATCCAATCCTGCGAGTCGAGGAAGAGGTACGCGTCCATTGACGCCGAATCACGGCCCAAGAGGAACTGCGTCAGAGTCTGGTGGTGAGCGTGCAGGCGATCAACGCGCGCCTTCACCATCGGGTAATGGCTGGCCTGCAGGTACATCGGCAGCTGCGCGTCGCGTTGGGGATCGTATCGGCGCGCGAACGCCTGGGCCGCGAAGCAGTTGCTTTCGTAGGGGAAATCGCAGGCGAGGTGGCGCATCCGTTCTTCGAACAGACCCGCGAGGGACAGGCCTTCGGCGTCGGCGTCGGCCTTCAATGCGTCGAACTGCGCCGGTGGGATGCCGAGGCTGTAGAGCGCCGCCGGCTGGCGCGACAGCCAGTGCAGAACCGGCAGCCGGAACAGGGGGGCGACATGGCGTTGGAAGCGCTCGGCCTGCTCTTCGGGCGTCTTGGCCTCGACCATCGCCGAGAGATTGCCGCCGAGCAGCCGGGCGAGGCCATGCGAGAAGCCGATGAAGCGGCCGAGCAGGCCGTGCCGGTAGGCGTGGCGGGTGAACATGCTGTGGCGGGGGCGTCCGAGCAGGTCCGGGGCCTCCCAGTATTGGCGCAGGCCCTCATCCAGTCGCGGGGCAACGTGCTCGCGGTAGCGCTGCGTGTTGGACGGTTGCGCGGCATCGGCGAGGAACGCCAGCACCTCGGCATGGTCGGGAAGCCCGGCCAATGCGGCACGCTTGAGCTGAAGCAGTCCGAGGTGGTGGGCGTTGAGGTCCACCACGTGCACGGCCGCCGGGTCGGCGGTGAGGTAGGCCAACGCGTTGCAGCCGCCGGAGGAGATGCAGAGGATCTCCGCGCCGGGCCGGAGCTCAAGCGCCTTCAGGTCGACGACCGGGTCTTCCCAGATCTGGGCATACACCAAGCGGTTGAACCAGTGGGCAAAGAGCCGGTCCGCCCATCCCTTGCCGCCCTTCGTCGTCGAATTGATGACGGCGGTGTTGATCAATGTTTTCGTATTCATGGCGCGGTAGCAAACCGCACTTGCATGACAACTCCGCGTCGCACACAAAAAAAACCGCCGGGCAAGCCCGGCGGTTTCAGAGCGAGGGACTCGCAGCCCGAATTACTGGGCCGGGGTCTCTTCGGCCGGGGCTTCTTCAGCGGCCGGCTCGACGGCAGCAGCGGCGTCGGCAGCAGCGCCTTCGACGGCGGCAGCGGCGTCGGTGGCAGCGGCGTCGACGGTGGCAGCAGCGTCGGTAGCGGCGGCGTCAACGGTGGCGGCGGCGTCGGTCGCAGCGGCGTCAACCGTAGCGGCGGCGTCGGTGGCAGCGGCGTCGACGGTGGCGGCAGCGTCGGTGGCAGCAGCGTCAACAGCGGCGGCGGCGTCAGCAGCCGGAGCGGCCTCGGCGGCCGGGGCGGCTTCTTCAGCCGGCTTCGAGCAGGCGGTCAGCGCCAGGGCAACGGCCAGGGCGAGCAGCGACTTGTTCAGCGACATGGATTGAGTCCTCGTCTACACGGGTAGTTAGTAAGAAAAACGTGCGCATTCATCCGCGCACGTTGTGTTCATCATGACAAGAACCCGACCGTAGTCAAGCCCTTGACCGTCCCTTTTTGACCGGAGGGGCGCCACCCCCGAAAGTCACGGGATCAGCCGAGCTCGATCGCTACCGCCGTGGCCTCGCCGCCGCCAATGCAGAGTGCCGCGACGCCGCGCTTGCCGCCGGTCTGGGCCAGCGCGTTCAGCAGGGTCACGATCAGGCGGGCGCCCGAGGCGCCGATCGGATGGCCGAGCGCGCAGGCGCCGCCATGGATGTTGAGCTTCCCGTGGGGGATGCCGAGCTCGCGCATCGGCGCCATCGCGACGACGGCGAACGCTTCGTTGACCTCGAACAGATCGACCGAATCGACCGTCCAGCCGGCCTTGTCCAGCACCTTCTGGATGGCGCCCACCGGGGCCGTGGTGAACCACTCCGGCGCCTGCGAGTGCGTGGCGTGCGCCACGACGCGGGCCAGCGGCTTGGCGCCGAGGGCCTGGGCCTTGGCGGCCGAGGCCAGCACCAGTGCGGCGGCGCCATCGTTGATCGACGAGGAGGCCGCAGCAGTGATCGTGCCGTCCTTCTTGAAGGCGGGCTTCAGCGTCGGGATCTTCTCGATGTTGCAGCGGCCCGGCTGCTCGTCTTGGTCGATGGCGGTGTCGCCCTTCTTGCCGGCCACGATCACCGGGACGATCTCCGCCTTGAACTTGCCCTCGGCCTGCGCGGTCTGGGCGCGGCGCACCGACTCCGCAGCGAACGCATCCTGCTCCTCGCGGGTGAAGGTGTACTTGCTCGCGCAGAGCTCGCCGAAGCCGCCCATAGGCTGCTTGTCGTAGGGGTTGGTGAGGCCGTCCCACGCCATGTGGTCGAGCATCTCGGCGCTGCCAAAGCGAATGCCGGTGCGCGAACCGTTCAGCAGGTGCGGGGCGTTGGTCATGCTCTCCATGCCGCCCGCCACGATGACGTCGGCCGAGCCCGCCTTGATCAGGTCGGCGCCCAGCATCACGGCCTTCATGCCCGAACCGCAGACCTTGTTGATGGTCGTGGCACCGGCGGCGGCGGGGATGCCCGCGGCCAGCATGGCCTGCCGCGCCGGGGCTTGGCCGAGGCCGGCCGGCAGGACGCAGCCCATGATCACTTCGGAGACGGTCTCGGCCGCGACGCCGCTCTGTTCCAGCGCGCCCTTGATGGCGGCGGCGCCGAGCGTGGGCGTGGGCACCCCGGTGAACTGACCGAGAAGAGCGCCGAGGGCGGTGCGCTTGGCGCCGAGGATGACGATGTCCGACATGGGAAGGTCCCGGGGAGGAAAGCCGGGATTATCCGCCCCCGGTGGTTTCAGCTGCAAACGTATGCACCGGGACCTTGGGGTAGGGGGACGAGGCCCGTCGTCACCAAGGCACCAGCAGGAAGTACTCACTGCCGGGCGGTGGGCTGCCGTCCTCCTGGCGATAGGTGCCGTCGCGATGCACCAGCTTGAGCGTCGTCGAGGTCGGCGCCGACTGCGCCACCGCCGGCTCGACAGCGAACTCGTCCGCATCAAGCCGCATCACGAGACGTCGCCAGCCGTCGTCTGAAACCTCGCCAACGGCAAGGGTGGCGGCGGTGTTGGTCCAGCGGGCGCCCTGGCACTGCACGTTGACGCAGCCCTCGATCGCTTCCTGCCGATAGCGCGCCAGCCCGAGCACGCGGCGGAAACCGCGACCGTCCGGCACGAACAGCGCGTACTCGTCACCCCAGCGATTGTCCGGAGCGCTCGCGCCCGGGGCCGTCTGGCTGACGGCCACGCCGATCACGCCGCCGCCGGGCGCGATGCCATCGAAGGTGGTGTCGAGCGTGAACTCACCGCCGTGGAACAACGTCATCGCGTCCTCGATGGCCGTCGCCACGACGTGGTGGCGCAAGTGGCCCGCGCCGTCCAGTGTGGCGAGGACGAAGGCATAGCCCTCGCCGTCGCCGCCCTCGGTGTAGGAGCGCGTCGCATCGTCGCGGAAGCTGCCAATGGCGTGCACCGCCCCCTTGGCATCGCCGGGCACGGCGATGCAATCCAGCTGCAACCGGGTTCCCGACGCAGCGCGCCGGGCATTCGCGTCGGCGGCCAAGGCCTTGCGGAGCGCGGTTTCGACGTCGTCTTTGCAGGTTGCTTCGGGACGCTCCTGCGCGCCCGCTGGACCGGCGATGCCGGCCAGCAGGGCGATGGCGAGCGCCGCGCGGTGCATCACGCCGGTACGCCGTGCTTCGCACGCACCTCGGCGATGCGCGCGCGCACGGTGGGACGGAGTTCGCCCTGCTCGGCGCGCCGGAACACGTTGGCCAGCACGCGCTTCTCGTCCTCGTCGACCACGCCGTCGCGCAACGCGAGGCCCAACAGGAAGTTCAACTCCTCGAGGTCGAGCTTGCCGTCGTCGGTGAACACCTCGATCGAGCCCAGTGCGATGTCCAGGTAGCTGCGGGAATTCGCCATGGTCGTCTCCTTACGCGTCGGTGCCGCGGCTCGGGCCGCTGGCGTGAGGGGCCTTCAGGCCGGCGGTCAGGCCGGCCGTGAGGCCATTGAGGTCGGCGCCGCTCAGGCCGACGTCCTTCATCAGCGAATCGACCAGCGGCGCGTGGGCGCGGTAGCGCAGCGCGCTGGCGACCACCTGCTCGGCGAGGTTGCCCTGCGCGGCGTTGCCCTCGCCCGAGGCGGCGAGCGAACCGTTCGCGCCGCCGGCGTTGAGGCCGTCGACGTTGATGATCTTGATGCCGTCGATGGCCTCCATCGGACGCACGCTCTCGCGGATGATGTCGGGCAGGTGCTTGAGCAGCGCCAGGCGGAGCTGCATCTCGATCTGCTCGGCCGACAGCGTGTTCGCCGCGGCATTGACCGCCTTGGCACCGTCGGCATCGACGCGGTAGCGCACTTCGGCGGCTTCGGCGCGCAGCTTCTCCGCGGCGGCTTCCGCCTCGGCCTCGATGCGCTTCTGGTCGGCGTTGGCCGTCGCCAGCGTGCGGATGGCCTCGGCCTTCTCGGCGGCCGCCTGCTTCTCGGACTCGGCCGCGATGGTGATCGCGATCTGCTCGCGCTCGGCTTCCTTCGCCGCTTCGACCAGCTCGATGCGCTTCTGGCGCTCGGCGCGCTCGACCTCACGCACGGTGTCGACCTGCTCCTGCGCCTTCACGGCGTCAGCGCGGGCGATGTCCGCGGCCGCCTGGGCTTCCGACTGCGCGCGCGACTTCTCGGCGATGGCGATCGCCTTCTCCTGCTCGGCGAGCTCGACGATTTTCTTCTGGTTGACCTCGGCCGTGTTGACGTTCTTGGTCTTCTCGATCTCGCGTTCCTTCAGCTGCTGGTCCATCGCGATGCGCTGTTCCTCGACCGCGCGCTGTGCGGCGATCTTGGCCGAGTCGACCTGCTGCTGGGCGGTGATCTTCGCGCCCTCGGCCTCCTGGGTCTTCTGCGCCTGCTCGCGGGCGATCTCGGCCGACTGCGCGGCACGGCGGATCTCCACCTCGCGCTCCTGCTCGAGCTTCGCGTATTCCTCGTCGCGCTGGATCTGCAGGCGCTGCTGCGAAGCTTCGAGGTTCATGCGCTGGATCTGGACTTCCGTCTGCTGCTCGATCTCGTTGCGCTTCTTGCGGCGCAGCTCGATGGCTTCCGTCAGCTTGGTCAGGCCCTCGGCGTCGAAGGCGTTGTCCGGGTTGAAGAATTCCTTGCCGGTCTGGTCGAGGCCGGTCAGCGAGACCGACTCCAGCTCGAGGCCGTTCTTCAGGATGTCCTCGGAAACGACCTGCTGCACCTTCTGGACGAACAGCGTGCGCTGCTCGTGCAGCTCTTCCATGCCCATCTCGGCGGCCACCGAGCGCAGGGCGTCGACGAACTTGCCTTCGACCAGCTCCTTCAGCGACTCCGGTTCCATCGTCTTCATGCCGAGGGTCTGCGCGGCATTGGCGATCGATTCCTCGACCGGCTGCACGCGCACGTAGAACTCGGCCTGCACGTCGACGCGCATGCGGTCGCGGGTGATCAGGGCCTGCTCGCGGGCACGCTGCACGTCGAGCTTCAGCGTGTTCATGTTGACGCGGATGATCTCGTGCAGCACCGGGAACACCAGCGCGCCGCCGTTGACGATCACCTTCTGTCCGCCGAAGCCGGTGCGGACGAACGAGACTTCCTTGGTGGCGCGGCGATAGAGCCGCGACAGCACCAGCATGACGAAGAGGATGAAGCCGAGGCTGGCACCGGCAATCAGCACGATGCCCATGAAATCAAGACCCATGGCGGTGGAACTCCTTGTGGCGGGGGACGAACGTGGGGGATGGAACGGGGGGTAGACGCTTCAGCGCGTCAGGGGGAGAGGGCGGGATTCGCGTTGGCGATGCAGCGGTAGACGGCGCCATCGCGCGAGACGAGGAGCACCTGGCTGCCCTGGGCATGGCTGGCGCCGGCCTCGTCGGGCTCGACCAGCACGTAATGCTGGCGGCCGAAGCGGTCGCGCACCTTGGCTTGCGCCGCGGAGCCGGCCGTCGCTTCGCCGAGGACGATCGTGGCGACGCGGCCGACCAGCTCTTCCTGCGAGATCGACTGGGTCTCGTCGCGGGGCAGGGCGCGGGCGAAGAAGCTGCCGAACAAACGGGTGCCACCGAACGCCGGAACCACGGCCAGCGGGGCAAGCAGCCACGCAGGCAGCGTGAAGGCCGAAACGCCGTGCACCAGCATCTGCACCGAAAGACCCACCACGCCGAAGGCCAACAGGAAGGTGGCCAGCAGGATCAGTGCGGGCACCTTGCCGAAGTGCAGCCAGCCGAGGAAGCGGTCGAGCGCAGTGGAGTAGCCCGCCACCTCGGCCGCGTCGGAGGCCGAAGGGTCGAGCCATTCGTCGAGCACGCCGGAGGCGCTGAAGCCGGTGACCATGCCCAGCCCTTCGATCAGGCCGAGCATCACCACCATCAGCAGCGCCACGACGAAGGGCAGGTTGCCGCCCGCGGTGAGGAAATCGAGCATCGCGGCTCAGTCCGCCTTCTTCGACTTGATCTGCGCCAGGCGCTCCTGGATGCGGTTGGCGCGCGACAGCGCTTCGAGCTCGGCGAGGCGCGCGGCATCGGCGCCGCTCGGCGTCGAGCCGGGCACGCCGCCGGCGCGCTGCATCACCCGCGAGAACGCCGTCTCGGCTTCGCTGACACGGCGGGCCGGCGAGGGGCCGCTGCCGGCGGCGGCGCCACCCGCGGCCTGCGCGGCCGCGGCGGCCTTCTGCGCGGCGCGGAACTGCTGCAGTTCGCCTTCCAGCTCGCGACGGCGCGCGGTGAGCGCGGCCACGTAGCCTTCCAGTTCCTTCTGCTGCGTCTGCGCCTCGGTGATGGCGCTCTCGAGCACCGGGATCTGCGCTTCGATGTCGAACTGCTTGGCGATGGCGGCCTCGGCGAGGTCCTCGCGGTTCTGCGCGACGGCCAGTTCGATCTGGTCGCCGAGCGTTTCGTGCTTCTGGTTCTCTTCCGCGAGGCGCTTGGTCGCGAGGTGGCGCGTGGCCAGGACCTTGCCGAGCTCGGCGCGCACGTCGTCGGTGGCGCCGTCGATCTCGCGCAGCGCCTGCTCCATCACCATCTCGGGCGCGGCATCCTCGACCGCATTGATCAGGGCATTGACCGAGCCGGCGATCAGCCGGCCGACGCGGGTGGAAATGGCCTCTTTCATGGAGAACTCCTTTCAGGCGAGCTGCGATGGTGAAGGATCACCGTGCCCAGCTCCAGCACGGAATCGATGCGCCGTGCGACCACGTCGGGCGCATAGCAGGGGGCGGTTCGGGTGACGGCCAGCCGGAGCAGGCCTTCGAGCAGGGCCATGGCGCGGTCGGCGACGCGCGCTTCGAGGGCGAGGAACTCGGCGGCCTGGGGTTGCGCGCCGGGGCCGGCCACCAGCAGGCCGGCGATCTCCGGAACGCGCTGCAGGACCTCGGCCAACAGGGCGCTGCGTTGGCCGGTGTCGAGCTCGAAGCGGCGGATGGCTTCCACGGTGGGCGCCAGTTCCCCGTGCAGGCGCTGCACGGCGCAGGCCGCATCGGTGCGGGACTCCGCCGCATCCCGGGCTTCGGCAAGGAGAGCGCGGAGCTTTTCGCTGGGGGTCGTGGCACCGCGACGCTCGAGGCCGGCCAGGAACGCGGCATCCTCGTCGGAGAGGCGGACACTCAGCAGGGTGGTCTTGGGGCTCATGGGGCGTGTCGGCAACGAACGTATGACAAACGTACACGATCCAATTCGCTTGTCAACACGGCCGCCCGCAGGGCGCAGCCGGGCCTCGCCTCAGAGCAGCCGCTGGCTGATGGCCTTCATCACCGCATGGGTTCGGTCGCGGCAGTCGAGCTTCACCAGCAGGTCGGAGATGTAGTTCTTCACAGTGCCCTCGGAGAGGTGCAGCACGCGGCCGATCTCCTTGTTCGAGTAGCCGCCGGCCACGAGCTTCAGGATGCTGGCTTCGCGCTCAGTGAGGTGCGGTTGGCCTGCATTGCGCTCGGCCGGAAGCAGGGCGCGCACCGGGCCCAGCGAAACGGGTTGCAGCAGGGTCTCGCCGCGGGCCACGCGATCGATGGCGTCGTGCAGGTCTTCCGGCGCGGCGTCCTTCAGCAGGAAGCCCTGCGCGCCGGCCTCGATAGCGGCGAGCATCAGCGCGCTGTCGTCGAAGGTGGTGAGCAGGATCACTGGCGTGGCGTCGCCGCTTTCGCGCAATGCGCGAATCAGGCCGATGCCACCGAGCCCCGGCATGCGGATGTCGCTGACGATCACGTCCACCGGGCGCTGCGGTAGGGCGGCAATCAGCCGTTCCGCATCGGGGCTCTCCAGGGCGACCTCGAAGCCGAGATCGACGAGCAGGGCCGAAAGCCCCTTCAGCACCAGCGCCTGGTCATCGGCGAGTGCGAGTCGAATGCGCGTGGCCTCCGGGCGGTTCATGCGGCCACCCCAGCGGCGATGGCGGGCAGTTCCGCACGGAAGCGAAGGCCCTGCGGCGTGCAGGATTCGATGTGCAGTTCGCCGCCGAAGGCCGCGAGGCGCTCACGCATACCGCGCAGGCCATTGCCCTCGGCCAGCGGCAAGCGGCCGTGGCCATCGTCCTCCACGCTGAGTCGCAGGCGTCCGTCGACGGTGTCGACCCGCAGGGCGACGTGCGAGGCCTGCCCGTGGCGCAGGGCATTGGTCAGGCCCTCTTGGGCGAAGCGCAGCAGCACCTCTGCCTGGGCCACCGAGGCCACCCGGGCCTGCTCCCGGCCCTGCAGTTCGATGCGCACGCCCGGCAGCGGCCGGGCGAGGGCGGCGAGGGCGTCGCCGAGCTGGATGCCGTCGTGCTGCCGCAGTTCACTCACCACCGCGCGGATGTCGGCCAACAGTTCATCGGCCAGCTGCAGCGAGATGCCGAGTTCCTCGCGGCCGGCGAAGGCGGGGTCGCGGTGCAGGGCGCGAAGGTGCAGCTTCAGGGCGGTGAGCTTGTGGCCGGCCACGTCGTGCAGTTCGCGCGACAGGCGAAGGCGTTCGTCGCTGCGCGTGGATTCCTCGAGCAGGCGCTGCGTGGCCTGCAGCTCGGCATTGAGGTCGGCCAGCGCATCGCCGCGACGTTCGCTTCGCTCCGCGTACATCGCCGTCAACGCCGCGAAGGCCTGGAAGCCGAGCATCGGCAGGATCGAGAGCAGCAGGTCGTCGAGCTCGAAGCCGCGCAAACGCCACAGCGCGAGCACCGCCGCGTTCAGCAGCACGAGGATCGCGGTGGCCATCGGCACCGACAGCATCGTGAACAGCTGGCCGGAGACGATGATCAGCAGCACCGAAACGCCCGCCGATCCCAGAAGGTGTTGGGCGACGACGACCATCAGGCCCTGCGCCAGCAAGGCAGCGATGGCGCCGACGCGGTGTCGGCAGGGATCGATCACGTGCGCGGCCTGCAGCACGAACAGCACCAGCATCGCGAGCAGGGCGCCGAACCCCAGCCACACGCCAATGTCGCCGCGAACCAACGCGGCGGCCGGCACCGCGCTTGCGGTGATGCCGCCCCAGGTGATGTAGGCCGCCCAACTCAACGGGGCGAGCAGGCGGGTGCGAGTACTGCGGGCGAATTCGGAATCCATGCCGACAGTATCGGTGCCCGAACGTCCGGATTTCGCCCTCCCCAAGGCGAAGGTGACTTTCCTCACCCCTTGCGGGTGCCGACCGGCACCTCGGCGCCATGGCGCGCGATGCGGAGACTGGCGGCACCCCCAAGGAGAGCTGCCATGTACCGCGCCATCGTCACCGCCCACATCGCCTGCGGCGTCATCGCCCTCGTCACCTACTGGATGGCCGGCCTGTCGAAGAAGGGCTCGCCGCTGCATCGCGGTGCGGGCAAGGCCTACCTGCTCAGCATGATCGGCGTCGTCGCCAGCTCGGTGGTGATGGCGGGCTTCGCCTTCGCGCGGGAGATGTTTGTCATCGCCACTTTCCTTGCTTACCTCGTGGTGATCACGACGACGGCGATGGCCCTCGGCTGGTTGGCCCTGCGCCGCAAGCGCGACCAGGCCGGTTACCGCGGCACCGGTTACCGCGCCGGCGCGGTGGCGAACGTCGCCAGCGGCCTCGCGGTATTCGCCTTCGGCATCCAGCAGGGCGACGCCCTGCTGATGGGCTTCAGCTGGGTCGGCATCATCATTGGTGGCCAGATGCTCTGGCGCGCATGGAAGCCGCTGGCCGAAACCAAGTGGTGGCTGCGCGAGCACATCGGCGCCATGCTGGGCTGCGGCGTGGCGACGCACATCGCCTTCCTGGGCATTGGCATTCGCCGCCTCACCGACGCGCTGGGCGTGCCGGTCGATCTCGGCCTGGTGGCCTGGTTCGCGCCGGTGGCGGTGTCCTTTCTTGCCGGGCTGTGGCTGGAGCGGAAGTACCTCGCCGCGCCGGCGCGCCGATCTGTCGCGGTTACTGCGGGCTGATCTCGGCCTTCGCCGGGCAGCTCATCGCGTTGTCGCGTTCGGCCATCGTCTTGCCGATGGTGTAGGCGCCCATCATCACCAGCAGGCCGCCGCACAGCACGAGGGCAACGAGGGCCGCAATGGCGTCCTTCTTCGAGCCCGACTTGCGGGCCGTCATGCCGAGCAGCAGTGGGAACGCCAGCATGAACAGCGGCGATACCGCCATGGACAGGAACATCGCCGCCGGCATGGCGACAGCGAGCACGCCGGCGAAGGCGGTGGAGTCTTTCGAGGGCTGCGAGGTCATTGGACCATCCTTGGTGGGGGGGGGGTGGTCGAAAGCCTACCAATCGAGATGGGCGTGGCGGAACCCCGCCCGCCTCAGGCGTTTCCGGCGAACAGTTCCCGCCCAATCAGCATGCGGCGGATCTCGTTGGTACCTGCGCCAATCGCGTAGAGCTTCGCGTCGCGCAGGATGCGCCCGGTGTCGTATTCGTTGATGTAGCCGTTGCCGCCGAGGGTCTGGATGGCTTCCAGCGCCACCTGCACGGCGGCTTCCGAGGCGTGCAGCAGGCAGCCCGCGGCGTCCACGCGGCTCTTGTGGCCGGCGTCGTAATCGCGGCCCACCTGGTAGGCGAAGGCGCGGCTGCTCTGCAGCGCGGTGTACATGTCGGCGATCTTGCCCTGCATCAGGCCGAAGGTGCCGATGGCCGCGTCGAACTGCTTGCGCTCGCGCACGTAAGGCAGGGCGATATCCATCGCGGCCTGCATCAGGCCGAGCGGGCCACCGGTGAGCACGAGGCGCTCGGTGTTCAGGCCGCTCATCAGCACCTTGACGCCCTTGTGCACTTCACCCAGCACGTTCTCGGCCGGGATCTCGCAGTCCTCGAACACCAGCTCGCAGGTGTTGCTGCCGCGCATGCCGAGCTTGTCGAGCTTCTGTGCGGTGGAAAAACCCTTCATGCCCTTCTCGACGAGGAAGGCGGTCATGCACTGGCTGCCGGCCTCCTTGCCCGCGGTGCGCATGTAGACGATCAGCACGTCGGCTTCGGGGCCGTTGGTGATCCACATCTTGTTGCCGTTGGCCACCCACACGTCGCCACGCTTTTCCGCTCGGCAGGCCATCGAGCCCACCACGTCGGAGCCGGCGCCCGGCTCGCTCATCGCCAGCGCGCCCACCCACTCGCCGCTGCAGAGCTTCGGCAGGTACTTCGCGCGCTGCGCGGCGTTGCCGTTGACGTAGAGATTGCTGACGCAGAGGTTGGAATGCGCGCCGTAGCTCAGTCCCACTGAGCCCGAGGCGCGGCTGATTTCTTCCATCGCCACGAGGTGGGCGAGGAAGCCCATCTCGCTGCCGCCGTACTCGCCCGGCACGGTGATGCCCAGCAGGCCCATCTCGCCCAGCTTCCGCCACAGGTCGGCCGGGAACAGGTTGTCGTGGTCGATCTGCGCGGCGCGCGGCGCGATTTCGCTCTCGGCGAAACGGCGGACGGCGTCGCGGAGGGCATCGATGTCGTCGGAGATGGGGAACGGGCGCATGGGGTTCCGGAGGGGGAGGTCAGGCGAACAGCAGCATCGCGGCGAGGCCGACGACGAGCAGCAGGAGGAGGGCGAGGGCGATCCAATCGCCGACGGTGCGTTTGTAGCGCACCTGCGGTGTGGCCTGGATGATCGCCGCGTAGTCCGCGGCGAGGACGCGGCGGCCCTTTTCGCACCAGAGCAGGTAAAGGATGTACGCGTGGATCAGCGTGCCCACGGGGATCGCCAGCAGGCCGAGCATCGAGACCGGCGTGCCGATGTACTTCACCCAGGGCGAGAGCGTGCGGTAGCCGTAAGCGAGCGCGCCGGCCGCGGCGGCGAGCAGCCCGATGAGCACGCCGCCGCCGACCACGCCGGCCAGCTGGCGGGCATTGCCCGGGCCGCCATCGACGCCGGGCATCAGCACCGCGACGAGGGTCAGCAGCATCATCACCGCGCCCAGCCCGAACAGCAGCCCGACGGATTTCAGCTGCCGCTCGTGGCCGATGTGGGCTTCGCGGATGGCGACGGCATCGTCGCGCGGCGGCGCGGCGAACTCGAGGTTCGCCGCGGGCGGACGGTAAGCGTCGGCGGTGCCGAGCGTGGGGTCCTTACGCTCGGCGCCCATGCTCAGCCCTTGCGACCCATGAACTGCGGCCGTGCCGAACCCAGATGCGGCAGCTTCAGCTTGCCGATGGCGTTGATGCGCTCCTCGGCCATGCGGTCGGCGGCGCGGAAGGTGGGAATGCCCTCACGCTTGCTGATCTCGAAGATGCGGCCGAGGTTGTAGTAGATGGTGCGCATCATGCGCATGGCGCGCTCGCGGTTGTAGCCGTCGATCTCGAGAGAGACGTTCATCAGGCCGCCGGCGTTCACCGCGTAGTCCGGCGCGTAGAGGATGCCGCGCTTCTCGACTTCCATGCCGATCTCGTCGTTCGCCAGCTGGTTGTTGGCGGCGCCGCAGATGATCTTGCACTTCAGGCGCGGCAGGGTGGCCGCGTTCACCGTGCCGCCGAGGGCGGTCGGCGAGTAGACGTCGGCGTCGACGTCGTAGATCTCGTCGAGGGCCACGGCCTCGCAGCCGAACTCGTCGACGGCGCGCTGCACGGCGTCCTTGTTGATGTCCGTGACGAACACCTTGGCGCCCTTCTCGCGCAGCAGCTTCACGAACTCCATGCCCACGTGGCCCACGCCCTGCACGGCGTAGCTGTACTTGCCCACGTCCTCGTTGCCGAACTTCACGTTCAGCGCGGCCATCAGGCCCTGCACGGTGCCGTAGGCGGTGAACGGCGAGGGGTCGCCCGAGCCGCCGTGCACCTGATGCACGCCGGTGACGAACTCCGTCTCGCGGAACACGTATTCCATGTCGTTGACGTCGATGCCGACGTCCTCGGCCGTGATGTAGCGGCCGTTGAGCGAATTCACGAAGCGGCCGAAGGCGCGGAACAGCGCTTCCGACTTGTCCTTGTTCGGGTCGCCGATGATCACGGCCTTGCCGCCGCCGAGGTTCAGGCCGGACACCGCCGCCTTGTAGGTCATGCCGCGCGAGAGGCGCAGCACGTCGTTCACCGCATCCTGCTCGGTGGCGTAGGGCCACATGCGCGTGCCACCGAGGGCCGGGCCCAGCACGGTGTTGTGGATAGCGATGATGGCCTTCAGGCCGGCATCCGGGTTGTGGCAGAACACCACTTCCTCATGGCCGGTCTTGGCGAGGGTTTCGAAGATCATGCGGGGGCTCCGGATAGGCAAAGCCGCCGGGGGGGCCCGGCGGCGGCGCGCATTGTAAAGCAATTGCTCTAGGCGAGCCTCGGAGCAGGCCAGTGGCGCCCGGGCGCCATCAATCGAACGCCCATTCCAGGCCCAGCTGCCACTCGCGGCCCGGCAGCGGCAGTTCGCGGGCGACGTGCCCCGTTCGCGGGTTCACGCCGAGCCCGCCGGCCACGTCGATGTCCACGCCGCGGGCGTTGAAGAGGTTGTCGGCGTGCAGCCACAGGCGCAGTGCCGCGCTCGGGCGCCAGTTCACCTGCAGCATCACCCGCGGGTCGTTGGCCTCGGTCTGGAAGCCTTCGCGCGAACGCCAGTGCGCGCCCACGGTGGTATCCCATGCCTGCACGGGCAGCCAGTTCACCAGCAGGCTCGCGGTGTCGTGCGAGACGAACTGTCCGGGCGGCGCCTCGGCGATGCTCGCGGGCAGGCGGTAACGGTCCTCGAAGATCGTCGAGCCCGCCAGGCGCAGCCGCCATTGCGGCGAGGGCGTCCACAGCACCACGGCTTCGAGGCCTTCGGTGTGCTGGCGGCCGGCATTCACCGTCGTCGCGGTGATGCCATTGAGCGGCACCACCACAAAGCCGTCCTCCGCATCGCGGTGGTAGTAGGTGCCGGAAAGCAGCCAATCGCCGGACTGGTAGCGCCCCAGCAGCTCGGTGGTGCGCACCTGCGTGGGCTTCAGCCCCGGCGACCCGGCGATCACCGGGTTGTTCTGCAGGAAGAGCTGGCCCAGCGAGGGCGCGAAGAACGCTTCCTGCACCAGCAGTTTCATCGTGTAGCGCTCGCCGGGCGTCCAGACCCATGCCGCGCGCGGCGACAGGGCCGAGCCGCTCTGCTCGTAGTCGTCGTAGCGCGCGCCAACCACCAGCCGGTGCTCGGGCGTGAGGCGCCAATCGTCCTCGACGAAGGCCGCGCTCATGCGGTCGCGCGCGCCATCGGCGACGAAGCGCAGGCCCGTGCTTTCGAAACCCTCCAGCGGGAAGAACAGCGGGCCCAGCGTGTAGTTGGCCTGCAGGTCAGCCTGCGTGGTGCGGCCGGATTGCGTCTCGCCGCCGAAGGTGAGCGTGTGGGCGCCGAAGGTGCGCTGCAGCGTGAGCCCGCCCGACTGGTTGCGATGGGTGAGCACACCGCGCTGGCGGAAATCCTGGCTGGTGAACGGCCCGGTGCGCTCGCGCGCCACCACCGCGCTCAGCACGTAGCGCTGGCGAAGCGCGCTGGCGAAGCCTTCAAGGCGCCATTCGCCGAGGTCCACCTTGCCGCTGTAGCGCCACCAGGTGGCCGCCAGTTGGCTCTCGTCGCCGGGATTGATCGAACCGTTGAGGCCGTAATAGCCCTCGATGTCCGAATCGTGGTGCAGCACCTGCAAGCCGTGGCCGCCACGGCCGATGTCGAGGATGGCGGTGCGCGTCATGGACGATTCGGTGCTCTCCGAGACCCGGCCGAAGGGGTCGAACAGCCCCTCGTAACCCGGCGCCTCGTCCTCTTCCTGCAAGGCGCGCAGGTCGAGCCGCCACTCGCCGTGGCTTGCCCCGGTGATCACCTGCGCCGCAAGGCCGCCCTCCGACGACCGCATCGCCCCCACCAGGCCATCGCCGCGGCGCGTCACCACGTTCACCACCTCGTCGCTGGGGCCGCCGCCGAAGCGCGCGCCGCCCGGGCCGCGGATGATCTCGACGCGCTCCACCATCGAAAGCGGGAAATCGCGCACCACGCCCCAGGCCCGAACGGACTGCATGGTGTTCACCCGCTGGCCATCGATGGCCAGCAGGCCGCCGCCGGCCGTGCCGGGGTTGCCACGCAGCACCGTGCGGTTCTCGAGGCCCGTGGCGGCCACCCGCGAGGTGTAGGCGCCGGGCACCCAGTTCAGCACCTCGTGCAGGTGGCGGAAGCCCAGCCGCTCCAGCTCCTGGCGTTCGAGGACCGTGATGCTGGCCGTGGCGTCGCGCAGGGAGCTGGCGTTGAAGCTGGCCGCGCTGACGTCGATCTCCAGCAGCTCGTCGAGGCTGAGGTCGAGCAGGGCCGGATCCTGCGTGCGCGCCGCCGCCATGGCAGGCCCCATCACTGCGAGGGCAAGCACGATGGCGATGGCCAGTCCGTTCTGGGGCATGGGGAGTACGTGGGCTGCGGCAATGCAGCATACCCGGCGTTCACACCGTCATGGCAAGGGCGGCGAGCGGGGAGGGATCGTCAAAACCTGCGAACCCGCCCCAGAAGTTAAACTCGCCGCCTTTCCCGCAATCGCGACGTGGCCGCCATGAGCACCCCCGCCAGCCAGATCCCCCAGAACGCCGCCGAAGCCACCCCCTTGCGCTTCGTCACCGCCGCCTCGCTGTTCGACGGCCACGACGCCGCCATCAACGTGATGCGCCGGCTGATCCAGTCGCAGGGCGCCGAGGTGATCCACCTCGGGCACAACCGCTCGGTCGAGGACGTGGTGCGCGCCGCGCTGCAGGAAGACGCCGACGGCATCGCGCTCAGCAGCTACCAGGGCGGCCACACCGAGTACTTCAAGTACATGGTGGACATGCTGAAGGAGCGCGGCGCTTCGCACATCCGCGTGTTCGGCGGCGGCGGCGGCACCATCACGCCGGAAGAGATCGCCGAGCTGCAGGCCTACGGCGTGGAGCGCATCTACCACCCGAACGACGGCATGCAGCTGGGCCTCGTCGGCATGATCGAAGACTTGGTGGCCCGCACCCACAAGGCGCGCTTGGGCACGATCAAGCCCGCCGCCGTGGCCGTCGAAGATGAAATCGCCGTGGGCCGCATGCTCTCGGCCATTGAAGAAGGGCAGATCACCGAGGCCGAACTCGCCACCTTGCGCAAAGGCTGGCAGCTGGCCGGCGGCAAGACCCCGGTGGTGGGCCTTACCGGCACCGGCGGCGCGGGCAAGAGCTCGGTCACCGACGAGATCATCAACCGCTTCCTGCAGGCCTTCCCGGGCATGCGCATCGCCGTCATTTCGGTGGACCCGACCCGCCGCCGCACCGGTGGCGCGTTGCTCGGCGACCGCATCCGCATGAACTCGCTGCGCTCGCCGCGCGTGTTCATGCGCTCGATGGCCACCCGCCGCCAGCACGTGGCGACGAACGCCGTGCTGAAGGACTGCATCGCCTTCCTGCGTGGCCTGAGCTACGACCTGGTGCTGGTGGAAACCGCCGGCATCGGCCAAAGCGATTCCGAGATTGTCGACCTGGTCGACTTCCCGGTGTACGTGATGACCAGCGACTACGGCGCGGCCAGCCAGCTCGAGAAGATCGACATGCTCGACTACGCCGAGCTGGTGATCCTGAACAAGTTCGACCGCCGGGGTGCGGAAGACGCCCTGCGCGACGTGCGCAAGCAGTGGAAGCGCAACCGCGTGGCCTTCCAGATGCCGGACGACGAGGTGCCGGTCTACCCGACGATTGCGAGCCAGTTCAACGACCCCGGCGTGAGCTGGATGTTCGCCAACCTCTGCCAGCGCCTGAAGGCCAAGCTCGGCGAGGGCATCGCCTCGAACGCCTGCAGCTTCGCGCCCACCATCGATACGAGCCTGAAGGAGCCGCGCGCCACCGTGCTGATCCCCGGCGCGCGCATCCGGTATTTGGCCGAGATTGCCGAGCAAGGCCGGCGCATCAATGGCGACATCCAGCGCCAGAGTGAAGCGGCCGAGCGCGCGCAGGCCTGCTGGTCCGCGCTGAAGGAACTGGGCGATGCCGCGCTGCCCAAGGCGCTTGATCTCTACGCCGCCGATGCCCTGCGCGAAGGCGGCGACCGCAGCCTGCTGACGCTGCGCCAGCGCTACAACGACGCGCTGAACGCGCTCTCCACCGAATCGCTCGCGCTGCTGCGCGCGTGGCCGGAGCGCCTGAAGTCGGTCACCGACGAGTTCACCGAATACCAGGTGCGCGACAAAGTGATTCGCGTCGAGAACTACCGCGAATCCCTGAGCCACCAGAAGATCCCGAAGATCGCCGCACCGCAGTGGAAGAGCTGGGGCGAGCTGCTCATCTTCCTCGGCAAGGAAAACTTGCCCGGCCATTACCCCTACACCGGCGGCGTGTACCCCTACCGCCGCAGCGGCGAAGACCCCATCCGCATGTTCGCGGGCGAGGGCACGCCGGAGCGCACCAACCGCCGCTTCCATTACCTGAGCGTGGGCCAGCCGGCCGCGCGGCTCTCCACCGCGTTCGACAGCGTGACGCTGTACGGCGAAGACCCGGCCGAGCGCCCGGACATCTACGGCAAGATCGGCAACAGCGGTGTCTCCATCGCCACGCTGGACGACATGAAGAAGCTGTACTCCGGCTTCGACCTGTGCGCGCCCAGCACCAGCGTGAGCATGACGATCAATGGCCCCGCGCCGATGATCCTCGCGATGTTCATGAACACCGCCATCGACCAGCAGGTGGAAAAGCACCTGAAGGCCGACCCCGCACTGTGGGCCGTGGCCGAGCAGCGCATCGCCAAGCTCTTCGAGGGCCGCACGCGCCCGGTGTATTCCGGCGAGCTGCCGGAAACCAATAGCGGCCTCGGCCTCGGGCTGCTGGGCGTGACGGGCGACCAAGTGGTGGATGCCGAGACCTACGCCCGCATCAAGGCCCACACGCTGGCCACCGTGCGCGGCACCGTGCAGGCCGACATCCTCAAGGAAGACCAGGCGCAGAACACCTGCATCTTCAGCACCGAGTTCGCGCTGCGAATGATGGGCGACATCCAGCAGTACTTCGTCGACCAGAAGGTGCGCAATTTCTACTCGGTGAGCATCTCGGGCTACCACATCGCCGAGGCCGGAGCGAACCCGATCTCGCAGCTGGCCTTCACGCTCAGCAACGGCTTCACCATCGTCGAGTACTACCTCGCGCGCGGCATGAAGATCGACGATTTCGCGCCGAACCTGTCGTTCTTCTTCAGCAACGGCATGGACCCGGAATACACGGTGATCGGCCGCGTGGCCCGCCGCATCTGGGCCCGTGCCATGCGCGAGCGCTACGGCGCCAACGAGCGCAGCCAGATGCTGAAGTACCACATCCAGACCAGCGGCCGCTCCCTGCACGCGCAGGAGATCCAGTTCAACGACATCCGCACCACGCTGCAGGCCCTGTACGCGCTGTTCGACAACTGCAACAGCCTGCACACCAACGCCTACGACGAGGCCATCACCACGCCGACGGAAGAGAGCGTGCGCCGCGCCGTGGCCATCCAGATGATCATCAACAAAGAGCTGGGGCTGAACTTCAACGAGAACCCCTGGCAGGGCAGCTTCGTGGTGGACCAGCTCACCGACCTGGTGGAAGAGGCCGTGTACAAGGAGTTCGAGGCCATCAGCGAGCGCGGCGGCGTGCTGGGCGCCATGGACACCATGTACCAGCGCGGCAAGATCCAGGAAGAATCGCTCTACTACGAGCACAAGAAGCACGACGGCAGCCTGCCGCTGGTGGGCGTGAACACCTTCCTCGGCAAAGACCATGGCGGCGAGATCACCACCACCATCGAGCTGATCCGCAGCACGGAAGACGAGAAGGGCCAGCAGATCACCAACGTGCGCGCCTGCCAGGGCGCGCGGAATGGTGGCGCCTCAGACGGCCTGAAGCCGCTGCAGCAGACGGCGCGGAAGCGCGAGAACCTGTTCGCTGCGCTGGTGGAAGCGGTGAAGACCCACAGCCTCGGTCAGATCAGCCATGCGCTGTATGAGGTGGGTGGCGAGTATCGAAGGAACATGTGACCCATGAAGATTGAGCGCCTGTCTGTCGACAACTACAAGTCGTGCAAGAGCGTCGAGATTTCTCCTCGCAACCTTTCAATAATCATCGGAAGGAATGCTGCAGGTAAGTCGAACTTTGTTGATGCGCTCGATTTTCTTGGCAGCGTCTACAGGGTTGGACTGGAAAACGCGGTGGCGATAAAGGGGGGGTACGAAAACATTGCTTTCCGCAGGGCCAGAAGAGCAAGGTCCGAGATCGGCTTTCACGTCTGCGCGAAGTACTTCGCAAAGAATCTTCGTATCGCTTCTGCTGTGGGGCTTCGCTATGCCAGTGCGACGAGAAGGCAGGGCGATCTGATGCTGAAGTTCGAGCATTCATTCGCGTTTCGAGCCAAAGGTCGTGAGATTGGTGCGGACTTCGGTGTGACGCGTGAGGCTCTATCGGTTGAGCTTTTCGATGAGAAGGATCGGTTCGTCGAGAAGGTGTCGATCTTTCGAGATGGTGACGGCCTTGTCACTTTCGAAGGCAATCAAGAGTCGGAGCTTGCTCGAAACTTGTCGTACTACATCGAGTTCAATCGCGTAGAGAAGAGGGCTGATCGCTCGAGGGTTTCGCCTACTGAGCTGATGGTCTCCATGCCGTTCTACTCTGGGCGATTGATTAGTCAGTTCGTAAGGTTCTTCAGGGGAATCTCAGTCTTTCAGCTCTCTCCGGAGCTATCTCGTCAGCCCGGTGTGCCTTCGCCAAATCCGACTTTAGGGAGGGGTGGCTCTAACCTTCCCGCAGTTGTGAATTGGCTAAAGCGCAGACATCCGCGCGTATGGAATCAGGTTCAGGCTGCGATGGCGGACATCACGCCTGAGATTGAGCGAATTGATGTTGACTACTTGCACACTCGCACGCTTGGATTGAACTTTTACGAGGCGGGTGTTGGCAGACCATGGACTGCAGAGCAGGTCTCAGACGGGACAGTTCGTGCACTCGCAATGCTTGTCAGTTGCTTTGATCCACGAGTCTCGCTTCTCATCATGGAAGAGCCCGAAAACTCCGTTCACCCTTGGGTCGTGCAGAATGTTGTGCGGAATCTGAAAGAGATCTCCGCTGAGCGCGATGTCTTTGTGACCACTCACTCGCCCTCGGTGATTAACTCTGTGTCGCCTGAGGACGTTTGGGTTGCTTATAAGCACAACGGCGCTACGTCTCTGGTTCATCTGCCGGTTCTCGACACCTCGGTGGTTGAAGGGTGGAAAGAGGGCGCTTATCGGTTGTTCGAGTACATAGAATCAGGTGCGCTGCCTCAGGCTGTCCCTGGGGGGCGTGCATGACAGTTGCAATAGTTTGCGATGGCTCAGCCGAGCGAAACGCGCTCGAACAGCTTCTCCGGCGCGTCAGTGGTGTGGGGCAAGTGCTCAGGCCGCTTTTCAGCAACATGCAGCCCAAGAGCACGCCCAAGCAGATTGCTCGTCAGGCGCTTGGTGCTATTCGAATTGCTCAGAGTCGCGGTGCCGAGAAAGTTGTTGTGATCATCGATCGAGAGGATCGGCAGGACTGTCACATTGACTGGGCGAGGGAAATCGAAGCTGCTCTAGTAGATCTCGGAGTTCTTGGCGCCACTGTTGTTGTGAAGAACCGGAAGTTCGAGAACTGGCTGATAGCCGATCCTGATGGATTGAGCTCCCTTAAGGACTTTAGTGTTTCAAACGCGAAGAAGAGTCTGGTAGTTGGGAACAAGGCGGATCATGTAACGGATGCTGCTCGTTGGCTCGGTGACTGCAGTGCTTCTGGATATGCAAAAGGCAAGCATCAGGAGGCAATCTGCAAGGTGATTTGCTTTAGGCGGATGGCTGAGAACAGTAGATCGTTTCGATGCTTTCTGAGGCGCCTTGGGCATCCGGCGTTTCCCCTGAGTTCAAAGGCGATTGTGAGCATCCCCTGATGTTGTCTGAGCTCTCGCTCGTTATTGTTTATTTGGCTTCTGGGCAGATTGTCTGCGGTTGTCTTCCTTGGTGATTCTCGAGCAGTCGCCTTGGCATCGTGCACGGATGTTGGGGGAATCTGTGATGGCTTATCTGTTGCTCAACCAGTCGCACCAATGTTGACTCCATACCGGCGATGCGGTTTCTCGCAAGGGCTTGCCCGATTCTCTGAACTCGATTTGCGACTGGTCATCGGGGAACTTGCCGCAAGTTCAGCCTTCGATGTTGATCAGGCGCAGTTGGCTGCGTGGAGCAAAAGTGTCGAGTGCCTGTTTGACGCTCTCGCGCACTTTGCCAATGAAGGGCATCTTTTTCTCGAGTTTGATGTGCCTCGCCTCGGACGCCGCATCGACGCGGTGCTGGTGCTTCGCCACGTGGTGTTCGTCATTGAGTTCAAGGTTGGTGCCGAAGCGTTCTTTGCGGCCGATGTCGACCAAGTGGTCGACTACGCGCTGGACTTGAAGCACTTCCACGAGACCAGCCACGACGTGCCAGTGGTACCGATCTTGGTCGCCACCGAGGCACGGGCCGTTACCGTGCAGGCGGCGATGGACGGCGCGGTGCCGAATCTGCTGCTGCCGATGCGCTGCACGCCCGAGACCTTGGGGCAGGGCATCGCTTTGGCGCTGGAGCTCACTGAAGGCCCGACCATCGATGCCGAGGCGTGGGTGCGCGGCCGCTACAAACCCACGCCCACCATCGTCGAAGCGGCGATGGCGCTCTATGCCCGGCACAGCGTCGCCGACATTTCGCGCAGCGACGCCGCCAACCTCGGGCAGACCTCGGGCTTCGTGAATCAGGTGATTGCCCGAGCGCGGCAGGAGGGGCGCAAGGCCATCTGCTTCGTCACCGGCGTGCCCGGGGCCGGCAAGACGCTGGTGGGACTGGATGTCGCCACCCAAAGCACCAATGCCGAGGCCGAGCTGCATGCCGTGTACCTCTCCGGCAACGGCCCCTTGGTGCAGGTGCTGCAAGAGGCTTTGGCGCGGGACCGCGTGCGTCGTGAGAAGGAGCAGGGCCGCAAGCTGGGTGTCGGTGAGGCGCGCCGGCAAGTGAAGAGCTTCATTCAGAGCGTCCATCACTTCCGCGATGACGGCTTGGCGGAGACCGCCCCGCCCATCGACCACGTGGCCATTTTCGATGAGGCCCAGCGTGCGTGGAACCGCGAGCAGACGGCCAGCTTCATGCAGCGCAAGCGCGGGCAGGCGGGCTTCGACCTCTCGGAGCCGGAGTTTCTGATCTCCTGCCTCGACCGTCACCCCACCTGGGCGGTGGTGGTGTGCCTCGTTGGCAACGGGCAGGAGATCAACACCGGCGAGGCCGGCATTGCCGAGTGGCTGGGTTCGGTTGAGCGTCGCTTCCCCGAGTGGGAGGTGTATGTCTCGCCGGAGCTGGGGCAGGGCGACGCCACCGTGGCCGCGATCAAGGCGCAGGTGCAGGCCCGCGACAAGCTGCACGAGGCGCCGTCGCTGCATCTGGCCACGTCGGTGCGCTCCTTCCGCTCGGAGCGCTACTCCGAGTTCGTGAACCGCCTGCTGGACCTCGATGTGGACGGCGCCAAGGCGCTGTTGCCCGAGGCCACGGCGCGCTTCCCCTTGCGCGTCACCCGCAACCTCGCCGCCGCCAAAGCATGGCTGCGAGCCCGGGCCCGCGGCAGCGAGCGCTACGGCATCGTGGTGTCCTCCGAGGCCCAGCGGCTGCGCCCCCACGCCATCGACGTGCGCGTGAAGGTGGACCCGGTGCACTGGTTCTTGGCGGGTAAGGAGGACACGCGCTCGTCCTACTACCTCGAAGACGTGGCTACCGAGTTTCAGGTGCAGGGCTTGGAGCTCGACTGGACCTGCGTGGTTTGGGACGGCGATCTACGGCACTCCGGCGACTCGTGGTCGCACCACAGCTTTGTCGGCGACCGCTGGACCAAGATCCACAAAGACGACCGCCGCGCTTACTTGGTCAACGCCTACCGCGTGCTCCTCACCCGCGCTCGGCAGGGCACGGTGATCGTGGTGCCCGAGGGCGATGCGGCCGACCCCACGCGGGCGCCGGCGTTCTACGATCCGATTTATCGATACCTACGAGACGTCGGTGTCGCCGAGCTCGCCGAGGGCCGGCCTTGATGGCCGCTCAACGGATGACGCGTTAGACGTTGGCGCGAAGCAACTACTGGAAAGGAGTCCTCGATGCGTGGGTTGACCATCCCCCTGATTCTGTTCGCTGCTTTTCTCTCGGGTTGTGCCCGCGAGGCGCCGGAAGAGCCCAAGCCCGAGCGTGCGGGCCAGCCCGTAAGCGGCGCGGAGTTTCTCGCGCGCACCGCGGCAACGGCAGCGGCGTCGGCGACGGGGCAGGACGAGGTCGCACGTGACCAACTACGTGCGATGGGCGACGACTATCGTCGTGCGATCAAGTTGGCCGACCCGGCCCGTGCCGTGAACCGCGAGCAGGCTCGCGAGGTCGCACGGGGCATCGAGGGCGTTCGTTCGGTGGCGTGGGTGGATGCCGCGAACCTCTACGTCATCGTTGAGCGCAACGAGCTAAAGACCGAGCAAACGATCGACCGGCTCTGCATGGCATTGGAGCCGCTCGGCGACACGCTGGGCGTGGTCATCAATCTCCAGTCCGGTGAGGCGAGGACCGGCGCCGAGCTTCAGTTGTTGGTGCGCAATTGCCAGTTGGCGGTCGGTGAGCACGCGTTCCTCCATGACCGCCGCGATCGCAATGTCGTTCCGGATGCGGTCTGGGCACAGCATGAGGCGAATCAGCAGCGTGGCGCGACAGCGGAGAATCGCGAGGATGACGCGGCGAAGGTGCTCGAAGCCTCGACCCCGAGCATTCACGACTAAAGCGGGCGCGTACCCCGGCACTTCGGGTAGTCGCTACATCCCCAGAATCTGGATTGCGTGGCTCGATTCTGTCGCTCCACCATCGACCCCTGACACCGAGGGCACGAAGGGGGCATCGTCGGTTCGATCATCACCGTGCCAGGGTCGCTAGGGGGCGCTTTGACCTGCTTGATCAGATCCAATAGCGCAGCGCCGTTGATCAGCTCGATAGGTTTGCCCTTGGCGAAGGCCGCAGCGTCGTTGGTGTATTCGCCAAGGCTAACGATCTTGATGCCGTCGACGCGATGATGGCTGGCGAGCCCCCACATCTCGCGCACGATGGCGACGCCGACTTGTTGGCTTCGCCACTGTTTGCATTGCACCAGTTCGCGACGACCGTCCTTGGTCAGGATGAGGTCAACGCCGCCGTCAGCGCCGCCAAGCCCATTCTCCTCGACGTTATAACCGCGACGTCGGAAAGCCTCGCCGACGAGCACCTCGAACTGTTGCCACGTCATTGCCCCGAGGCTTTCGATTCCGGTTTGTGCGTCGAGTAGTTGCTTGCGCCTAGCGCTCGCGATGAACGACGCAAGAGCGCCAATCCAGCACATCAACAGGACAGCCCACGCGAACGGTGCGAAAGCCTTCGCGAGTGGGCCGTCGCCCAATCCATAGCGGATCACCAGAAATCCCACCAGGCCAATCATCAGGCCCGCCGGCCACGGAACCGTGGCAATCCATGGCAATCCCTTGCTTCCACGACGTCTCATTCCATTTCCTCCAAAACCCGAGTCACTCAAGAGCACCGAGCATTGGCTCGTGTCGAGTGCGGCGCGATTGAAGCACTTTTCCTACCCCCTCGTCCGCGCCTTTCCGACACCGCATCGCGGGCTTCTCCTCCAGTCTCCTCGGCACCCGCCATCCCCGGCGGGCATCCCCCCAACAGGAGACCACCGATGTCCCAGAACCTCGTCACCCTCGCCATCACCGACGAGCAGCTCGCCGCTGCGCTGGCCGGCCTGCAGCAGGTGGAGGCGGCGCTGCCCGGCCTCATCGCGTTCGAAGTGGGCGAACGCCGCGGCCTGCCGCTGATGGGCCCGCGCTCGGAGCCCTTCGCCCGCCAGACCCTGCGCGTGCTGGAGCAGAACCCCGGCATCGTGCCGCCCAGCCTCGACCTCGACGCCGCCCGCGCCGACCTCGAGGCCCACGACCGCCTGCGCCCGCTGCTGGAGCGCCTGCAGCGCCTCACCGCGCGGGTGGACGACACCGTCGCCGCCCTGGGCAGCGACGTGATGGACGTGGCGCTGGAGGGCTACGCGCTGGTGAAGGTGTCGGGCCGCGCGCAGGGCCTCGACGAGCTGCGCCGCGAGTTGGGCGGCCGCTTCGCCAAGACCCGCCGCAAGGAAGCTGCCCCGGCGTAATCGAAAGCGTGTGCGAGGCCATCGACGCCGCCTGAGAGGGCGGCGTTGGTGTTTGTGGGGGCCTTGCGCATCAGGAGGACATTCGCAGGGGGCTGGTGGATACACTTGCAGCCGCCCCCCTACACAACCTTGGATGCATCCCCCATGCGCCAGCTTGTCCTCATCGTTGCCGTGTTCGGCCTTGCGGCCTGTTCCTCCCCGGCGACGAGCGAATCATCCGCCCTGCAATCCACGCCCACCGATTCAACGACCGGACAGCCCACAGCGCCGGCGTCGCCGAGTGCGGAGGTTCGGCACTTCGCGGCCGCAGGGCGCGAGCTTTCGATGGAGGGCGCGACGTGTGCGGTCCAGCCGGGGGGCTACGGTCTCTGCCAAGGCGATATCGCGATCAGCGTCGGCGAGGTGCCGTCGCTGCCGCCCATCGAGCTTCGCGAAGTGTTGCTGGCAAGAGAGTTCCCGCTCCACGTGGGGGAGGGTGAGCTTGCAAAGCCCGGCGCGACGCCGAGCTTCGTGCTTGTCGATTACGACCGCGACGGCACGGAGGACCTCGCGGTCGCCGTCGACCGCCTCGGTGGCTACGGGCATTGGTCCTACTCGGTCTACCTGCAGCGCGACGAAGGGTGGGTGCTTTCTCCTGACTTTTCTGCGCTCACTGAAGGCCGGATGGGAACGCCGCGCCGGGATGGCGACGCATGGGTCGCGTTCGGCAAGAGCGGTTGCTGCCAGCACTGGGAGGAACGCTACGACGTTATGGAGGGCAAGCCGGTGCTGCGCGACGTGGCAATCACGACGGTGAGCGCCGATGGAAGCGCGACGACGGAGGTGCTACGAGGCGACGAAGCGGCGGCCCACGTGCGAGGAGAGCACTAATGTCGACGCCCAATCCTCTGGAAACCCCTGCCGGCGCCTACGGCCTGACGCGTGACCAGTCGGTGCAGCTCATCGTGGAAACCGCGCTGCGCCACGGCGTCACCGACCGCTCCCAGATCGCCTACATGCTGGCGACAGCGGAGCACGAATCTGACAATTTTCTCGCCGCGCGTGAGTACGGCGGGCGGGAGCAGGCACGCTTGCGAGACTACAGTGGCGGCGAAGAGTTCTACGGTCGCGGCTACGTCCACACCACCCACGATTACAACTATCTCGCGATGGGTGAAGCCTTGGGCCTGGGCACCGCGCTGCGCGACGACCCGGATCGCGCCGCGACCGATCCGCGATTGGCCGCCGACCTGTTAGTGGTCGGCATGCAGCGCGGCCTCTACACCGGTCGCGCGCTTGGCGATTACGTCAACGAGGACGGCGTGGACTACGCCAATGCGCGCCGAGTGGTGAACGGCATCGACCGCGCGGAACACATCGCTGGGCTCGCGCGAGGGTGGGAGGCGCAGGTGCCGGCGTTGGTCGATCACATTCGGAACAACCCCGTCGACCTCTCGCCGATGACCGAGGAGCCCGGTCGCGACGGTTTCTTCTCGCCAGGTGAGCGGGGCGAAGATGTGCGCGGATTCCAGCGATCCCTCAATACGGCCAGCGGTGAGCGCGTGGTTGAGCCCGACGGCGTCTACGGCGAGGGGATGCGACGGGAAGTGGGAGCGTTTCAGCGCGAGCAGGGCATTCCCGTTACGGGCATTGCGGATCCTGCAACGCGTGAGGCTGTCAAAGGACAGGTGAGACAGCGCCAGTGGGAGGCCGCGCCGACGCCGCCACTCGACTCGAGCTTGCCCGGACGGGAGTCTCAGCCGCCGGGCTCTCGACATCCGACGCACGAGCGCATCCGCGAGCAGGTGCAGGAGATGGATCGCAGCCTGGGGCGGGTGCCGGACGAATCGAGCGAGCGCGTCGCTGCCGCGCTATGGGCTGAGGCCAATGCGCAGCGTCTGCATCGAATCGACGGTGTGGTTCTTGGTCAGAAAGGCACGAAGGCCGAGGCGGGCGAGTACGTGTTCGCCTACTCCGGCTCGCGAGAGCGTCCTGACGACTGGGTGAGTGTTCGAACCGAAGATGCGATTAGGACGCCGGTTGAGCAGAGCGTCGCGCGAGCGGAGACGCTGCAGCGGCAGCATGCGGTGGAAGTCCAGCAGTATGCGCAGGCTCAGCAGCAATCGAGTGATGCGCCGGTGCGTTCCATGGGCTGACCCCAGAACCTCGTTACCCTCGCCATCACCGACGAGCAACTCGCCGCCGCCCTGGCCGGCCTGCAGCAGGTGGAGGCGGCGCTGCCCGGCCTCATCGCTTTCGAAGTGGGCGAACGCCGCGGCCTGCCGCTGATGGGCCCGCGCTCGGAGCCCTTCGCCCGCCAGACCCTGCGCGTGCTGGAGCAGAACCCCGGCATCGTGCCGCCCAGCCATGACGAACTGCGCCGCGAGCTGGGCGGCCGCTCCGCCAAGACCCGCCGCAAGGAAGCCGCCCCGGCGTAATCGAACGCGTGTGCGAGGCCATCGACGCCGCCCGGGAGGGCGGCGTTGGTGTTTGTGGTTCTTGTCATTTGCTGACGTCGCTCGACCGTCGGCCCCGTACCATCCCCGTATCCCCCATCGCACGGTGCGTTGATGTCCCCCCGAGTACTCCTGTTGTGCGGCTTCGCATGCCTTCCGCTCTCCGCCTGCGGCACGACTTCCGGCGAAAGAGCCTCTGTCGCTTCCGCAGAGCGACCCGCCCCGATGTTTGATGCAACGGCGTTTGTGCCGGCCGGATTCGAGCTTTTGCGCGTTGAGCGAGGCGACCTCAATGCGGATGGGATCGCAGACGCCTTGGTTGTGGCGACGCGCAGTGCCGAGAGCCCGGAGGCCGACTCCGCGCCGCGCGCTCTGTCGATCGTGACGTCCCGGCCTGATGGGGCGTACGCGCTGTCCGCGGTCAACACCGGCCTGGCGGCGTGCGCCACCTGCGGTGGGCGCTTCGGCGACGGTCTGGTTCTGACGACGATCAGGGACGGAGCGATTGTCGTGGTGAACGAAGGGGGCAGCGCGCGATACGGCTGGTCGAATGAGTACACCTTCAAACTCGATGCGGATGGCGAGCGTTGGCTGTTGCGGCAGTACCGCGCGGTTGTCGCGTCCCAGCCCGATCAGAAGTTCAAGCGGATCGACCAATCGCCGGCCGATTTTGGCGATCGATCTTTTGAAGGACTGACGCCAGAAGACCTGCCCATCCCGAAGTTCGACTGAAGGAGAGCGTCAGTGCCCAGCCAAGCACAACTTGATCTTCTGAAGGCGGCGATCGATGCCGGCATCGATCGCCCGGAGGAGCTCTCGGCCTTCATGGCGAACACCTGTCATGAGTCTTCGGACATGACACGCACTGAGGAAGGCTTCCGCTACACGCAAGGCATCGAGCAAATTCCCGTGGCGTCGGCCCATGCGCGTTACACCTCGGAAGAACTGGAAGCCGCTCGCGTTGCTGCCGTAGACGGGAGCCCGCAGGAGCTCGCGCGGATGATGTACGGCGATCGCATGGGTAACGACAATGCCGACGACGGTTACAGCTTCCGAGGGCGGGGCTACATCCAGCTAACGGGCCGCGATACCTATCGGGAGATCGGCGAGCACATCGGACTTGATCTCGAGAACAACCCAGACTTGGCTGCTGCCCCGGAGAATCTCAACGCGGTAGCGATCGGCTATTGGCAGGTTCGAGTCGCTGAAGAAGCTCGTACGGATATCGAGGCGTCCATGCGGGAGATCAACGGTGGAACCGTCGGCGCGGAGGACCGCCGCCTCCGACACGATGCGTGGTCGGATTACCTGACGCCGGAGACGATCGAGGCTATCCGCGAAGGCGCCGTGGTGGCTACGGAAGCCATCAGCCATCGCGCGCCACCCGAATCCGGCGGCATCCTTGAGCACGGCGAGCGCGGCCACGCGGTCAGCGGCCTTCAGGCGGATTTGAATCGTTGGTCCGAATTGATCGGTAGCGAGGCGGAACCGCTGCCGGAGACCGGTAACTTCCGCGACCGCACGCGTGAAACCGTCGAGGCGTATCAGGCGACTCGCGACGACTTGGAGGAGACCGGCATTGCCGACCAGGCCACGCGCGATGCCCTTCGGCAGGACATCGAACGACTTCAGCGGGAGGCCGCAGAGCCGGTTCCGGCGGCGCCTGCCGCGGCACCTGCCGTACCGCCCGTCGCCGCTCCACCAACCGAAACGGCGGCGCGAGACCCGCTCTTCGATTCCCTGCGCGGCCACGTCCAGACGATGGACCGTGCGATGGGCCGCACGCCCGACGAAGCCAGCGATCGCCTCGCCGCGGCGCTCACCGCCGAATGCCGCGCGAACGGCCTCACCCGCGTCGACGGTGTCGTGCTCGGCCAGAAAGGCGGCAGCGCGCAACCCGGCGAGTACGTGTTCGCGTACTCGGGTTCATCGGAGCGCCCCTGCGATTGGGTGGGGGTGAGGACGGCCGAGGCCGTGCAGACGCCGGTGGAGCAGAGCCTCGGCAGGGCGGAGGCTCTGCAGCGTCAGCAGGCGGTCGAAGCGCAGCAGTACGCGCAGGCACAACAGCAGGCCAATGACTCGCCAGTCCGCTCGATCGGCTGAATGTGGAGCCTGCGCCTCCGTGGCCTCACCGCGCGGGTGACCCTCGGGCCGCGCGCAGGGCCTCGACGAACTGCGCCGCGAGCTGGGCGGCCGCTTCGCCAAGACCCGTCGCAAGGAACCCGCCCCGGCGTAATCGAAAGCGTGTGCGAGGCCATCGACGCCGCCCGGGAGGGCGGCGTTGGTGTTTGTGGGGCGTCGAAACGCGTGGGCGAGGGCAGGGGAGGCGTGCGCGAGGGGTGCGGAAGCGTTGGGGACGCTTCGCGAAGGGTGCGGAACGCTGCGCGAGGCGTTGGGGAGGCCAACGAAGCCGCGGGGAACGCCAAACGAGGCGAGGGGAGCGGCGGCCGAGGCGAGAGCGAGGCTTCGCGAGGCGTGCAGGCCTATTGAGTTTCCCTGACGGACACCGCCGCGGCGGGCGGCTAGCATTCCCCCACCCCCGACGCATGGAGCGTGTATGGCCCCCCGAGTGCTTTTCCTATCCGTCCTGGCCGTGGCATTGGCCGGGTGCAGTGCGCCGCAGGCTGAGACGCCGACAAATGCCAGCGACGCCTCTTTGGCGCCGTCATCTCCGGGATCCTCCGACATGCCTCCGGCATTGCCCCGCTGTGGCGGCACGGAGCTCACGCTGTTCGCCTGCTCGCTGAAGAACGGTAAGTCGGTTGCGCTCTGCGCGAGTCCCGATGCCAGTCCCACCACTGGATATGTTCGCTACGCATTCGGTGCCGGTGAATCGGCCGAGTTGCGCTTTCCGGATCCGCTCGATGCACCGGGCGATCGATTCCGCAGCACGCGAGTGCTGTTCCCGTCCGGGAACGGGCGTCAGGCCTACAGTTTTGAGAACGGCGGTTACCGCTACATCGCTTATCAGCTTTGGGCCGCGCGCGATGGGAATGCGGCGCGCGGTGGGCTGATGGTTCTCAACGCCCGGGGACTCCCGTTGGCGGACCAGAGTTGCATCTCGTTGAATGACGCAGAGCAGGAAGCCCTGGCATTGCCGCCCTATCCGATGCCGGAGGACGAGCTCCTCGGTGCGGCGTCCACGTTGCCCTTCGGCGATTCGAGGGAGTGACGGACATGGACGCGAAGGCGAATCGGGACTATCTGCTTGACCGTGCATTGGCTGCCGGGATCACCGAGCCGAGGGAATTGGCCCACTTCATGGGTCAGATGCAGATTGAGTGCGGAGGCTTCGGGCGCATGTCGGAGAATCTCAATTACTCCGGCGAGCGGCTGAGGGCCGTTTTTCCCAACGGTCGCAATGGCATGGATACGCTCGAAGAAGCCAACGCCGTTGCTGCTGGCGGCCCACGAGCCGTAGCCGAGAAGATCTACGGAGGCGAATGGGGTGCCAGAAAGCTCGGCAACACCGAGCCGGGCGACGGTTGGCAGTTCCATGGGCGCGGCTACGTGCAGCTGACTGGGCGGAGCAACTACGCCAGTGCTGGAAACGAGCTGGGTCTGGATCTCATCAACCATCCTGAGCTTGCAGCAGACCCGAAGATTGCGGCCGATATCGCCGTTCACTACTGGATTGAACGGGTGCGCACGCGGGACGCGGAATCCGATGTGACGGCCGCAACGCGAGCCATCAATGGTGGGCAGAACCACTTGGCAGAGCGCCGTGCAGCGACCGCCGAGTGGGAGGATCGCCTCGCCAACGGCTATCTGCAGGCGAACGGCATCACCGGTGATGGCAGCATCCCTCCGCCGGAGGTCTCGGCCCCCTCTCAATCGTCGCGCCGCACTGCCACTGGGAATACTTCGGCTGCACCAGCGGCCGCCTTCGCCGACGGGATGTTCAACCTCGGCGACCGCGGCGTCGGTGTCGAAGTCATGCAGCGCCAGCTGATCCAAGCCGGCTACACCGGCAAGGACGGCCAGCCGCTCAAGCCCGACGGCGATTTCGGCCCCAACACCAAGCACGCCGTGGAGGAACTGCAGCGCGCCCACGGCCTGCAGGTGGACGGCAAGGCCGGCATGGACTCGCTGCGCGCCTTGGCCGATGAGCTGCAGAACGGCCGCCCCGCGCCGAAGCTGCCGGAGCCCGAGCGCGCACCGGGCCGTTTCGAAGACGCCTCGCTCGGCACGGATCCTCTCTTCCAGTCGCTGCGCGGCCACGTCCACACCATGGACCGCGCCATAGGCCGCACGCCCGACGACGCCAGTGACCGCGTGGCCGCCGCGCTCTGCGCCGAGTGCCGCGCGAACGGCCTCACCCGCGTCGATGGCGTGGTGCTGGGCCAGAAGGGCGGCAGCGCGCAGCCGGGCGAATACGTGTTCGCCTATTCGGGTTCGTCGGAGCGCCCCAGCGATTGGGTGGGCGTGAGGACTGCCGAGGCCGTGCAGACGCCGGTGGAACAGAGCCTCGCCAAGGCCGAGACGCTGCAGCGCCAGCAGGCGATGGAGGCGCAGCAGATGGCGCAGGCGCAGCAGCCGGCGAACGACGCGCCGGTCATCTCGATGGGGTGAGGCCCTGCTTGTTGAGCCCGGTGGCGCGGCCCCCGCGTCATCGGGATTCGAGGGAAGAAAGCCCACGCCGAATTCAGAGGACTCCTGAAGGTGCTTCTGCCCTCGGGCTGCCAGCCTGAAGCGGTCGCCGCCGGAGTCGCGGCTGGAGCAGGTGCGCGCCATGAATGGCACGGATTCAGCGTCGGATGGGTTTGGCTATAACGCCTTGCGTTATAGCTGGTCCGGCGTTAGCGTTCTCCCGTGATCCGCACGTTCGCCGATAAGGAGACGGCTCGGGTCTGGGCGGGCACGCCGAGCCGCCGTCTGCCAATGGACGTGCAGCGCGTGGCCCGGCGCAAGCTGCGAATGCTCCACAACGCCGCCACGTTGGATGACCTCCGGATGCCGCCAGCGAATCGGTTGGAGGCGCTGAGGGGTGATCGCAAGGGCCAACACAGCGTCCGCATCAACGACCAGTGGCGGCTCTGCTTCCGATGGTCCGAGGGCGATGCCCATGACGTGCAGATCGTCGATTACCACTGATTCCGAGCACCGACCATGAAGACGCTGCCGAACATCCATCCCGGTGAGGTGCTGCTCGAGGAGTTCCTGGGCCCGATGGGCATCAGCCAGAACGCGTTGGCCCGCGCGGCGGGCGTGCCGCCTCGCCGCATCAACGAGATCGTCCTCGGCAAGCGCAGCATCAGCGCCGATACCGCGGTTCGGCTCGCTGCCGTGCTGGGAACCAGCGAACGCTTCTGGCTGGGCCTGCAGGCCGACTACGACCTTGAGGAAGCGCGTCGCGCGATTGGCAAAGACCTCCGAAAAATCGAGCGTTTGGCGGCCTGAGGCCTTACAACCCCGCGAACACCCGCATCAACACCGGCTGCCAGTACTCCCGCGCGATGCGCTCGTAGCCGGCGTCGGTGGGGTGGATCTCGTCGGACCATTCGCTGTCCTGCACCGCGCGCCGCGAGTCGACGAGGAACACCTCGGGGTTGCGCTGCGCGAGCCGTTCCAGCCGCGCGTGGAATTCGTCCACCAGCCAGCGCATCAGGGCCTTCTTGTCGGCGAGGGCCGTGAGCCCGGCCGCGACGAGGTGCGGCTTCAACCAGGGGCCGGCCTTGAAGATGCCGCCGAGGCGCGTGGCGCGGCGGCCGTTCGGCATCGGGTAGGCATAACTGTGCAGCACCACTTTGCAAGGGCGGCGGAATTTGTCGCGGATGTCGATGACGCGCTGGAAGTCCTCCTCCAACGTGTTCATCGCGCTGTGGAAGGTGGCGAGGCGCACGTGCCTCTCGACGATGGCCGGCAGCGGCGCGGTGTAGTGGCCGCGGTTCTGCGGCTCGTCCGGGCGCTTCAGGTATTCGGCCAGTTCATGCCCGGCGATGTCGTTGCCGCCCATCGAGACGAGCAGCACGTCGATCTCCAGCGCGCCGAGGTGTTGGGTGAGCGCAGAGAACTGCTGCTTGATCTCGGCCGTAGTGCGGCCGGGGACGGCGTTGTTGGCGAAGATCGCGTCGCCGGCGAAAAGGCCGCGGAGCTGCTTGTGCAGGTCGACGGGCTTGAGCGGCAGCTGGAACCACGAATCGCCAAGGCAATACACCCGCGGCAGGGCGGGGTCTTTGTACGTGGCGCGAATGAAGCGCTGCAGGGCTTGGGCGTTCATCGGGGGGCTCCGTTGGGGCCCCCGATGATGCGCCGCGGGGCGCTACGTCCGCATGGCGCGCTCGGCCTCAGTGGGGATGGTTGAGCCTGTCCCACGCATCACGGGCTGCGTCCTTGGCCTGGTTCCATCCGAGCGTCGAGGTGCCGGTGCGCGTGGTCCACTGCCGTGAGAGTTCCAGCTCGGCGTCGTCGAAGCTGCGGCCCGGGTGGCGGCTGGCGGATTCGACGCCGAAGCCGTACGCAGGGCCGTAGTCGTCGTAGGTGGCGCCTTGGTTGACGTAGTGGCGGCTGCGAAAGTTCTCGCGCCAATAGGCGTCTTCCTTGGTGGGATCGGGAGGGGTGGCGCTGTTGGCGGCGATGCGCGGGTCTTGGGGGGTGTTCATGGCGGGAATCCTTGCGGTCGGGGGGCGGGGGAGGGCGTGGTGCGGGGGGCTCAGTGATCGGCGACGGTGCGGAACATGGTCAGGATGGCGATCAGGATCGCCGCCCCGATCAGCGATACCGGCAGAGCGGTCGAGCTGAAGTCACCCCAGTGCAGGGTGCCGAGGCCGACCATGGGGGTGAGGAACCACCCGCCGAGGATCGCGCCGGCGATGCCAGCGATGACATTGAGGGCGGTGTCTTGGGGATTGCCGGCATTCATCACCACGCCGGCCAACCAACCGATGACGCTGCCGACGACGAGCCAGATCATGAGGTTCATCAGTGACCTCCATCGTTCCAGGGGGGACGACGCCCGAGGCGGGATGCCTGGAGCGTCGAGGACGATGCTGGGCGCGTGGCGCCGCGACGTCGGTGCGTCGGCGCACGTTGACCGGAACGCGGCTCAGCCCCGCCACGCCTCCGCGTAATCGCGGGCATAGCTCGCGAAATCCCGCGCCGGGCGGCCGAGCAGGGCGGCCACGTGCGGCGTGGTCCGCTCGGCGTAGCCGGCCTTCAAGAAGCCGAGGATGACGAGCAGGAACTCGGCGTAATCGGCGGGCAGGCCGGCCTGCAGCAGCGCGCCGCGCATCGCTTCGGGCGTGATGTCGCGGAAGCCGATCGTCTTGCTGGTGGCGGCGCTGATCAGCTGCGCGGCGGTGGCGTGGTCGAGCGCTTCGGGGCCGGTGAGGTCGAAGGCCTCGGGTTCGTCCTGCGGGCGGTCGAGCAGCGCGGCGGCGACGGCGGCGATGTCGCGGGCATCGATGAAGCTGGCTTTCGCCTCGCCCACCGGCAGCTGCACTTCGCCGGTGGCGGCGATGCTGCCCATCCAGAAGGTGTGGAAGTTCTGCATGAACCAGTTCGGCCGGACGATGGCGGCCGGCACGCCGCTGCGGCGCAGATGCGCTTCGCTGAGGCTCAGCGGCGAGGTGGGGTCGGCGTCGACGCCCATGGCGGTCATCAGCACGAGCTTGCCGACGCCGTGGCGCGCGGCAGCATCGATCACCGGCACGAGGAAGCGGTCCTGCCCGGTGTGGCCGGGAGGCGCCATCAGGAACACGCGGTCGACGCCGGCGAGGGCGGCGTCGAGGCCTTCGCCGCTCAGCAGGTCGAGGGCGACATCGCCGGGCTCGCGCACCTGCCGGGTGGCGCGGCGCACGGTGTGGCCGCGGGCGAGGAGGTCGGGGACGAGGGCGGAACCGACGGTGCCGGTGGCGCCGATGACGAGGGTGGTGGGCATGGCAAGAACTCCTTTGGGGTGGGAATGGCGTGCATGCTCCGCTTCGACGTGCAAGACTGGAATGGCATAAAATCTCCGATTCCTGTCGTTTCGTCCCGATCCTGGCCCAGCCACCCCATGGACCTGCTCACCGATCTCCTCCGCCAATCCGGCCTGCAGCAGCGCGTGCTCGACCTCGGCGATTTCGCCGATGGCGAGGTGCGGCGCTTTCCCTGCGGGCGCAGCTTCGGCTTCCACCTGTTGCTGGAAGGCGCGATCACGGTGCGGCCGGAAGCGGGTGGCGAGCCGATCCGATTGGGCCCGGGCGATGTGGCCTTCATGACCCGCGGCTGCCACCACGCGCTGCAGGCGGCGGGGCCGGCCTCGGTGATGAGTGCGGCCTACCTGCTGCCGCACGCGCCAGTGCACCCGTTGTTCCGCGAACTGCCGAACTGGTGCGTGGTGCCGGCGCCGAGTGCATCGAGCGGTGATCGCCTGCGGCGGCTCGCCGACCTGCTGCGCGAGGAGCGTCGCGAGGCAGCGCTGGGCAGCGAGGCCGCCATCCACGCGCTGATCGAAGCCGCGTTCGCGCAGGTGTTGCGGCGCATCGTCGAAGGCGAGGGCGCGCGGCCGCTGTCGCTGGCGGCGGCGCTGCGTGCGCCCGGCATCCGCCAGGCACTGGAGCGCTTGCACGCACGGCCCGAGCAGGATTGGTCGCTGGAAGGGCTCGCCGACGTGGCCGGCCTGTCGCGCTCGGCCTTCGCGGCGAAGTTCAAGACGCTGGTGGGCGAGAGCCCGCTGGGCTACCTGCGCCAGCTGCGCGTGCAGCGGGCGATGGGCCTGCTGGTGCGGCCGGGCGCGTCGATCGTGGCGGTGGCGAATGCCGTGGGTTACGGCGACCCCTTCGTGTTCTCGAAGGCCTTCAAGAAGGTGGTGGGCGTGTCGCCGCGCGAGTTCCGCGCGAGCGCCGCGCTCGAGGGGCTGCCGGCGGCCTCCTGAGGGCGTGTCGGGGAGGGGGAGGGGGGGCATTCAGGGGCGTCCCCCCGGAAGGGCGTAGGATGGGGTCGGTTTCACGTCTCCTTATTGCGTCGCGCTCGGCCCCTCAGGCCGCCCGTTCCGCTCCCTTCCTCCGCGCCACGGCCCGCCGTGGTGGCCTCTCCGGGAGCACCGGCATCTCCGGTTACACCGCTCGAATCATCGACGTCGACGTGTTGGGCGATGCCTACCGCCTTCGCGTCCTCACCGACCACCAGCAGTTCGCCGACCCGGACGGCGACGCCGAACGGGCGGGCATCTCCAGCGCCCAGTGGCCCCTGTTCGGGCAGCTCTGGCCGGCCGGCCAGCGGCTGGCGGAGGCGATGCACGAGTTCGACGTGGCCGGCAAGCGCGTGCTCGAGCTGGGCTGTGGCATCGGCCTGGCCAGCCTCGTGCTGCAGCGCCGTGGCGCCGACGTGCTGGCCACCGACCTGCACCCGCTGGCCGAGACCTTCCTCGCTTACAACGCCGCCCTCAACGGCCTGCCTGCGCTGCATTACCGCCGGCTGGGCTGGGCCAGCGCGCGCCCGACCTTGGGCCGCTTCGACCTGATCATCGCCGGAGACGTGCTGTACGAGCGCGGCCAAGCCGAAGTGGTGGCCCAGGTGATCGCCGATTACGCCGCCGACGATGCGGATGTGATCGTCACGGATGCCGGGCGCGGCTATGCCGCCAAGCTGGGCAAAGCCCTGTCGGGGCACGGTTTCCTGCCGATGGCAGCGACCGCGGGCGATGCCTCGCGGCTCGGGCCCGTGGCTACGCTGCGCTACCAGCGCCAGCGGTGCGCTGCATGAACGCGAAACGCGCGGGCGAAGCGGCCGACTGCCGCCATTGCGACGCCGTGTGCTGCCGGCTCACCGTCATCGTCGATGCGGAGGACGGCATCGCCGAGCACCTCACCGAGCTCACCGACGAAGGCCTCACCGTCATGGCCCGCGACGAGGATGGCTGGTGCGTGGCCATCGACGGCGCGCGCATGAACTGCTCGATCTACGACGCGCGGCCCGAAGTGTGCCGGCGCTTCCACATGGGTGGCCCGTACTGCGAGGCCATCCGCGAGGACTACTACGGCCGTTCCGATGGCCGCGACATTCCACTGCAACTGATCGGAGACGCTCCATGACGACCCGCTCCTTCATGCCGAACGCCAGTTCGTCGGCACCGCCCTACCAGCGCAAGGCCGAATCCGCACGCACGCTCACCAGCGCGCACATCGACGCCCACCTCGCGGCCTTCGAAGCCGCTGGCGGCAAAGTGGAAGTGCTGGCCACCACCACGGTGCTGAAGCGCATCCAGGCCGAGCCGGTGACGGCGAAGCCGGAAGACGCCGCGAAGTAAGCAGCGAACCGATCCGAAGCGCGCCCGAGGGGCGCGCTTCAAGTTTTCAGCGCGCCGCGGGCGCGACGTCCTGCCCCGGCTGGTCCGGCGGCGGGATGCGCTGGGCCGGCCGTTGCACGACAGGTGACGCCGCGAGTTTCTCCTTCAGCATGGCGAGCGCGGTGTCGAGCTGGCGGTCGCGGCCGCCGTAGGATTCGCGCGGCAGGTTGTCGACTTCGACATCCGGGCTCACGCCGCGGCCCTCGATCAACCAGCGCCCATCGGCGCCGAACTGCCCGAACTCGGCGATGCGCGCGATGCCGCCGTCGCTGAGCCGGTTGCGGTCGGCGAGCCAGATGCCCGCACCGCTGGTGCGCGTTCCCACCACGGGCCCGAGGCCCAGCGCTTTGACGCCGGCCGCAAAGGTTTCGCCGTCGGAGTAGGTGAGCGCGTCGGTCAGCACGACGAGGTGGCCACGGAAGCTCTGCTGCATGTTCCAGTACGGCGCCTGGCCCGGCGGCTGCCAGAAGGCCCAGGTGCGACGCAGCAGTGCGGCGATGATCCACGAATCGATGTTGCCGCCGCGGTTGCGGCGCACGTCGATGACGAGGCCTTCGCGATCCACGTTGGCGTAGAAGTCGCGCACGAAGCTGGCGATGTCGTTCGGGCCCATCGCCCGCAGGTGCAGGTAGCCGATGCGGCCCTCGCCCTCGCGCTCGACGGCCGCGATACGGCCCTGCACCCAGTCCGAGTAGCGCAGGGTGGCGTTGCGCACGGCATCCACCGGCACGACGACGGTGCGGATCTCACGGCCGTCGCGTCGCAGGTCCAGCAGCACCTGTTGCCCGGCTTGATGGTGCAAGGCGGCGGCGAGCTCGCCGGCATGGCGCACGGCGCGGCCGTTGACGCTCGTGACGAGATCACCGTCGCGCGCATCCACGCCGGGCTGCGCCAGCGGCGAACGCTCCGACGGCAGTTCGGCATCGGTGCGGTAGATGCGGGCGATGCGCAGGCCCTCGGCCGTCTGTTCGAACGCGGCGCCCAGCATGGCCGGTGCGGCGGCCTCGGTATCGACCGGCAGTTCGCTGCCGCGCACCTGCGAATGCAGGATGCCGAGCGGCGCGATCATCTGGGCCAGCAGGTCATCGAGTTCGGCACGGTCGGTGACCCGCGCCAGCAGCGGTTCGTACTGCGCACGCACGGCGGCCCAATCGAGCCCGCGCATGCGGTCGTCGAAGCTGAAATCGCGGTGCATGCGCCAGGCGTCGTTGAACATCTGCGCCCATTCGCGCGGCGGGTCGATGGGCAGGCGCCAGTCGGCCACGCGCACGATGTTCGGCGTGAGGTCGGGGGGCAGTTTCGGGCCAGCGTCGACGACCACGAGGATCGGGTCGGTTTCGCCGCGGCGCTGCACGAAGCCGATCCGCTTGCGGTCGGCGCTGATCTGGGCGCTTCGCACTTCGCCGGCCAGAACCTCGAGCGTGCTGCCCTGCGCGGCGATGCCGAAGGATTTCAGCACGCCACGATCGCCCTCGCGGTCGAGCAGGTAGAGCCGGTCGGTGCCCACCAGCAATTCGCTGTAGTTGCCCGCCGGCACGGGGGCCTCGAACAGGCGCTGCGCGAGGCCCTCGATGACGATGGACGCCGCGCTAGCGGCATCGCTGCTGCCGCTTCCGTTGCCCTTCGCCGGCGCGGGTTCGGTGGCTGGGGCGAGTTCATCCGGCACGGCGAAGGGGAAGCGCAGGCCGGGCTGCAGGGCCAGCGCGTAGACCTTGCTGCGGCGGTCGAAGCCGGGACCAGTGTTGCGGTCGCCCCAGGGGCCGCTGGGCGAGGCGACGAAGGCGCGGTCGGACAGGAAGTAGAGCCAGCGGCCGTCCGCGGAGAAGCTCGGCGCGTACGAGACGTAGCGGTCGCTGGTAAGCACGGTGGGCGCGGCATCGCCGAGGCGGTAAAGCACGATCTGGTCGCGGCCGGCGCGGGTGTCGGCGCGCGAGAACACGAGGGCGCGGCTGTCCGGCGACCACGCGATGCGGCCGTACGGGTCGTCGCCGCCCCAGCGGCCGCGGTCGATGGTGGTGTTGCGGCCGCTGTCGAGGTCGAGCAGGTGCAGGGCGCCGGACTTGTCCGTGTGCGCGAGCTGCTGGCCGTCCGGCGACACCGAGAGGGTCCAGCGGTGGTGCGTGCCGTCCCGCGTGAGCGCTTTCGCGTCGCTCGAACCATCGGCGGCGAAGCGCCAGATCTCGGGGCGGCCGTCGGTGTCGGCGATGGCGTACACGTGGCGGCCGTTGGGCGAAAGCACGGCCTCGCGGGCGCGGTGCTGCGGCGGGATGGCGACTTCGACGCGGCGTCGCGGGCCGGGGCCGGCCAGCGCGACGCGGCCCCGCACGGTCACGGCGAAACGGTCGCCCTGCGGGGCCAGCGAGGCCGATTCGAGGAAGCGCAGGGGCCGTTCCAACCAGCGTTCGCGGCGGCGTTCGAAGTCGGAGACGAGGGCGATGTCGAGCGCGCGGTCCTCGTTGCTGGCCGGGGTGTAGGCGTGCAGGTCGGCGCCGCGCTGGTAGACGACGCGCGTGCCGTCGGTGCGCGCGGCGCGCACGTCGAAGGGCGCGTGGCGGGTGTGCTGGCGGCGGTCGCTGCCGTCGGCCGCCATCGACCAGAGGTTGTCGTGGCCGTCCGCGTTGCCGATGAAGTACCAGCGGCCATCCAGCCACATCGGGCTGTGCATGGCGCCGTCGGCATCGCTGCCGAGGCGGCGCGCTTCGGCGTCGGTGGACGGGTCGTAAAGCCACAGCTGGCCCATGGCGCCGCCACGGTAGCCGCGCGCGTTGTCGGCATTGATGTGTGCCCCGAAGCGCGTGAACAGCACGCGGCCGCGGTCGTCGAAGGCGGCCTGCTGCGCGTCGTGCAGGGGCAGTTCGCGGGTGGCGAGCGTGGCCGGATCGACGAGGCGCAGCACGCGGCGCAGGGCCGGGCCGACGAGGTCTTCGCTGCTGTACACCACCTCGCCCTGCGGCGACCAGCCGTGCACTTCGATGCGGCCGCCATCGAAGCTCAGGCGCTTCGGCAGGCCGCCGTCGATGGGCATGGTGTAGACGTCGCCCGGCCCCTCGTACTGCCCGACAAAGGCGATGCGGCGGCCGTCCGGCGAAAGCGCGGAATGCGTTTCCTGCCCCACGTGCGTGGTGAGGCGTTGCGCTTCACCGCCGGCCAGCGGGGCCGACCACAGGTCGCCTTCGGCGGTGAACACCACCGTCTCGCCGTGCACGGCCGGGAAGCGGTAGTAGCCGGGCGTGGCGAGCGCGGGCAGGGCGGCAGCGAACAGGATGGCAGCCGCGAGGGCGCGGGCGGCGAACGGTCGGCGCATCGGCGAAGTCCGAAGGAGTCAGCCCGCATCTTCGCCCGAACCCCCGTGAAGCCGGCAAGTGCGGGTCGGCCGCCCATGGCTGGGTATGCTTTCGGGCATGAGCATCGTCCTGACCGATTTCGCCAAACCCCGCCTGTTCCCGCGCGAGCCGCGCCGCAACACCATCCAGGACATCACGCCCGAAGCCTTCGTCGCGCATCTCAACACCGTGCCGCCGCTGAAGGTGTTGGACGGCTACGCGCCGTTCTGCAAGCTGCACGTGCACCGCAATTGGACGAGCACGCGCTGCCTCGTCGTGCCGATCACCGACGACAACCGCCACTTGCTGCGCTCGGCCTACGAGGCGCGCACCAAGGCCGAGCTGCCGGTGCTGAACCGCTGGTTCGAAGACGTGGAGCCGCCGGTGGCCGACTACCTCGTGGTGATCCTCTACGACCGCGAGCAGATGGCGAAGGAGGGCACGCCGATCGACGCCGACTGGGGCATCGTCGGCTGCATGTACACCAGCGAGCCCGCCGAGATCCCGATGGCGCCGATCACGATGATGCGCAACGCGCTGGGCGTGGACGAAGGCGGCAGCGGCGTGCCCATCGACCGCGAGGCGTATGCGAAAAGCGTGGCGTTCTGGGAACGCCACGCGAATTGGCGGGGGTAGGGCAGCCCGCCGCGTTCACTCGGCGGCCGGTGAGAGCCGCAGGATCGTGATGCTGCCGGGCGCGAAACTCGGCTTCGCGTTGAGGTCGATGGCCCTGCCTTCCAACACGTCGTTTGCCCTCTGCGCGCCTTCGAGGCCTTGTTCGAAGCGCTCGCGCTCGAACACGAAGGGCGCACTGCCGCGGTTCACCACCACCATCACGGCCTCGTCGTCCGTGCGACGGAAGTACACGTACGCACCCTGCCGGGGCTGGTAGTGCAGGAAGCTGCCCTCGGCGATCGCCTTCGACTCCGCGCGCCAACGCAGCAGGCGGCGCATCCAGTCCTGCGTGGCGCGCTGTTCGGGGGTGAGGCCTTTGCCGGTGAATGCGGATGCGGCATCGCCGGGCCAACCGCCGGGGAAGTTGCGGCGTGCGGCGATGTCGTCGCGCTCGACGGTGCTGGTCATCAGCACTTCGGTGCCGTAGTAGAACTGCGCGATGCGCGGCAGGGTGGCGACGAGGCCGAGGGCGACGCGCAGCGCGGCGGGGTCTTCGCGCAGCACGCTGAAGATGCGCGGCTTGTCGTGGTTGCCTTCGAACACGACGAGGCGCGACGGATCAGCGTAGAGCCGGTCGTTGCCGAGCATCTCGTGCACGCGGCCCATGCCGGTGGTGAAGCCCTCGGGCTCGGTGAGCGCCTTGCGGATGCCCTCGCTCAAGGGGAAGTCCATCAGGCTGGGCGTGCCCGGCACTTCGCCCGCCCAATCCATGCCGGGCAACTGCCAGTGCGCAACCACGGCCGGGTTGTTGCTCCATTCCTCGCCGACGATGGTGAAGCGCGGGTACTCGCGCAGGATGGCGCCGATCCAACCCTGCAGGAACGCCGTGTCGGAGTAACCGTAGGTGTCGACGCGCAGTCCGGAGAGATCGGCGTACTCGATCCACCAGATGGCGTTCTGGTCGAGATAGCGCGCCAGCACCGGGTCGCGCTGATCGAGGTCGGGCATGGTCGTGTGGAACCAGCCGTGTTGGAAGTTCTCGATGTCGACCTTCGGCGCGTAGGGGTCGGTGACGGCGGTGCGGCCGTGCTGCGTTTCGATGAATTGATTGCCGTTGCTGATCCAGGTCGGCGTGGGCGGGTCCTTGACCCAGGGGTGGTGGTGGCCGATGTGGTTCGGGACGATGTCCTGAATCACGCCAACGCCCTTGGCGCGTGCCATCGCGACAAAGTCGCGGTAGTCGGCGTTGCTGCCGAAACGCGGGTCGACGCGGTAGAGGTCGGTGATGGCGTAGCCGTGGTACGAGTACGCGGGCTGGTTGTTCTCCACCACCGGCGTCGGCCAGACCATGGTGAAGCCCATGCCGGCGATGTAGTCGAGTGAATTCGCCAAGCCGGCGATGTCGCCGCCTTGTCGCGCGGCACCGTTGCCGAGTTCGGCGGCTTCCAGCATGCCGGGCACGCGGTCGTTCGATGGGTCGCCGTTCGCGAAGCGGTCCGGCATCAGGTTGAGGATGGCGTCCTTCGGGCCGAAGCCCTCGCGTTCGGCGCTGCCCACGCGACGCTCGGCCAGCGGCACCAGCACGCGGCGTTCGCCGTTGCGGCCAATGAAGCGCAGCACGATGTCGCCGGTCTTGGCGGCGGCATCGATGCGCAGATCGACGACGCGATAGTTCGGGCTCGCTAGCGCGCGATCCCCGATGCGAACCACGCCTTCCGGAAGTTCAACCGTCAGCGCATCGGCACCGATGCCCGGGCCGCTTACCAGCAGCTGCAGGTCGGGGTTCTTCATGCCCACCCACCACGAAGGCGGGAAGGCGCGCACCGCATCGTTCTGGGCCGCCATGGCCAAGCCCGGCAGCAGGAGCGTGACCAGCAGCAACACTCGAAGCGCGACGTTCATCAGGGAGATTCCGTTGGGTGGTGGGGCGGGCGTTCGGAGACGAACATCCAGAACACGAAGGACAGCAGCAGGCTGGTGGCGAACAGCAGGAACACGCCGCGGTCGAGGTCGAGGGCTTCGGTGACCTTCACCAGCCCAGGGACGGCAAGCGCCGGCAGCACGAGGCTGGAGTTGAAGACCCCCATGCTCATGCCCATCTGACGGCTGTCCACCGACTCGGAAAAGATCGCGAAGACGATGGAAATCAGCGACGACCAGCCGATGCCACAGAGCAGCATGCCGAGGTAGTAGAAGGCCTCGGTGGGCGGCGCCAGCGCGATCGCTGCGAAGGCGAGGGCCATGCTTCCCATCGCAGCACGATGCACGGCGACCTTGCCCCAGCGTTCGCACAGCGGCTTCAGCACCAGCACGGGAAGCAGGGCGCCGACCACGTTCATCAGCAGGAAGCCCACCGAGAGCACGCGGCCTGCGCTGTCGGCGGCGACCGGCGCGGTATCGCTCCACATCGCATAGAAGGCATCGGCCATCAGCGGGCCGTCTGCACCGGCAACCACGACGTCGCGCACGTAGAAGAACGTCATCACGAACAGGGCTTGCACGCCGAGCCATGCGAAGCCATGCGCGAGCAGCACGGTGCCCAATCGATGCTCCGCGGAGGGACGAGCGCGGCCGCGCCACACCCGTGTCGCACCCCACACGATGCCGAGCACGAGCACCCCGACGAACAGCGGCAGAGCCCAGGCCGACAAGGCGTGATCGAGCAGGCTGCGGTCCACCGCCACGTAGGCGCCATAGATTGCAAAGCCGGCCATCGGCCAAAGCGCCTTGAAGGTCGAGACACCGCCGCGATCGTCCACGTCCGGCGCGAGCGCGGTCGGCGCGGTGGAGCGGGCTTCCTCGATGAAGAAGGCCGGAACCACCGTTAGGAGGAAGGTCACCGCCACCGTGGTGAGCAGCAGCACTTCGTTTCCGAACACGATGGAGACCAGGTAGGCGCTGATGCCGAACACGCCGGACACCACCTGCATCCACGCGTAACCGCGCGTTCGGTGCGCGCCCTCGGGCGTTAGGTCGGCCACGAGCGATCGCGCGGGGTTGAACGTGACATTGGTGGCGAGGTCATTCACCAATACGACGAACACGGCGACGGCGATCAGGCCGAGCCCGGTGGCGGCGGCGAGGGCATCGAGATGGAGCAGGGCAAAGGTGCCCAGTGCTCCGGCCGTGCCGCCAGCGATGAGGTACGGACGCCGACGCCCCTCCAACCACCAGGTGCGGTCGCTCATCCAGCCGACGATGGGCTGCACGAACAGGCCCATCAGCGGCCCCATCAGCCAGATCAGGGCGATGTTCTCGAGGTGCAGGTCGTAGCGCGTGCTCAGCAGCCAGGTCGTCGAGGCGACGGCGGACGAAAGGCAGAAGCCGATGGCCGCCGTGGGCAGGCTCAGCAGAATCAGGAAGCCATTGGACAAACGGCGCTGGGCCTCACGCATGGCGAGCACTCATGGGGCGAGGTTCCGGTTGGGCAATTCGAGTTGGCGTGCGTGGCGCAGACGCGCATCGGGGACGCCTGTGCGTGGCACGGCCTGGCCGTCGATGCGTGGGCCGTCGATGGTTGCCGTGGCGATGTCGAACGTCGCGCCGCCGCGGCCGCCATCAATGCGGGCTTGCGGCACCAGCGGCGCACCGAGCGTCCATTCGGCGTGGCCGGGGCGGCTCGGGTAGAGGCCGAGCGTCGCCAGCACGTACCACGCACTCATCTGGCCGGCGTCGTCGTTGCCAACGATGCCGTCCGGGGTGGCTCGATAGAAGCGACGCGCGATGTCGGCCACGTGCCGCTCGCCCTTGGTCGGCGCATCCGTCCACGTGTAGAGCCAGGCGATGTGGTGGCTGGGTTCGTTGCCGTGGGCGTACTGGCCGATCATCGCCTCCTGCCCGAGGTGCTTGTTCGGGTTCGGCATCGGCAGGGTGAAAAAGGTGTCCAGCCAAGCCTCGAGCGCGGCGCGTCCGCCGAGTTGTTCGCGGAAGCCGTCGGGGTCGTGCAGGGCTGGCGTCGCCGTGTACTGCCACGCATTGGCTTCGGTGAAGTCGCCCGGATTGTTCATCGGGCTGGTGGCTTCGGTCGGATCGAAGGGCGTGCGCCACGCGCCGGTGCTGTCGCGACCGCGCAGCGTTTTGCTCTCCGGATCGAACAGGGCCGTCCACGACGCGGCGCGGCGCTGGAAGCGCTCGGCCTCCTCGAGCCGCCCGAGGTGCCGCGCCACTTCGGCAACGGCGGCGTCGCCATAGCCGTACTCGGCGGTCTTGCTCACCGATTCGCCGGGCGCGCGGTCGAAGGGCAGGTAGCCGTACTGGTCGAGCAAGGCCCAACTGCGCTGTGCCCACGCCGGGGCGCCGGGGCGTTCGGCGGTGCTGGTTCGCAGCATGGCGGCGAAGGCCGCTTCCGCATCGATGCCCGGAAAACCCTTCGCGATCGCATCGCTGATGACCGGCAGCGCGGGGTTGCCGATCATCGTGTGCGTCTCGCGGCCCCACGCCGTCCACAGCGGCAGGTAGCCCATCTGCCGCTCGTGCGCGAGAAGGGTGTTGACGAAGCCCGGCACGCGCTCGGGCACCACCAAAGTGAACAGCGGGTGCGAGGCGCGGAAGGTGTCCCACAGGCTCATCGTCGAGTAGTACACGCCGCCCGGGGCATCGATCACTTCGCCCTTCGGTCCACGCACGCGGCCATCCACGTCGGCGATCTGCGAGGGGTGCATCAGGCTGCGGTAAAGCGCGGAGTAGAAGATGCGCCGCTGCTCGGCCGGAGCATCGATAGCAACGCGAGAGAGCAGCGCGTTCCATGCGGCCTGCGCGTTGCGTTGCACAGCCTCGAAGTCGAGGCCGTCGGCGGTGGCGAGGTTCGCGGCTGCACCGTCTTCGTCGACGGTAGAGAGCGCGACGCGTACTTCGAGCGTGCGGCGCTCACCGAGCTCGAAAGCCAACAGCAGGCGCGGCGCCTTCTCGCCGTCGCGCGCGGGCAAGACCTGCGAATCGGCAATGGGGTGATCGAAGCGCAGGGCAACACTGGCCTGGCGCTCGACCCAATTCGACGAATTCACGGTGGCGTGCAAGCCATCCGGGCGCATCGTGTAGTCCGCCGCCGTCACGCGCGGGCCGGGCTGGAAGCGCAAGCGATGCTGCAGATCGACCAGCACCTGCACACGACCGCCGCGATCAAAGGTGTAGCGCTGCAGCGCGACGCGCTCAGTAGCCGTGAGTTCGACCAGGGCGGCGCGCTCATCCACGCGCACGGCGTAGAAGCCGGGGCGGGCCACTTCCGTGGCTTTGCGGTAGCCGCTGTCGAAGGCGGTCGTCGATGTCGTCCACGCCGTGGCGCCGTTGGGCATCAACAGCACATCACCCAATTCCGGGATGCCCGCGCCGCTGATGTGCGTGTTGGAGAAACCAAGGATGCGCGGCGCGTCGTACTGGTAGCCGCTGCTGAAGCTCCAGCCTTCGTCGGCGTTATCAGGGCCGGGCTGCACCATGCCGAAGGGCATCAGCGCGCCGGGGAAGACGTGGCCTGTGCCTTTGGTCCCGATGCGCGGATCGACGTCGTCGATGCTGCCGGGGCGAAGATCGCTGGCGGACGCGACGACGGCGAACAGACCGAAGCAGAACGCGGCGAGGCACTTCATCGGCGAAGCTCCAAGGAGAAATCGACGGCGGACACCGCACACGTGTCGGCAAGATCGAAAAGGCGCAGCGCTTCGGTGAAGCGGTCGGTGGTTTCTTCAAGGCCCGAGGGCGCGTCAGTGCAGCGCCGCACCGGTGCGTAGCCGAACCACGCCTCGCCGGCGACATGCGGCAAGAGTTCGGGGCAGAACGCGATCGACTGATTCGGGGCGTCTTGGCGACGCAGGGCGAACGCCCGCGTCCACAAGGCGATGGCATGGGCTCGCCACGGGCCGGGATCGTTCACGGCCACCTGGATCGCGCCACCGCTGGCGATGCGGCCTTGCACCATCGGGCTGCGCCGCAACACCGGGTCGAAAAGAGTCAGGCGATCCGCGAAGCCGCCGCCGTAATCGAGCTCGCCGCCGACCACCCAGTGCGAGGCGTCGAGCGAAAAACGCAAATCAGGGAAACGTTCGACCCAGCGAAGGGTTCGCCACGCGTCCTGCGTCACGGTGGCGCGATGCGTTTCCACCAGCACGGTGTGGCCGTGGCGCGCGGCGGCTTCGAGCAGGGCGCCGGCGAATCGGTTGAGCGTGTCGTCATCGTCGAACGCCGAGCCCACATGCAGGGTGGTGCTGGCCACGCCGGCATCGACGTGCGACGCGATCAAGGCCTCGGCGTCATCGGGTGAATCGATGCGGCCCATCGCGTGCGGAACGAGGCCCGCGGCGCGGATGGCCGCCCAGTCGGACCAGGCCACCACGCCGCTGATGCCGCATGCGGGCAACAGGGCGAGTTGTTCCGCAAGGCTCTCGCGGGCGCCGACGGAACCTGCCGGCAATCCCTGCAAGGTGGCCATCGCGATGAGCCGGTTCGGCCTCACGCGGCCGACCAGATCACAGGGTTTTTCGGCGAATCGGCGAGCGCGCCGGTGGCCACGCCCGGGCACCACTGGTCGCGGTCGTTCTGCTGGATCGGGTTGAGGGCATCAAGCAGGTGGATGTCGTCGGCCATGAAGATCACCGTCATCACCGAGCGCGGGCGGTCGGAGGTGTTGGGTTCCGCCCGATGGAAGGTCCAACCCAGGTGGAAGCTCACGTCGCCGAGCGCGAAGGGTGCGCAACTGTAGGGGTGGCCCAGTGCCGCCATGTGCGCGGGGATGTCCTCTTCGCTGGCGTCGGAAATGCCGATGTCGCGACCTTCCGGAACCACGTGGCTGCCGCTGTAGAAACCCAGTGGGCCCATCGCCATCGGCACGTCCTGCAGCGGAATCCACGCAGTGACGGTGCGGTCGCTTGCCAGCGGCCAGTAGTACTGGTCGGCATGCGCCGGCGTGTGGCCGCCGTTCGGTTCCTTGTACAGCGACTGGTCGTGATACAGCCGCACGCCTTTCACGCCCAGCAATTGCGCAGCGACGCGGGCGAGGCGTTGTCCCATCACGAAGCGCCCGACCAGCGGGCTCTTCTCCCACAGGTTCATCACCTGCAGGAAGGCGCGGCCGTAAGTGTCGCGCTCGTCGAGCGAACGCTGTTCGGTGTTGAGGTCCAAGGTCAGCCGGGTGATTTCGCGGCCGATCGCGGCCAGCTCTTGCGGCGGCATCAGCCCGCGCAGGGTTACATGGCCATCGCGTTCGAAGGCCGCGCGGTCGGTGTCGGAAATCGTTGCGGGTTGATCGAGCCAGTGCATCAGGCGTCTCCAAGTCCAAACCATGCCGCACCCGGCGGCAGGTCGAGGGTGGTGGGGGTGGGGCGAGCGCCGCCGCACCATTGCGTGCGGGCGTCGGCGCGCGGCATCGCCATCGTTCGGGCGGTGCCGCCGAGGTTGAACACGGCATGCATCTCGGTCTGGCCCGAACGGCGCACGAGGTGCAGCAGATCGTCATCGACATGCGCGACCTCGAGCTCGCCGACGCGCAGCGCGGGATGTTGTTGGCGCAGGCGGATGAGCTGGCGCGTCGTGGACAGCATCGAGTTCGCATCGGCCGATTGGCGATCCACGGCCTTGCCTTGGTGCGCCGGCCACACCGGCAGCCACGGTGCGTGCGCGCTGAATCCGGCGTTCGGCGCGTCGCCGGCCCAGGGCATGGGCGTTCGACAACCATCGCGGCCCGTCACCAGCGGCCAATGGGCAATGCCGAAGGGGTCCTTCATCTGCTCGAAGGGCACCACCGCTTCGTCCAGCCCCAGCTCTTCCCCTTGGTAGACGAAGACCGTGCCGCGCAGCGCCAGCAGTAGGGCCATCCACGTTTCGGGCGGTGTGTCGCTGGTGGAGGAGCCCTCACCACCGCCCAACCCGAAGTCGAAGGCCTTGCCATGCGCGCCCGACCAGCGCGTGGCCACGCGCGGCACGTCGTGGTTCGAGAAGGCCCAGCTCGGCCAACCGCTTCGCGTCGTCCAGGCCTGCAGCCGCTCGGCGATCTCGCGCGGCGAGGGGCGGGGCCCGAGGAAGGCGAAGGAATAGGCCGTATGCAGGCGTTGATCGCCCTCGGTGTACTCCGCCATCCGCGCATCCCACGCCGCACCGCCGATCTCGCCCACGGCCATGCGCTCACCGTGGGCATCCATGCGTGCGCGCAGGGCTTCGAGGAAGGGCAGGGTCTCGGGCTGGTCGGCGTTGTAACGATGCTCCTGCATCAGCACCGGGCTGGCACCGCGGCGCTCGGGCGGCAGCGGCGGGTTGTCTCGCAGTTGCTGGTCATGGAAGTAGAGGTTCGCGGTATCCAGCCGAAAGCCATCCACGCCGCGCGCCAGCCAGAAATCGGCGACGTCGAGGATGGCGGCCTGCACCTCCGGGTGCTGAAGGTTGAGGTCCGGCATCGTCGGAAGGAAGTTGTGCAGGTGGTACTGGCCGCGGCGCGGCTCCCAACGCCACGCCGGACCGCCCATCCAGCTCTGCCAGTTGTTCGGCGGGCTGCCGTCAGGGCGGGCGTCGGCCCACACGTACCAGTCGGCTTTCGGGTTGTCGCGCGAGGCGCGGCTTTCCTGGAACCACGCGTGTTCGGCGGCGGTGTGGCTCCACACCTGGTCGACGATGACCTTGAGCCCGCGTGCATGGGCTTCGCGAAGCAGCGTGTCGAGGTCGTCGAGCGTGCCGAAGCGCGGATCGACAGCGCGGTAGTCGCTGACGTCGTAGCCGAAGTCGCGGTCGGGCGTCGGGTAGAACGGCCCGAGCCAAAGACCGTCCACGCCCAGCGAGGCAATGTGGTCGAGCCGCGCGATCAGGCCCTTCAGGTCGCCGATGCCGTCGTCGTTCCCGTCTGCGTAGCTGCGCAGGTAAACCTGGTACAGCACGGCACCGCGCCACCACGGGGTCGCGCTGGGATCGGCGGGTGGGGGAGTAGAGAGAGGCATCGGCAGCGGCATCGGGAAGGCCGCGACAGGATGGCCGTGCGCTTCCGCCCTTCTGCTGCATGGGATGACCGATACTGTGCCGATTCAGGCATGCGGAGCCGATCATGCGGCCTTCACGGGAACCCATTGCGCACGACATCGCGACCGCGCACGTGTTGGACGTGGCCCGCACCCGCTTCGATGGGCCCTACCACCACCATGCCGCGCTCGAACTCACTTGGATCCGCGAAGGGGCCGGGGTGCGGGTGATCGATGGCCAGGTGATGCCTTTCGCCGCAGGGGATGTCGTGTTGGTGCCGCCCCAAGTGCCGCACGTGTGGTGGAGCCGCGGCGAGGGTGAGGTGGCCTCGGCCTGCGTGCTGCATTTGATGGTGCCCTCGGCCTTGGGGGCGCTGCCTGAGGTGCGGGGTGTGTCCGGCTGGTTGGAGGAGGGCGCGCGTCCTGCGCTGCTGGAAGGCGCGTTGCGCGCGACTGTCGCTACCGAACTGCAGGCCCTCTCCGCAGTGGAGGGACTGGAGCGTCTCGGCCGGGCGCTGTCCTTGCTGGGACGAATCGCGGCTTCGCAGGAAGGCGTGGTGCGACTCGCACCGAGCGCGCGGCCGTCGTCGTCGCCGGACGATGACGCACGGCTGGGGCGTGTTCTGGGGTGGATCCATCGCGACTTCGCGCAAGCGCTGAGTGTCGAGGAGGGCGCTCGCCGCCTCAGCGTCGCGCCGGCGTCGTTCAGTCGCGCTTTCCAGCGGCGCGTCGGCCGGCCCTTCTCGCTCTATGTCAACGATGTCCGCATCGCCGAGGCCTGCCTGCTGCTGCGCCAGTCGTCGCGGTCGATCACCGAAGTCGCGCGGCGATGCGGCTTCCCGACCTTGGGCCACTTCCATCGGCAGCTGGTGCGGCGCACGGGTTTGGGGCCGCGGGAGTACCGCCGGGCGTTCGCGCCATGAGTCTCGTCGTGCGGCAGGCCACCACCGACGCCGACCTCGCGATGGTTCGCGAGCTTTTCGTGGCGTACCGCGAGCACCTTGGCATCGATCTCGGCTTCCAGCAGTTCGACGCCGAGCTTCGCGACCTCCCGGGCGCCTACGCGCCCCCGCGCGGCCGGCTGTTCCTCGCCATGGACGAGGGCGTTCCGTTGGGCTGTGTCGCGTTGCGCGCCATCGACACCCGGCGGGCCGAGATGAAGCGGCTGTTCGTCCGGCCCGAGGGTCGGGGCCGCGGCGTGGGACGCGCCTTGATCGCCCGCGTTCTCGATGAAGCGCGGGCGATCGGCTACTTGGAAGTCGTCCTCGACACCCTCCCGTCGATGACCGAGGCCCAGGAGCTCTATGCGCGGTTCGGGTTTCGCGACATCGCGCCCTATGCCGCCACGCCGATTGCCGGCACCCGTTTCCTCGCCTTGGCGCTGACGAGCGACTGACGTCGCCGCTTCAAGACCGCTCGCCTAGAACCGCTCACCGACGGGCAGATAGCGCCACTGGCCGGGCGGCATCGCGCCCTCCGGCCCCTTGCCGATCGCAATGCGGCCGATGCGCTGCCGGCGGATCGCGGTGACGTCCAGGCCCACCTGCGCGCACATCGCGCGCAGCTGGCCGGGCACGACGCCCTTGATGGCGAAGCGCAGCGTGGTTTCGTTCTGCCAGCTCACCTTGCAGGGCGGCAGTTCGCGGCCTTCGAAGGACAGGCCGTGCGCCAGCTTGTGCAGGCCGTAGGGCGCCATGCGGCCCTCCACTTGCACCAGCAGTTCGTGTTCGATGGTCGCGGCGTCCTCGGTGAGTCGGCGTGCGACGCGGCCGTCCTGCGTCAGCACGATCAGGCCGCTGGCCTCGGGTTCGAGCGGCACCATCGGTGCGAGGCGCTCGAAGTGCCGCTGTAGCACCCGTTGCTCATGCGGATCGTCGGCCCAGCGGGTGTCGGGCCCGATGCCCATGGCCGCGCTGCCGATGCCGTTGAACGCATCGAAGCCGGCCGGCTTGTGGAAGAGCAGGGTTGCCGGCTCGACGGGCTTCTTCCGGGCCTCGGGGTCGAGTGCCACGACCTCGTCGGTGACGCGCAACTGCGGCGTTTCCACCATCACGCCATCGACGCTGACCCAGCCGTTGCGGATGTAGGCCTCGGCTTCGGCACGGGTGCAGCCGGTGAGTTCGGCCACGCGGCGTGCCAGACGGATCGTTTCGCTCATGCCCGCAGTGTAGCGGGCTCACACCGCGCCGGCCGAAAGCGGCGACAATGGCCGCCTTGCGCGGCTCGCCGCGCGCTGGAGGCCTGTTGCCGAGTGAGAACCCCCGAAGCCCTGCAGGTGCTCATCGATGACGGCGTCATCGACGAGGTGCTGCGCCCGCTGAAGAGCGGCAAGGAAGCAGCCGTGTATGTGGTGCGCAGTGGTGACGACGTGCGCTGCGCGAAGGTCTACAAGGACATGGCACAGCGCAGTTTCCAGAAGCGCGTGCAGTACCAGGAAGGCCGCAAGAGCCGCGGTAGCCGCGAAGCGCGCGCCATGGGCAAGGCCACCAACTTCGGCCGCAAGCAGCAGGAGGAGGCCTGGAAGAACGCCGAGGTCGACGCGCTCTACCAGCTTCGCGATGCCGGCGTGCGCGTGCCCGAGCCTTACGGATTCTTCCACGGCGTGCTGGTGATGGAGCTGGTGACGGATGCGGAAGGCTTCAGCGCGCCGCGTCTGGGTGAAGTCGAGCTCGATGCCGACACCGCCCGGGCCTATCACACCGCGCTCGTTCGCGAGGTGGTGCGGATGCTGTGCTGCGGCCTGATCCACGGCGACCTCTCGGCCTACAACGTGCTCGTCGGGCCGGAAGGCCCGGTGGTGATCGATTTCCCGCAGGTCGTGAGCGCCGCCGGCAACAACAACGCGCGCACCATGCTGCTGCGCGACGTCAACAACCTCACCGCCACGCTCGGCCGCTTCGCGCCGGAGCTGCTCGACACCTGGTTCGGCGAGGAGATGTGGGCCATGTTCGAAGCCGGCGAGCTCTTGCCCGACAGCCCGCTTACCGGCGAGTGGACCCCGGACGAGTCCGAAGTCGACCTCGACAGCGTGCGCCAAGCCATCAACGACGCCCGCGAGGAAGCGATCATCCGCCAGCAGGGCCGCGAAGCCGCCGAAGCCGAGGACTGATCCGGGGAAGGCATCGGTATCATCCTTGGCCTCCGTTCCGCCAAGACGCCGCCATGACCGCCACCTCGCCTTATCCGATTGGAACCCCCGGCCAGCCTTGGGGCGACGCCGAACGCGTCGCTTGGCGCGCGCGCCAGCGCGTACAGCGCCGCTATGCCGAGGACGTGCTGCCGCGCATCGAGGCCCTGCGTGCCACGTTCGACGTGGCCGAGTACGGACGCGTGGTGTCGGAAGGCGAGACCTTCCCGCTGTTCGCCCTGCGCAGCCGCGACTGGAACGACGCGCTGCCTACCGTGCTGGTCACGGGTGGGGTGCACGGTTACGAGACCAGCGGCGTGCACGGCGCGCTGGCCTTCCTCGAGCGCCACGGCGCGGCCTACGCCAGCCGCGTGAACCTGCTCGTCGCGCCCTGCATCAGCCCCTGGGCCTACGAGCGCGTGCAGCGCTGGAATGCCGAGGCGATCGACCCCAATCGGAATTTCCGCAGTGGTAGCCCCTGCGCGGAGTCGGCAGCGATGGTCGCGCTGGTGGCACCGCTGCAGGGACGCATCCGCCTGCACATCGATCTGCACGAGACCACCGACAGCGACGAGAACGAGTTCCGCCCGGCGCTCGCGGCGCGCGACGGCAAGCCGTTCTCGCCCGGCGAGATCCCGGACGGCTTCTACCTCGTTGGCGATACGCCGAACCCGCAGCTCGACTTCCAGCGCCATGTGGTCGACGCGGTGGCAAAGGTGACGCACATCGCGCCGGCGGATGCCAAGGGTCAGATCATCGGCTCTGACGTGATCTCGCCCGGCGTGATCCTTTACCCGTTCAAGGCGCTGGGCCTGTGTGCGGGCCTCACTGATGCGCCGTACACCACGACGACCGAGGTGTATCCCGACAGCCCGCGCGCCACGCCGGAACAGTGCGTGGAGGCGCAGGTGGCGTCCGTGGTGGCGGCGATCGATGCGGCCGTCCTGGCAGCGAGCTGAGATCGCGCGATGGAACGACAGAGAAAAACCATCGAGTCCGGACGAAGCCCGCGCTCGTCGATGCTGCTGCCCGCCGCGGTGCTCGTGCTGACACTCATCTTGGGTGCCGCGGCGTCGCTGCGGTTTTCGGCGGATTCCGATCCTCCGCCGGCGCCGGTTTCGGAGGTGGTTCCTGAGGCGATCCAACCCCTCGAAGTCGTCGAGGCGCCGCCGGCCCCCGCGCCCCAGCGGCCGGTCGAGTCCGTCGCCGTGGAACCCGAACGTCCTGTGCCCCAGGCCACTGTTGCCGAAGCGGTTGTTCCTGAGGCGGTAGTTCCTGAGGCCGCTATTCCTGAGGTCGTTGTTCCCGAAGGCCGTACGGGGCTCATCGAAGCGCTGCGTCGCGGCGAGCTGCGGCCGGGATCGCAGGCCGACATCGCCCGTTGGGCCACGGCGGCACGAGCCTCGGGACAATCCATCGAAACGGAGCGCCTGACCGGCGGCGCGATGGATGTCTTTGTCGTCGAGAAGGACGTCATGGTTCCCGGGCGACTCACCGGGGCGCATGCGGTGATCTTCGTGCTCGATGCCGGCAAGCCCTTTCCCCGCGGCGACCTCGGCCACTCCCTCGTTCTCGATCTGCCGTCCGGGAGCTGCATCGGCGTGACCTGCGGGATCATGCTGTCGCGGTAGGCCAAAGGCCTGGCTGCTGGGCTCAGCTCGCCTTCCGCCAACGCATGACGAGGAAGTTCGGCGCGCGTCGATAGCGGTCGGCCTTGTCGTCGTCGACGCCCTGGGGCGCCGGTTCCGCGAAGTGCTCGAGGACGAAGCCTTCGCCAAGCAGACCGGCCATGTAGGTGGAGAGCGGTCGGTGCCAGTTGGTGATGCGGATGCCGCGCCACGCGGTCTCGACCGGCCGCTCGTGAAGGTAGTGGTCGATGCAGAAACGCCGGCTGCCGTCGGGCTCGCGCGTCCAGCCCAAGGGCACGGCGGCGGTGTTGAAGGCCTGCAGGTTGGCGATCAGCAGATGGCCGCCGGGGCGAAGCACGCGGCGGCATTCGCGCAAGGCCGCGCCGAGGTTGGCGATGTCGATCAGCGAGAGGTAGGCCACGACGAGATCGACGCTGGCGTCGTCGAGGGAGAGCGCTTCGGCGCCTTCCACGCGGTAGTCGCCCTCGGGGTGGCGTCGGCGCGCTTCGTCGATGAGGGCCGCTGTCGGGTCGATGCCCACCGTGGTGACGCCGCGCGAGGCCAGCAGGCGGCAGAAGCGTCCTTCGCCGCAGCCGAGATCGAGGGCGCGGCGCGGCGATAGGGCATCCGCCTGCGCCAACATCGGCGCATCCAGCACGTACTTGCGTCCCCAGTCGCCGTCCTCGCCGATGACGTCGATCCAGGCGCGGGCCGAATCGTTCCATCCGTTGTCCATTGGCTTCTCCATTGTGGGGTCAGGGCGCAGCGAGAGGTTCGACGAGCAAGGGGCCTTCGTTCCGCGGATTCCCCACCGCTGGCCCCACCGCATGCCAGCGCAGGGCCGGTCGCGGCGCCGAAGCCAGCAGAGGCCCCAGCGCCTGCGACGGTGCGGTAAGCCAATCAGCGAACTGCGGGGCCTGCAGCATCAGCGGGCGACGGTGGTGCAGGGCGGCGATCGGTCCCGAGGCGGCTTCGGTGACGATGCTGAAGCTCAACAGCGGCGTGCCGTCCGCCGCGTTCCAGCGGTCCCACAACCCCGCGAACATCAGTAGCGGTTCGTCGGCCGGCTGCAGGTAGAACGGCTGCTTGTGGCCCTGCGCGTCCGTCACCCACTCGTAGTAGCCGTTCGCGGGCACGAGGCAGCGGCGGCGTTGCCACGGGCCGCGGAAGGCGGGTTTCTCCGCCGCGGTTTCGATGCGGGCGTTGATCGTCGAGAAGCCACCCTTCGCGTCCGGCGCCCAGTGCGGCACGAGGCCCCAGCGCATGGTGCCGGCCTTGGCGTCGCCGTGGCCGTCGCTGGCGATCACCCATGCGGTGGTGGACGGTGCGATGTTCCAGCGCGGCTGCACGGCCGCGTCGGGCACGGCAAGAACGAGCGGCTGGCTGAAGGCCCAGACCTCCGACCACGGCGCCAGCTGGGTGAAGCGACCGCACATGGTCGGTGGTGTGGGATCGCGCCCGGCAGCGGACTGCCGGGCGCTGGTGGCTTACTGCGAGAGCGAGCGGTGGGCGCCCTGGATCAGATTGCGGGCGGTGCGCGCCACGCGGTTCTGGCCGAGGTCGGCACTGCGAACGCCGGCCGTTCGCGGCCCGGCGGGCGGCGCGGCGATGGCCGGCAGGCCCTTGGCCTTGAGGGCCTCGTTGAGGGCCGGCAGGCGGTCCGCCATCAGCTTGGCGAAGTCGGCGTCGATCGCGGTGTAGTCGGCGCGCAGCACGTCGATGCGCGCGAGCTGGTTGTCGCCCGGCCGGCCTTCGTAGCCCATCAGGGCGCCGTAGAGCTCGTCGGTGTGCTCACGCAGGCGGATCTCGCCGGTGATGGCGCCGCCCTCGGTGGTGGCGACGATGCGCTTGCGGATCACCTCCGCCGCCGCGACGTAGGCCTCGAGGTCGGTACGAAGGGCATCACCTTCCGGCAGCGAGCCGCCGATCTGTCCCGCCATGCCGGCGGTGCCGGCGATGCGGTCCATCAGGCCGCTCATGTCGCCGAACAGGCCGTGCACGCGCATGGCCGCGTCGAATTGCACGCGACGATCCTCCGCCGTGTAGCTGGCGCGACGATCAAGGCCGATCTGCAGGGGCGCTTCGTACACGTCCTCGCCCTTGGTGAGGCGCACCGTGTAGGTGCCCGGCAGCACGCGCGGGCCCTGCGAGGCGTTGAACGCGGCCTGCGCGCCCTTGGGCACGCGCGGCGGCGGCACGCGCATCGACCACGTCACTCGGTTGATGCCGCGGCGCTTGCTAGCGGGGATGGTGTCCACCACGGTGCCGGCCGCGTCGAGAATCTCGAGCTTGATCGGCCCGAACAGGTGGCGCGTCGGCTGGTAGTAGGTGATGACCGCGCCCGAGGGCGCGCTCGGCCCGGTGAACACGGCATCGCCCGAGGACCAGCCGCCCACGCCGGCCATGCGCTGCTGCACCGGGCGTGAGGCGAGGAAGGCGCCGCGGCTGGCCAGGGTGGTGGCGTCCAGCGAGCGCAGCGGCGAGACGTCGTCGATGATCCACAGGCCGCGGCCGTGCGTGCCCAACACGATGTCGTTCTCGCGGTCCTGCACGGCGATGTCGCGCACCGCCACGTTCGGGAAATCGCCACCCTTGAACTCGGCCCAGCGCTGGCCGCCGTCGTTGCTGATCCACAGGCCCTTCTCGGTGCCGAGGAACAGCAGGTCCGAATCGACCGGGTCTTCCTTGATCACGTGGGCATAGCCGCGGATGCCGTCATCGGCGCCGCCGATGCGTGCCCAGGTGCGGCCGTGGTCGCGGGTGACGAACACATGCGCGTCCATGTCGCCCCACATGTGGCGGTCCACGGTGACGTAGGCGGTGGCGGCGTCGTGGCGGCTGGCCTCCACCCACGAGATCCAGTTCCCGCTCGGCAGGCCACGCAGGTTGCGCGTGACGTTGGTCCAGGTCTTGCCGTCGTCGCGCGTGACCTGGACGTTGCCGTCGTCGGTGCCCACCCAGATGGTGTTCGCGTCGCGCGGCGATTCGCTGATCGAGAAGATGGTGGTGTGCATCTCGGCCGAAGAGTTGTCGACGGTGATGCCGCCCGACAGCTCCTGCTGCTGCTTCTTCGGGTCGTTGGTGGTCAGGTCCGGTGAGATGCGCTGCCAGCTCTGGCCGCGGTCACGGGTACGGAACAGGAACTGCGCGCCGAGGTAGAGCGAGCCCTTGTTGGTCGCCGAGAGGTGCATCGGCGAGTTCCAGTTGAAGCGCAGCTTCTCGCCGGCGTCGGCCTTCGGCTGGATGTCGCGCGCGAGGCGGGTCTCGCGGTCGAACACAGTAATGTTGCCGCCCTGGTACTCGGCGTAGACGTAGCGCGGGTTGGCGTTGTCGGGCAGCACCCAGAAGCCGTCGCCGCCGTAGATGTTGTTCCAGCGGTCGTTGGTGACACCGCCCGGGTAGCTCGAATCACCGATCCACGAGCTGTTGTCCTGAAGGCCGCCATACACCTGGTAGGGGTCCTGCTGGTCGACCGCCACGCGGTAGAACTGCGAGATCGGCAGGTTGTCCGCCTTCCACCAGCGCGAGCCGCCGTCGTAGCTGTACCACATGCCGCCGTCGTCACCCATGACGATGTGCTGCGGGTTGGTCGGGTTCACCCAGACGTCGTGCGAATCGGCGTGGGTGGCGCCCGCGGTGTCGGCGAAGCTCTTGCCGCCGTCGGTGCTGACGATCAGCCGAAGGTTGGTCTTGAAGACGCGATCGGCGTTGGTCGGGTCGACGATGAGGTTGGCGAAGTAGAACGGGCGCCAGACCATCATCTGGCTCTTGTCGCGCTGCTCCCACGTGGCGCCGCCGTCCTCCGAGGCGTACAGCGCCGAGTCCACGCCCTCGATGAAGGCATAGACGCGCTTCGGATCGGAGGGCGCGATCTCGACCTCGATGCGGCCGTAAGGCTTCGCCGGCAAGCCGTTGCTGCCCGCGGCCAGTTCGCGCCACGTGCTGCCGCCGTCGGTGGAGCGGAAGAGACCGCTACCGGAGTTGGCCGTCGGGCCTTCGCCGCCGGAGCGGAAGGTCCAGCCCTGGCGACGGAAGTCCCAGGTGCCCGCGAACATGACGTCCGGATTCGTCGGGTCCATCGTCACGCCCGAGCAGCCGGTGGAGAGGTTCGGGCCCTTCAGCACCAGCTGCCAGGTCGCGCCGCCGTCGCGCGTGCGGTAGAGGCCGCGGTCCGGGGAATCGCTCCAGAGCTTGCCGGGCGCGCAGACGTAGACGGTATTGCCGTCCTTCGGGTGCACAAGGATCTTGGTGATGCGCTCGCTGTTCGGCAGGCCCAGGTACTCCCAGGTGCTGCCGCCGTCGCGCGTGCGGTAGACGCCGTTGCCGATCGAGACCGAGTTGCGCGTCCAGCTCTCGCCGGTGCCCACCCACAGGGTCTCCGGATCATTCGGATCGAGCGCGAGCGCGCCGATCGACTGCACGGGCTGCTTGTCGAAGATGGGCTCGTAGGTCGTGCCGCTGTCTTCGGATTTCCAGATGCCGCCCGAGGCGGCGCCGGCGTAGATGGTCACCTTGCCGGCGTCGGTATGTGCCGCGATCGCCGAGATGCGGCCGCTCATGGTGGCCGAGCCGATGTTGCGGGCGCCGAGGCCGGAAATGGTGGCGCTGTCGAAGCGCACGGCGGGGGCGTCGGCGGCCAAGGCGGTGCCGCTGGCGGCGAGGACGATGGCCGCGACCAGGGAATGGGTCTTCATGATCGTGTCCTCGGTCAGCGGGTGGGGAAGGCGAACTGGGCGGGGTCGATCTCGACGCCGGCTTCGATCTTCTCGATCTCGACCTTCTGCGATTTCGGACCACCCTTGGGGCCGGACTCGATCGAGAACGGCAGGTACACGCCATTGATCCGCTCGTAGTTGCCGACGTCGGTCTCCTGCTCCTGCTTCACACCGCGGACCGTCGTCTGCATGAGCGAGCGGATTTCGAGGAAGTAGTCCGGGTCGAAGTACATCGTTTGCACGTCGCCGTTCTTCAGCGTCACCTTGAGCTTGTGCGCCTCGGTGCCGTCCACGTCCTCGGTGCCCTGATACTCGACTTTGTGGCCCTTGGCCTGCCAGTCCACCAGCGGGCCGTCGAGGTCGGCGCAGTACTCGAGCGACTTGGCGTCGTCGGCGGACATGCGCTCCGGATCGCGGCGGCCCTGGAAGGGCGAGACGTTCCAGCCCGTGCCGCCGCCGTAGGCCGTGATGGCGGTGAGGCCCTGCAGCGAGATCTCGGTGCGGCAGCCGGCCCCGGCGCGAACGAGGTTGAGGAAGGCCAGCTCGATGGAGAAATCGCCGTCCGCGAAGACCATCCGGCCACTGGCGCGGACGGCGTCGATGGCCTGGATCTTCTCGAGTCCGCCGCGGGCTTCGATGTTCTTCGCGATGAGCTCTTCGGCGCTCATGGCCGAAGCAGTGGATGCCGCCGCCAGGCACAGGCCTGCGGCCAGCGCATTCAGGATCTTCACCATGTGTCCTCCCCAGGACGCGGCGCGGTGGCCGCAATTGACTTGCTCTTCACCGATGGCAGTCTAGGCGCCGTTGGGGGTGGGCCCATAGGCCGGAAGTCACGACGCGCCGCGGGGCATCGGGACCACGGAACAGCGAAAGGGGGAAGGCCGTGGAATGGATCATCGTCTCGGCCTGCGCACTGCTGGCTTCGATGCTCACGCTGTTCTCGGGATTCGGGCTCGGCACCCTGCTGATGCCCGTGGTGGCGCTGTTCTTCCCGCTGGAGGTGGCGATCGCCCTCACCGCCGTCGTGCACCTCGCCAACAACGTCTTCAAGGCGGCGATGCTCGGAAGGCATGCGGACCGCTCGGTGCTACTCGCGTTCGGCCTGCCGTCGCTGCTCGCCGCGTTCGTCGGCGCCTGGGTCCTGACCGCCCTCGCGGAGCTTCCGCCGCTGCTGAGCTACCGGCTGTTCGATGCCGAGCAGGCCGTGCATCCGGTGAAGCTCGCCATCGGCAGCCTGATCCTCGTGTTCGCGGTCCTGGAGATGTCGCCGCGCTTCGCAAAGCTGAGCGTGCCCAAGCGCTTCCTCCCAGTGGGCGGCCTGCTGAGCGGCTTCTTCGGCGGTCTCTCCGGCCACCAGGGCGCGCTGCGCAGCCTGTTCCTCGTCAAGGCGGGCTTGAGCAAGGAGGCCTACCTCGGCACCGGTGTGCTGGTGGCCTTGGCGGTCGACCTGAGCCGCCTCGGCGTTTACGCCACCGCCATGGCCGAGCAGGCCGCCGCGATCGACTGGGGGCTGGCCGCGAGCGCTTCGGTGGCGGCCTTCGTCGGGGCCTTCGTCGGCACCCGCTTGATGCACAAGGTCACGCTGGTCGGCGTGCAGCGTCTCGTGGCGGCGCTGCTGTTCGTGGTCGGGCTGGGGCTCGTCAGCGGCCTGCTGTGAGGCGGCGCGGGCTTCAGCGCCCTTGCCACATAAGCTGCAGGCCGATCGAACGTTCCGGCGCCAAGGCGGACAGCACGTCGGCGGTGGCGAAGTAGCGCTGGTCGAACGCATTGCGCACGAACACGCGCAGCTCGAGGTCCTCGCGCAGCCGGAAACCCGCATCGAGGTCGAGGGTGTCGACGGCGCTGCGCGCCACTTCCTCGAAGCCCGGACGGCGCATCCGCGAACGGTGCGCGTAGCGCACGGCGAAGGTATGGCGCTGGCCCTCATGGCGGGCCTCGAACGCGACGTCCGGCGGGCCGATGCCGTACAGCGGCTGCCCGGTGCGTCGATCCTCGCCCCGCGTCCACGCCCCGCTGGCGCGCAGCGACCATCGTTCGTCGAGGCGGAGGTCGACCTCGGTCTCCGCGCCGTAGAGCCGCGCCTCGCCGATGTTCACGTAGCCGTTGAGGTCGCCCTGCAGGCGGGCGAGCTGGATGAGATCGTCGACGCCCATCCGCCACGCGTGCGTCGAGCCGGACCACGGGCCCGTGTTCCAGCCGAATCCAAGGTCGATGCCCAGCGAGTGCTCCGAGCTGAGGTCCGGATTGCCGGCGATGTCGCCCTGCGCGGTCACGCCGCTGAAGTAGCGCTCCTCCAGCGTGGGGAAGCGGTAGCCGGAGGACAGGTTGAGCGTCCAGCGCGTGCCCGCGGTCGGCCGCCAGACCGCGCCGGCGGTGAACGCGGCATCGCGATCGTCGGCCTCGGCGCCGCGCTGGCGCTGCGTGACGCGTGTGCCACGCGCGCCCAGTTCGAGGTCGAGCGTCGCGGCCAGCGCCCAGTCGGCGATCGCGAACACCGAGAGGTTGGCTTCGCGCGCGTCCTTCAGGCTGTACGTGCGGTTGGCGAGCGTGCCGCGGGCGTCGAAGCCATCGACGTCGCGGCGGCCGAGGTACTCGAGCCCGAGGTTGTAATCCAGTGCGCCGGCCTGGAAGCGGCGCTGCAGCGTCGCGCCAAGGTCGGTGCTTTCGATCGAAGCGAAGGTGTCGGGCGAGCCCGGGCGCTGGTTGAGCGTGTCAAGACGCTGCGCGTGCCCGCGCAGGCCGAATTCGAGGCCGTTGGCGTGGCGCAGGCGCAGGCGGCCGATGCTGTGGCGGTCGATCGGGTAGGTGGTGTTGCGCGCGGGGAAACGGCTGTTCGACTTGCCGATGTCGGTGCTGCGCGAGGGCATCAGCAGGGCATCCACATCGACGTCGCCGACGCGCGTGCGCGCCTGCAGTACGGCCGAATCGCGCTGGTAGGCCGTGTTCAAGGGAGTGCCGTCGGGGGCCTCGGCATTGCCGGCCTCGTGGCGCGCCACGGCCAGCGAGAAGGCGTCGCTGCCGGTGGCGGCCATCAGCAACTGCTCGTCGCCGCTGGCGAGGCGGGCCGCCAGCGCCGGGCGATCGAACCAGCGCGGCTCGACGGAGACGGCCCCGCCCAGCGCGCCCGGCCCGAAGTGGGTGACCGCCGGGCCGCGGGTCACCGACACGTCGCCAAGCAGTAGTGGATCAACGAAGGACAGCGGCACGCCGGCGCGGCGCTGCGCGGTGATCGGCATGCCGGCCACCAAGGTCAGGATGGCGTTGCCGCCGTTGCCGCGGATCGAAAACGTTTCGAACAAACCGTTCTGTCCGGTGGCGGCCACGCCGGGCGTGCGCACCACCCAGTCCTGCACGTCGACGGGCGCGGCGACGGCCTCGCGGTAATCGAGGGTGTCGGTGGCCAGTGCGCTCGGCCAGTCGGCCGCCGTGCCTCGTGCGGTCACCTCGACCGGACCGAGCCGCGTCGGCGGTGCATCGACCGGCGGCCCTGAAGGCGGAGCCTCCTCGTCTTCCGGTTGGGCTTGGACCTGCGGGGCGGCGAGCAGGGCGGCGAGCAGGGCGGCGAGCATCGCAGCGACCAGCGCACGGCGTTGTACAGCGTGGACCACGTACCGGTCTCCATGGCCGACGTCGCCGGCCTTCGGGGCGCGGCGAGGATAGCCGAGCCGGGTGCCGGCACCTACCCGGCGCGCGGTGCATGGCACAAACTGGCGGCGCATCCCTCGGCGCCTCGACCGCCACACTTCGGAGACCTTGCATGAGAACCGCGACATGGATCGGCGCCCTGCTGGTGTTCGGCCTCGCCACGACGGCGGCGGCCCGACCGACGCCGGGCGCGCCGAGCACGCCCGAACAGCGTGCGGCGGCGTGGCAGCAGCACCAGCGCATGGAAGCGGCGTCGCCGTTCCGCGGCCTCGGTTGGCGCAGCATCGGCCCCACCGAGCAGGGCGGCCGCGTGATGGACTTCGCTTCGGTGCCGGGCCAGCCGTACACGTACTACGTCGCCTATGCGACGGGCGGCGTGTGGAAGACCACCAATGACGGCGGTTCGTTCGAGCCGCTGACCGACCACCTGCCGAACACCGTCGTCGGCGCGATTGCCGTCGATCCGTCTGCACCCGAGACGCTGTGGGTCGGCAGCGGCGAACCGAGCGCGGCACGGTCGAACTACGGCGGCCATGGCATGTTCGTCAGCCGCGACGGCGGCAAGACCTTTGCGCCCAAGGGGCTGGCTGGCACCGATCGCATCGCGTCGATCGTCGTCGACCCGCGCGACGGCCGCCGTGTGCTGGTCGCGGCCGCGGGCAAGCTGTATTCGCCGGGTGGCCAGCGGGGCGTGTTCCTTACCGAAGACGGCGGCGAGACGTGGACCCACGTGCTCGTGCCGTCGAATGACTGGACCGGGGCCAGCGACCTCGTGATCGATCCGAGCCGCCCCGACGTGCTGTACGCGGCGCTCTGGGACCGCCAGCGCGCACCGTGGCAGTTCACCGAAGCCGGCGACGGTTCGGGCATCCACAAATCGACCGACGGCGGCCGCACCTGGCGCCGGCTCGACGGTGGGCTTCCGCAGGGCGAGACGGTGGGGCGCATCGGCCTCGCGGTGGCGCGCAGCCAGCCCGACACGGTGTACGCGACGATCGACCACTGGGCGCCCTTGCCCGAGGCGCTGCAGGACCTCGGTGATCGGCCGCTCTCGCCGCAGCGCCTGAAGACGATGAGCCGCGAGGACTTCCTCGCCCAGGACCCCGCGGAGATCGAGGGCTTCATCCGCGGCGCCGACCTGCCGGTGGAGCTCGATGCCAAGACCCTCCTCGACGGCGTGCGCGACGGATCGATCACGCTGCCGATGCTCATCAGCCGCCTGGAGGACGGCAACGCCGCGCTATTCGACAACCCGACCTGGGGCCACACCGTGTGGCGCACCGACGACGGCGGCGCGACGTGGCGGCGCACCCATGACACGCCGATCCGCGAGGTCACCTATTCCTACGGCTACTACTTCGCGGAAGTGGCTGTCGATCCGAGCGACGCCGAGCGCGTCTACACGATGGGCGTGCCGCTGATCGTCTCGGCGGACGGCGGCAAGACCTGGGAGGGCTACACCAACCATCCCAGCGTGCACGTCGACCACCATTCGCTGTGGATCGACCCGAACCATCCCCAGCGCCTGCTGCTGGGCAACGACGGTGGCTTGGACGTCAGCCACGACCGCGGCGTGACGTGGCGCAAGCTCGACGCGCAGCCGGTCGGCCAGTTCTACACGATCTACGCCGACATGGCCGAGCCCTACAACGTCTACGGCGGCCTGCAGGACAACGGCACGTGGAAGGGCAGCAGCCGCACGCGCTGGGAACTCGGCGAGGACTGGTCCTTCCTCAATGGCGGCGACGGCATGTGGGTGGCGGTGGACGACGAATCCGGCGACACCTACACCGGCTACCAGTTCGGCTACTACACGCGCATTGATCGCGAGGGCCGTCGCCACGACGTGCGTCCGCGCGCGCCGCTGGCCGACCCGGTGCTTCGCTACAACTGGAGCACGCCGGTCATCCTCTCGCCGCACGACCCACGCACGGTCTACATGGCGGCGAACCGCCTGTACCGCTCGTTCGATCGCGGCCGGAGCTGGACGGCGATCAGCCCCGACCTCACCCGTTCCACGCGGCGCGGCAACGTGCCGTTCGCGACGATCACCAGCGTTTCGGAATCACCGCTGCACTTCGGGCGGATCGGCGTCGGCACCGACGACGGCCATGTCCACGTCACCCGCGACGGCGGCGCGCGCTGGCAGCAGGTGGATGCCCGGCTTCCCGCGGACCGCTGGGTGAGCCGTGTGGAGCTCTCGCGCCACGCCGAGGACCGGCTCTATCTCGCCCTGAACGGCTATCGGCAGGACGACGACCGCGTGTACCTGTACCGCAGCGACGACTTCGGCAAGAGCTGGACGTCGATCGCGTCAGGTTTGCCCGCGGAACCGGTGAACGTGATCCGCGAGGACACGGTGAATCCGGATGTGCTCTACGTCGGCACCGACCGCGGCGTCTACGTGAGCCTCGATCGCGGGCAAGCCTGGCAGGCCCTCGACGGCGGCTTGCCGAACGTGCCGGTGCACGACCTGTTCGTGCACCCGCGCGACCGCGAGCTCATCGCCGGTACCCACGGCCGCAGTGCCTGGGTGGTCGACGTACTGCCGGTGCAGCAGCTCGACGCCACGGTGCGTGCCTCGGCGGTGCATCTGTTCCACCTCGACGGCCTGCAGGCCTCGCGCGATTGGCGTCGCCGCGCCGATCCGTGGTTCGACCGCCCGGAACACCTGCCCGAGCTGCGCGGCACCTTCTGGGCGAAGCAGGGCGGCACGGTGCGCTTCCGCCTGCTCGATGCCAAAGACCGTCCGCTGGCGCAGTTCGAACGCGAGGCGATCGACGGCCTGAACAGCTTCGCCTGGGACCTGCAGCTGGATCAGGCGCTGACCCTCGACGCGGAGAAACAGGCCCTCGAGGCCCTCGCCGCCGACCAGCGTGGGCTGCGCCAGAACGTGCCGTATGCCGAATCCGTCCGGCTCGGCCATCGCCTCTACCCGGTGCCGGGCCGCTACACGCTGGAAGTGGCCTACGGCGATGCGACCCACCGCCGCACGGTTGAGATCGAGGCGCCCAAGGCCCCGACGCCGCGCTGGACGCCGCCGTTCAAGCTTCGCGGTGACGATGAGGGTGGGCGCCTCCAGAACGACGAGCGGCCCCATCCGCGTGCCGGCGCGCGTGGCCGACCGTTCGCCATGCCGGGGAAGTAAGCGCCCCGAGACCGAGCCGCCCGCCGCGCGATCAGCGCGGTGGGCGCGGGCCCGAGCGGGCCGGGGCTGTGCCCCGGCCTTTCGTCGCAAACACGCCGTCGAGCTTCCGCTCCGCGCGGAAGCCGGCTTTCTCCAGCCGCTTGATGACCTCGCCGGGCACGTCGCGGCCGCTGGTCTTGGCGTTCGGCGTGCCGGTGTAGTGGAAGAGCGGTGCGCCGGGTTTCAGCACGCGCGCCAGCTGGTCGTAGAAGGCCTGCGAGTACAGCTCGCCGGCGATGCCGAAGCGCGGCGGGTCGTGCAGCGCCGCGTCGAAGTGCGCGTCGGGCAGGGTGGCGATCGCCACCGAAACGTCCCCTTCGGTCAGCGTGAAGCGGCCGGCGTTCGCGGCGTCGTCGACGTCGGGCGACCACGGATTCAAGCGCCGCAGCCAGACCACGTCGGGATTCTTCTCGAAGCTCTGCACGTGGGCCGCGCCGTTCGCCAGCGCGTGCGCCGCGTAGTAGCCGAGTCCGCCGCAGCAATCGAGCAGGCGCTTGCCGCGCGGCTGCACGAGCGCGACCTTGGTGGCCGCGTCGTCCCATGGAGAGACTTGCGCGGTGGGCAGCATCTTGATGCCGTCGATCTCGAACGTGGGCGGTCCCCACTCGGTCGGGATGAGCTTGATCAGCGCGCGACCGAAACGCTGTACGGGATGCCAGTCAGTGCTGCCGCTACCGGTTAGCAGCGCCGCGTAGAAGTTGCGGTCCTTGAAGGCGTCATCGGGTGCCGGCCACGGCCAGCGCGCGCCGCCCCAGTCGAAGCCGTCGGCGCCAAGCGCGACGTCGCCCTCGGTGCGGCCGGCATCGAGCGAACCGTGCCATGCCGCGTCACCGCGGGCGTGGGCGGCCTGCAGCGCGACGATGGCGTCGCGCGTGAGCAGGGGCGAGAGCAGGCGGCTCATCGCGGTCGGGAGTCCGCCGGAGTGGAGACGTGGGCTCAGGTCAGGAAGCGTGCTTCGACCGTGCCCTTGAGCTTGATCGTCATCGGGCGGCCGCGGCGGTCGAGCGCCTTGCCGGCCGGCACCAGCACCCAGCCTTCGCTGACGCAATATTCCTCGACGTCGGTGCGCTCGTTGCCGTTGAAGCGGATGCCGATGCCACGCTCGAGGGCGGCGGCGTCATGGAACTTCGAGCGCGGGTCGTTCGAGAGGCGGTCGGGGGCGGTGTCGGACATGGGGCGTCTCCGGAAGGCAGGGCCGGCATTCTAAGGGGTGCCCATGCACAATGGCGGCCGCGAAAACCGGGAACCGCCCCATGATCACCAACGACGTGCTGCGAAGCATCCGCTACATGCTCGACCTCAGCGATGCCAAGGTGATCGAGATCACGCAGCTCTCGAATCCCGATGCCGGCCTCGACAAGGCGACGGTTGCGGCTTTCCTGAAGAAAGACGGTGAGCCGGGCTTCGAACCCTGCGATGACGCCACGCTCGCCCATTTCCTCGAGGGCCTGGTGTTCCACCGCCGCGGGAAGGACGAGAGCCGGCCCGTCCGGCCCGTCGAGTCGCGGGTGAGCAACAACCTCGTGCTGAAGAAACTGCGCGTCGCCTTCGAGCTGAAGGACGAGGACATGCACGCGATCTTCGAGCAGGCCGGCTTCCCGGTGGCGAAGCCCGAGCTTTCGGCGCTGTTCCGGCAGCGCGACCACAAGAACTACCGTGCCTGCGGCGACCAGCTGCTGCGCAACTTCCTCAAGGGCCTGACGCTGCGCGTGCGCCCGTCCTGAGCACCACCCACGAAAAAGGCCAGTGCCGCCCGCGAATGCATCGCGGGCAGGCACTGGCCTCAAGGCGCCGCGGCGCCGGGAACATCGCCCGGCGGCACGTTGCCTTAGCGCGCGCTGCGCAGGCGGGCGGCGCGACGACGCGAACGGGACTTCTTGCTGACGGACTTCTTCATGGCGGTGGCCTGGTGGCGGGAAAGGGGGCGCATTCTCCCACATCGGCTGCCGCGGCGCCCGGGCGCCCGGGCGCCCCGTTGCGCTGGGGTTATCCTGCCGGCCTTGTCCAAGGAGCCCCCCATGAAAAGTCGCGCCGCCGTCGCCTTCGCCGCAGGCGAAGCCCTGAAAGTCGTCGAGATCGACGTCGCCCCGCCGCGCAAGGGCGAGGTGCTGGTGCGCATCACCCATACGGGCGTCTGCCACACCGATGCGTACACGCTGTCGGGTGATGACCCGGAAGGCCTGTTCCCCGCCGTGCTGGGCCACGAAGGCGCTGGGGTCGTTGTTGAGGTCGGGGAAGGTGTGTCGAGCCTGAAGCCCGGCGACCACGTCATCCCGCTCTACACCGCGGAATGCCGCGAGTGCCTGTTCTGCACCAGCGGCAAGACCAACCTGTGCGTAGCGGTGCGCGCCACCCAGGGCAAGGGCGTGATGCCAGACGGCACCTCGCGCTTCAGCTACGAGGGCCAGCCGATCTTCCACTACATGGGCTGCAGCACCTTCAGCGAATACACGGTGGTGGCCGAGGTCTCGCTCGCCAAGGTGAACCCCGAGGCGAACCCGGAGCAGGTCTGCCTGCTGGGTTGCGGCGTGACCACGGGCTTGGGCGCGGTGAAG
>NZ_JBILJW010000028.1:0-25585 GCF_044377035.1 Silanimonas sp.
GGGCAATTCCGTGAAAGGGATGCAAAAGCGTGAGATGCAAAAGCGTGATTAGAATCCCATATTCACCCGGCGCTCGCCCGCGCTGCCCCCCCCCTCCGGCCCAAGGACGACCTCGCCGTGCCCCCCTTCCGTTGCGTCCTCCTTGGCGAGCAAGCCCTTCTGGTCGAGTGCGGTGAGCGCCTGCTCGCCGCCGGACACACCATCGCCGCCGTGGTCACCGACACGCCGCGCCTTCGCGAATGGGCCGTGCAGCGCTCGCTTCGCGTCGAACGCACGCCCGAGGCGCTGCTCGCCGCGCCGCCCGCCGACGTGGACTGGCTGTTCGCCATCACCTGGCTGAAGCCGCTGGCCGACGAGGTGCTCGCCCTGGGCCGCCGCGGCGCGCTGAATTTCCACGACGGCCCGCTGCCGCAGTGCGCCGGCCTCAACACACCGATGTGGGCCCTGCTGAATGGCGAAACCCGCCACGGCATCCGCTGGCACCGGATGACCACCGAGATCGACGGCGGCCGCGTGCTGGTGGCCCGCGATTTCGCCATCGATGCCGACGAGACCGCCTTCAGCCTCAACGCCAAGTGCTTCGAAGCCGGACTCGCCGGATTCGACGCGCTGCTGGACCGGCTGGCCACGGGCGACGAGGCCGGCGAGCCGCAGCCCCCGGGCGAGCGCCGCGTGCACTTCGGGGCCGACCGGCCGATGCGTGAGGCATTGCTCGACCCGATGCGCCCCGCCGTGGAGCTCGCGCGCATCGTCCGCGCGCTCGACAACGGCGCGTACTGGCAGGCACTGCTGAAGCCGCGTCTGCGGTTCGCCGAGACCGACGTGCTGGTGGCTGCCGCCGAGCCCGTCGAGATGCTCCCAACTGAAACCACGCTGCCGCCGGCAACCCTGATCGGCGTCGACGCCGACGGCCTGCGCCTGCGCTGCAGCGACGGCGTATTGCACCTCGGCGGACTGGCGCGGCTCGACGGCACGCGGCTTTCCGCCGACGAGGCGCTCGCCCTAGCTGGTGGCGCCGGGGTTCGCCTTCCCGCATGGGCACCGCCCGGCGACGACGAGGCCAAGGCGCTTCGCCGCGCCGCCCGGCACGAGGCCGGGGCGCGCGCCGCGCGGCAGCGTGCCCGGCCCACGGCGGTGCCATCGACGACCGTGGTGCCGGCGGAGGGCTTCACCGACCCACAGGCACTCGCCCGCGCCCTGCTCGCTGTCGGCCGCGGCGCGGATGGCCGGCACCTCGCCGTCGGCCTGCGCTTCGCGAACGCGTCCGAGCCCTCGCGATGGGTCGATCCGGTGCTGCCGCTGGTGGTGGAACTGCCGGACGGCACGGCCAACGACGATGGCGTGGCCCTCGACGTTCTCGCCTCGCGGCTCGTCGCCGCCATCGACGCCGCCCGACGCGCCGGCGGCCTGCCCAGCGATCTCCGCGCCCGCGATCCGCGCCTCGCGGGTACCGCGGCACCAGCGGACTGGCCGGTGCAACTGCAGCTCGACGAACAGACGGGCGCCTGGCCCGCACAGGGGAGCGCAAGCCTCGCGATCCAGCGGCCTGCCGCCGCACGTGCCCTGCAGTTCGGCCTGTTTTTCTGGAACGTCGCCGAGGAGCACGACCTCGGCCGCAGCGACAAGTACCGCCTGCTGCTGGAAAGCGCGCGCTTCGCCGACACCCACGGCTTCAACGCGGTGTGGACGCCGGAGCGGCACTTCCAGGCCTTCGGCGGCCTCTTCCCCAACCCGGCCGTCACCAGCGCCGCGCTGGCGACCATCACCTCGAAGGTCGCGCTACGCGCCGGCAGCTGCGTGGTACCGCTGCACCACCCGATCCGCATTGCCGAGGAATGGGCCGTCGTCGACAACCTGTCGAACGGCCGTGTCGGCATCTCGATCGCCGCCGGCTGGGCCACGCCCGACTTCGCGCTGCGCCCCGAGAACCACGCCGAAGCCAAGCGCGTGATGTTCGAAGCCGCCGAGCAGGTGCGCCGCCTGTGGCGCGGCGAAACACTGGAATTCCCCGGCCCGCAGGGCCCGGTGAAGGTTCGCACCCTGCCCCGGCCGCTGCAGGCGGAACTGCCGATCTGGGTGACGACGGCGGGCAATCCCGAGACCTTCGCCGAGGCCGGGCGCATGGGCGCGCACCTGCTCACCCACCTGCTCGGGCAGTCCGTCGAGGAACTCGCCACGAAGATCGCCGCCTACCGCAAGGCCTGGCGCGAGGCCGGCCATGCCGGCGAAGGCATCGTCTCGCTGATGCTGCACACGCTGGTCGGCGACAACCGCGAGGCCGTGGAGGCCGTCGTGCGCGGTCCGATGAAGGCCTACCTGAAGACCGCGATGGCCCTGGTCAAAGCCGCGGCCTGGCAGTTCCCCACCTTCAAGCGCATGTCGGCGGAACAGGGGCAGAACCTCGACGCCTTCTTCCAGTCGGCCTCGCCGGAGGACATGGATGAACTGCTTGAGTTCGCCTTCCAGCGCTACTTCCGCGACAGCGGGCTGTTCGGCAGCGAATCCGACGCGGTTGCGATGGCGCGGCGCGTAGCTGGCATCGACGTGGACGAGATTGCCTGCCTGATCGACTTCGGCCTCGAGGCCGACACCGTGCTCGCCCACCTGCCGGCGCTCGATCGCGTGCGCGCCGCATTCGCGATGTCGAGGACGGCAAGCGCGAACGCCTCCACCGGCGGGCGATCCGCATCGGCACCCAAGCCCGCCACGCCGGCCGCGGCGCAGCCTGTGCCCTCGACGCCCGCGCCGACACCCGCCCCGCAACGCCCCGCGACGACGCCGTCGATCGACACGAGTGCGATCGAAACCACGCTCCGTGCGCATTGGATCGCCCTGCTCGGCATCGACGACTTCGGCCGCGACGACAACTTCTTCGACCTCGGGGGCCACTCGCTGCTGGTGGTGCAGCTGCTGCGCCTGCTGCGCGAAGGCTTCAGCGAGTCGATCCGCGTCACCGACCTGTTCCGCCACGTCACGCTCGCGGCACAGACGCGCTTCGTCGCCTCGCTGGTGGCCCCGGCTGCGCCTCCCCAGGCTCCGGCAGCGGCGCCTGCGGAAGCCGTCGACACGCCGGCAACGGCCGGCGGCGAAGCCCCCATCGCCCTCGACCGCGGACGCGCTCGCGCCGAGGCGAGGCGCGCATTGGCCGCCCTGCGCGGGGAATGACGCGTCGCGGGCCCCGCCCGCATGCGTCGCTTACTTGCGTAGCCCGAAGCGCGCCTTGTAGGCGTTGTCGGTGAAACCCACCGAGACCACGCCGTCCGCCGTCACCAGCACCGGCCGCTTGACCAGCGTCGGATGCTCCTTGAGCAGCAGGAACCACTCCGGATCGCTGCCCGGCGCCTTGCGCGCGTCGGGCAACTGCCGCCAGGTGGTGCTGGCCTTGTTGATCAACTTGTCCCAACCGCCGAGCTGCATGGCCCAGGCCTTCAGCGTCTCGGGCGGCTGGCGGTCGGTGCGCAGGTCGACGAACGCGTAGGGCACGTCGAAGCGCTCGAGCCAGTTCCTCGCCTTCTTGCAGCTGTCGCAGGCCGTCAGCCCGAAGACGACATTCGCGGCGGCGCTCATTCCGCGTGGCCGCTGCGCAGCAGCTCGTTGATCGAGGTCTTGCTGCGCGTCTTGGCGTCGACCTGCTTGACGATCACCGCGGCGTAGAGCGAGTACTTGCCGTCCGCCGAGGGCAGCTGGCCGGAGACCACGACGCTGCCGGCCGGCACGCGGCCATAGCTGATCTCACCGGTCATGCGGTTGTAGATGCGGGTGCTCTGGCCGATGAACACGCCCATGCCGATCACGCTGCCGCGCTCGACGACGACACCTTCCACCACTTCGGAACGTGCGCCGATGAAGCAGTCGTCCTCGATGATCGTCGGGCTGGCCTGCAGCGGCTCCAGCACGCCGCCGATGCCGGCGCCGCCCGAAAGATGGCAGCGCGCACCGACCTGGGCGCAGCTGCCCACCGTCGCCCACGTGTCGACCATCGTGCCGGCGCCGACGTGGGCGCCGATGTTCACGAAGCTCGGCATCAGCACCACGTCCTTGCCGATGTGCGCACCGCGGCGCACCACGGCGCCCGGCACCACGCGCGCGCCGACTTCGCGGAAGTCCGCCGCATCGAAGCCCTCGAAACGCAGCGGCACCTTGTCCCAGAACGGCGCCGGCTCGGCTTCGACCAGGCGCATGTCGTTGCAGCGGAAGTACAGCAGCACCGCCTTCTTCAGCCACTCGTTGACGCGCCACGTGCCGTCGCTGTTCGGCTCCGCCACGCGTGCCTTGCCCGACTCCAGCGCCGCGACGACGGTCTCGACCATCTCGCGCAGCGAACCTTCGATCTCGGCTTCGGACAGCGAGGCGCGGCGTTCGAAGGCCGATTCGATGATCGGCTGCAGGTCAGCGAGGACGGGGGTCTTGCGGCGGGGCATGCGGACGGTCTCCTTCGAGGCAGGCGGTGAGCGCGGCGGTCAGGCGCTCGATCTGGGCGGTGTCGGCGAGCGCGCGGTCGTGCTCGTCGGAAATCAGGAACAAGTCTTCGGCACGCTCGCCGAAGGTGGCGATGCGGGCGTCGTGCACGCGCAGCCGCTGCTCGCGCAGCACGCGGGCGATGTCGGCCAGCAGGCCGGGGCGGTCGGTGCCGATGAGCACGAGCTGGGTGCGGGCGCCATCGCCCATGTCGCGAACCTCGACGCGCGGCGACACGCGGAAATGCTTCAGCGCGGCCGGCATGGCGCGACGCGGCGGATGCAGCACCGCCGCCGTCCGAGAGAGCATCTCGCCCAGCACGCGGCTGGCGTGGGCGGCACGCGCGTCCGGCGCTTCGCCGGTGTCATGGATCGGCAGCAGCTGGAAGGTGTCGAGGCTCATGCCCGAGGTCGACGTGACGATGCGCGCCACCGCCACCGAGAACCCGAGGCGATCAAGCGTCGCGGTCAGCGTGGCGAACAGGCCGTCGCGGTCGGGCGAGTAGACGAAGACCTCGAAGGCCTCGCCCTGCGGCCGCACGATGATCAGCGGCTTGCCCGGGTCGCCGTGGCGCAGGATCGCGCGGGCCTGCGTCGCCAGCTGCTCGGGCCGGTAGCGCAGGAAGCTCTCGTCGGGGAACTCGCCGAACACGCGCGCCAGTTCGGCATCGCCGATGTCGGACAGCAGCGCCCGCACCTCGGCGCGGGCCTCGGCGACGCGGGCTTCGGCATCGACGCGATGCTCGAGGCCGCGACGGAACGCCAGGCGCGTGGCGTCGTACAGGTCGCCGAGCAGGCGCTCCTTCCACGTGTTCCACAGCTTGGGGCTGGTGCCGGCGATGTCGGCGCAGGTCAGCAGGTAGAGGAAATCCAGCCGCGTGCGGTCGCCCACCGCGCGGGCGAAGCGCTCCACCACGGTGGCGTCGCTGATGTCCTGGCGCTGCGCGGTCGTCGACATCAGCAGGTGCTGTTCGACCAGCCAGGCCAGCAGCTCGATGTCGTGCTCCTTCAGCCGATGCGCGGCGCCGAACTCGCGCACATCGACCGCGCCCAGCACCGAGTGGTCGCCGCCGCGACCCTTGGCGATGTCGTGGAATAGCCCGGCCACCAGCAGCAGCCACGGCGCCTTCAGGCGGTCGTGCACGCTCTTGGCCTTCGGGAAGCGCGGATCGCTGCCCTGCACGAAGCTGGCCATGATGCGCAGCACTTCCAGCGTGTGCTGGTCGACCGTGTACACATGGAACAGGTCGTACTGCATGCGCCCGGAGACGCGCGCGAAAGCCGGCAGGTAGCGGCCCAGCACGCCGAGGTGCGCCATGCGCGCCAGCGTGTCGACCGGCTGCGTGCCCTGCAGCAGCGAGAGGAACATCGCGCGCGTGTCGGCATCCTGCTGCTCGCCGGGCGCGATGCGCGGCAGCGCCTCGGCCATGGCGCGCGCGGTTTCCGAATGCAGGCCCTTGGCTTCGGAGCAGGCCGCCCAGGTCGCGAACACGGCGAAGGCCTCGATCGCCGAACGCACGGGGCCATGTGCCTCGCGCTGCAGGTATCCGTTCACCAGCGCGAAGCCCGGCGCCACCGGCACGCGCTCGACGCGCCCGGCCAACTGCTCCTCGAAGCGTTGCAGCAGGCGCTCGCTGATGCGCTGCACGGTCTTCGCGGCGCGGAACATCGACTGCATCATCTGCTCGACGGCGAGGTTGTCGCTGGCCTCGTCCTTGTAGCCGAGGCGTGCGGCCAGCACCTTCTGGTGGTCGAAGCGCAGCCGCTCCTCGCGACGGTTCGCGACGAGGTGCAGGCCGAAACGCAGGCGGGCGATCACCGCCCAGTCGCGCTTCAAGGTGCGCTCCTCGTCGGGGCCCAACAGGCCGAGCGGCACCAGCGCCTCCAGTCCGGGCACGCGGTAGATGCGCCGCGCCAGCCAGGTGAGCGTGTGCAGGTCGCGCAGTCCACCGGGCCCTTCCTTGAGGTTGGGTTCGAGGTTGTTCGCCGTGTCGTTGTAGCGCGCGTGCCGGCCGTTCCATTCGGCGCGCTTGGCATCGAAGTAGTCCGCCGCCGGCCACAGCCCATCGCTTCGCAGCGCGTCCTCGAGCGCGTCGAGCACCGCCGGTGAACCGGCGAGCAAGCGCGCTTCGCTGAGCGCGGTCAGCGTGGTCACGTCTTCGCGGCAGGCCAGCACGCAATCGGCGAGCGAGCGAACCGCCGTGCCGGGCTTCAGCCCGAGGTCCCACAGTGCGGCGAAGAACGCTCCCAGGGACGCTTCATGCGCGTGCTGCGCTTCGACTTCGCCGAGCACCAGCAGGTCGACGTCGGAAAAGGGGTATTGCTCGCCGCGGCCGTAGCCGCCGGTGGCCAGCAGGTCGAGCTGCGCATCGGCCGGCAAACACGCAGCCCAAGCGGCGCGCACCGCGGCATCGACGGCAGCGGCCTGCGCGCCCAGCAGGCGCTCGATGCCTTCACCGGCGTCGAAGCGGGCCACGATCGCGGCACGCGCCTCGAGGAAGGCGGCCTTCGCCGCGTCCTGCCAGCCTCGCGCACCGTCCGGCGTCGCGAGCGACGCCGCCACCGGCACGGGCGAGGCCGGCGTGCTCACAGGTCGTTGTCATCGCCGGGCAGGCGCGTGAGGATCTCCACGCCATCGCGGGTGACCGCCACGGTGTGCTCCCACTGCGCCGACAGCGACTTGTCCTTGGTCACCACGGTCCAGCCGTCCGGCAGCAGCTTGGTGTGCCGCGCGCCGGCATTGATCATCGGCTCGATGGTGAAGGTCATGCCTTCCTGCAGGCGGACGCCCTCGCCGGGGCGGCCGTAATGCAGCACCTGCGGGTCCTCGTGGTAGATCTGGCCGATGCCGTGGCCGCAGTACTCGCGCACCACCGAGAAGCGCTCGGCTTCCGCATAGCTCTGGATGGCGTGGCCGATGTCGCCCAGCGTGGCGCCCGGCTTCACCATGCGGATGCCGCGGAACATGGCCTCGCGGGTCACGTCGATCAGGCGCTTGGCCAGCACCGACGGGCTGCCCACCACGTACATCCGCGAGGTGTCGCCGTGCCAGCCGTCCTTGATGACGGTGACATCGATGTTCAGGATGTCGCCGTCCTTCAGCACCTTGGCCTCCGACGGGATGCCATGGCAGATGACGTTGTTGACCGAGGTGCAGACCGTCTTCGGGAAGCCCTTGTAGCCCACGTTGGCCGGAATGGCCTTCTGGACGTTGACGATGTGTTCGTTGCAGATGCGGTCGAGTTCGGCGGTGGTCACGCCCGCTTTCACGTACGGGGCCACGACCTGCAGCACTTCGGCGGCCAGCCGGCCGGCCTCGCGCATCTTCTCGATCTGCTCGGGGGTCTTGAAGGTCACTTTCATGCCCGGGATTGTGCCGACTTGTCCACAACCCTGCCAGCGGGCTAGAATCCCGCGCTTCGCAAGGCCGGAACCCCGGCCCGGCGGGCGCCGACCTCCGGCGGCCGTGGCCTCGAGGCCATCGCGACAGAGGAATCCACACCCGCGTGAACCATCCCGTGCCGGGGTGCCCCTGCCTCTCGAGGCGCCGGGGTTCGGCCACGGACGCGCGGGGAGGCCCAACCCCGGAGTGACCAAGCCGCGATGCCCGCGAACGGGCCCGGCCGCGCTCCATTCAGAAGGAAAGAGCAATGCCCCAGGTCACCATGCGCCAGATGCTGGAAGCCGGCGTCCATTTCGGCCACCAGACCCGCTACTGGAACCCCAAGATGGGCCCGTACATTTTCGGCGCCCGCGGCAAGATCCACATCATCAACCTCGAGAAGACGCTCCCGCTCTTCAACGACGCGATGAACTTCATCTCGGGCATCGCCCAGAAGCGCGGCACCATCCTGTTCGTCGGCACGAAGCGCTCGGCGCGCGAGTCGCTGAAGGAAGAAGCCATCCGCTGCGGCATGCCGTACATGAGCCAGCGCTGGCTCGGCGGCACCCTGACCAACTTCCGCACCCTGAAGGGCTCGATCTCGCGCCTGAAGGAACTGGAAGCGGCCGAGACCGACGGCACCTTCGAGCGCCTCGTCAAGCATGAAGTCCTCTCGCGTCGTCGCGAGCGCGACAAGCTCGAGGCCTCGCTGGGCGGCATCAAGGGCATGAACCGCCTGCCGGACGCCCTGTTCGTCATCGACATCGGCCACGAAGAGATCGCCGTCCAGGAAGCCAAGAAGCTCGGCATCCCGGTCGTCGCCGTGGTCGACTCGAACTACGACCCGAACCTCGTCGACTACGCCATCCCGGGCAACGACGACGCCATCCGCGCCGTGCAGCTGTACACCCGCGCCGTGGCCGACGCCGTGCTGGAAGGCAAGGCCGCCGCCCCGATCCAGGCCAATGCCGGTGACGACGAGTTCGTCGAGCTCGACGCCGAAGGCAACCCGATCGCGAAGGAAGCCGACAACCGCCGTCCGCGCAACGACAAGCCGCGCAACGACCGTCGTCCGCCGGCCAAGAAGGGCGCCCCGCGCCGTGGCAACGGCACCGGCCGCGCCACCGCCGAGACCGACGGCGAGTAAAACCCGCGCCGGCGACGCCCCGCCGTCGCCGTACCGCAACGCGGCCCGCGCATCCTGCGGGCCGCTTCCATTACAGACACAACGAGGTTCCCCATGGAAATCACTGCTTCGCTCGTCAAGGACCTGCGTGAGCGCTCCGGCGCCGGCATGATGGAGTGCAAGAAGGCGCTCACCGAGCACGGCGGCGACATCGAAGCCGCGATGGAAGCCCTGCGCAAGTCGGGCCTCGCCAAGGCCGACAAGAAGGCTGGCCGCGTGGCCGCCGAGGGCCGCATCGCGATGGCCGCCGCCGGCCAGAAGGCCGTGCTGGTCGAGATCAACTCCGAGACCGACTTCGTCGCCAAGGACGCCAACTTCGTCGCCTACACCGACGGCGTTGCCAAGGCCGCGCTGGAATCCGGCGCCGCCGACGTGGAAGCCCTGAAGGCCGTCAAGCTCGGCGACGTCACCGTCGAAGAAGCCCGCGCCCTGCTGATCGCCAAGATCGGCGAGAACGTCCAGGTGCGCCGCATGGTGCGCGTGGACGGCGGCAACACGGTCGGCGCCTACATCCACGGCGGCAAGATCGGCGTGCTGGTCGAGATCAAGGGTGGCAACGACGAGCTGGCCCGCGGCATCGCCATGCACGTCGCGGCGATGAACCCGCCCTACATGACCGCCGCGCAGGTCCCGGCCGAGTTCCTCGCCAAGGAAAAGGACATCGAACTCGCGAAGATGTCCGACAAGGACAAGAACAAGCCGGCCGACATCCTCGAGAAGATCATCAGCGGCAAGATCGCGAAGATCGTCAACGACAATACCCTGACGGGCCAGCCGTACGTCATGGACACCAACATGACCGTCGAAGCCGCCCTCAAGGCCGGCGGCGCCGAGATGGTGTCGATGACCCGCCTCGCCGTCGGCGAAGGCATCGAGAAGGTCGTCGAGGACTACGCCGCGGAAGTGGCGAAGGCCATGCAGGTCTGATCGACCGCCGCATCGTCGATGGAACGGAGAGCCCGCGAAAGCGGGCTCTTCGCTTTCATGGGCCCGGCTTCGGATCGACGGGCGACCGGGGCCACGGGCGCGGCGACTTCAACGCGCCTGCGGCTGCCACGCGATCTCCTCGTAGGGCTGCACCACCACCCAGCCCTCGCCCTGGAACTTCATCTGCACGCTCTCGCCGGAGCCGCGGCCCCACACCGTGCCGAGCTGGATGTCGGTGGCGAATTCCGGCTCGAGGTTGCCCGACCAGGCGACGGTGGCATTCGGATCGGTGTACAGCGCCTGGCCAGGCTTCACCGCCAGCGTCATCGGGTCGTAGTGGCTGGCGATGGCCACGACGCCGCTGCCCGACAGCCGGATGTTGAACAGGCCACCCGCCAGCATCCCGGCGACCCGCCGCATCATCGTGATCTCGTTGGCGATGCCGTCCTCGAAGGCCAGCACGTCGTTGCCATTGACGACGATGGATTCGCCCGCCAGCCGGAGCAGGGTGATCTTCTTGCCGCGGTCGGCGAGGTAGACCCGGCCATTGCCCTCGACCGCCATCAGCGAGGCGCCTTCGCCGCTGATGAACTTCTTGAACAGCGTGCCCATGCCCTGCGACAACAGGCCCTGGCGCTTGAACTTGATGCCTCCGCGGTAGGCCACCATCGATCCGGCCTTGGCCCACACCCGCCCCGTGACCTTGGCTTCCAGCATGTAGGGGCTTTCGAGCTCGAACACTTCGCCCTGCCCGCGGTCGCGTTCGGCGGTGGCGGCAAGGAAATCGGCGACGTTGGTGATCGGCATGGCGGGGCTCCCGGGGGTGGGTGGATCGTCGCCGGAAAGCCTGCGGCACCCGGCCACGGATGTCATCCGCGCGTGACGGCAACCCGCCCAACCGCTAGAATTCTGCCGTTTGCCCAACGGAGATCACGAATGAGCGTGCCTGCACTGAAGTACAAGCGCGTCCTGCTGAAACTCTCCGGCGAAGCCCTCATGGGCCGCGGCGATTACGGCATCGACCCGGAAGTCCTGACCTGGCTGGCCAAGGAGGTCATCGAGGCCCAGAAGGCCGGGGCGCAGATCGGCCTCGTGATCGGCGGCGGCAACATCTTCCGCGGTGCCGGCCTGCAGTCGAAGGGCATGGACCGCGTCACCGGCGACCACATGGGCATGCTCGCCACGGTGATGAACGCGCTGGCCATGCAGGACGCCCTCGAGCGCCTCGGCGCCTACGCCCGCACCATGAGCGCGCTGAAGATCAACGAGGTGGCCGAGGATTACATCCGCCGCCGCGCCATCCGCCACCTCGAGAAAGGCCGCATCGCCCTGTTCGCGGCCGGCACCGGCAACCCCTTCTTCACCACCGATTCGGCCGCCGCCCTGCGCGCCATCGAGGTCGGCGCCGAACTGCTGCTCAAGGCCACCAAGGTCGACGGCATCTACGAGGCCGACCCGAAGAAGGTGCCGGAAGCCAAGCGCTACGACAGCCTCACCTACGACGAAGTCATCGCACGCAACCTGCAGGTGATGGATACCGCGGCCTTCGCCCTGTGCCGTGACCAGAACCTGCCGATCCGCATCTACGACATGATGCAGCCGGGGGCCCTCATGCGGATCCTGCGCGGCGAGCCGCTCGGCACCCTCGTCCACGCCGGCTGAGGCCGGCCCTGCCCCGCCCGGAAGCCCCGGCGGCGCGGCGATCTATACTTCCCGGCCGGGCCACCGTGCCGCACCACCCCCAGAGATCCGCCCCATGATCAACGACATCAAGAAGGACGCCCAGACCCGCATGCAGAAGTGCGTGGAGGTGCTGAAGACCGACCTCACGAAGCTGCGCACGGGCCGCGCCACCACGGCGATCGTCGATCACCTGCAGGTCAACTACTACGGCTCGAACGTGCCGCTGTCGCAGGTCGCCTCGGTGGCCGTCGCCGACGCCCGCTCGCTCACCATCACGCCGTGGGAGAAGCCGATGGTCGGCGCCGTCGAGAAGGCCATCCTCGCCTCCGACCTCGGCCTGACGCCGAACACCGCCGGCACCGTCATCCGCATCAACCTGCCGCCGCTCACCGAGGAGCGCCGCCGCGACCTCTCGAAGCACGTGGCCGGCGAAGGCGAGAACACCAAGGTCGCGATCCGCAACGTGCGCCGCGACGCCATGACGCACGTGAAGGAGCTGCTCAAGGAGAAGAAGATCTCCGAGGACGAGCAGCGCAAGGCCGAGGAAGACATCCAGAAGCTGACCGACGCATCGATCAAGGGCGTCGATGAAGTCGTCAAGGCGAAAGAGCAGGAACTGCTGGCCCTCTGAGCGCCAGCCGCATGTCGCACCCCGCCGCGCTGCCCCGCCACCTCGCCGTCATCATGGACGGCAATGGGCGTTGGGCGAAGCAGCGCCAGCGCCCGCGCACGCTCGGCCATCGCGCCGGCGCGCGCGCGGTGCGCACGATCGTCGAGTACTGCCTGAAGCGCGGCATTCCGGCGCTGACGCTGTTCGCGTTCTCCAGCGAAAACTGGAACCGCCCCGAAGACGAGGTCGGCGCACTGATGCGCCTGTTCCTTCGCGTGCTGGAATCGGAAGTCGAGGAGCTGGCGCGGCAGCAGGTGCACCTGCGATTCATCGGCGACCGATCGCGCTTCCCCGAGGCCATCCGCGCCCGCATGGCCGCCGCGGAAGCCATCCGACTGCCGTCGCCGAAGCTCACGCTCACCCTCGCCGCGGGCTACGGTGGCCGCGCCGACCTGGCGCAGGCCGCGCGCCGCCTCGCCGAGCGCGTGCAGGCCGGCACGCTGCGCCCCGAGGAGATCGACGAAGCCACCTTCGGTGATGCGATGAGCCTCGCCGACCTGCCGCCGCCCGACCTGTTCATCCGCACTGGCGGCGAGCACCGCATCAGCAACTTCCTGCTGTGGCAGCTCGCCTACACCGAGCTGTGGTTCACCGACGTGCTCTGGCCCGACCTCGACGACGCGCTGCTCGATGCCGCGATGGCCGAATTCGCCGGGCGTGAACGCCGCTTCGGCCTGATTTCCGAACAACTGCCCACCCCGGCCTTGGAGGCCCGATGAGCCGCACCCGAATCCTCACCGGGCTCGTGCTCGCGCCTGCCGCCGTCGCCGGCGTGCTGTGGCTGCCCACGGCATGGCTCGCGCTGGTCGCCGCCGTGCTTCTGCTTGCCGGGCTGTGGGAGTGGACGCGCCTCACCGGCCTGTCCGACCCGATGCCGCGGCTCGGCTACATCACCGCCAACGCCCTGATGATCGCCGCACTGGCGTGGGCGGCCGGCCCCAACCTGTTCGCACTCAAGGCCGCGGCCCTGCTCGGCGTCGCGTGGTGGGTGCTGGCCCTGGCCTGGCTGTGGCGCTTCGAGTTCGGGCAGGCCGACCGCGGCCGCTTCCGCATCCTCAAGCTGCTGGCCGGCAGCCTCGCCGCGGTGCCGGCCTGGGCGGCCCTCGTCTGGCTGCACCAGCTGCCCGGGCACGGCCCGCGCTGGGCGCTGTTCGCGGTGATGCTGGTCTGGGCAGCCGACACCGGCGCGTACTTCGTCGGCGTGCGGATGGGCAAGCACAAGATGGCCCCGCGCATCAGCCCGAACAAGAGCTGGGAAGGGTTCTGGGGCGGGCTCGCTGGCGCCTCACTGATCGCCGTGTTCGCGGTGAAGCCGCTCGGCCTCGGCTGGGGCGACCTGCCCGTGCTGGTGTTCCTCACGATCGTCGCCGCGATGATGTCGGTGGCCGGCGACCTGTTCGAAAGCCTCTTGAAGCGGCATTCCGGACACAAGGATTCCGGCCACCTGATCCCGGGACACGGCGGCATGCTCGACCGCCTCGACAGCCTGCTCGCCGCACTGCCGGTGTTCATGGTGGGCAAGCTGTGGCTGGGCCTCTGAAACGGATCGCGCTGTTCGGGGCGACCGGCTCGATCGGCGCCTCGGCCCTCGACGTCATCGCCCGGCATCCCGACCGCTACGTCGTCGATGCGCTCAGCGCCCACGCGCAGGTCGAGGCGCTGGTTGCCCTCTGCGCGCGCTTCCGCCCGCGCGTCGCCGCCATCACCGATGAAACCCGCTACGTCGCGCTTCGCGAGGGTTTGGCGGCCGCAGGCCTCGAGACCGTCGCGGTGGCCGGCGCGGCGGCCCTCGACGAGATCGCCGCGGACGACCGCAACGACACGGTGATCGCCGCCATCGTCGGCGCCGCAGGCGTGGCCTCGACCCTCGCCGCCGCGCGCGCCGGCAAGCGCCTGCTGCTGGCCAACAAGGAGTCGGTGGTGCTGGCCGGCGAGCTGCTGATGGCCGAAGTGGCCGCGGGTGGCGCGACCCTCGTGCCCATCGACAGCGAACACAACGCGATCTTCCAGTGCCTGCCGCAGCATGGGGACCACGGCGGCGTGCGGCGCATCGTGCTGACGGCCTCGGGCGGCCCGTTCCGCGGCTGGTCGCGCGAGCAACTCGTCGGGATTACCCCGGAACAGGCCTGCGCGCACCCGAACTGGTCGATGGGCCGGAAGATCTCGGTCGATTCCGCCACGCTGATGAACAAGGGCCTCGAGGTGATCGAGGCGCACCACCTATTCGACCTGCCGGCGGAACGCATCGACGTGGTCGTCCACCCGCAATCGACCATCCACTCGCTGGTCGACTACGTCGACGGATCGATGCTGGCCCAGCTCGGCCAGCCCGACATGCGCACGACGCTGGCGGTGGGACTGGCCTGGCCCGAACGCGTCGAGGCCGGTGTCGCACCGCTCGACCTGCTCACCATCGCCCGGCTGGATTTCGAGGCCCCCGACCTCGGCGCTTTCCCCTGCCTGGGCCTCGCCTTCGAGGCCCTGCGGGCCGGCGGCAGCACCCCGGCGGTCCTGAATGCGGCGAATGAAGTGGCCGTTTCAGCCTTTCTTCAGCGCCGGCTCGCTTTCCTTGGCATCCCTGCGCTGATCGAACGCACCATGCATCGCCTGCCCGCCCTGCCTAGCGCGACCCTCGACGACCGCCTCGCGGCCGATGCCGAGGCGCGCCGCGTCGCCACCGGGCTGCTGGCGTGAGCGAGATCCTCTCCTCGGCGTTCTGGCTGGTGGTCGCGCTTGGCGTGCTCATCACCTTCCACGAGTTCGGCCACTACTGGGTGGCGCGCCGCTGCGGGGTCAAGGTGCTGCGCTTCTCCGTGGGCTTCGGCCGCGCGCTGTGGTCGCGCACCGACCGCGATGGCATCGAATGGCGGATCGGCCTGATCCCGCTGGGCGGCTACGTCAGCATGCTCGACGAGCGCGAAGGCGAGGTCGCGGATGCGGACCGCCCCCGCGCCTTCACGGCCAAGCCCGTCGGCCAGCGCATCGCCATCGTCGCCGCCGGCCCGCTGGCGAACTTCGTGCTCGCGGTGGGCCTGCTCTACGTGATGTTCGTCGTCGGCAAGCCGGACTACGTGCCTGTGCTGGCCGAGCCGCAGGCGCTGGCGGCGGCCTCCGGCTTCGAGGCTGGCGACCGCCTGCTCGTCGTCGATGGCCGCGACACCCCGACCTGGACCGACGCGCAGAACGCCCTGCTGGGCCCGATGGTCGACCGCCGCAGCATCGCCGTCGAGGTCTCCGATGCCGACGGGAACCTCGTCCAGCGCGAGCTCCGACTCGCCACGCTCGACCCGGCGCTGGAGGAATCGGAAGCCTTCCGGGCGCTGGGCTTCGTGCCCCGCCGCCCGATCCCACCGGCGGTGGTGGGGGCCGTCGCGCCGGGCAGCCCGGCCGCCGGTGCCCTCGAGGTGGGCGACCGCATCGTGGCCATCGACGACGCCCCAGTGGCCGATTTCAACGCCATGCAGGCCGCATTGGCGGCGCACCCGGTGGATGGCCCGGCCCCGACCCTGCGGCTGCGGATCGAACGGGACGGCAAGCCGCTCGATCGCACCCTGGTGCCCGAACGCGTGACGCCGGAGGGCGGGACACCGGTCTGGCGGCTCGGCGTGGCGGCTCCCGACCCGCGCGATGCCCTGCTGCGGCATGGCCCGCTGGAGGCCCTGCCCGAGGCCGTGAAGGCCACCGGCCAGCTGGCCACCGACACCGTCGGCATGCTCTGGCGAATGGTCACCGGGGCCGCCTCGCTGCAGAACCTCTCCGGCCCCATCACCATCGCCCAGGTCGCGAACACCACCGCGGCGCGCGGCTTGGCCTGGTTCCTCTACTTCCTGGCGATGCTCTCGGTGAGCATCGCCATCCTGAACCTGCTGCCCATTCCTGTCTTGGACGGGGGGCACCTGCTGGTTTACCTTATCGAGCTGGTTCAAGGGCGGCCGCTGGGCGACCGCGTGCTCGTGGCCGGGCAGTACTTCGGCCTCGTCCTGCTCGCATCGCTGATGGGCCTCGCTCTCTTCAACGACGTGCTGAGGCTCGTTCCCTGACCGTCACCCCGCGGGCCCACCGGGCCTGCCGCTTTTGGACGTTTCCATGACGCATCGCCCCACCCGCCGCCTGCTCGCCCTCGCCCTCGCCGCTGCCCTGTCCGGCACCACCATGGCCCAGTCCATCGGCGCCTTCGAGGTGCAGGACATCCGCGTCGACGGCCTGCAGCGCATCTCGAACGGCACGGTCTTCTCCTACCTGCCGGTCGAACGCGGCGAGACCCTCGACCAGAGCCGCGCCGGCGAAGCGATCCGCGCGCTGTTCCGGACCGGGTTCTTCAGCGACGTGTCGCTGGCCCGCGAGGGAAACATCCTCGTCATCAAGGTGGTCGAGCGCCCGGCCATCAACAAGATCACCCTCTCCGGCAACAAGGACATCAAGTCCGAGGAACTGCTGAAGGGCCTGCGCGGCATCGGCCTCGCCGAGGGCGAGACCTACAACCCGCTCAACGTCGACCGGGTGACCCAGGAGCTGATCCGCCAGTACAACAACCGCGGCAAGTACTCGGTGACGATCACCCCGACCGTCACCAACCTGCCGCTGAACCGCGTCGACGTGACCATCACCGTCGACGAAGGCAAGGCCGCGCGCATCCGCGACATCAACATCGTCGGCAACACCGTCTACGGCGACGACGAGCTGCGCGGCAACTGGGAATCGAACACCAGCAACTGGCTGTCCTGGTACAGGCGCGACGACCAGTACTCGCGCGAGAAGCTCTCCGGCGACCTCGAGAAGCTCACCAACTACTACCTCGACCGCGGCTATGTCGACTTCAACGTCGAATCGACCCAGGTCGCGATCAGCCCCGACCGCCGCGACATGACGATCGGCGCCAGCGTGACCGAAGGCGAGGTGTTCACCATCTCGTCGGTGCAGGTCAGCGGCGACACCATCCTGCCGGTCGAGGAAGTCGAAGGCATGCTCTTCGTGCGTGAAGGCCAGACCTTCTCGCGCCAGCTGCTCGAATTCACCTCGGACGGCATCACCGCCGTGCTCGGCAACATCGGCTACGCCTTCGCCGAAGTGAACCCGGTGCCGACGATCGACCGCGAGAAGAACGAGGTTGCGATCAACTTCGTCGTGAGCCCGGGCCCGCGCGTCCAGGTGCGCCGCATCGTCTTCAAGGGCAACGACACCACCGCCGACGAAGTGATGCGCCGCGAGCTGCGCCAGTTCGAGGGCACGTGGTACTCGCAGGCCGCGATCGACCGCTCGAAGATCCGCCTGCAGCGCCTCGGCTATTTCGACGAAGTCGAGATCGAAACCCCGGCCGTCACCGGCGAGGCCGACAAGGTCGACGTTGTGGTCTCGGTCAAGGAACGCCAGTTCGGCCAGTTCCAGTTCGGCCTCGGCTACAGCCAGCTCTATGGCGCGAGCGTCCAGCTGTCGCTCTCGCAGAACAACTTCCTCGGCTCCGGCAACAAGGTGTCGATGTCGGTGCAGAACAACAGCTACAGCAAGGGCGTGAGCTTCTCGTTCATGGACCCTTACTTCACCGACAGCGGCATCTCGCTGGGCTACAACCTCGCCTACAGCGAGAATGATTTCAGCGATTTCAACATCGCCAGCTACCAGACCGACAACGCCAGCTTCGAAGCGGTGTTCGGGCTGCCGCTGTCGGAAACGGACAGCATCTCGGCCTCGATCGGCATCGACAAGGTCGACCTGACCGCGGTCGACGGCTCCACGCCGCCGGAGCTGGTCGACTACCTCGTCGAAACCCTCGGCGACCGCGCGCGCTTCGCCTTCCGCCCCGGCGATACCGCGGATGCCTTCCCCTGCATCCCGAACGTCGACCCGATCACCGGCAATCCGATCCCGGGCTGCACCGTGGTTCAGGTCGCCGGCAACCGCCTGTGGACGGTGAACGCCTGGCGCATGCAGGCTGGCTGGGCCCGCGATACGCGCAACGATTTCTATGCGCCGACGGCGGGCATGTACAACCGCATCGGCGCTGAAGTCACGCTGCCGGGTTCGGACCTCGAGTACTACAAGATCTCGTACGACTTCTCGAAGTTCTGGCCGATCAACCGCGCGCTCGTGGTCGAAACCCGCACCTCGATCGGCTACGGCGACAGCTACGGCAAGACCGGCAACGCCGGCCTGCCCTTCTTCGAGAACTTCTACGCCGGCGGCCCCGGCTCGCTGCGCGGCTTCGAGCAGAACACGCTGGGCCCGGTCTCGTCGCTCGATTTCGGGGGCTCCGACTTCAGGCAGTCCTTGGGCGGTTCGTTCAAGGCCATCGGCTCGGTGGAGACCTACTTCCCTTCGCTGTTCGACTCGCGCGGCATCCGCATCTCGGCCTTCCTCGATTTCGGCAACGTGTGGCGCAACACCCGCGAGTTCGGCTCGGGCGACATCCGCGCCTCGACGGGCATCGCGCTGCAGTGGCAGTCGCCGATGGGCCCGATCTCGATCTCGTGGGCCTCGCCGTTCCGCGCCGAGGACACGGACCGCACCGAGAACCTGCAGTTCACCTTCGGCGGCCAGTTCTAACGGCGGATGGAAGCGACGACCCCGCGCTTCCGGCTGTCCGCGCTCGCCGAACGCTTCGGGCTCGAGTGGCGCGGCGAGGACGCGGAGGTCGCCGGCGTGGCGCCGCTGCAGGCAGAGGCGCCCGCTGACGGCGCACTCGCCTTCCTCGCCAACCCGGCGTATCGAAAGCACCTGACCACCACCCGCGTGGCGGCCGTGGTGCTGCATCCGGCGGAAGCCGAGCACTGCCCGGTACCGGCGCTTCTGAGCGCGAACCCCTACGCGACCTATGCGCGGATCGCCGCGCTGTTCGAACGCCTGCCTTCGCGGCCGTCCGGCGTGCATGCCAGCGCGGCCATCGAACCGACCGCATCCATCGATCCCACCGCGCACGTCGGCCCCTTCGTCAGCATCGGCGCGCGCAGCGTCGTCGCGGCGGGCGCGGTGGTCGGTGCGGGCAGCGTGATCGGCGAGGACTGCGTGGTCGGTGCGGGCAGCGAGCTCGTGGCGCGCGTCACCCTCGTCCGCCGCGTGCGCCTTGGCCAGCGCGTGCGCATCCATCCGGGTGCGGTGCTCGGCGCCGACGGATTCGGGCTCGCGGTGGATGGCGGCCGTTGGATCAACGTGCCCCAACTCGGCGGCGTGGTGGTGGGCGATGACTGCGAGATCGGCGCGAACACCACGATCGACCGCGGCGCCATCGACGACACCGTGCTCGAAGAGGACGTGCGCCTCGACAACCAGATCCAGATCGGCCACAACGTCCGCATCGGCGCGCACACCGCGATGGCCGGCTGCGTGGCGGTGGCCGGTTCCACGCGCATCGGCCGCTGGTGCCTTGTGGGCGGCGCGGCCGGCATCGTCGGCCACCTCGAGATCGCCGACAAGGTGACGATCGGCGCCATGAGCCTCGTCACGCACTCGCTGGACGAGCCGGGGGAGTACGCTTCCGGCACGCCCCTGCAGCCCAAGCGCGAATGGCGCAAGAACGCCGCCCGTTTCGGCCAGCTCGACCGACTCGCCAGAATCCTGCTCAAGAAGAACGATTCCAGCCCATGACCCTGCCCCCCTTCCCGCTCGACGTTCGCTGCATCGAACGCCTGCTGCCCCATCGCTACCCGTTCCTGCTGGTCGACCGCGTGCTGTCGGTCGAGCCCCGCCAGCGCATCGTCGCGCTGAAGAACGTCACCGCGAACGAGCCCCATTTCACCGGCCACTTCCCCGGCAATCCGGTGATGCCGGGCGTACTGGTGATCGAGGCGATGGCGCAGGCCGGCGGCCTGCTCTCGATGCTCTCGGAGGGCAAGGCCTGCGCCGAGAACAACGGCCCGAGCCAGTTCTACCTGGTGAAGGTCGACAACGCGCGCTTCTCGAAGATGGTGGTGCCCGGCGACCAGCTCATCCTCGAAGTCACGCTGAAGCGCACCATCCGCAACATGGCCCTCTACGAAGGCAAGGCGCTCGTGGACGGCAAGGAAGTGGCCAGCGCCGAGATGCTCTGCGCGGAGACCAAGGCCGCATGAACGCGAACGCCGCCATCCACCCGACCGCCATCATCGACCCGAAGGCCCGGCTGGACGACGGCGTCTCCGTGGGGCCGTTCACCGTGATCGGGGCGCACGTCGAGATCGGCGCGGGCACGAGCATCGGTTCGCACTGCTCCATCCTCGGCCCGACCCGCATCGGCCGCGACAACGTCATCCACGCGCACGCCAGCCTCGGCGGCCAGCCGCAGGACAAGAAGCACAAGGGTGAACCGACGCGGCTGGTCATCGGCGACAGCAACACCATCTTCGAATTCACCACGTTCTCGCGCGGCACCGTCGATGGCGGCGGCGTCACCACCGTCGGCAACGACAACTGGGTGATGGCCTACGTGCACGTGGCCCACGACGTTGTCATCGGCAACCACTGCATCTTCGCCAACAACGCCACCCTCGCCGGCCACGTGGTCGTGGAGGACTGGGCGATCCTTGGTGGATTCGCGGGGATCCACCAGTTCTGCCGCATCGGCGCCCACGCCTTCGTCGGCATGGGCAGCCTGGTCAACGCCGACGTGGCGCCCTTCGTGATCGTCGCCGACAAGTACGCGGTGCCCCGCGGCATCAACGCGGAAGGCCTGAAGCGCCGCGGCTTCGACGCCGAACGCATCGCGGCGATCAAGCGCGCCTACCGCGCCGTGTTCATGTCGGGCGCGCCGCTGGCTGAAGCCAAGCAGCAGCTCGCCGAAGCCGCCACCAGCTCGGAAGACGTCGCCCGCATGCTCGCCTTCATCGAGTCGAGCGAGCGCGGCCTGCTGCGCTGATGGGCTCGCCGCGCATCGCGCTGGTCGCGGGCGAGGCCTCGGGCGACCTGCTCGGCGCTGCCCTCGTCCGTGACCTGAAGGCCCTGCACCCGGACGCCGAATTCGTCGGCATCGCCGGGCCCGAGATGCGCGCCGCCGGCGTCACCGCCTGGCACGACTGCGAGGCTCTCGCGGTGATGGGCCTCGTCGAAGTGCTGAAACACCTGCCACGCCTGCTGCGCCTGCGTCGCGAACTGCGCGAACGCCTGCTGGCTTGGCAGCCGGACGTCGTCATCGGCATCGACGCGCCCGATTTCAACCTCGGGCTGGAGAAGTGGCTGAAGCAGCGCGGCATCCGCACCGTGCACTACGTCAGCCCCTCGGTCTGGGCCTGGCGCGAAGGCCGCGCTGCGAAAATCGGCACGTCGGCCGACCGCGTGCTCTGCCTGTTCCCGATGGAGCCGGCCATCTATGCCAAGCACGGCGTCGAGGCGAGCTTTGTCGGCCATCCCCTCGCGGCGATGCTGCCGATGCACCCGGACCGCGACGCCGCCCGGCGCGCGCTGGGCCTCGAGGGCGACGACCCGCTGCTCGCCCTGCTGCCCGGCAGCCGAGGCAGTGAGATCGCGCGACTCGGGCCGGTGTTCCTCGATGCGGTGGCCTTGCTGCAGGCGCGACTCCCCGGCCTGCGCGTGCTCGCCCCGATGGCGAACCCGCGCTGCCGCGAGCGCTTCCAGGCCCTGCTCGCGGCACACCCGGCCTCGCTCGCCCTGCATGGGGTCCTGCATCTCGTCGACGGCCGCGCCCGCGAGGCCATGGTGGCCAGCGATGCGGTGCTGCTCGCCTCCGGCACGGCGGCCCTCGAAGCGATGCTGGCCAAGCGGCCGATGGTCGTGGCCTACCGCATCGCGCCGCTCACGCATTTCATCGTCAAGGCCTTCGGCCTGTTGAAGGTCGAGCGCTACAGCCTGCCGAACGTGCTGGCCGGCGAATCGCTGGTGCCGGAACGCATGCAGGCCGACTGCCGCGCCGACGTGCTGGCAGACGACATCGAGCGCTTGCTGCGCGAGGGCCTCACGCCGGCCCACCGCCTGCGCTTCGAGGGCCTGCACGAAGCGCTCCGTGCGCCGACGCCGCGTGCGGCGGCCGAGGCGGTGTCGACGCTGTTGGCGCGATGATCGATCCGTCCTGGACCATGCCCGGCGTCGCCGGCGTCGACGAGGCCGGCCGCGGGCCGCTAGCCGGCCCGGTGGCGGTGGCCGCAGTGATCCTCGACCCGGCGCGACGCATCGACGGCCTCGGCGATTCCAAGGCGCTGTCGGAAGCCCGCCGCGAGGCACTGTTCCCGCGCATCCAGTCCGACGCGCTCGCCCTCGCCATCGTGTTCGTGCACGCCGACGAGATCGACCGCCTCAACATCCTGCAGGCCACGATGGCCGGCATGCGGCGCGCGGTGGCGGCGCTGGCGACCACGCCCTCGCGCGTGCTCGTCGACGGCAATCGCGTGCCGCCCGGCCTCGGCATCGCCGCCGAAGCCATCGTCAAGGGCGATGCGAAGATCGCTGCGATCTCGGCGGCCTCGATTCTCGCCAAGGTCGCGCGCGATCGCTGGATGCTTGACCTCGATGCGGCGCATCCGGAGTACGGCTTCGCCGCACACAAGGGCTATCCGACGCCCGAGCACCTCGACGCGCTTCGCCGCTTCGGACCCTGCGCGGCGCATCGACGCAGCTTCGCGCCGGTCAACGCAGCGATGGTTCCGCGGCTGTTGGATTGAGCGAACCGGCGAAGGCCCCGCCTTCGTTGCTTTTCGCGAACAGGTCGAGCATCGGCGGGATGACCTCGTCGGGATGGGTCTCCATCGGGCTGTGCGCGGCACCGTCCACCTGCACCCAGGTCGCGGCGGGCAGCGACGAAGCCAGTCGCTCTCCAACCACCGGTTTCAACCAACGGTCGCGGCTCCCCCACAGCACGAGGCTGGGCACGCCGGAAAGCCGCGAGGGATCGGTGCGGTCCGGACCCATGTCGCTCGCATAGCCGTCGAGGATGGCAGGCAAGGTATTGGGCAATCGCAGGGGCTCCAGATAGGCGGCCAGTTCCTCGTCGTCGGGAGGACGTCCCAGCCCGTCCTCCAGCGCCTCGGACAGGCCTTGGGCGTGGAGGTAACGGCGCTCCGCGAGGGCGAGGACGATTCCGCGCAGAGGCTGCGCACGGAACATGGCTGGATTACGGCGACGCTCCCTGACCGGAGAACCGGACAAGTAGGCAACAGCGGCGGCCCGCGACGGCGCATCCGCCACCATCTGTCCCACCACGCGGGCACCCATCGAATGCCCAACGAGGCACCAGTCCTCTGCCGGGGCTTCCGCTTCGAGAAACGACCAGAGCGCGTCGGCGGCGCTGCCCTCGAACGGACGACGCGCACTGTAGCCGTAGCCCGGCAGATCGACCGCCAGCACCCGATGCCCGGCGTTCGCCAAGGCCGGTGCCACGTGCCGGAACGAGTAGGTCGAACCCGCAAGGGCGTGGACGAGCAACACCGGACAGCGCGCGCGGTCCGCGGCTGGGGCCTCGCCCCGTGGACGCCATTCGCGGACGTGCAGCTCGACGCCCTGCACCGCGACATGGCGGCTGTTCGGAAACGGCTTGGTGAAGCCCTGCGGCGCGGGCACGCCAGCGGCGCCCAAAGGCGGCGGCAACCACGCGAGGGCAACCAGCAAGAGGACGAAGATTCTCAGTTCGGACATTCGTCGGCTCATTCGACACAGCGCCCAGTTGCCTCACGGCAGTCTCAGGGCGGCAAATGACATCGCGACGGCAAGGGCATGACTTCCGGCATTGCGCCGGTGGTCATGCTGACTTTTGTGACTTACCGCACGACGGCCGCGCGGAGAGACTGTCGCCACTTCGCCGCAACCCCGCGGTGAGGCCCCGAGACCCGCGACGAGCCCCGCCATGAACGCCCCCAGCCGCACCTACCCCACCCACGCTCCGACGCCCAACCCGTCGCCGCGCGCCGAGCGTCAGCGTCGCGAAGCCGAGTACCTGGCCCTGCGCCAGCTGGCCGAGCACGTGCAGCGCCTCGATCGCCAGTTGCACCGCGGCCGCAGCTACGCGACGGCCCGCTACGCCGGCTGAGTCAAGCCTTGTCCCGCCGCAGCGGGGCACGTAGCCTGCGGCGTCTGCCCCGGACGCCGCCATGCCGCCCCGCTTCGTCCATCTCAATGTCCACAGCGAGTACGCGCTGACGGACTCGACGATCCGCCTGCCCGACCTCGCCAAGCGCTGTGCGCAGCGCGGGCAGCCGGCGGTCGCGCTCACCGACCCGACCAACCTGTTCGGGCTGGTGAAGTTCTACAAGGAAGCCGAGGGCAAGGGCCTCAAACCCATCGCCGGCGCGCAGCTCACCCTCGACGACGGCGAGGCCGTGCTGGGCCGCGTCACCGCTTGGTGCCTCGACCGCCGCGGCTACCTCTCGCTCTCGCGCCTGATCACCCGCGCCTATGCCGACGGCCAACGCGGCGACGTCCTCGGCGTCCGCCCGGACTGGCTGTTCGACGACCACGAGGGCCTGATCCTCGCCCTCGGTGCCGACAGTCCGCTGGGCCAGGCGTTCAGCGGCGGCCGCGACGACCACGCGGCGCAGCTGCTCGCTAGCTATGCGCGGCGCTTCGACGATCGCCTTTATCTCGAACTGACCCGCACCGGCAAGGCCGGCGAGGAAGCCTTCAACCGCGCCGCGCTGGAACTGGCGGCGGCGCACGGTCTGCCCACGATCGCGAGCAATGCCGTGCGCTTCCTCGACCGCGACGATTTCGACGCGCACGAGGCCCGCGTCTGCATCGCCACCGGCCGCGTGCTCGACGACCCGAAGCGCCCGCGCGACTTCACCGCCGAGCAGTACCTGAAATCAACCGAGGAAATGGAAGCCCTCTTCCATGACCTGCCCGATGCCTTGGCGAACACCGTCGACCTCGCGGCGCGCTGCAACTTCCAGCTCAACCTCGGCACCTATTACCTGCCGGCCTTCCCGGTGCCGGACGGCGAGACGCTGGACACCTGGATCCGCTCGGAAGCCGAACGCGGCCTCGCCAAGCGCCTCGCCTCGCACGATCCTGCGGCGGGACTCACCGCGCAGGACTACGCCGACCGCCTCACGCGCGAAGTCGACGTCATCATCAAGATGGGCTTCCCCGGCTACTTCCTGATCGTGGCCGACTTCATCAACTGGGGTAAGGAACACGGCATCCCCGTGGGCCCGGGCCGCGGTTCGGGCGCGGGCTCGCTGGTGGCCTACGCGCTCGGCATCACGGACCTCGACCCGCTGGCCTACAACCTGCTGTTCGAGCGCTTCCTGAACCCGGAACGCGTGTCGATGCCCGACTTCGACATCGACTTCTGCATGGACCGGCGCGACGAGGTCATCGATTACGTCAGCCGCAAGTACGGCAGCGAACGCGTCAGCCAGATCATCACC
>NZ_JBILJW010000041.1:0-6983 GCF_044377035.1 Silanimonas sp.
CACCTTGAAGTCCATGTCGCCGAGGTGGTCCTCGTCACCGAGGATGTCGGACAGCACGACGAAGTTGTCGCCTTCCTTCACCAAGCCCATCGCGATGCCCGCGACCGGCGCCTTCACCGGGATGCCGGCGTCCATCATCGCGAGCGACGAGCCGCAGACCGAGGCCATCGACGACGAACCGTTCGACTCGGTGATCTCCGAGACGGCGCGGATCGTGTACGGGAAGCTCTCCATGTCCGGCATGACGGCGAGCACGCCGCGCTTGGCGAGGCGGCCGTGGCCGATCTCGCGGCGCTTCGGGCCCATCATGCGGCCGGCTTCGCCGACCGAGTACGGCGGGAAGTTGTAGTGGAACAGGAAGTGTTCCTTCGACTCGCCTTCGGCAGCGTCGATGATCTGGCCGTCGCGCGCGGTGCCGAGGGTGGCGACCACGAGGGCCTGCGTCTCGCCGCGGGTGAACAGCGCCGAGCCGTGGACGCGCGGCAGCACGCCGACGCGGACGGTGATCGGGCGGACGGTGTCGAGCGCACGGCCGTCGATGCGGACCTTGGTGGTCAGCACGGAGTCGCGCATGGTCTGGTACTCGAGCTCGCCGAACTCCTTCGAGGCTTCACCGGCCGACCAGCCGTTGGCTTCGATCTGCGGGGCGAGGGCGGCCATCACGTCCTTCTTCAGGGCGCCGATGGCGTCGCGGCGCTGCAGCTTGTCCGTCACCTTGAAGGCGTCGGCGAGGCGCGTGCCGACGGCGGCCTTCAGCGCGGCCACGAGGGCCTCGTTGCGGGCCGGGGCGGTCCAGGTGCCCCAATCCTTCTGGCCGGCTTCCTTGACCAGTTCATTGATGGCGTTGATGACCGTGCGGCCGGCGTTGTGGCCGAACGTGACGGCGCCGAGCATCACCTCTTCCGAGAGCAGCTTGGCTTCCGACTCCACCATCAGCACCGCGTTCGTGGTGCCGGCGACGACGAGTTCGAGCTCCGAGGTCTTCAGCTGGGTGGTCGTCGGGTTGAGGATGTACTGGCCGTTGGCGTAACCGACCTTGGCGGCGCCGATCGGGCCCGAGAAGGGGATGCCCGACAGGGCCAGCGCGGCCGAGGCGCCGATCATCGCCGGGATGTCACCCTCGACTTCCGGGTTCAGCGAGACGACGGTCGCGATGACCTGCACTTCGTGGCGGAAGCCTTCCGGGAACAGCGGGCGGATCGGACGGTCGATCAGGCGCGAGGTCAGCGTCTCGCGCTCGGTCTGGCGGCCTTCGCGCTTGAAGAAGCCACCCGGGATGCGGCCACCGGCGTAGAACTTCTCCTGGTAGTCGACGGTCAGCGGGAAGAAGTCCATGCCTTCACGGACGTTCTTGTTGCCGACGACGGTCACGAGGACGACGGTGTCCGCCATCTTGACGAGGACGGCGCCACCGGCCTGGCGGGCGATCTCGCCCGTTTCCAGCGTCACTTCGTGCTGGCCGTACTGGAAGGTCTTCGAATATTTCGCCACGTTCTGCTCTCTGGTTGTCTTTCGTTTCAGTCCGGCCGGGGGCCCCTGCCCCCTGGCTCGGTTGCCGCGTTGCCGCGGCATGGGGTTTTCAAACCCCGAAAAGCAGCGCGGCGCATTTCTGCGCCGCGCGGGGTATCACTTAACGACGGAGGCCGAGGCGCTCGATGAGCGTCTTGTAGCGCTCAACGTCCTTGTCCTTGAGGTAGGCCAGCAGGCGACGGCGGGTGTTCACCATCTTGAGCAGGCCACGACGGCTGTGGTGATCCTGCTTGTGGGCCTTGAAGTGCTCCGTCAGCTGCTCGATGCGGGCCGACAGCAGGGCGACCTGGACTTCCGGCGAACCGGTGTCGTTGGCGCCGCGCGCGAACTGGGAAATGATCTGGTTGGAATCGATGCTCATGGACGTTCTCGTGATGCGGAAGGCGCAGGAACGTCACTCGTGGACGCACCGCGGTCTTCGCCGGTTTCATGGGGATGCCTCGATTGAGGCGCGCGGATTGTAAGCCCGGCTGGGCTTCTGAACAAGGTTTTCACAGCAGGGCGCGAATCGCGTTCAGGCTCAACCCTCACCGGGGCGCTCCGCCCGCGGCGCGGGGCTCAGGAGGCCGCGGCCCAGCGGAACAGCCGCTGCGGGTGCACCACGCCGTCGCGGCCCTCGACCAGCCCCACCGCCCGCCCGCTCGGGGCGAAGGCGGCCATCAGGCCGTTCGCGGCATCGAGGCCAGCCAGGCTCTGGCCGTGGCCCAGCTTCAGCACCTCGGCCTCGCTCAGGTTCAGGCGCGGCCAGTCGGCCAGGGCCGACTCCACCGGCATCAGCAGGCTGTCCAGGGCGGCGAGCCCGGGCTCACTGTTCCGGTCGATGGCCTCGATCTCGTCGAGCGTGATCATCGTCGGGGTGCGGAAGGGCTCGGCCCACAGGCGCCGCAGGGCGACCACATGCGCGCCGCAGCCGAGGTCCTCGCCGATGTCGCGCACGAGGCTGCGCACGTAGGTGCCCGAACCGCAGGTGATGCGCAGGCGCAGCGACGCGCCGTTGATCGACAGCAGCTCGAGCGCATGGACGTCGACCTCGCGCTCGGCGACCTCGACGATCTCGCCGCGGCGGGCCTTGGCGTAGAGCGGCTCGCCGCCCTGCTTAAGGGCCGAATAGATCGGCGGTCGCTGCGAAATCCGGCCGATGTAGCGCTTCAACACGCGTTCGACCGCATGCGCGTCGAGCAGCGGCACGGGGCGTTCACGCAGCACCTGGCCGTCCGCATCATCGGTATCGGTGACGACGCCCAGCCGCGCTTCCGTTTCGTATGACTTGCGCGCGCCGAGCATCAGTCCCGCCACCTTGGTGGCTTCGCCGAAGCAGATCGGCAGCAGTCCGGTGGCCAAAGGGTCGAGGCTGCCGGTGTGGCCGGCCTTCTCGGCGCGGAAATGCTTGCGGACGCGCTGCAGCGCGGCGTTCGAGCTCAGGCCGGCCGGCTTGTCCAGCAGCAGCAGGCCATCGAGGGAACGGAACGGAAGACGGTGCATGGGGGAGTCCTCGATGAGGATCGGCCGCCGCGGCGCCCCGAGGGGCGCGGCGTCAGTGGGCGTCGCGGGACGACGGCGTTTCGCCGGGGGCGCCGTCGCTCGAGGCCTCGCCGTTCGCCTCTCGGATCACGGCATCCTGCTTGGCGGCTTCGCGCAGCAGCAGCTCGATCTTCTCGCCGCGATCGACGGATTCGTCGTAATGGAAATGCAGCTCGGGCACCTGGCGGATGCGCAACATCTTGCCCAACTGCTGGCGGAAGCCCTTCGACAGCTCGTTCAGGGCCTTCACGACCTCGAGCGAACGCTCCGGCTTCAGTGCGGTCACCCAGACCTTCGCGTGCGACAGGTCACGCGTGACCTCCACGTCGGAGACGCTCGCGGAGGGCAGCGAATGCTCGCGCACGGCCTCGTGCACCATGACGCCCAGCTCCCGGCGGAACTGGGCGGAGAGACGATCGGTGCGCGAGAAGGAACGCTTCGGCATCAGAGCGACCGCGCCACTTCGATGCGCTCGAAGCATTCAATCATGTCACCCGGCTTGACGTCGTTGTACGCCTTCACCGCGATGCCGCACTCGGTGCCGGAACGCACTTCCTCGACGTTGTCCTTGAAGCGGCGCAGCGACTCCAGTTCGCCCTGGAAGATGACGGTCTGGTTGCGCAGCACGCGGATCGGCTTCGACTTCTTGACCGTACCTTCGACGACCAGCGAACCGGCGACGGCGCCGAACTTCGAGCTGCGGAACACGTCGCGGACTTCGGCCACGCCGATGATCTCTTCGCGGATCTCCTTGCCGAGCAGACCCGACGCGACCTGCTTCACCTGGTCGATGACGTCGTAGATGATCGAGAAGTAGCGCAGGTCGAGGCCATTGCCCTCGATGACCTTGCGCGCGGCCGCGTCGGCACGGACGTTGAAGCCGATGACGACGGCCTTGGCCGCGGCGGCCATGACGGCCTCGGACTCGGTGATGCCACCGACGCCCGACTGGATCACGTTGATCTTGATCAGGTCGTTGGACAGCGCGACCAGCGAGTCACGCAGCGCTTCCACCGAACCCTGCACGTCGGCCTTGATCAGCAGGTTGAGCTGCTGCTGGCCTTCGCCCTTGCCCATCTGGGCCATGATGTCTTCCATGCGGCCGGCCTGCTTGACCAGCTTCGCCTCGCGAACCTTGGCCTCGCGCTGCTGGGCAACGTCCTTGGCAAGGCGCTCGTCGGCCACGACCACGAAGTCGTCGCCCGAGTTCGGCACGCCGGAGAGGCCGAGCAGCACCACCGGGATCGACGGACCCGCCGAATCGACCTGCTTGCCGCCTTCGTCGAACAGCGCGCGCACGCGGCCGTACTGCGTGCCGCAGACCAGGTAGTCGCCCTTCGACAGCGTGCCCTGCTGCACCAGCACCGTGGCAACCGGGCCGCGGCCCTTGTCGAGCGAGGACTCGATGACGGTACCCGCCGCCTTGCCGTCGACCGGCGCGGAGAGCTCCATCACCTCGGCCTGGACCAGGATCGCGTCGAGCAGCGCGTCGATGCCCATGCCCGTCTTCGCCGAGACGCCGATGAACGGCGTGTCGCCGCCCCACTCTTCCGGCGTCACTTCGTGCTGGGCGAGGCCGTTGCGCAGGTTGTCGATGTTGATGTTCGGCTTGTCCATCTTGTTCATCGCGACCACCAGCGGCACCTTGGCGGCGCGCGCGTGCTTGATCGCTTCGATGGTCTGCGGCATGACGCCGTCGTCCGCCGCGACCACCAGCACCACCAGGTCGGTGAGCTTGGCGCCGCGCGCACGCATGGCGGTGAACGCCGAGTGGCCCGGGGTGTCGAGGAAGGTGACGACGCCCTTGCCGGTTTCGACGTGGTAGGCGCCGATGTGCTGGGTGATGCCGCCGGCTTCGCCGGAGGCCACCTTGGTGCGGCGGATGTAGTCGAGCAGCGAGGTCTTGCCGTGGTCGACGTGGCCCATGATCGTGACGACCGGCGGACGCGTGCTGCGCTCGCCCTGGTCGGCTTCGATGTGCGCGGCCAGCGCCAGCTCGGCGTCGTCCTCGGTGGCGCGGACGGCCTTGTGGCCCAGTTCCTCGACGACGAGCACCGCGGTGTCGTGGTCGATGGTCTGGTTCAAGGTGGCCATGACGCCCATCTTGAACAGCGCCTTCACCACCTCGCCGCCCTTCATCGCCAGCTTGTTGGCGAGATCGCCGACGCTGATGGCTTCACCGACGGCCACTTCACGCATCACCGGCGCGGTCGGGCGCGAGAACGCGTGCGGACCGGCGTTGTTGTTGTTGCTGTTGCTGTGGCGCGAAGGTTCCTGGCGGCCACGACCACCCGGCTTGCGCTTGTTGTTGCCCGTGTTGCGACGCGCATGCGCGCCTTCGCTCAGGTGCAGCTGGCCACCGACGAAACGGCCACTGCGGTCATCTTCCGGAGCGCCTTCGACCTTGCCGCCGGGCTTGCCGCGGCGGTTGGCGGCCTCACGGGCACGCGCCGCCAGTTCGGCGTCCGCGCGGCTCGGCATCTGGATGACGGGGCGCGTCGTCGGACGCGCATCGGCCGGATTCTCGGCGGCGGGGGCCGCTGCCGGCTCCGCAGCTCGCTCGACCGGGCGCTCGTCGGCGACCGGATCGGTCGCGGCGGCCGGCGTTGCCGAGGGCGCACGAGCGGCCTTGTCGGCGGCTTCCTGGTCACGGCGGCGACGATCGGCCTCGTCCAGCGCCTTGCGCTCGGCGTCGGAGCGGGCCTGCGACTCGGCCAGCTTGCGGGCGGCTTCCTCGCGCTCGGCGTCCGGGCCGCTCGGGGCGACATCGGCGCGCTTCACGTAGGTGCGCTTCTGGCGGACTTCAACGGCGACGGTGGCCTTGGTCTTGCCGCCACCGACCGTCAGCTCTTCGACCTTGCGGCGCTGGAGCGTGATGCGGCTGGGGCCGGCTTCCTCGGCGGGTTTTTCATCCTTGCCATGGGTGCGGCGCAGGAAGCCGAGCAACTTCATCTTCTCGGTGCTGCTGACCACCTGGTCCGGCCCGGTGAACTGCATGCCTGCGCCGGAGAGCTGCTCAAGCAGCTTCTCGACGGGCAGGTTCAGCACCTTGGCCAGGGAGCGGACGGTGACCTCGGACATTCGGAAGGGCTTCCTTGGATGCTTTGCGCGCGGGGCGCTGGATTAAACGTAGGGTGCGGGCAGGACGGGCTCAGGCGAACCAGTGCTTGCGCGCTTCCATGATGAGGGCGGCGGCGCGGGCGTCGTCCATGCCTTCGATGTCGGCGATCTCGTCGACGGCCATCTCGGCGAGGTCGTCGCGCGTGACGATGCCGCGCGAGGACAGCGCGTAGGCGGTGGCTTCGTCCATGCCTTCGAGCGACAGCAGGTCTTCCGCCGGCTTGTGCTCCTCGAGGTTCTCCTCGACGGCCAGCGCCTCGGTGAGCAGCGCGTCGCGGGCGCGGGCACGCAGTTCCTCGACGATGTCCTCGTCGAAGCCTTCGACGGCCAGCAGCTCGGCGACCGGCACGTAGGCGATTTCCTCGACGGTGTTGAAGCCCTCGCCCACCAGGATGCCGGCGATTTCCTCGTCGACTTCCAGCTTGTCCATGAACAGCTTGCGGGAGTTGGCCTGCTCGGCCTCCGACTTCGCCGAGATCTGGTCCTGCGTCATCACGTTGAGCTGCCAGCCCGTGAGGCGGCTGGCGAGGCGGACGTTCTGGCCGCCCTTGCCGATCGCCTGCGCGAGCTTCTCCTCGGCGACGGCGAGGTCCATCGCGTGGCGCTCTTCGTCGACGATGATCGACTGCACTTCCGCCGGCGCCATGGCGTTGATGACGAACTGCGCGGAGTTGTCCGACCACAGCACGATGTCGATGCGCTCGCCGTTCAACTCGTTGCTGACGGCCTGCACGCGCGAACCGCGCATGCCGATGCAGGCGCCGATCGGATCGGTGCGGTGGTCGTGCGCGAGCACGGCGATCTTGGCGCGG
>NZ_JBILJW010000017.1:0-73754 GCF_044377035.1 Silanimonas sp.
ATCGACTACAACGAGCACCGCCCCCACGACGCCCTTGGCGGCATGACGCCCGCCGAGTTCCGAAATCACCACGAGGCCAGAAGCTCTACTTTCGAACTGTCCGCTTGACGGGGGAGGTTACGTCTCGCGAACTGATCGTCGATCTTCAAGGTCTTCACCGGAAGGCTCTTGAATTCGCCGAAAGACGAGATGCCAGCACCGAAGTCGTCCAGCGCCACTTGAGTGCCCAGTGCGCGGACTTGCTCGACCTCTGGGCCGGCGTCCTGACGATCCGCCCCTTGCACTCAGTCGGGCGCCAGCTCGCCGCTGGCCCGGAGCTCGTCGCGTCGCCGGGCGTTGACGATGGTGAGGAGCTTGCGCATGCAGGCCACCAGCGCGACCTTCGCCGGCTTGCCGCGGTCGCGAAGCTGCCGATAGTGCGCCTTCATGGCCGGGTCGCAGCGCACGGCGGAGAGGGTGGCCATGTACAGCGCCACCCGCATGCTGGCCCGCCCGCCACGGATGCGGCGTCTGCCCTGGCTGTTGCCGCTTTCCCTCGCCATCGGCGCGACACCGACGAGCTTGGCGATCTGCCGGCGGCTCAGTCGTCCCAGCTCGGGCAGCAGGGCGAGGGTCGTGGCCTGGAAGATCGGCCCCATGCCCTTCGATGAGCGGATGGCCGCTGTGCCATTCGCGTCGACGAGGACCTTCATGGCCTGTTCGATGGCCGCGAGTTCCCGCCGGAGGGCCGCCATGGTGCGGTGGATCAGGGTGCGCACTGCGGTCGGGGTGCGATTGGCCTGCTGTTTCTGCGCTTGGAGGGTGATGACGACCTGTCCGCGGCGGCGCAGCCAAGCGCGCAGTTCGCGTTGCCACGGCGGTGCCGGGACGTGGCAGCGCAGTCGATCGCGGAAAAGCCGCGCGAACAGGCAGAGCAGCCGCGCATCGATGGCGTCGGACTTGGCGAGTTCACCGATGGCGCGGGCAAAGGCGTTCGACTGTCGGGGGTTGATCCGCGCCACGTGGAGCCCGGCGTCCACGCAGGCGTCCAGTAGCGCGTCCTCGTAGCCGCCGGTGGCTTCGACGACCACGAAGGCATCGTCGAGGCCGGCCAGCCCGCGAATGAGCTTCCGTCGCCCGGCAGCATCGTTGCTGAAACGGGTGGTCCGGGCTCGCCCGTCGATGGCGAGATCGAGGAAGTCCTTGCCGACATCCACACCTGCGGCCGTCATCACGATGCTCCGAGGGAAGGGGAAGCCGTGGGAGCCGGCGTGCGTCCCTTGAGGAGCTACGGTGGCGCGGCACCCAAGCGTTATCGGGCGCGCACGCCGGTCTCCCGGTGCCTACATTAGGGAAACGCGCCGCCGCTGTTCTTCGGGACCTTGATTCCAGCCATCGTCGGCCAGACTGCTCGTCCAGCGCGCGCCTCAGCCCAGCGCCTTCATCCCCGAGGCGGCGAGCAGTTCGACCATCTGCCCGGCCTGCTGCGCCTGCTCGCTGCTGGCGTTGCCCTGTTCGGCGCGCTTGGCCACGCCCTGCGCGATCGCCGCGAGGCGGAAGAAGCTGAAGGCCAGCACGAAGCCCCAGTCGTCGGGGATCGCGCGGCCGGTTTTCGCGGCATAGCGCGCCAGCAGTTCGCGTTCGGAGGGAATGCCGAGAGCGGCGCGGTCCATGCCAGCAAGGCCGGGCAGGGCGGGATTGCGCGGCAAGCGCAGGGCCATGCAGAAGTAGCCGAGATCGGCGAGCGGATGGCCCAGCGTGGCCAGTTCCCAGTCCATCACCGCGAGCACGCGCGCTTCGTCCTTGGCCCACATCAGGTTGTCGATGCGGAAGTCGCCGTGCACCAGCGCGACGATGCCGTCATCCGCCGGGCAGCGCTTCGGGAGTTCTGAAATCAGCGCGTCCATCGCCGCGATGTCGCGCGTGCGGCTCTGCGCGTACTGCTCGCTCCAGCGCGCGATCTGGCGGGCAAAGTAGTTGCCGGGCTTGCCGAAATCGGCGAGCCCCGCGGCCGCCACGTCGACGCCATGGATGGCGGCGAGCGTGTCCATGATCGATTCGAAATGCGCCGCGCGTTGCTCGGGCGAGTGGTTCGGCAGCGCCGGGTCCCACTCGACGCGGCCGTCGACGAAGTCCATCACGTAGAACATCGAGCCGATCACCGCATCGTCCGTGCACAGCCAGTGCGGCGTGGCCACGGGCACGCGGCCCTGCAACGCCTCCAGCACGCGGAACTCGCGGTCGACGGCGTGCGCCGAGGCGAGCAGCGCGCCCGGCGGCTTGCGGCGCAGCACATACGTTCCGGAGGCGGCGTCGAGGCGGTAGGTCGGGTTGCTCTGGCCGCCCTTGAACTTCGTCGCCGTCAGCGGGCCGCGGAAGCCCGGGATCGCGGCTTCGAGCGCGCTGGCGAGTGCCGCCTCGTCCAAGGCGAAGGGCGTGCTCATGCGCGGTGCGCCTTCAACATGCCCTTGGCCAGCGAGGCGAGGTGCACTTCATCCGGGCCGTCGGCGAGGCGCAGGCAGCGTGCGCCGGTGTAGGCGGCCGACAGGAAGGGATCGGCGAGGCCGCCGGCGCCATGGATCTGGATGGCGCGATCGACCACCGCGCAGGCCATGCGCGGCGCGACGATCTTGATCATGCCGATGGCGTCCTTCGCGCCCTTGTTGCCCTTGGCGTCGAGCTGGGCGGCGGCGTCGAGCGTGAGCAGGCGGGCCTGCTCGATCTCGCAGCGCGACAGCGCGATCGCCTCCTGCACCATGCCCTGCGCGCCGAGCGGCTTGCCGAAGGCGATGCGGCTTTGCGCGCGCGCCACCATCATCTCCAGCGCGCGCTGCGCCATGCCGATGGTGCGCATGCAGTGGTGGATGCGCCCCGGGCCCAGCCGCGCCTGCGCCAGCGCGAAGCCCTGGCCTTCGCCGCCGATGAGGTTCGCCGCGGGCACGCGCACGTTGGTGAATTCGAGCTCGACGTGGCCGCCCGGGGCATCGTCGTGGCCCAGCGCTTCGAGCGGCCGAACCACGCGCAGGCCGGGCGTGTCCATCGGCACCAGCACCATCGCGTGCCGGGCGTGCGGCTCGGCCTCCGGCGTGGTCACGCCCATGACGATGAGGATGCGGCAGCGCGGGTCGCCGGCGCCGGTGATCCACCACTTGCGGCCGTCGAGCACGTAATGATCGCCGTCGCGGCGGATGCGCAGGGCGATGTTGGTGGCGTCCGAGGAGGCCACGTCCGGTTCGGTCATCGCGAAGGCCGAGCGGATCTCGCCGCGGAGCAGCGGTGCCAGCCACGCGGCCTTCTGCTCCGGCGTGCCGAAGTGTGCGACCACCTCCATGTTGCCGGTGTCGGGCGCGTTGCAGTTGAAGACTTCGCTGGCCCAGAGCACGCGGCCCATGCGCTCGGCCAGCGGTGCGTAGTCGAGGTTCGAAAGGCCGGCGCCGTGCGTGGCGTCGGGCAGGAACAGGTTCCACAGGCCGGCGGCCTTCGCTTCCGATTTCAGCGTTTCGATGCGCGGGCAGACCGTCCAGCGCGTGGCCGGGTCGGACGCCCAGGCGTGCACCTCGGCTTCGGCCGGCAGCACACGCTCGGCCATGAACGCAGCAAGCCGGGCATCGAGCTCGCGGGCGCGGTCGGAGAAGGGGAAGAGCGGGCTCATCGGCAGTCCTTCAGAAATGGGTCCACAGCCGGCGGTCGTGCGCGAGGTGCGGCAGGGTGTTGAAGCTGCCGAAGCGCAACCGCCCCTGGCGGGCGCTGAACTCGTTGATCGAGGCGTTGCGGATGGCGAGGTTCAGGTCGACGGCGCGGGCCGCCGGCACCTCGAGCGCCTGCTGCGCGAGCCGGGCGATGACGCCGCCCGAGCTCACCACGAGGGTCGGGCCGTCGCCAGTTGCGTCCGCCGCGGCCGCACCGGCCCGCGCCACGCGCTCGCCAAACACGCCCCAGCGTTCGGGGACGGCCTCCAGTTCGTCGTGCGCCCAAGCGTGGATGGCGGCGTACAGCATCGGGCCCACCACCGTCGGGTCGTGCGAACCGGCGCGGGCGCGCATGTCGGCATCCGCGCGCTCGACGAGGTAGGCGCGGATCACCGCGCCGTGGTCGAACTCGTTGAGGTCGGCGTCCTCTTCCGGCTCGGGCAGCGGATGCCCGGCCTCGGCGAAGGCGCGGCGGATCGCTTCGAAGGTCTCGCGGTGCCGGCGCATGGCACCGACGCGCACGCGGGCGAAGCCGTGCGGCTCGCGGGCGAGCCAGGTGCCGAGGTGGCCGGCCTGCGTCCAGCCCAAGGGCGAGAGGCGGTCGTAGTCGTCGGTGCCGTAGCTGGCCTGGGCGTGGCGGACGAAGAGCAGGGCCATGCGTCAGCGCGCCGGAATCGCGGGCCAGAACGCCTGCGCGTAGCGGGCGTTGATCGGGGTGCCGCCTTCCGGCGTCACCACCAGTTCGAACACGATGTCGTCGCGCTCCTCGATGCGGGCTTCGCCGAGGTAGTAGATGGCGCCGCGATCGCGCACCTCGCGCAGGTTCAGCGATTGCCGCTGCCCGGCGCCGTTGATGGCGGTGGCCTCGATGCGCGCCGTCACCGCGACGGCTGTGGCCGCACGCGGGCCCTTCATCACCGAGACGTTGAGCAGCGCACGGTTCGCCGAGCGCGTGATGCCATAGCGCGTGGCGATTTCCGGCGTGAGCTGGGTGCTCGGCATCGCGTTGTAGTGCACGGTGAACTCGCCGGACTGCGTGCTGTTGAGTCCCGAGCTGAGCGTCAGCGAGGGCTTCGGCGGAGGCGCGGCCGGCGGCGTGGCGCTGGCCGTGGGCGCGACGAGCGCGGCGGCGAGCACGACGCCGATCAGCGGCAGGGCAGTTTGGAAGGCGGGCATGGCGGAAGGCTCCGGATCAGTCGTTCGCCGCGGAGAGTTCCGCGCCGCGGCTCCGCGCAGCGTGAATGGCCGCGGCGACCAGCGGCGTGAAGCCGCCGGCGGCGAAGGCGTCGAGCGCGGCCTGCGTCGTGCCGTTCGGCGAGGTGACGCGCTGTCGCAGCGTGGTGGCGGTTTCGCCGCTTTCCTTGAGCATTCGTGCGGCACCGGCGAGGGTCTCGACGACCAGCGTGCGCGCGGCGCCGGCGGGCAGGCCCTCGGCCTCCGCGGCGGCCTGCATCGCCTCGGCCAGCAGGAACACGTAGGCCGGACCGCTGCCCGAGGCCGCGGTGACGGCATCCATCAGCGCTTCGTCGTCGATCCACACGGTCTCGCCGGCGGGCTTGAGCAGGGTATCGGCGAGGGACTTCTGCGCGGGCGTGGCGGCGTTCGTGGCGTACAGGCCGGTGACGCCGGCGCCGAGCAGGGCGGGGGTGTTGGGCATGGTGCGCACCACCGCGATGCCGCCGCCCAACCAGCGGTCGAGCTGCGCGCTGGTGATGCCGGCGGCAATCGAAACCACCAGCGGGCGCTGCGCCTGGGCCAGCGGCGCCAGCGCCTCGCAGACGCCGCGCAGCACCTGCGGCTTGGTCGCCAGCACCCACACCGCGCCCTTCGATGCGGCGGCGGCGTTGTCCTCGGTGGTGACCACGCCGAACTCCGTGGCCAGGCCCTCGCGGTTGGGCGCGTAAGGCTCGCTGACATGGATGTCATGGGCCGATGCGCCGCCGCGGACCATGCCGCCGATCAGGGCGCGGGCCATGTTGCCGCCGCCGATGAAGGCGACCGGAGGAAGGGCGGTGGGGCTCGGGCTCATGGGTTCGCGGGTAAGGAGGCGGAAGCCCTGCATCATGGCCGGCCCGCGCGGCGTTCGGAACCCCGGCTCAAGCCTTCGTTGGGCGAGCCCCGAACAGCGCGGAGCCCACGCGCACCAGCGTCGCGCCCTCGGCCACGGCCAGCGGCCAGTCGTCGCTCATGCCCATCGAGAGGGTGTCGCAGCCCGGGTGCTGCGCCCGAAGGGCGTCGAAGAGCGCTCGCATGCGCGCAAAGGCGACGCGTCGGTGTGCTTCGTCCGGGTGCGGCGCGGGAATGGCCATCAGGCCGCGCAGCGCGAGGCGGGGCAGGGCGGCGGCCTGGTCGGCCAGCGCCATCACGTCGGTGGGCGCACAGCCGGACTTGCTGGCTTCGCCGTCGATGTTGACCTGCAGCAGCACGTTCAGAGGGCCGCGATCGGCCGGGCGTTCTTTGTCGAGCAAGGGCAGCAGTTTGGCGCGGTCGACCGACTGCACCCAGTCGAAGTGGCAGGCGGCCTCGCGGCACTTGTTGCTCTGCAGGGGGCCGATCAGGTGCCACTCCAGCTCCAGGTCGTCCAGTTCGCGCTGCTTGGCCAGCGCCTCCTGCACGTAGTTCTCGCCGAAGGCGCGCTGGCCGAGGCCCGCGAGGGCGCGGACCGCCTCAGCGGGCTGGGTTTTCGACACCGCGACGAGACGCGCCGAAACCCCGGCCGCGGGGTGGGCGAGGGCGTCGACGAGCGGGCGGTAGCGGGCTTCCAGAGCGTCCATGGGCTGGGGCTATACTGCCGGAGAACGTGCCGTCGCACGACGGTGTGCGACTCAATCGGCTTCGACCGGCTCTGGGGAGTGAACGAATGGATATCGCGGAACTGTTGGCCTTCTCGGTCAAGAACAAGGCCTCCGACCTGCACCTCTCGGCCGGCCTGCCGCCGATGATCCGCGTGGACGGCGACGTCCGCCGCATCAACATCCCGGCGCTCGACCACAAGACCGTGCACGCGCTGATCTACGACATCATGTCGGACAAGCAGCGCCGCGATTACGAGGAATTCCTCGAGACCGACTTCTCGTTCGAGATCCCGGGGCTCGCGCGCTTCCGCGTCAACGCCTTCAACCAGAACCGCGGCGCCGGCGCCGTGTTCCGTACCATTCCCTCAGAAATTCTGACGCTGGAAGACTTAAACGCGCCGCGCATTTTCCGCGAGCTCATCGACCAGCCGCAGGGCTTGATTCTGGTCACTGGCCCGACCGGCTCGGGCAAGTCCACCACGCTGGCAGGCATGGTCGACCACATCAACAAGAACGAGTACGCGCACATCCTGACGGTCGAAGACCCGATCGAGTTCGTGCACACCTCGCAGAAGTGCCTCGTCAACCAGCGCGAAGTGCACCGCGACACCCACGGCTTCAACGAGGCCCTGCGCTCCGCGCTCCGCGAAGACCCCGACTACATCCTCGTCGGCGAGCTCCGCGACCTCGAGACCATCCGCCTGGCGCTGACCGCCGCGGAAACCGGCCACCTGGTATTCGGCACCCTGCACACCAGCTCCGCGGCAAAGACCATCGACCGCATCATCGACGTGTTCCCCGCTGGCGAGAAGCCGATGGTGCGCTCCATGCTCTCGGAATCGCTGCGCGCTGTGGTGTCTCAATCGCTGCTGAAGAAAGTGGGTGGTGGCCGAGTTGCGGCACACGAAATCATGGTCGGCATCCCGGCCATCCGTAACCTGATCCGCGAGGACAAGGTGGCCCAAATGTACAGCTCCATCCAGACCGGCCAGCAGTACGGTATGCAAACGCTCGACCAGTGCCTCCAAGACTTGCTGAAGCGCGGGCTGATTACCCGCGCGCAGGCGGCCACTTACGCCAAGGACAAGCGCATCTTCGAGTGATCGAACGCGTCGACTGAGCGCCCACGAGAACCGGCCGGAGCCCCCCAATGAGCAGCATCGATTTCACCTCGTTCCTCAAGCTGATGGCGCACAAGAAGGCGTCCGACCTGTTCATCACGGCCGGCGTCCCGCCGTCCATGAAGCTGCACGGCAAGCTGGTGCCGATCACCCAGGAGCCGCTCACGCCCACGCAGAGCCGCGACCTGGTGCTGAACGTGATGAACCCCTCGCAGCGCGAGGAGTTCGAGAAGACCCACGAGTGCAACTTCGCCATCGGCCTCGCCGGCGTCGGCCGCTTCCGCGTGTCGTGCTTCTACCAGCGCAATCAGGTCGGCATGGTGTTGCGCCGGATCGAGACCAAGATCCCGACCATCGACGAGCTCAACCTGCCGGCGGTGATCAAGACGCTGGCCATGACCAAGCGCGGCCTGATCATCTTCGTCGGCGCCACGGGTACGGGTAAGTCGACGTCGCTGGCGGCGATGATCGGCTACCGCAATATCAACTCCTCGGGCCACATCATCACCATCGAGGACCCGATCGAGTTCGTGCACAAGCACGAGGGCTGCATCGTCACCCAGCGCGAGGTCGGCATCGACACCGACAGCTGGGAGGCGGCGCTGAAGAACACCCTGCGCCAGGCGCCCGACGTCATCATGATCGGCGAGGTGCGCACCCGCGAGGGCATGGACCACGCCATCGCCTTCGCCGAAACCGGCCACTTGGTGCTGTGCACGCTGCACGCGAACAACTCGAACCAGGCGATGGACCGCATCATCAACTTCTTCCCGGAAGAGCGGCGCAACCAGCTGCTGATGGACCTGTCGCTCAACCTGAAGGGCATCGTGGCCCAGCAGCTGATCCCGACGCCGGACGGCAAGGGTCGTCGCTGCGCGATGGAGATCCTGCTCGGCACGCCGCTGGTGCAGGACTACATCCGCGACGGCGAGATCCACAAGCTGAAGGACGTGATGAAGGAGTCCACCCAGCTGGGCATGAAGACCTTCGACCAGGCGCTGTTCGAGCTCTACCAGTCCGGCGAGATCACCTACGAAGACGCGCTGCGTTACGCCGACTCGGCCAACGAGGTGCGCCTCAAGATCAAGCTCGCGCAGGGCGGCGACGCCCGCACGCTGTCGGCGGGCCTGGACGGCGTGGAAGTCTCGAAAGTCGAGTAATCGCCTCGCCGGCAACAAGGGAACGGGCCACCCCCCGATGGCCCGGATGCAAGGGCGTGCATGTACCTCCATCGCTGGTTTTCACGGGCCGGTCGGCTCCTCGATCGCCTTCCGCCGTTCACCTGGATCAACCGCGCGGTCTACCGCCGCGCGTTCGCACGGAACCGCCACGAGAACCTCTTCCTCGGGCGCTATGCGAGCTTCGCCGAGGCCGCTGCCGCCGCCCCGCCGGTCAAGCCGGTCGGTTACGACAATGCCGATTCGGTCGCGCTCTATGGCGACGAACTGCGGCCGCGTGATTACCCGGCGGTGTTCTGGATCGATCGCCTCGTGCGCGCGGGCGCCCGCCGCGTCTTCGACCTCGGCGGCTACACGGGCATCAAGCACTATGGTTTCGCCCGCCTGATCGATTACCCGGCCGACCTCGTCTGGACCGTTGGCGACGTGCCGGCCGTCGTCGAGGCGGGGCGTCGCGTGGCGGCCGAGCGCGGCATCGAAGCACGCCTGAGATTCACCGCCGACCTCTCTGCCGTCGCCGAGGCCGACCTGCTGTTCGCCTCGGGCAGCGTGCAGTTCCTCGAGGAGTCGCCCGGCGCGCTGCTGTCGCGCACCGGGGCTCGGCCGCGCTGGATCCTGCTGAACACCTCGGCCATCCATCCGAAGCACTCGTACATCACGCTCAACAGCATCGGGACCGCGTCTTGCCCCTACCGCGTGCAGTCGCGCGATGCGTTGGTGGCCGAGCTCGAGGCGCTGGGCTACCGGCTGCTCGACGAATGGCGCAACCCCGGCAAGGGCATCACCGTGCCCTTCCACCCGGAACTGGACCTCGAGGAATACCGCGGCTTCTGCTTCGAGCGCGTCGCTTCGGCCTGATTCAGCCGCCGGCCTGGTAGCGACCGATGTCGAAGCCGCCCACCTCGAACTCGATCGGGTCGGCGCGGCCGTCCACCGGCGCGATGCGCACGCGGGTGGCGGCGTCGAGCGCACGGATGAAGCCGGCATCGTCCTTGATGAACAGCGCCGGCCGCGTGCCGGTGCTCGAGGCTTCGCCGGCGAAGCGCTTCGGCGGGGCCTCGTCCAGCGTGATGTTGAACGCGCAGGGGCGGCCGCACTCGAACGCGCCGTCCTCGATGACGAGGTAGACGCTCTGGCCCCAGCGCGGATCGTCGCGCAGCACCAGTTGCACGGTCGGGACGACGGCGAAACTGGCGGGGTCGTCCGCGTCGGGACGCCGGTTGCGCATCGAGGCGGCTTTCTGCGGGTCGGATTCCCCGGCGATGGGCGTCGACACGTAGCTCCATAGCGCCTTCAGGCGTTCGCTCTCGACCTGCGTCTTCGCCGTCTCGCGCAGCGCGTCCAGGCCCTCCGACACTTCGGTGGCGGCGGCCGTGCCGGGGCCGTCGGCGAGGATCACCTCGGCGCTGGCGACGGCAATGCGGGCGTCGCCGCGTGCCCTGGCGTCGCGGTAGACCTGCAGGGTCGGGGCCATTGCCGCTTCGCGGGCGGCCGCGGCGGCTTCGGCGGCTGCACGCTGCTCTTCCGGGCTCGGGCCGCAGGCGGCCAGTGCCAACACGGCGGCCGCCAGCAGGGCAGGGCGGAGGCGGAGGACGGACAGGCGGGAGGGCTGGGGCATGGGTGCGTCAGGCTGGGGCCGGCCTTCAGCTTAAGCGCACCCCCGCTCGGGGCGCACGGCCTACAATGCCGGCATGCCGCTGGAAAACACGCTCTCGTCGTCGCTTCTGCTCGCCATGCCCGGTATGGACGATCCGAATTTCGCCCGCACTGCGGTGCTGGTCTGCCAGCACGACGGCGACGGGGCCATGGGCGTGGTGCTGAACCGCCGCACCGACGTGCTGCTCGGCGAGTTGTTCGAGCAGCTCGGCATCGAGGGCGCCTCGCACGAGATGATGGGCCGCCAGGTGCTGTGGGGCGGCCCGGTGCAGGTCGATCGCGGCTTCGTGCTGCACGACGACCCGCGGCCGTGGCCCTCGACCCTGCGCTTCGGCGGCTTCAGCCTCACCAGTTCGCGCGAGATCCTGCACGCCATGGCGCGCGGCGACGGCCCCGAGCGCTACCTCGTCATGGTCGGCCATGCCGGCTGGGGCGGCGAGCAGTTGGAAGGCGAACTCGCGCAGAACGCGTGGCTCACCGTGCCGGCGCCCGAGGCCATGGTCTTCGACACCGACAGCGAGCTGCTGTGGCAGGTGGCGGCGGGCCAGATCGGCGTCGACATGGCGAACATGGCCGATTACAGCGGCCACGCGTGAGCGGCGCTCGCGCATGAGCCTCGGTGCGGTGCTCGGCTTCGACGTCGGCGCGAAGCGCATCGGCGTCGCCGTCGGCAACGGCATCACCGGCACCGCCAGCGAACTCGGGCTGATCGAGGTGCGCGACGGCATCCCGGATTGGGCGCGCTTCGAGAAGCTGTTGAAGGAGTGGGCTCCGGTGCAGCTGATCGTCGGCGACCCGCTCACCTTCGATGACGACGACCCCGACCCGCCAGCCCGCCAGCGCGCTCGCGGCTTCGCCCGTGCCGCTGCCAAGCGCAGCGGGCTGCCGGTGGTGATGGTGGACGAACGCCGCAGTTCGAAGGAGGCCGCCCGCCGCTTCGCCGACCAGCGCCGCGCCGGCATCAAGCGCCGCAGCCACGCCGAAGAGATCGACGCTCTCGCCGCCGTGGTGATCGTCGAGCGATGGCTCGCCGGCGGCAACGACCCGACCTGACCCGACTATTTCCCGAACCGATCCCGCCGCCATGACGACCGAACGCCTGCGCCACCTGCTCACCCTCGACGGCCTCGGCGGCGACCGCCTCGACGCCCTGCTCGACACCGCCGAGGCCCTGCACCCCAATGCCCTCGGTGGCACGGCGCTCCGCCACGTGCTGGCCGGTCGGACGGTGTGCAACCTGTTCTTCGAGAACTCGACGCGCACGCGCAGCAGCTTCCAGCTGGCAGCGCAGCGCCTCGGCGCCGACGTGCTGAATTTCGACATCAGCGCTTCGTCGGTGAAGAAGGGCGAGAGCGCGCTCGACACGCTGCGGACGCTCGAGGCGATGGGCATCGATGCCTTCGTCGTGCGCCACGCCGAGAACGGCGCCGTCGCGGCGCTGGCTGCGGGCGCGAAGCCGACGACCTCGCTGTTGAACGCCGGCGATGGCCGCAGCGCGCACCCCACGCAGGGCCTGCTCGACATGCTGACGATCCGCCAGCGCAAGGGTCGCGATTTCGGCGGCCTCTCGGTGCTGATCGTCGGTGACGTGCTGCATTCGCGCGTGGCGCGCTCCGACCTTCATGCCCTGCGCCAGCTCGGCTGCCGCGACATCCGCGTCTGCGGCCCGGCCAGCCTGCTGCCCGGCTCGAACATCACCGCCGGCTGCACGGTCGGCCAGAACCTCGACGCGATGGTCGAAGGCGCCGACGTGGTGATGATGCTGCGCCTGCAGCGCGAGCGCATGGAGGAGGGCCTGGTGCCCTCGCTCGACCAGTACTTCCGCGAGTACGGCCTGACGCCGGCGCGTCTGGCGCGCGCCAAGCCGGATGCGATCGTCATGCATCCCGGCCCGATGAACCGCGGCGTCGAGATCGCCGACGCCGTGGCCGACGGCCCGCAGTCGGTGATCCTCGACCAAGTCGCGAACGGCGTCGCGGTGCGGATGGCGGTGCTCAAGCACCTGCTCGGCGGCTGACCCGCCGCGTCACGGTGCCGGCAGGTGCCGGCGCAGGAAGGTGAGGAGCCGCGTGGCGCGATCGCGCCGGTTTTCGAGCGCGTAGAACCCGTGGCCTTCGCCCTCGTACACCTTCATGTCGACGGCCACGCCCTTCGCGCGGAGCGCTTCGGCGAACGCGGTCGTCTGCGACGGCGGCGTGCGCTGGTCGAGCGCGCCGGCATGCAACAGCACCGGGTCGGCGATGTCGGCCACGCGGCGGATCGGCGAGATCGCGGCGCGATCGACGTCGCCGATCGAGTTGCCCACGGCCTCGCGTGCCCGACGGTAGCGACCGACGTCGGCGGATTCCTCCCAGGTGGTGAGGTCGTAGAGCCCAACCTCGCCGACGCCGCAGGCGAACATCTCCGGGTCGTTGGCGAGGGCCAGCATCGACGCATAGGCGCCGTAGCTGCCACCGACGGCGCACCATCGGCCCGCCGCGCCGTGGCCCTCGCGGTTCGCCCACGCGACCGCGTCTTCGAGATCACGCTGCATGGCGGCGCCCCATTGGCCGCGGCCGGCTTCGAGAAAGGCGGCGCCGCGGCCGGAAGAGCCGCGGAAGTTCACTTGCAGCACCCCGTAGCCGGCCTTCGCGAGCAGCTGCACCGTATCGTCGAACAAGCCCTCGTCGCGGACGCCGATGGGACCGCCGTGCGGCATCAGCACCATCGGTACCGGGCCCTCGGCCGCGCCGATCGGGCGCGTCAGGAAACCATGCAGTTCGAGGCCATCGCGGGCCTTGAACTGGATCGGCACCGACGGAACCAGTTCGGAGGCCTCGACGCCGTCGAGCAGGGCGGCGATGCGCTCGAGGCGCTTCGTCGCCGGGTTCCACAGGTGGAAGGTGCCCGGATCGCGGTCGGAGTACGAGGTGATCAGTCGGATGTCGTCGGGGCCGGACGCCGGGCCGACGTCGATGGCTTTCCCGGCCAGCAGCGAGGCCAGCGCGCGATGCACGGCAGCGACCTCGTCGCCATTGTCGAAGAAGACGCTGGTGCGATCGCCCCCGACCGGGCGCACGCCGATCGGCGTGCCGTCGCCTGTGCGATGCACGACGCCGGGATCGAACACCGGGTGTGACCAGGCGGCCTGCCATTGGCCGTCCGCGATGCCGCGCCATTCCAGCCGGCTCGGGCCGGAAGCCTGCTGGCGCTGGAACAGGATGCGCTGGCCGTCGGCCGAGAAGCCCAGGGCGTACCAGGCCTGTCCTTCGCGCTCCGCACGATGCAGCAGGGTCCATTCGGCGCTGTCGGATTCCCGGTACCAGGTCTCGTAGATGTCGTTGCCGGGCGAGCCCTGCGCGATGCGCACCTGCCCATCGGCATCCGTGACGAAGCCGGCATTCGCTACCGGCGAGCGCGCGACGCGGGTCACGCGGCCGGTGGAAAGCTCCGAACGGTGGACTTCCGGGATGGGGGCGAGGCCTTCGAAGGCCTGCAGGTGCAGAAGCACATGGTCGTCGTCCTTGGCGAGCCCGTCGAGCAGCTCGGCACCGACGCCGCGCGCATCGGTACCGCGCAGCAGGCCGCTCACCTGGCTGTTCAGTGCCGCGGCTTCACCTTCGCGGAGGTCGAGCCGGTAGAGGATGCCCGTGGGCATCGGGGCCTCGTACTTGTCGAAGCGCTTGAGCAGCCGGGCCAGCACCACGTGCGGCGACACCCAGACCGGATCGACGACATGGGTGTCCTCGCCGAAGCCCATGTGGGCAGCGATGCCGCCGTCGGCGCGGCGCAGCACCACGATGATCGTCTTGTCGCCCTGGGCCATCTGCAGCGCGAGGTGCGCGCCGTCGGGTGACAGCGCCACGTCGCCGATGCGGGGTTCGACCACCAGTTGCTGCACGAGGTCTTCGATGCGGTGGCTCGAAGGCGTCGGCGCGGCGCTGGATGGCGAAACCGCGCCGGCAAGCAGGGCAGTGGCCAGCATCAGCGCGGTGGGCGCGGCGATCCGTCGCATGTCGGGGGTCCTTCGGGGGCGGTGTCGGGGAAGCCAAGCGTCCCGATTCGGGCCGCCCGGTGCAAGCGCCCGTCAGCGCGCGAGCACGTCCGCCTGTGGCGTGCCGTCCATCGGCTCCAGCGTGGTCTCCGCGACGGCCAGGCCTTCGGCATCGAGCCGGTAGCGGATCACGCGGACGAAGCCCGCGCTTGGGCTCGCGTTGTCGTCGTCGTCGCGGTACAGCGGGAAGCTGCGGACCAAGGCATCGCCCTGCACGCCGAACTGGTCGCGGCCGCGCCATCCGATGGCCGCCTCGTCGTCGAGGGTCGGCGCCTGGATCGCCGTGGCGCCACCGGCGGCGTCGAAGCGCCATCCGCGCACGTCCCCTTCGGCCGAGCTCCCGCCGCTGCGCGTCCAGAGCAGCAGTTCGGGCGCGGAATCGCCGTCGAGGTCGGTGGCGAAGGCCTCGGCGAGGCCGCCGACCACGTCGAGCCGAAGGCGCTGCGGGGCGGCGCCGACCGTGGCGGTGAGCACCAGCACGTCGATGCGCGTGGCATCGCCGACGGTGGCGGTATCGAGATCGAACTGCCAGCCCGAACCGGACAGGCGAAGGCTGCGGATGACCGGTGTGTCCGCCGCTGGCGTGCCCGTGGGTTCCGCCTCGATGGCCGTAGGCGGGATGTGCGGCGTGGCCGCAGGGGTAGGTGGCGCGGGATCTCGGCCGTTTTCGCCGCATCCCGCCAGGGTCGCCGTGGCGACGAGCAGCAGTGCGAGGCGGCCCGGCGCGCGCATCGTCAGTGCATCAGGAAGACGGTGGCGAGGCCGAGGAAGGCGAAGAAACCCATCACGTCGGTCACGGTGGTGAGGATTACGCCGCCGCCGACCGCCGGATCGACGTTGAAGCGGCGCAGCAGCATCGGCACCAGCACGCCCGCGCAGGCCGCGAAGCCGAGGTTGATCACCATCGCGGCGAAGATCACCGCGGCGATGCCCGGGCTGCGGAACCACGCCAGCGTCACCGTGGCGACGACGAGGCCGAGCAGCACGCCGTTCATCAGCGCGATGCGGATCTCCTTCCAGACCAGCGTGCGCAGGTTGGCGGCGGAGACCTGGCCCAGGGCGAGGCCGCGCACCATCAGGGCCAGCACCTGCGTGCCGGCGTTGCCGCCCATGCCCGCGACGATGGGCATCAGCACCGCGAGGGCAACCACTTCCGCCAGCGTGGCCTGGAAGCGGCCCACGACGCTGGCGGCCAGGAAGGCGGTGCCGAGGTTGATGCTCAGCCACAGGAAGCGGCCGCGGAAGGCGCGCAGCACCGGGCTGAACAGGCTCTCGTCCTCGCTGACGCCGGCCGCGGAGAGCACCTGGTAGTCGGCCTGCTCGCGGATGATGTCGACGACGTCGTCGATGGTGATGCGGCCGAGCAGCACGTTGTTGTCGTCCACCACCGGCGCCGAGATCCAGTCGTGGTCGGAGAACTGCCTTGCCACCTCGTCGGAAAGGGTGTCGACGGCGATGGCGGGCTGCTCGCCATCCATCAGCGTGTTGATCGGCGTCGTTGGTTCGTGCGTGAGCAACTGGGCCAGCGCGATGCGGCCGAGGTACTGGTGGCGGCGGCTGACGACGTAGAGGTGGTCGGTGTTCTCGGGCAGTTCGCCGCGCAGGCGCAGGAAGCGCAGCACCACGTCGACGCTGACGTCGGCGCGCACCGTCACCACGTCCGGGTTCATCAGGCGCCCGGCGCTGTCCTCGGGATACGACAGCACCTGTTCGAGGCGCTCGCGGTTCTCGCGGTCCATCGACTTCAGCACCTCGTCGATGACCGTGTCGGGCAGGTCCTCCATCAGCTCGGCGAGGTCGTCGATGTCGAGGTCCTCGACCGCGGCGACGAGCTCGTCGGCGTCCATCGCCGCGATCAGGCCCTCGCGGACCTCGTCGTCGACGTGCAGCAGCACTTCGCCGTCGTCTTCCGGATCGACGAGGCCCCAGACCACGTCGCGCTTGGCCGGCGGCAGCGATTCGAGCAGGTTGCCGATCTCGGCCGCCGACAGCGAGTTCACCAACCGGCGCACGGGCCCGAGCCGCCCGCTGTCGAGGGACTCCGACAGCATGCGCAGCTGGTGGGCGGTGCGTTCGTGGCGGGCGGCGTCGACCATCGAGGAGCCTGAGCGTGCAGGGCGCGCGCATTATGGCCCTTGGGCGCGGGGGCGAACAGCGCGCCGCGCGTGCTTGCGGCGTTCATCGAGGCTCCGGCACGCTGGTGCACCGTCGATCGGAGCTGCCGACCATGCGAATTCCTGCCATCGCCACCGCCGCCCTGTTGCTCGCCGCCTGTGCGCCCGGCGAGATCGTGCCGACGGAACCGATGGCGCTCGACGGCGTGCGCTTCGAGGTGGAGGCCTTGCCGCAGGCTGAGGGCGCCTGCGATCCGGCACAGCCTTTCCCGGCGCGCGTCACCTGGGACGTCACCGACTGGACCGACCCGAAGTTCGACTTCCTGCTGCGCAGCACGAACGGCCAGCTGTTCGCCCGCCACAACACGGCGAGCGGGGAGCACGTGACCGATCCCTACGCGCACGAAGGTCTGTGGATCCTCCTCGTCGACCGCAACACGCAGCTGCTGGTCGCCGCGACGCCGGTGCCCGCGCTGGTCTGTCCTGCCGATTGAGTCGCGCGCCGACGCGGCGGCTCAGAGGGCGCGCACGCGCTCCAGCCAGCGCTCCACTTCGGCGCGCTCGCGGCACTGCAGCAGCGAGGCCGCCCGGCGCCTGAGCTTGCCGACGTCTGCGGCGCGGATCGCTTCGCGGACTTCCAGCACGGCGCCCGGATGCACGCTGAAATCCCGCAGGCCAAGCGCCAGCAGCAGCGGCACATCCTCGGCGCGTGCCGCCAGTTCGCCGCAGACGTGGATCGGCAGCCTGGCATCGCGCGCCTGTGCGAACAGCTGGTGCAGAAGGCGAAGCACCGCCGGGTGGCGCTCGCTGTAGAGGCCGTCGAGTGCTTCGTGCGTGCGGTCGGCGGCCAGCAGGTATTGCACGAGGTCGTTGGTGCCGACGGCGGCGAAGTCGATCAGGTCGGCGTAGTCCAGCAGCGTCAGTGCCGCGGCGGGCACCTCGACCATGACGCCGAAGCGCACGTGTTCACCGATCGGCACGCCGTCGTCGCGCAGCCGCGCGGCCAGCGCATTGAGCCGGAACTTGACCGCTTCGATTTCCTCGCGAGCGGTGACCATCGGCACCAGCACGCGAACCGGGCCGAAGGCAGAGGCGCGCAGCATCGCGCGCAGCTGGGCATCGAGCAGCATCGGCCGCGACAGCGACAGGCGCACGCCGCGCAGTCCCAGCGCGGGGTTCGGTTCGTTGCGCAGGGTGAGGCCGCTGTTGTCGGCCTTGTCGGCACCGAGGTCGAGCGTGCGCAGGGTCACCGGCTTGCCGGCCATGCCGAGCACGGCATCGCGGTAGGCGTGGAACTGCTCGTCCTCGTCGGGCACCTGCGCGCGGCCCATGAACAGGAACTCGGTGCGGTAGAGGCCGATGCCGTCCGCGCCCATCGACAGTGCCTCGGCGATCTCCTCGCGCCGTTCGCCGTTGGCGTACAGGCCGATGTCCATGCCGTCCTGCGTCCGCGTCGGCGCCCGCTTCAGGCGGTCGAGCTGGGCGCGCTTCTTCTCGATCTTCGCCCGGGCGACGTGGTAGCGGGCGAGGTCGTCGGCGTTGGGTTCGACCACCAGCAGGCCGTCGCGGCCATCGACCAGCAGGGCATCCCCGTCGTTGACGTGCGAGAGCGCATCGGCGCAGCCCACCACCATGGGCAGGTGCAGGCCGCGCGCGATGATCGCGCTGTGCGACAGCGGGCTGCCGGCGCGCGTCACCACGGCCAGCAGCTGCTGGCGCGACAGTTCGGCGAGTTCGGCCGGGGCGATGTCGTCGGCGACGAGGATCTCGCCGGCGAGGCCCAGCTGGCCATCGTCCGCGCGGCGGTGCAGGGCGGCGTGCACGCGGCCGATCACGTGGTCGAGGTCGTCGAGCCGCGTGCGGAAGTAGTCGTTGTCCATCGCCTCGAACACCGCGGCGAGGCGGTCGCGCTGCAGCTTCAGCGCGTAGTCGGCGGAGTAGCGCCCGGTCTGGATCAGGTCGCGCAGGCCGGCGCGAAGCTCCGGGTCGTCGAGGATCAGCACGTGCAGGTCGAGGAACTCGCCGATCTCCTGCGCCAGCGCGCCGTGTAGCTTCTCGCGCAGCCCGCCGAGTTCGTCGCGGGCAGCCTGCATGGCGGCGTCGAGGCGGGCCAGCTCGGCTTCGATAGCCTCCGGCGCGATGGTTTCCTCGGAGAGCGTGAGGACGTGCGGGTGGCGGACGCGGGCGCGGCCGAGGGCAAGGCCCTTCGACGCCCCGACGCCGGCCAGCGCGCGCCGCATCAGCTCTCCTCGTCGAAGCGTCGGGCGAACAGGGCTTCCGCGGCGGCCATGGCCTCGGTTTCGTCCGGACCGTCGGTGCGCAGCGTCACCGTGCTGCCCTGTCCCGCCGCGAGCAGCAGCACGCCCATGATGGATTTCGCGTTCACCTCGCGGCCGCTACCCACGAGGGTGGCCTGCGCCTTGAAGCCGCCGAGCAACTGCACGAGCTTGGCCGAGGCCCGCGCGTGCAGGCCGAGGCGGTTGATGACGGGGATCTGCCGTTCAAGCATCGTCGAGCACCACGCCGTTGCGGCCGCCGTTGGCCGCGGTTCGCGCCAGGTCCTCGAGGCCCTGGTCGCCGTAATTCATCACCCGCAGCAGCATCGGCAGCGACAGCCCGGCCACGCGGCGGCAGGGCGAAGCGATCTGCGTGAGCTGGTGGGCCAAGCGCGCGGGTGAGGCGCCATAGACGTCGGTGAGCAGCAAGGCGCCGTCGTCGCCCATCACCTTCTTCAGCGCCGCGCTGGCGCGCGGAAGTTGCACGGCGAGGTCGGCGTCGAATTCGAGCTCGAACGCCCGCGCCTCCAGCGGCAGCTTGCCGAGCAGGCGCGATGCGGTTTCGAGCAGGGCGTTGCCGAGCCCGGGATGGGTGACGAGGAGGATGCCGACGGCCATGCATCGAACCTTAGCAAACCCCCATGGCGCGTCGGCAAGCGCCGACGCCGCGGGCTCACTCCAGTTCGCGGTGGTAGGTGAGGGCGTCGTCGCGTCCGAGCTCGCGGAAGTGCGCCGCCAGCGTCTCGGCCAGATAGACCGAGCGATGCCGGCCGCCGGTGCAGCCGAAGGCGATCGTGAGGTAGCTGCGGGTTTCGGATTCGAAGCGCGGCAACCAGCGCTCGACGAAGCCCCGGACCTCGGCGACGTAGTCCTGCACCTCGGCGATGCCGGCGAAGTGCGCCTGGATCAGGGCGTCGCGGCCGGTCAGCGGCCGCAGGGCCGGGTCCCAGTGCGGGTTCGGCAGGCAGCGGGTGTCGAAGACGAAATCGGCGTCCACCGGCAGGCCGCGCTTGTAGGCGAAGCTCTCGAACAGCACGGTGAGGCCCGGCCGGCGTCCGGCTTCCAGCTCGGTGAGCACGAGCTTGCGCAGCTGGTGCACGTTGAGCGCCGTGGTGTCGAAGACATGGTCGGCCAGGGCGCGCACCGGGCGCAGCACCTGGCGCTCCAGCGCGATGGCGTCGGGCAGGGCCAGGCCGAGCTGCGACAGCGGATGGCGCCGGCGGGTGTCGGAATAGCGCTTCACCAGCGTTGCGTCGGCCGCGTCGAAGAACACCAGACGGTGCTGGTAGCCGCGTTCGCCGACCGCCGAGAGCCATTGCCCGATGCTGCCCAGGTCGGCGTGGTGGTTGCGCACGTCGATACCGACCGCGAGCTTCTGGTGCGTCTCGCTGGTGCCGACGCTGTCGACGAAGCCGGGCAGCAGGTCGGCCGGCAGGTTGTCGACGCAGTAATAGCCGAGGTCCTCGAGCGTCCGCAGGGCGACGGACTTGCCGGCCCCCGACAACCCCGAAACGACGGTGAGGGAGCGGCTCATGGCGCGGCCTTGTCGAGCAGCGCGGAGTGGCGCGCGAGGAAGGCGGCCGCCGGATCGTCGCCCTTGGCCCGCAGGATGTGCAGGCGGGCGGCGGCTTCGGTCAGCACCGCGAGGTTGCGGCCCGCGGCCACCGGCAGGTTGATCACCGGGACGTCGAGGCCGAACACCGGGCGCGCAGCGGTCTCGCCGGTCAGCCGCGAGAGGCCTTCCACGTCCACCGCCTCGCCGGGACGCACGAGGTTGACGATCAGGCGCAGGTACTTGTTCCGCTTCACCGCGGTGTCGCCGAACATCTGGCGGATGTTCATGATGCCGAGGCCGCGCACTTCCAGCAGGTCCTGCAGCAGCTCGGGGCAGGTGCCGTCGAGCACGTCGGGCGCGATCTGGGTGAACTCCGGAGCGTCGTCGGCGACGAGGCGATGGCCGCGCGAGATCAGCTCCAGCGCCAGTTCGCTCTTGCCGAGCCCGGACTCGCCGGTGATCAGCACGCCGATGGAATAGATCTCGATGAACACGCCGTGCAGCGTGATGCGCGGCGCCAGCGCGCGCGCCAGCACGTATTGCAGTTGCGAGAGCAGTTCATGGCCGGCCTGCGGCGAGATCCACAGCGGCGTGCCGGTTTCCTCGGCGATGTCGCGCAGGTCGGTGGGGCAGCCCTGGTCGCGGGTGATCACCAGCGCGAGCGGCCGGAAGTCGACGATCTTCTGCAGGGTTTCCCAACGCTGCCGGGCGTCGAGCGAATCCAGCCACTGCAGCTCTTCGCGGCCGAGGATCTGCAGCTTGTTCGGGTGGATGACGTTGAGGTAACCCACCAGCGACGGCCGCCGCGTGCGGTGTTCCTCGGCTTCGAGGGCGCGGTCGCCGCCGGCCTGGCCGGACAGCCAGCGCAGCCCGAGCCGGTCGCGGTGCTGTTCGAAGAGTTCGCGGGCGCTGAGTCGGCGCGGCAGCATGCGCGGGGCCGTCTCAGGCCGCCGCGGAGTGGCCGGGACGCCAGTCGGCGACGAGCCGGAACAGCGCCTCGCTGTCGGTGGCGGCTCGCAGCCGGGCGCGGAAGCCCTCGTCCGCGAACATCTCGGCGAGCTGGGCGAGCAGCACGAGATGCTGCTGGGTGAAGTGTTCCGGCACCGCCAGCGCGAACAGAAGGTCGACCGGCTGGCCATCGCTGGCACCGAAATCCACCGGCTCGGCGAGGCGGATGAAGGCCCCTGTCGCGACCGTCAGTGCCGGACTGCGGCCATGCGGAATGGCGACGCCGTGGCCCAGCCCGGTGCTGCCGAGGCGCTCGCGCTGGCAGAGGCTGTCAAAGAGGGCGCGTTCGCGCTCGGCATTGCCTTCGCCAAGCAGCTGGGCCAGTTGTTCGAGCAGGCGTTTCTTGGAAGAAACCTTGGCGCCCGCGAGTACGCGCGCGGGCGCCAGGAGGTCGAGGAGGTGCATGGGGATGGGGCTTGTGGGGCCGCGATGCCTTCAGCCGAAGCTGCCGGAGCGGACCGCGGATTCGCCGCGGTGGTGGTCGGTGATGCGCTCTTTTTCCTTGAGCACGATGCGGTCGAGCTTGTCGACCAGCAGGTCGATGGCGGCATACATGTCGGCGGCCTCGGCTTCGGCGTGCAGCGCCTTGCCGCGGGGGGTGAACGTGGCTTCGGCCTTGTGCTGGAGCTTGTCGACGGAAAGCAGGACGCGCACGTCGAGATGGTGGTCGAAATGGCGGGAGATCCGCTCGAGCTTCGCCGTCACGAAGTCCTTCAGGGCCGGGGTGATGTCGATCTGGTGGCCGCTCACTTCAAGGCGCATGGGCGCGTTCTCCTTGCTGGGACAAACAAACCTTCACTAGGAGGCAGCATACGCCCCTCGGGGGAGGGGGCGAAGGGGAACCACGTCAAATTTCGATGTCAGCGTTGCCCGCGCTCGGAGGAGGGCGGGAGGCCCAGCCCTTCTCGGTATTTCGCCACGGTGCGCCGCGCCACGGCGATGCCCTCGGCCTTCAGTGCATCGGCAAGCGCTTGATCCGAAAGCGGTTTCCCGGCGGGTTCGGCCTCGATCATCTTGCGGATCATGGCCTGCACGGCGGTGGACGAGGCCGCGCCCCCGTGCTCGGTGGCCAGCCCGGCGCTGAAGAAGAACTTGAACTCGAAGGTGCCGCGGGGGGTGCGCAGGTACTTGCGCGTCGTGGCGCGCGAGATCGTCGATTCGTGGAGATCGAGCTGCTCGGCGACGTCGCGCAGGGTGAGTGGCCGCATCGCTTCGAGGCCGTGGTCGAGGAAGGCGCTCTGCGTGCGGACGATGGCCTCGGCCACCCGCTGCAGGGTTTCGCCGCGGTTCTCCAGGGCTTTGATGAGCCACCGTGCTTCCTGGAGCTGGCCGCGAAGGTAGGCGTCGTCGTCGCGACTGCAGCGCCCGATCAGGCCTTGGTAGTGCGAGTTCAGCCGGAGCCCGCCACCACCGCGGGCCATGCGGACGCGCCAGACGCCGCGCTGCTTCAGCGCGATCGCATCCGGCTGCACGTATTCGGCCGGCGCACCGTCGAAGCGGGCGCCGGGCTTCGGGTCGAGCGCCTTCACGAGCGCGATGGCTTCGACGAGCGCGGTGGTGTCGACGCCGAGATCGGCGGCCAGCCGGTCCGGGCGCTGCCGGGCGATGGCGTCGAGGTGCGCCGCCACCAGCCGCTGCGCGAGGGCCAGTCCCGGCGTGTCGACGGACAACGCGGCGAGCTGCAGGCCCAGGCACTCGGCGAGGTCACGCGCACCGCAGCCGATCGGATCGAACTGCTGCACGAGGCGCAGCAGCGCCCGCACGTCGTCCAAGGTGACGTCGAGCGCGGCGGGCAGGGCGGCGGGCAAGGCCTCCAGCGGCTCGCGCAGGTAGCCGTCGTCGTCCAGCGCATCGATCACGGCTTCGCCGATGGCTTCGTCGCGGGCGGAGTGCACGCTCATCCGGAGCTGCCAGCGAAGGTGTTCATGCAGACCCGGTGCGGCGCCGGCGTCCTCGCGCTCACCATCGTCGTCATCGCGCTGGCGCGGGCCGGCATCGTCGTCGCCGAGCGTCCAATCCTCATCGGTGAACGCTTCGTCGACCTCGTCGGCCGCCTCGGCGCCGGCGCCCTCCGCATCCTCCGGCGCTTCGTTCGCGGGGCTGTCGTCCAGCGTCGCGGCGGCACCCTCGTCGTCGCCCGGTTCGGCGAGTTCGAGCAGGGGGTTCGATTCGACGGCGGCCTGCAGTTCGGCCTCGAGTTCGATCTGCGAAAGCTGCAGCAGGCGGATGGCCTGCCTCAGCTGCGGCGTGAGTGCCAGCGCCGTGCCGAGCTTGGCCTGCAGGGCGGGCTTCATGGCCGCGGCCTTACATCGTGAAGCTGGAGCCCAGGTACACGCGGCGGACGTCGGGGTTCATCAGCACGTCGTTCGGCGAACCCTGGGCCAGCACGGTGCCGGCATTGAGGATGTAGGCGCGGTCGCAGATGCCGAGCGTCTCGCGGACGTTGTGGTCGGTGATCAGCACGCCGATCCCGCGGTGCTTGAGGTGCCGGATGATCCCCTGGATCTCGCCGACGGAGATCGGATCGACGCCGGCGAAGGGCTCGTCCAGCAGCATGTAGCGCGGGTTCGCGGCCAGGGCGCGGGCGATCTCGATGCGTCGGCGTTCGCCGCCCGAGAGGCTCTCGCCCAGCTGTTCGGCGACATGGCCGATGTGCAGTTCGTCGAGCAGGTGGCCGAGCTCCGCCTCGCGCTGCGCGGGCGAGAGGTCTTCGCGCAGTTCGAGCGCGGCGCGCACGTTGTCGGCGGCCGACAGGCTGCGGAACACGCTGGCTTCCTGCGGCAGGTAGCCCACGCCGCGGCGCGCGCGCTGGTGCATGGCGAGGCTGCTGATGTCCTGGCCGTCGAGCAGGATCTCCCCGCCGTCGCTCGGCACGAGGCCGACGACCATGTAGAAGCAGGTGGTCTTGCCGGCGCCGTTGGGGCCGAGCAGGCCGACGACCTCGCCGGGATGCAGGTCGAAGCCGAAATCCTTGACGACTTCGCGCTTCTTGTAGCGTTTGGAAAGCGCGCGCGCCGAAAGCATCAGTTGCCGGCCGGGCGGACTTTGGGCTGGATCGTCATCTGCACCCGGTTGCCGTCGCCGCCGCTGTCGATGCTGCCGGTGTCGAGGTTGTAGCGGATGGTCTCGGCCTGGAGGTCGCCGCGCGCCTGCGCCACGCGGGCGCCGCCGGCCAGAAGCATGATCTCGTCGTCGGGCGCGTAGGTGACGCGCGCCGCCTGCGCATCGACGACTTCGCCGCGGTCGTTCTCCTGGCGGATCCGCACCGGGCTGCCCTCGAGGACGATGCGTTGCACGTCGCCGCCGCGCCGTTCCACCGTGGCCGTCGCGGCATTCACCTGCAGCGAGCCCTGGGTGATCTCGACGCTGCCGCTCATGACGATGCTGTCGTCGTCGCCGAGGCCGCCAGTCTGGCGGTCGGAGCGCACGCCCATCGGTTGTTCGCGGTCGTTCTTGCGCGCCTCAAGGGCGGGGGCCGTCAGCAGGGGCAGCAGGACGACCAGAAGGCTCGGGATAGAACGTCGCATCGACATCGGCGAGGAGCTCGTAGGTTTTGGCCTGCATGTCCACGTCGAGGCCGGTCGCCTGAAGTATAGAGCGGCCTTGCGTGACGGTCACCGCGGCGTCGGTGCGCACCCGCTCCGATTCAGTGAACACGCTCAGGTGGTCGGTGCTGAATCGCGCCTGGCGTCCGTCGGCCTCCGGGGGCGCCAGCATCTCCACGCCGCCTTCCAGCCGGACTTCGTCGTTGTCGGGGCCGATCCACGCCGTAGCCGAGCGGGCGTCCCAGCGTTGCCCGGGGGTTTCGCCCGGGAAGCCGAAGCGCGGCTCGGTCAGCGTCGTGACCTCCGCGTCCTGGTCGCGCTCGAGCAGCGGCCCCGCGACGGTGAAGCCTTCGCTGCCGTCCTTCCGCAGGCCCGTCATCTCGAAGCCTTCGAGCCGGTAATCGGCACGGCTGTCGATGGCGGGCGGGGCCGGTGTCTCGCGCAGCCACCACAGCGCGGCGCCGGTGGCGGCCGCGCCGATCGCGAGCAGCACGCCCAGCCAGACGCGGCTCATCGCAGGAAGCTCGCCAGCACGGCCTCGGCCTTGCCCTGCGCGCCGAGGATCAGGTCGCAGAGCTCGCGGGCGGCGCCCTGGCCACCGCCCGCGCGGGTGCGCCAATGCACGCGCTCCTTCACCCAAGCGTGAGCGTTCGCGGGCGCGACGGCGAGGCCGGCGATGCCCATCGCGCCCAGGTCGACGAGGTCGTCGCCCATCATCGCGGCCTCGGCCGGGGTGTGGCCGTACTTCGCGCAAAGCGATTCGAGCAGGGCGCGCTTGTCCTTGACGCCGATGTGCACCTCGGTGAGGCGCAACTCGCGCCCGCGCGCTTCCGCGACGGCGCTGTGGCGTGCCGTGGCCAGCGCGACCTGCACGCCGTGCTCTTCGAGCAGGCGCAGGCCCATGCCGTCATGGATGTCGAAGGCCTTGAGCTCGCGGCCCTCGGCGTCGAGCCACAGGCGGCCGTCGGTCAGGGTGCCGTCGACATCAAAGCAGGCGAGGCGCACCCGCGCCGCGCGTTCGCGGATGTCGGCGGGGTAGTCGGCGAGGTGGGCGTAGGCCATGGCTCAGACCACCCGCGCGTTGAGCAGGTCGATGAAGTTCAGTGCACCGACGACGCGACGCTCGGCGTCGACGACCACCAGCGCGTTGACCTTGTGCTCCTCCATCGCATGGACGGCGGCGCTGGCCAGCGCGTCCGGGGCGATGGTCTTGGGCGAACGGCCCATCACCTTCGCCACGGCGTCGCCGCGCACGTCCAGCGTCGGGTTGTCGAGCGCGCGACGCAGGTCGCCGTCGGTGAACACGCCGACGAGCCGGTCTTCCGCATCGACGACGGCCGTCATGCCGAGACGGCCGCGGCTCATCACCACCAGCGCTTGCGCGATGGATGCCTCCGCGGCGACGCGCGGCACATCGTCGCCGGCGTGCATGACGTCGCGGATGGTCAGCAGCAGGCGGCGGCCCAGCGCGCCGGCCGGGTGCGAGCGGGCGAAGTCCTCCGGCGTGAAGCCGCGAGCCTCGAGCACCGCCACCGCGAGCGCGTCGCCGAGGGCCAGCGATGCCGTGGTGCTGGTGGTCGGGGCGAGGTTATGCGGGCAGGCCTCGGAGGGCACCGAGACGTCCAAGTGCACGTCGGCCAGCTGGGCCATCGACGAGCCGGGGCGCCCGGTCATGGCGATCAGCGGCACGCCCATGCGTTTCAGCGCCGGGGCGATCATCAGGATCTCGTCGCTTTCGCCCGAATACGACAGCGCCAGAACGACGTCGCGCTCGGTGACCATGCCGAGGTCGCCATGGCTGGCTTCGCCCGGATGCATGAAGAAGGCCGGGGTTCCGGTGGAAGCGAGGGTGGCGGCGATCTTCCTGGCGATATGGCCCGACTTGCCCATGCCGGTGCAGACGATGCGGCCGTGGCAGGCCAGTACCCGTGCGCAGGCCGCGCTGAAGGCGCCGTCGAGGCGGCTGGCGAGCGCGGCGAGTGCGGTGGCTTCCTCGCCGATCACGCGCCGGCCGGTGCGGGCGAAATCGGGCATTTCCGGGGCGGCGGCGGCCGCTGGGGCACTCATGGGAAGCCTTCGGGGAGTACAATGAGCCTCCTAGTTTACGGCAGGGCCTTCGGCCCTCTTCGCCTCCTCCATGAATGCAGATTTCGTGCGCCAGCTGATCGAAGCTGGCCTGCCCGGCGCCCGGGTCCACGTCGAGGGCGCCGACGGCGTGCACTTCGAAGCCACGGTCGTCAGCCCGGCCTTCGCCGGCAAGCTGCCGTTGGCCCGCCATCGCATGGTCTACGCGACGCTCGGCGAGCGCATGGGCGGCGAGATCCACGCCCTGGCCCTCCGTACCCTCACCCCTGACGAAGCCGACCGGAACTGACATGGCCAAGATCGTGATTGCCGGCGGCGAAGCGCTGAACGGCGAAGTGCAGATTTCCGGCGCCAAGAACGCCGTCCTCCCGATCCTCTGCGCCACCCTGCTGGCCGACAACGCCGTCGAGATCGGCAACGTCCCGCACCTGCACGACGTCACCACGACGATGGAACTGCTGGGCGAGCTCGGCGTGCAGCTGATCGTCGACGAGAAGCTCACCATCACCGCCGACCCGCGCCACGTCACCAGCACCATCGCGCCGTACGAGCTGGTGAAGACCATGCGTGCCTCGATCCTCGTGCTCGGCCCGCTGCTGGCCCGCTTCGGCCATGCGCAGGTCGCGCTGCCGGGCGGCTGCGCCATCGGCTCGCGCCCGGTCGACCAGCACATCCGCGGCCTGCAGGCGCTGGGCGCCGATGTGCTTGTCGAGGGCGGCTTCATCAAGGCCACGGCCAAGCGCCTGAAGGGCGCGCGCTTCGTGTTCGACATGGTCACCGTGACCGGCACCGAGAACGTGCTGATGGCCGCCACGCTGGCCGAGGGCACCACGGTGCTCGAGAACTGCGCGCAGGAGCCCGAGGTCGTCGACCTCGCGAACTGCCTGATCGCCATGGGTGCGCGGATCGAAGGCGCTGGCAGCAACAAGATCATCATCCACGGCGTCGACCGCCTGCACGGCGGCCACTACGACGTGCTGCCCGACCGCATCGAGACGGGCACCTTCCTCGTGGCCGGCGCGATGACCGGTGGCCGCGTGATGGCCAAGAAGACCCGCGCCGACATCATGGATTCGGTGCTGCAGAAGCTCGAAGAGGCCGGTGCGCACGTCAACACGGGCGATGACTTCATCGAGGTGGACATGCGCGGCAACCGCCCGAAGGCGGTCAGCCTCACCACCGCGCCGTACCCGGCCTTCCCGACCGACATGCAGGCGCAGTTCGCGGCGATGAACACCATCGCCGAGGGCGTGGGCGTGATCACCGAGACGATCTTCGAGAACCGCTTCATGCACTTGAACGAACTGACGCGCCTCGGCGCGGACGTCCGCATCGAGGGCAACACGGCGATCATCCGCGGCGTGCCGAAGATGACCGGCGCCCCGATCATGGCCACCGACCTGCGCGCCTCGGCGTCGCTGGTGCTGGCGGGCCTGGTCGCCGAAGGCGAAACCACCGTCGACCGCGTCTACCACATCGATCGCGGCTACGAGAACATCGAAGAGAAGCTGGGCGGCCTCGGCGCGCGCATCCGCCGCTTGCCGGGCTGATCGCGTGCAGCGCGTTGGCGAGGACATCCTCGCGGCCCTCGACGCCGCGGCCAACGCCCCGGTACCGCCGCGCGTCGGCGAAGTGCTGGGTGCGGGCGGTGCCTCGGCCTTCGGCTTCACCCTCGTTGTGCTGTGCCTGCCCTTCCTGCAGCCGATCTCGCTCGGCCCCTTGGGCACCATCGGCGGGCTCGCGCTCGCCGGTATCGGCTGGCAGCTGGCGCGCGGTGATGCGCGCCCGTGGCTGCCCGAGTCACTCTCGCAAGCGCAGCTCGACGCGAACCAGTGGCGCCAGCTCGCCGCCGCTGCGCGCAAGGTGCTGGGCTGGGCGTCGAAACTCGTTCGCCCGCGACTCGGGCATTGGACCGAAGGCCGTCGCGGCCATCGCATCGCCGGCTCGCTGGTCGTGGTCGCGGCGCTGCTGCTGGCGATTCCCGTCGGCGGCATCCCGCTGAACAACCTGCTGCCGGCGCTCGCCATCATTTGCGCCGCCTTGGCGTTGATGGCCGACGACGGCCTGATGTTCCTGTTCGCGCTGTTCTGGCTGGCCGTGACGGTCGGTTACTTCATCGTCCTGTACGAAGTGTTCGTAGCGATGGCGATGAAGGCTTGGGCGCTGTTCCACCTCTGGCCCACGGCGTGGTCGCTGGTCGAGGCCGGTTGGCGGACCCTCGGGGCCTGATCGGCCGTCGCGGCGCGACCGCCGCTGGCATCAGCCGCGGCGCAGCAGCCGCATCTCGACCGTATCGCCGTCGTCCTCGCGCTGTTCGATGCGCAAGGGCAGATGGCCGTCGTCGCGGTCGAGCCACAGCACCGTGGTGCGGCCGCTGGCGTCGTCGCGTCGCCGCTCGATGCGCAGGCCCTGTTCGGAGGCCGCGCCCATCGGCACCGCTTCGGCCTCGCCGATCCACCAGGTCTGCGCTTCCACCGCGTTGCGGCCGGCCACCTGCAGGGCCTGTGCACCGCGTTTCCCGCCGGCGACGGACTGCATCAGCGCCACGGTGAGCAGCTGCCGATCGAGGATGCCGCGCACATAGGGGGCCTCCTGGCGTTCGTCGCGGTTGCGCAGGGTGATGCGGCCCGCGGCGGCATCGACGACGGCGCTGCGCTCGCGCGAGTTGAAGCTGGTCTTCTGCGCGTAGCGGTAGTCGAGCGTTTCCGGGCGGCCATCGACGTAGCGGAAGCGGCTCGATTCGTCGATGCGCACGCCGGCGATCTTGGCCAGCCCCTGCGTGCCCCGCGTCTCGCTGGTGAAGCGCCAGTCGTTGCCGTCGCGTGCGAGGCGCAGCGTCGCTTCGCCGAGCACATCGCCGTTGCGACGGACCTCGTAGGTCGCGCTGAACGGGGCCACCGGCGCGGCCGTCGCCGGGAGGGCCAGTGCCAGCGATAGCGCCATGGCGCCGCGGAGCAGGATCGAACGCATGGGGAGGTCCTTCGTGGTGTCGTCGAGGGCGCCGCGCTCAGGGCGCGGCGTGCAGCCGGTCGTCGTCGCCGAGGCGCAGGGGTTCGCGCAGCGGGGCGCCCTGCCAGCGGATGGCATCGGCATCGAGCCGCAGCGCGCCGCCGGCGACGGCAGCGACGCTGGCGAGGAGCAGCGGATGCTCGCGGGCCAGCACGCGCGCGGCCAGGGTTTCCGCCGTATCGCCGTCGTGCACCGGCACGCGCACCTGGGCCAGCACCGGGCCGGCGTCCAGTTCGGGGATCACCACGTGGACGCTCGCCCCGTGCTCGGCATCGCCGGCCTCCAGCGCGCGCTGGTGCGTGTGCAGGCCCGGGTGGCGCGGCAGCAGCGAGGGATGGATGTTGATCATGCGGTTCGGGAAACGGGCGATCGCGGCGGCGCCGATGATGCGCATGTATCCCGCACAGACGATGAGGTCGGGCTGAACCGCGTCGATGGCGTCGAACATCGCCGCGTCGAAGGCGTCGCGCGTTTCGAAAGTGTTCGGCTTCATCGCCCAGGCGTGGACGCCGGCCTCGGCGGCGAGGGCCATGGCGCCGCTCTGTGGCTTGTCGGAGAACACGCCGACCACGCTGCCGTGGATGTGCCCCGCGGCGCAGGCCTGGAGCAGGGCTGCGAAGTTGCTGCCGCGCCCCGAGGCGAGGACCGCGAGGCGCAAGCTCATCGCGAGGGCGCGCGGCGGGGTACCGCGAGACGCCACGCCAGCACGGCCGCGCCCAGCGCGGTCATGATGCACATCGCGAACAGCGGCAGGGCGGCCTGCAGCAGCAGCCAGCCGAAATCGACATCGCGCTGCACGTGTTGGATGAAGGCGAAATCGTCCTTCCGCACCAGCGGCCAGAGCGCAATGGCTCCGGCGGAAGTGGCGGCCGCGAGGAGGGCGGACAGCGCGATGGCGATGCGGCGTGCCGAGCCCATGCCTCCGGCCCTCAGCCGATGCGCACGCGCTCGTGCACCGACGCGCCGGCGCTCTTCACCACGCGGCCGATCGGGCGCGGCGGCAGGCCTGCGGCGGTGAGCGGTGCGGACAGCGCCGGGATCGACGCTTCCGGCACCACCAGCACGAAGCCGATGCCGCAGTTGAAGGTGCGCCACATCTCGGCGTCGGCGATGGCGCCTTCGCGCTGCAGCCACTCGAACACCGGCGGCAGGATGATCGTCGAGGCGTCGATGTCGAGGCCGAGGCCATCCGGAATGACGCGGATGATGTTCTCGGTGAGGCCGCCGCCGGTGATGTGCGCCATGCCGTGGATCGGCGAATCAGCGCCCGGGAAGGCCTGCAGCAGCGACAGGATCGGCTTCACGTAGAGCTGGGTCGGGGCCATCAGCGCGTCGATCAGCGGCACGCCGCCGACCTGCACGTCGAGGCCGCCCTTGGCCGCGTCGAAGCCGGCGCGTGCCAGCACCTTGCGGATCAGCGAGTAGCCATTGCTGTGCGGGCCGGAGGAGGGCAGGGCCAGCAGCACATCGCCTTCGCGCACACGTCCGCCGTCGCGCAGCTCGCTCTTCTCCACCGCGGCGACGCAGAAGCCGGCGAGGTCGTATTCGCCGGGCGCGTACATGTCGGGCATCTCGGCCGTTTCGCCGCCGATCAGCGCGCAGCCCGAGAGCTCGCAGCCACGGGCGATGCCGCCGATGACCGCGGCCGCGGTGTCGATGTGCAGCTTGCCCGTGGCGAAATAGTCGAGGAAGAACAGCGGCTCGGCACCCTGCACCAGCACGTCGTTGACGCACATGGCCACGAGGTCGATGCCGATGGTGTCGTGGCGGTTCAGCTGCTGGGCCAGCTTCAGCTTGGTGCCCACACCGTCGGTGCCGGAGACCAGCACCGGCTCGCGGTACTTGCCGGAGAGGTCGAACAGGGCGCCGAAGCCGCCGAGCCCGCCCATCACTTCGGGGCGGAAGCTGCGCTTCACCAGCGGCTTGATGCGCTCGACGAGGTCGTTGCCGGCGTCGATGTCGACCCCCGCGTCGCGGTAGGTCAGGGGCGTCGGGGTGCTCACGGGTGGCGGGCCTTCGGGCATCAAGCGAAGCGCGCAGTTTACCAGCCGGGCTCCGGCCGACGGTCGCCGGGGCCCCCTCGCGGCTGAACCGGGGCCGCCGCGGCCATTGCCGCGTTGGACGCTTCCGCGCGCCCTGCGGCACCATGGCGCGTCCCTCGGAGTCCACGATGCACGCGCTTTCCTCCCGATCCCTCCGCGCCCTCGCGCTGTCCGGCCTGCTCCTCGGGGGCGCGATGCCCTCGGCCCACGCGCAGGCGCAGGCCGCCGGCGAAGCGCCCGTCGCGGGCCCCGCTGCGGCGGAACCCGCTGCGGCGCCCTCGCGGGAGCTCGAGTGGTACACCGCCGAAGTGCCGGTGACCTCGCAGGAGAGCCGCGAGCGTGACGCCGCACTCGGCCGCGCGCTGGCCCAGGTGCTGGTTCGGGTGAGCGGGCAGGTGGCGGCGCCGAACGACTCCGTGGCGCAGCGGGCGCTGCGCGTCGCCGAATCCATGGTCGTGGGCACCGAGTACCGCGATGTCGAGGAATTGGCCGGTGGCGTGCCGGTCCAGCGCCAAGTGCTGGCGGCAAGCTTCGATCCCGACGCCGTCGATGCGCTGGTGGTCGCGGCGGGCCTGCCGCTGTGGGCCGGCGAGCGGCCGAAGCCGATGCTTTGGCTGGCGGTCGACGATGGCGGCGGCGCCGGCCCGCGCCTCGTTTCGGCGCAACAGATCAACGTGGTGAAGCCGCTGGCGCAGCGCGGTCTGGAGCGCGGCCTGCGCTTCCTGCTGCCCGGCGGTACCGCCGTGGAGCAACCGGCCTCCGGCAGCATCTGGGCCCTCGATGCCGCCGCGGTCGGCGTGCTGTCCAGCCGCTATGGCGCCCGCGTGCAGCTGCTCGGCAAGGTGGCCCGCGCCGGTGCCGCAGGCTGGACCAGCGAATGGCTGCTGGCCGACGGTGCCGAGGAACTGGCGCGCTGGAGCGTCACCGATCCCAGTCCGCAGCGGGCCATCGCCGCGGGTGCGGACCGCGCGGCCGACACACTGGCGGCGCGGCAGGCGAAGCGCGTCGAGGCCGGCAAGGCCGAAGTGCTGGAGGCGGAAATCCTCGGCATCGACAGCCAGTCCGCGTGGCTCGACCTCGCCGCCTACTTGCAGTCCCTGCCGGTGCTGCGCGGTTTCGATGTGATCGAAGCCCGCCCCGATGCGATGCGCGTCCGACTCGACCTCGCCGTCGACCGTGCGCGTTTCGAGGCGATGCTGGGAGGTTCCGGGCGCCTCGTGCCGGAGACCACCGCCTCCGCCACCGATGCGACCCTGCCCGCGCTGGTGCGCTACCGCGTGGCGCGCTGACCCGATGCCAAGGACCGCCCGATGACTGCCCCGCTGCTCTGGTTGCGCCCCTGGCTGTGGCTGGGCGGCTTCGTCGTGCTCGGCCTGCTGCTCTGGCTGCTGGGCCCCGTGTTGACGCCCTTCGCCGTCGCGGCGCTGTTGGCGTGGATGGCCGACCCGCTGGTCTCTCGCATCGAGCAGCGCGGGCGCTCGCGCGGAACGGCGGTCACCCTCGTGTTCCTGATGATGAGCCTGCTGTTGGTGCTCGTCGTGCTGCTGCTGGTGCCGATGCTGAAGACGCAGATCGAGCAGGCGGGCGAGTGGGGCCCGAAGCTCGGCGTGTGGATCACCGGAACGGCGATTCCCTGGGTGGAGGCCCGCTTCAGCGTGTCGATCGCCGCCTACGTCGATCCGGCGGAACTCGGCAACTTGTTGAAGGAACACTGGCAACAGGCCGGCGGCGTCGCAGCGAACGTGATCGGGGGCCTGTCGAAATCCGGACTCGCCTTCCTCGCGCTGGTCGCCAACCTGCTGCTGATCCCGCTGGTCACGTTCTATTTCATGCGCGACTGGCGCGGGATGATCGACGCGGTGCACGGGCTGATCCCGCGCCCGCTGGAGCCCACGGTCGTACGCCTGGCCCGCGAATCGGATGATGTGCTTGGTGGTTTCCTGCGTGGCCAGGTTAGCGTGATGATCGCGCTGGGCCTGATCTACGGCGTGGGCTTGAGCCTCATCGGCCTCGACCTCGGCTTCCTGATCGGCATGATCGCCGGCCTGCTCAGCTTCGTGCCCTACCTCGGTACCGCCATCGGCCTCGTCGCGGCGGTCATCGCCACCCTCGTCGAGCACGGCGATCTTTTCCACCTCGTCCTGGTGTGCGCGGTGTTCAGCGGTGGCCAACTCATCGAGGGCTTCGTGCTGACGCCGTGGCTGGTGGGCGACCGCATCGGCCTGCATCCGGTGGCGGTGGTGTTCGCGATCATGGCGGGCGGCCAGCTCTTCGGCTTCCTCGGCATCCTGTTGGCGTTGCCCGCGGCCGCGGTGTTCATGGTGCTGCTGCGCTACGCGCATGAGCGCTACACGCAGAGCGTTCTGTATCGCGAAGACCGCGACGGCGACGGCGTGCTGGAAGGCGAGCGCGAAGGCCCGCCTGCCGACGAGGCCCGCGACACGCCGCCTGCATGAGTGCCCAGCTGCCGCTGGCGCTGCCGGTGGGGCCGGACCAGCGCTTCGAATTGTTCGTCGGCCACGACTGGGCCGTCGAGGTTCTGCGTGCCGCTGCGACGGGCGAACGCGTCGATGCGTCGATTGATGCCGGCCTGTTCGTCGAAGGCGTCGAGGGGAGCGGCAAGAGCCATCTGCTGTTGGCCGCGTGTCGCGAGGCGCACGAGGCCGGACGTCGCGCACGCTACCTGCCGGTGCCGGCCTTTGCTGGCGCGCTCGGCACGATGCTCGAGGGCCTCGACGCGAACGACCTCGTGGCGCTCGACGGCATCGAGGCTGTTTCCGCTTCACGCGAGGACTGCGAAGCCCTGTTCCACCTGCACAACCGCCTGCGTGACGCGGGACGAACGCTGCTCTACGCATCGCGCCTGCCGGCTAGCGCCGCCGCCTGGGCGCTGCCGGACCTGCGCTCGCGCCTCGGGCAGGGCCTGAGGGTGTCGCTCGATGTGTTGGATGACGCCGGCCGCCGCGAGGCGCTGCGTCGCCGCGCCGCACGCCGCGGTCTCGAGCTCGACGACGCCGTGCTCGACTGGCTGTTCCGTCGCGTCGAGCGCGACCTGAAATCTCTCACTGCGCTGCTGGATCGGCTCGATCGTGCAGCGCTCGCCGCACAGCGCCGGCTGACGGTGCCCTTCGTGCGCCAAGCGCTCGATCTCGATTGACCATCCCGCGGCGCTCCGGCCGCGATGCAAGGGAGGCCCCATGAACGTCCTCGTCTTCCTCGGTTCGCGCCGGGCGTCGTCCCCACCGAGTCCGCCGCGACTCGGCGAACGCGTCGCCCGCCATCTCGTCGCTGAAGCGTCGACGTCCTTCCAAGTCGAGCTCGTCGATCCGCTGGCGCTGCCGATCGAGCCGGTGTTCCGCCCGGTGTTCACGCGGCCGGCGTCCGAGGTTCCGCCGGCGATGGCGGAACTGCACGCACGCATCCGTGCCGCCGACGCCTACGTGATGGTCAGTCCGGAGTACAACCACTCGCCGAGCCCGGCCCTTACCGATTTGCTGAACGCGTTCCCGAGCTCGGCGTTCGCCTTCAAACCCAGTCTGATCGCGACGTATTCGTCCGGCCAATGGGGTGGTACGCGGGCCGCGGTCGGGCTGCGCACGTTCCTCTCGGAACTGGGCTGCGTTCCGGTCTCGGCGATGCTGCATTACCCGCACGCGGATCGCGTGTTCGACGCCGACGGACGGCCTGCCGCGGGCGAAGACGCCGGCCGCTGGGCAAGTTACGCGGCGCGGGGTCTCTCGCAGCTGGCGTGGTGGGCGCAGGCCGCGGCGGCCCAGCGCGAAGCGGTTGATCCGTTCGCCGCGTCGCCGCCTTTTCGGCGCCGTCCCACGGAGCGCGACGCTCCGGCGGGTTGAACCTCAGCGCAGGGCGGCGTCGAGGGCCGCCAGCCGCTCGGGCGTGCCCACATCCGTCCATCGGCCGTCGTGGCGTTGGCCGGTGATCACGCCGTTGGCAATAGCCGCATCGAACAGCGGGCGCAGCTTGAATCGCGGCGGCGTTTCGTTGGCGCCGGGTGCGTCGCCGACGATCCCGCGCCAGCCATCGAGGAACTCGCGGCGGTACAGGCCGATGCCGGAGAAGGTGAGCGCCTCGGCCCCGGCGGTCGCGAGCTGCAGGCGCCCGTCGTTGCCGAGGGCAAAATCGCCGCGGCCGTGATGCTCCGGGTTCGCCACCATCACGAGGTGCGCAAGGCCTTCGGGTTCGCGAGGCAGCGTGGCGAAGTCGAAATCCGTCCACACGTCCGCGGCGATGGCGAGGAAGGGGGGCTCGCCCAGCAGCGGCAGGGCGTTGAGCATGCCACCGCCCGTTTCCAGTGGTTCCGGGCCTTCGTGCACGAAGTGCAGTCGCAAGCCCCAGGCCGCGCCGTCACCGAGCGCTGGCGCGAAGCAGTCGGCCAGCCAACTCGTGTTGATCACGACGTCGCGGACGCCGAGCGCGGCGAGCTTTTCGAGATGCCAGGCGATCAGCGACTTGCCGCCGGCCATGAGCAGGGGCTTCGGCGTGGTCTCGGTGAGCGGACGCATGCGCTCGCCCTTGCCGGCGGCGAAGACGAGGGCGTGCGTCGGGCGGTCGCTCATGCGGGCGGCGGGCTCAGCGGGGCGGCAGCGCGCCGACCTGTGGGAGCACGCGCTCCTCGATCACCGCCTGCAAGGGCTGCAGCATCCGGTGCTTCGGGATCACGTCGAGCAGGTAACGCACGAATCGCGGCGCGTCGGCGAGGTACTTCGGCTTGCCGTCGCGGTGGTTCAATCGCGCGAAGATGCCGAGCACCTTCAGGTGCCGCTGCACGCCGGTCAGATCCACATCGCGGCGGAAGTCGGCCAGATTCGGCACCGGCAGGCCGGCAGCGGTCGCGCGCTCGTGGTAGCGCGCCACGCCCCAGTCCACGAGGTCCTGCGGCCAGCCGTGGAAGGCGTCCTTGAACAGCGAGAGCACGTCGTAGCTGATCGGCCCGACCACGGCGTCCTGGAAGTCCAGCACGGCGAGTCCGCCGTCGCGAAGCGGCATCAGGTTGCGCGGCATGAAGTCGCGATGCACCAGCACGGTGGGCTGCGCGAGGATCGCGTCCATCAGCCGGCGGTAGACCAGCTCCAGCGGGTCGGTCAGCGCGCAGTCGAGCGGGTGGCCGAGATGAGTGCCCAGGAGCCAGTCGTCGAACAGCTTCAGCTCGCGGGTCAGCAGGGCCTCGTCGTAGCGCGGGAAGCCGGCGGGCGGCGCGATGGTCTGCAGCGGCAGCAGCTGGTCGAGCGCGGCGTCGAACCAGTCGGTCGCGTTCGATTCGTCGATGACCTGCAGCAGGGTCTGCGCGCCGAGGTCTTCCAGTAGCAGGAAACCGGCCTCGACCTCGCGGGCCAGAACGCGCGGCACGCGCACGCCGCCGTGTTCGAGCAGGTCGCGGATAGCGAGCCAGGGACGCACATCCTCCTTGCCGGGCGGCGCGTCCATGAGGATGCGCGTGGGCGTGCCGCTCGAGCGCCAGTAGCTGCGGAAGCCGGCGTCCATCGACGCGCGCTCCAGCGTTGCGCCGTGATCGCCCAGCGCCATACGGGCGAACGCGAGGCGGTCGTCGGCGCGTGCGGCGTCGTCGGCCGTCGCGGCCGTTCCGGTGTTCGTCATCGCCTCACTTGCCCTTCAGTGCCTTGACCAGCGCGAGCAGCGCCACCGCGCCGCCCACCGCGGCGGCGAAGCGCATCCAGCGCCCGCCGACGGTGATGTCGAAGGTGTCCAGCACCCACGAGGCGCAGATCGCGCCGGCCATCCCGAGCAGGGTGGTGAGGATCAGGCCGAGCTTCTGCTTGCCCGGGAAGATCCAGCGCGCCAGCAGCCCAGCGACGAAGCCCAGCAGCAGGATCTGCACCCAGCCGTAGCCGAGGAAAGCGAGGTCCATCGAACGTTCTCCCTTGAGATCAGCAGCAGCCGTGGTCGCCGAATTCCGCGCCGCCCGCTGCCACGCCGACCCCGCGCGTCAGGCCCTTCTGCGAGGCCTCGTAGTGCTCGGCGATCACCTGCGCCACCGCCTGCGTCACGCGCTTGCCGGTGGGGATGTGCAGGAACTCGTTCGGGCCGTGCGCATTGCTGTGCGGGCCCAGCACGCCGGTGATCATGAACTGCGCACCCGGGAACTTCTCGCCGAGCATGCCCATGAAGGGGATGGTGCCGCCCTCGCCCATGTACATCGCCGGCGCGCCGAAGGCGTGCTGCGACGCATGGTCGATGGCGTGCGACAGCCACGGGCTCATCGCCGGGGCGTTCCAGCCGGTGCTGCTCTTCTCCAGCTCGAAATTCACCTTCGCGCCGTAGGGCGGGTTCTTGATGAGCGCGTCGCGCAGCGCGTGCCCCGCGGTCTTGCCGTCGGCGGTGGGTGGGATGCGCATCGACAGCTTCACCGCGGTGAAGGGGCGCAGCACGTTGCCGGCGTTCGACAGCGAGGGCCAGCCCTCCTGGCCGGTGACCGACAGCGCCGGGCGCCAGGTGCGGTTGAGCACCAGCTCGGCGAGGTCGTCGAGCGCGGGCTGCATGCCCTTCACGAAGGGGAACTTGCTGTACACCTCGTCGCCGAGGACTGCGGCGGCCTTCTTCGCCTGCTCGATGCGTTCCGGCGGGATCGCAACGTGCAGGGCGTCCAGCGTGACGCGGCCGGTCTCGATGTCTTCGATGCGGGCCAGAAGCTGGCGCAGCACGCGGAACGATGAAGGCACGATGCCGCTGGCGTCGCCCGAGTGCACGCCTTCGTCCAGCACGTCGACGCGCAGGTTGCCGCCGGCGAGGCCACGCAGCGAGGTGGTGCACCAGAGCTGGTCGTAGTTGCCACAGCCGGAGTCGAGGCAGACCACCAGCGAAGGCTTGCCGATGCGCGCGGCGAGATGGTCGACGTAGAAGGGCAGGTCGTAGCTGCCGGACTCCTCGCAGGCTTCGATGAGGATCACCGCGCGGCAATGCGGCTTGCCCTGGTCCTGCAGGGCCTGGATGGCGGCCAGCGAGCCGAATAGCGCGTAGCCGTCATCGGCGCCGCCGCGGCCGAACAGCTTGTCGCCCTTGATCACCGGCACCCAGGGGCCGAGGTCCGGGTCCCAGCCGGTCATCTCCGGCTGCTTGTCGAGGTGGCCGTAGAGCAGGACCGTGTCGCCGTCCGCGCCACCGCCGTCGGTGCCCGGGACCTCGATGAAAATCAGCGGCGTGCGGCCCTCGAGGCGCACGATCTCGACCGTCATACCCTTCACCGGCTGGCGCTTCGCCCAGTTGGCGAGCAGCTGGGTGGCGTCTTCCATGTAGCCGTGCTTCACCCAGTCGGCGTCGAACATCGGCGACTTGTTGGGGATGCGGATGTACTCGACGAGGCGCGGGACGATGTCGTCGTCCCACATCTGGCCGACGAAAGACTGGGTGCGGGCGTGGTCCATGGCGGGCTCCGTGGCGGCCGCTACGGGCCGGCGTGAATGGCGTGTCCTCGATTGTAGTCGGCGCGCGGATCGGGGGTAGGAAAATTCCTACAAGACGTCGCGTGAAACTCCTAGCCGACGTCGGGCGCTCGGTCGATAACCTGCCGGACGTCGGATCGCGATGCTGTCTCCACCGCGGCACGAACCCCGCCGCGGCCCCAAGGATGACGGACACGGAGCCCCCCAATGAACTTCCTGAGCAAGACTTTCGCCGCGCTGCTGTTGGCCCTGGCCTTCGCCGGTGCGGCCCAAGCCAACGAGCGCATCAACATCAACACCGCCGATGCCGCCACGCTGGATCGCGTGATGGACGGCGTCGGCCCGGCGAAAGCCGCGGCCATCGTCGAGCACCGCCGCGTGCACGGCCCGTTCCGCTCGATCGACCAGCTCGTCAACGTGAAGGGCATCGGCCCGGCCACGCTTGAGCTGAATCGCGCGCGGATCATGGTGGGTGGTGCACCAGCCGCGGCGCCGGGGACGGCCCGCGCGGCAACGAGCGCCCCGCGCCCCACCGCACCAGCCCCCCGGGTGCGTTGAGGCACGGTCTCAAGGACGAGCGCGTCGCCCACGGAGGGGCGCAAGGATGAACCAGGGAGCGCTGCCCCGGACGGCGGCGTGACCGGCAAGGACGCTGCCCGGTGTCGCCCATGGAATGGGCGGCCGGGCCTTTTTCTTCCGCCCCTTCCCGCATGGCGAGGGGCGGGCCAGACTGGCGGGGACCTGTGTTCCGATGTCGGCCCCCGCATGATCGAACTGCTCCCCGCTACCACCCATCGTCGCGAGCGCTGGAAGAACGGCGGCGGCTGGACGCGCGAGATCCTGCGATTCCCGGCGGACGGCGCGTGGGACTGGCGGATCTCGGTGGCGGAAGTGGGCTGCGACGGTCCGTTTTCACCCTTCCCCGGCTGCGAGCGCGAGATCGTCCTGATCTCGGGGCAGGGCATGGAACTGCACTTCGCCGATGGCCAGATGCATCGCCTGGTACCGCCGCACGGTCGGCTGCGCTTCTCCGGTGAGCGGCCGCTGACGGCCCTGCTCGTGGATGGCCCGACGGTCGATTTCAACCTGATGTGGCGGCGCGACGCCATCGACGCGCAGCTGCTGCATCGGCCAATCGTCGGCTCGATGCTGTTCTTCGGCGAACCCGACGTGACCTGGGTGCTTTACGTGCTGGCCGGGCAGGTGCGCACGCCGGCTGGCGTACTCGATGTCGGTGACGCGGCGCGCTTCGCCATTCCTCCCGGCGAGCGACGTGTCATCGAGGGAGGCGGCGAGGTGCTGCTGGTGAAGCTTGCGCCGAAGAGCTGAGCACCGCCGAGGCCACGGTCAGCGGTCGTCGCGGGTCCAGACGGCGCCGTCTTCGACCTTCACCGGAAACTTCACCAGCGGCAGGTAGGCCGGCGCGCACTGCGCCTCGCCAGTGCGGAGGTCGAAGGTCGCCGAGTGCAGCAGGCAGACCAGCACGCCCCGTTCGGCATCGAAGGGTCCGGCCGAGAGCTCGTAGTCCTCGTGCGTGCACTGGTCATGCACGGCGTACAGCGTGCCGTCGAAATTGATCACGAGGATCGGCGTATCGCCGTCCCAGACCACCCGCGTCTCGCCGGGGGCAAGTTCGTTCTCGGCGCAGACCTTCACCCATGTCACAGGGCTTTCTCCAGCACCTCGAAGCGCAGGTCGGTGCGCTTTGGATGGCCGAAGCGCACGTCGCCGTAGGGGAAGGGCTTCTTGACGCCGGTGCGGTGGTAGCCGCGGCGCTCGTACCAGGCGATCAGTTCGTCGCGGACGTCGATCACCGTCATCCGCATCGCCGAAAGCTGCCAGTCGTCGCGGGCGATGCGCTCGCACTCGCGCAGCACCGCGTCGCCGAGGCCACCACCTTGCCGCGCCGGGTCGACGGCGAACATGCCGAAATAGCCCGCGCCGTCGTCGTCGCAGACGTGGGCGCAGGCCACGAGGGCGCTTTCGCGCTCGGCGAGCACGACGCGGCTGCGGAGGCGGACGAGATCATGCTCCAGCACCTCGGGGGCGACGCGCGGGCCGTCCAGCAGGTCGGCTTCGGTGGTCCAGCCGGCGCGGCTGCTGTCGCCGCGGTAGGCCGAAGTGACGAGGGCGATGATCGCGTCGCGGTCGGCGAGCGTGGCGGTTCGGAAGTGCAGCGGTGCAGTCATGGCGTTGGCGTGCGGTGTTTGGCGTGGCGATGCGTTCAGAGCAGCAGCTGGCGCACTTTGTGGAGCGCGGCCACCAGCGCGTCGATCTCGGCTTCCGTGTTGTAGAACGCCAGCGAGGCGCGGCAGGTGGCGGAGACGCCGAACCAAGCCAACAGCGGGTGGGCGCAATGCTGGCCGGAGCGCACGGCGATGCCTTCCAGATCCAGCAGGGTGGCGAGGTCGTGCGCGTGCGTGCCCTCGATGGCGAAGGAAATCACCGCGGCTTTCTCGCGGGCCGTGCCGAAGATCCGCAGGCCCGGCACGGCGGCGAGCGCCGCGTTCGCGTGGGCGAGCAGCTTCTGCTCGCGGGCCTCGACGGCCGCCATGCCGAGCGCGGAAAGCCACTCGGCGGCCGCACCCAGGCCGATGTGGCCGGCGATGTTCGGCGTGCCGGCTTCGAAGCGCATCGGCGGGTCGTTGAACACCGTCCCCTCGAAGCGGACTTCCTTGATCATCTCGCCGCCGCCGAGGAAGGGCGGCATCTGCGCCAGCAGTTCACGCCGGCCCCACAGGCCGCCGGTGCCGGTCGGGCCGCACATCTTGTGGCCGGTGAAGGCATAGAAATCACAGCCGAGCGCCGCGATATCCACCGGGCGGTGCGGCACGGCCTGCGAGCCGTCGACGACCGTGGTGATGCCGCGCATCGCGGCCTCGCGGCAGATCTCGCGCACGGGATTCACCGTGCCTAGGACGTTGGACACGTGCGCGAAGGCGAGCAGCTTCACCTCGGGCGTGAGCAATCGCCAAAGGCCGTCGAGGTCGAGTTCGCCTTCGGGGGTGAGCTCGGCGACCTTGATCGTCGCGCCCGTGCGCTCGGCGATGAGCTGCCACGGCACGATATTGGCGTGGTGCTCCATGCGCGTCAGCACGATGGCGTCGCCGGGCTTCAGCCGCGGCAGCGCCCACGAGTACGCGACGAGGTTCAGCGCGAAGGTCGTGCCGCTGCACAGCACCAGCTCATCGCGCCGCACGTTGAGGAAGCGGGCCAGCGTGCCGCGGGCGCCCTCGTAGGCTTCGGTCGCTTCGCTGCCCAGGGTATGGACGGCGCGGCTGACGTTGGCGTTGTGGTGCGCGGTGAACTCGTTCACCGCATCGATGACCGCCTGCGGCTTCTGCCCGGTGTTGGCCGAGTCGAGATAGATCAGCGGCTTGCCATGGACCGTGCGTTCGAGCACCGGGAACTGTGCGCGAATCGCGGACCAGTCGTGGGCGGCTGGGGTGTCGCGCGGCGTGGGGGCAGGCATGCTCATTCGCGGGTCGCTGCGGCGGAAGCGAGGCGGGCGTCGAGCGTGGCGGCCAGCGTGGACTCCAGCGCCTCGTTCGCCAGCACGGCCAGCGGTTCGCGCAGGAAGGCGGCGGTGAGCATCGCCGTGGCCTCGGCCAGCGGCACGCCGCGGGCGCGCAGGTAGAACAGGGCGGTGTCGTCGAGCCGGCCCACGGTCGCGCCGTGCGCCGCCTGCACGTCGTCGGCGTGGATGACGAGCACCGGCTGGGTATCGATCTCGGCGCCGTCGTCGAGCAGCAGGTTCTTGTTGGAGAGCGTGGCGTTGCTGCCGTCGGCGCCCTCGGCGATCAGGATGCCGCCGTGGAACACCGCCCGGCCGCGCTGCGCCCCGAGGCCGCGCCAGGTGAGCTCGCAGCGGGTGTCGCGGGCGCGGTGCTCGATGCCGAGGCGGGTGTCGAGGTGGCGGCGGCCGTCGGCCAGCAGCACGCCGTTCGCATCGAGCTGCGCGCCGTCGCCGGCCAGGACGACGTCGAGCTCGTGGCGCGACAGGGCGCCGCCGATTTCGAGGTCGAGCCGACGGTAGTGCGCGTTCGCGCCGAGCGTGGCCTGCGTGCGCTGGACCAGGGTGGCGCCGTCGGCTTCGCGCTGCACGCGGGCCTGCGTGAGCGTGGCGCCGTCGCCCAGCTCGACGTGCAGCACGGTGTTCAACAGGTGGCGATGCGCGCCAGCGCCGAGGTGGTGCTTGGCGACGTTGAGAGCCGCGTCGGCGCCGAGGGCGATGCGATGGCGGAGGTGGAAAGCGCGATCCGCACCGTCCTCCACGCCGATGACAACGAGGTGTAGCGGCGTGGCCACGCGGACCCCGGGCTCGACCTCGAGGACGAAGCCCTCGTCCGCGAGGGCGCCGTTCCATTGCTGGAAAGCGGCGTCGGTGGCCGTCGTGTCGACTGCCAGCCAGGCCGCTGCTTCGGCCGGCGCCTCACGCAGCACTTCGGACAGCAGGCGCACGCGCAGGCCTTCGGCCAGGCCATGCAGGTCGGAGAGTGCCGGGGCGTAACGGCCGTTGGCGATGACGAGGCGCGGCGCCGGAATGTCGGCGACCACCTTCAAATCGACATCGACGCGGGCCGCGGGGGCCTCGAAACGGCGTGCGGCGAGTGCTCGCAGGGCGGTGTACTTCCAGCGCTCGTTTCGGGTGGTCGGGATGCCGTGCGCGAGGGCGGCCTCGCGGGACAACGCGCGCGCCGGTGCGAGCGCCGGGGTGGCTTCGGCCATCGCGGTGGCCTGCGCGTCCAGCGCCTCGACCAGCGGGCTGGTCGCGGCCGTGCTCATGCCGAGGCTCCCGGCGCGATGCGGTCCTTCACCCAGCTGTAGCCGTGCTGTTCGAGTTCGAGCGCGAGCTCGGGGCCGCCGCTCTCGACGATGCGGCCGTCGGCCAGCACGTGCACCACGTCCGGCTTGATGTAGTCGAGGAGGCGCTGGTAGTGCGTGACCACGAGGAAGCTGCGCTCCGGCGAGCGCATCAGGTTCACGCCCTCGGCCACCAGCTTCAGCGCGTCGATGTCGAGGCCGGAGTCGGTCTCGTCGAGGATGGCCAGCGTCGGCTCCAGCACGGCGAGCTGGAAGATCTCGTTGCGCTTCTTCTCGCCGCCGGAAAAGCCGACGTTGACAGCGCGGTTCAGCAGCTCGTCCTTGATGTGCAGCACCGAGAGCTTCTGGCGCACCAGCTTCAGGAAGCCCATCGAATCGATCTCAGGCTCGCCGCGATGCTTGCGCTGCGCGTTGAGCGCGGCGCGCAGGAAATAGGTGTTGTTCACGCCCGGGATCTCGACCGGGTACTGGAAGGCGAGGAACACGCCTTCCGCGGCGCGCTCCTCCGGCTCCAGCGCCAGCAGGTCCTTGCCCTGGTAGGTGACCGAGCCCTCGGTGACCTCGTAGCCGTCGCGGCCGGCGAGGATGTTGCCTAGCGTGCTCTTACCGGCGCCGTTCGGGCCCATGATGGCGTGCACCTGGCCGGGCGCGACCTCGAGGCTCAGGCCCTTGAGGATTTCGCGGCCGCCGACGCGGACGTGGAGGTTGTCGATCTTGAGCATCGGATCAGTCCAGATAGGGCTTCAGGTCGGCCGGGATGGGCATGGGCCGGAGCGGGTTGACGTTGGCGCCGCCGGTATTCCCCGCGGGCACCCAGATGACGGTCTTGAGCAGGGCGGCGAGGCTGCGCACGACTTGGCCGCGGACTTCGCGCGCGTCGGCGCGCTTCCAGCCGTTGCGCAACATGCGGAGATGCGCCTTGGTGTGCGCCAGCGTGTGGCGCTGCCCGAGAATGTGGGCACGCTCGAGGTGATGGAAGGCCGTCTGCCAGGCCCCAGCGGCTTCGAGCGCGTCCGCTTCGGCGAGCTCGCGACGGTAGGCCTCGCGGAGGGCGGGCGCCATGTTCATCCCACTGCCCCTTCGAGGCTGACTTCAAGCAGCTTCTTGGCTTCCACGGCGAACTCCATCGGCAGCTCCTTGAAGACCTGCTTGCAGAAGCCGTCGACGATCAGGCTCACCGCGTCTTCTTCGCCGATCCCGCGGGCGCGGCAGTAGAACAGCTGGTCGTCGCTGATCTTCGAGGTGGTGGCCTCGTGCTCGACGGTGGCGCTGGCGTTCTTCACCTCGATGTAGGGGAAGGTGTGCGCGCCGCAGCGCTTGCCGATCAGCAGCGAGTCGCACTGCGTGTAGTTGCGTGCGTTGGCGGCGGTCTTCTCCACCTTCACCAGCCCGCGGTAAGTGTTCTGGCCGCGCCCGGCGCTGATGCCCTTGGAGACGATGGTGCTCTTGGTGTTCTTGCCGATGTGCACCATCTTGGTGCCGGTGTCGGCCTGCTGGCGGTGGTGGGTGAGGGCCACCGAGTAGAACTCGCCCACCGAGTCGTCGCCGAGCAGCACGCAGCTCGGGTACTTCCAGGTGATGGCCGAGCCGGTTTCCACCTGCGTCCAGCTGATCTTCGAGCGTGCGCCGCGGCACTCGCCGCGCTTGGTCACGAAGTTGTAGATGCCGCCCACGCCGTTCTCGTCGCCGGGGTACCAGTTCTGCACCGTGCTGTACTTGATCTCGGCGTCGTCCAGCGCCACCAGCTCGACCACCGCGGCGTGCAGCTGGTTCTCGTCGCGCATCGGCGCGGTGCAGCCTTCGAGATAGGAGACGTAGGCTTTCTCCTCGCAGATGATCAGCGTGCGCTCGAACTGGCCGGTGTGGCCGGCGTTGATGCGGAAGTAGGTGCTGAGCTCCATCGGGCAGCGGGTGTTCTTCGGGATGAACACGAAGCTGCCGTCGGAGAACACGGCCGAGTTCAGCGCGGCGAAGTAGTTGTCGCCGACCGGAACGACCGATCCGAGGTACTGCTTCACCAGCTCGGGATGCTCGTGCATCGCCTCGCTGATCGAGCAGAAGATCACGCCGGCCTTCTTCAGCTCGTCCTTGTACGTGGTGCCGACCGAGACCGAGTCGAAAACGGCGTCGACGGCGATGCCGGCAAGGCGCGCGCGCTCGTGCAGCGGCACGCCGAGCTTGTCGTAGGCCTCGAGCAGCTTGGGGTCGATCTCGTCCAGCGACTTCGGGGCGTTCTTCGGCGCGGCGAAATAGCTGATGGCCTGGTAGTCGATCGGCGCGATGTTGAGCTTCGCCCACTCCGGCGGCGTCATCGTCAGCCAATGGCGGTAGGCCTTCAGGCGCCACTCGGTCATCCACTCCGGCTCGTTCTTCTTGGCCGAGATCGCGCGCACGACGTCCTCGCCCAGGCCGGCGGCGAAGGATTCGGTCTCGATGTCGGTGATGAAACCGGCGTCGTAGCGGCGGTTGAGGGCTTCCTCGACGCCGGCCTCGAGCGGGGTGCCGGAGGGCAGAAGGGTCTCGACGGTGGGTGCGGTCATGATGGCTCTCCTCGGGGCGCGCTCAGGTCGACGGGACCAGGGCGGCCGGGATGGCTTTGGGGTTCTTGGGAACGGGCGCCAGGGCGGGCGCCAGCATGTCGGCCAGGGTGGTGCGGTTCAGCGCGTCGAGCAGCACGTCGTTGATGCGCTGCCAGCCGGCCCGGATGCCGCAATGGGCCTCGATGCCGCAGTCACCGTCGTGCACGCTGCAGGCGGTCATGCCCAGCGGGCCCTCGAGGGCCTCGACGATGTCGGCCAAGCGGATTTGCGCCGCCGACCGTGCCAGCCGGTAGCCGCCGGCCGCGCCGCGGAAACTCTCGACCAGCCCTGCCTGCGCCAGCAGCTTCAGCACCTTGGCGACCGTGGCGGCCTCCACCCGCGAGCGCTCGGCCAGCTCGGCGGCGCTGTGCACGCGCTCGGCCTGCTCGGCGAGCACCGTGAGCACCACGGTGGCGTAGTCGGTGAGTTTGGTGACGCGGAGCATCGGGGCGGTCGCTCGCAGGGGCTGGCGGAAGGGCTGGCCGGAGCCCGGGCGGCCCCGGGCTGAATCAGGACCGGAATTGTACGGATTGACCCCGGCCCGCTCAATCGGCGGGGTGTGAAGGGAGCCGCCAGCCGTGTGGCCGGGCCCGGTTCCGGAGACAATGAGCGCCAGCAGGCGGGGCATACCGACACGCCTTCGATCAGCGCTGACGCGCCTTCTCTTTGCGCAATCGCGCTTCACGGCCTACACCATGACCCAAACGCTTCACTCCTCGCCCGTTGACGAGGCTGCTTCCTTCCCTGATCGCGCCCGCACGGCAATTGAGCTGCTCGAGGCCGTTCGCGACGACCGCGCGCTTCTGGAGGCTTTGCCCGAGGCCGAGCGTGTTCGCCTGCTGCAGGCGGTGGCCTTGGTGCATCACCCGGAGCCGCGCGAACGCCGCAAGAAAAACAAGGAAGCGCTGCGCGAGGCCGCTCGCGAGAAGGCACGGAAGACCGAAGCTCTGCTCGATCAAACCGGCATCCGCACCTTGCGCAGCAAGCCGGTATTCACCACGCCGAACTACTTTCCGCCGCATCCTGCCGGCCAGCACGATCCGCGCAACAATGCGGCCGAGCCGGTCTTGTTGGGCGAGTCGCCCGAGCTTCTGCACTGCTATGTGTGCAAGCAGAAGTACACGCTGGTGCATCACTTCTACGATCAACTTTGCCCGCCCTGCGCGGAACTGAATTTCTTCAAGCGCACCGAGACCACGGATCTCCGTGGGCGTGTGGCGCTGCTCACCGGCGGCCGGGTGAAGATTGGCTACCAGGCCGGATTGAAGCTGCTTCGTGCCGGTGCCGACCTGATCGTGACCACGCGCTTCCCCCGCGACTCCGCGCAGCGCTACGCGCAGGAGCCGGACTTTTCGGAGTGGGGCCATCGACTTGAAGTGTTCGGACTCGACCTTCGCCACACGCCCAGCGTGGAAGCCTTCTGTGCCGAGTTGGTCGCGACCCGGCCGCGCCTCGACTTCATCATCAACAACGCCTGCCAGACGGTTCGCCGCCCGCCGGCGTTCTACGCGCACATGATGGCCGGCGAAACGAAAGCCCTGCATGAGTTGCCGGAGCACATCCGCAATCTGGTGGGCGGATACGAAGGCTTGCGCGCGGCGGATCTGCTGCCGGGTGGCAGTCAGGCCTTGGTGGATGGCCCCAACTTGGCCACGCAGGCGGGTATTGCGCGTGCGGCCGAGCTTTCACAGGTTCCGCTGCTGGCCGACGAGCTCCTGGGGCAAGCGCATCTGTTTCCGGAAGGCCGCGTCGACAAAGACCTGCAGCAGGTGGATTTGCGCGGTCGGAACTCGTGGCGTTTGCAGATGGATGAAGTGCCGGCGGTGGAGCTGCTCGAAACACAGTTGGTCAACGCGGTCGCGCCCTTCATCATCAATGCGCGCCTGAAGACACTCATGCTGCGTACCCCGGAACGCGACAAGCACATCGTGAATGTGTCGGCGGTGGAGGGGCAGTTCTATCGCAACTTCAAGACCACCAAGCATCCGCATACGAATATGGCGAAGGCGGCGCTGAACATGATGACGCGCACGTCCGCCGCCGATTATCACGGTGACGGCATTCACATGAATGCGGTCGATACTGGATGGGTGACCGACGAAGACCCGATCGAAATCGCGGCGCGCAAAACCATCGAAGAGCGCTTTCATCCTCCGCTCGACATCGTGGATGGTGCGGCGCGCATCGTGGATCCCATCATCGGCGGCATTAACAGCGGCCAGCACGTGTGGGGCCAGTTCTTGAAGGATTACGCCCCCACCGATTGGTGAGCGTCGGGCGCCACTGGCCCAGGTGACACCCGTCACCCACAAGTCCTGACGCCCGTGGATGGGGCGCAGGTTTGGCTTTCGGGAGACTGCCTCCACGCCCCCACGGTGGGGGCGGTGAGAGGAGAGCAGCCGTGGAATCGCGTGACCTGACCCGCATCGCCCTGATCGCCGCCGGCGCCTATGTGATCGGCCGGACCATCAAGGCCGCCAAGGGCTTCGGCTGGGCCAGCTTTGGCTTCGCCTGGGTGGCGTACTGGACCGGTGGCTTCGGCTGGATGCGCCATGTCTTCTTCTGAGCGCAGCCTCGAAATCCAGCGCGCCGAGTTCGCGGCCGCGCGTGGGCTGGCCATGCCGCTGGCCGGCACGATCGCCTGGGCTGCGGTGGGCGTGGCCGGACTGTTCCTGCCCGAGTCGACGATGCTGCTGGTGCTGGTGATCGCCACCGGGATGATCGCCTACCTCGGCATGGGGCTCTCGAAGCTCACCGGCGAGGACTTCCTCGACAAGTCGAAGCCGAAGAACGCGTTCCAGAACCTGTTCTTCGTCGGCATGGCGCAGGCCCTGCTGGCCTACGCCATCGCCATTCCTTTCGGCATCGTGGAACCCAGCGCGATGCCGCTCGGCGTCGCCGTGCTCAGCGTGTCGATGTGGATGGTGTACAGCTGGATCATCGGCCATTGGGTCGGCTACGCCCACGCGGTGGCCCGTGTCGTGGCCGTGCTGGCGCTGCACTACGCGCTGCCGGACCATCGCTATGTGGCGATTCCTGCCGCCGTGGTCGTGCTCTATCTCGCGGTGATCGTGGTGCAGGAGCGGCGCTGGCGGATGAACCGCGACGCGCGCCCCGTGGCCGCCTGAGCCTCGGCCTCAGGCGATCACGCCACCCAGCAGGTGGCCGATCGCGAAGGTGAGGGCGCCCGCCCCGCCGCCGATGGCGAGCATGCGCAGGCCGCCGCCGAAGGCGTTCCGGCCCGAGAACAGGCTCATCGCCGCGCCGGTCGCGAACAGGCCCGCGGCGGACAGCCCACCGCCGATGTAGGCGGCCGTCGGCAGTGCGGCACCGAACACGAAGGGCAGCAGGGGCAGGGTGGCGCCGACAGCGAAGGCGAGGAAGGACGAGATCGCCGCACCCCAGGGCGAGCCGAGGTCGTCCGGGTTCAGGCCCAGCTCCTCGCGGGCCAGCACGTCGAGCGCGTGCTCGGGGTTCGCGACCAGTTGGTCGGCCATTCGCCGGGCATCCGCTGGATCGATGCCGCGGGCCGCGTAGATCAGGGCCAGCTCCTCGGCCTCCGCTTCGGGGTACTCGGCGAGCTCCTCGCGCTCCAGCCCGATCTGGTACTCGAACAGTTCGCGCTGCGAGCGCACCGAGACGTACTCGCCGGCCGCCATCGACAGGGCGCCGGCCAGCAGGCCGGCGACACCCGCGGCCAGCACCGTCGCATCGCCGGAGCCCGCGCCGACCATGCCGAGGATCAGGCTGGCGTTGGAGACGAGGCCGTCGTTGATGCCGAACACCGCGGCGCGCAGCGAGCCGCCGCCGGGCCCACGGTGGCGATGGCCGATGTCTTCCACGCGGGTGTGCCGGGCATGGCCGGCGGGTGCCGCGTCGTAGGCCGACAGGCCGCGCACCTTCAGGGCGCGAAGCAGCGGGAGGAGCCGCTTCGGCGGCACGCGCCCCAGCAGGGCGCCCACGGCGCGCGCGCGCGCGGTCGGGACGAACGGCGGCAAGGCCGGCGCCAGCGCCGCCCAGCGCTGCGCCTGCTGCTCGGCCGTGCCGGCGAGCTGCTCGAACAGCGCCGCCATCCGGGCATCGCTCTCGGCGGCGGCCAGCCGCCGGTACAGCCACGCCGACTGCTTTTCCTCGTGCCAACTCTCGACGGCGGACATGGGCTGTTCCTGCGCTCGGGACGCGGCCAGAATAGGCCTCTTCCCGCCACGCGCCTTGACCCATGCCAAAGAAAATCGAACGCCGCCAGTCGTCCATCCACGGCAACGGCGTGTTCGCCACCGAGGCCATCGCCAAGGGCGAGCGCGTGGTGCGCTACAAGGGCGAAGTGCGCGCCCATGCCGACGTCGATGCCGATTACGCGGGCCACGACGAGACCGGCCACACCTTCCTGTTCAGCCTCAACGATGAGTTCGTGATCGACGCGAACATCGACGGCAACGTCGCGCGCTGGATCAACCACAGCTGCGCGCCGAACTGCGAGGCCGTGCAGGAAGAGAACGCCAAGGGCAAGAAGCACAAGGACAAGGTCTACATCCACGCCCTGCGCGACATCGCCGCGGGCGAGGAGCTGAGCTACAACTACGGCATCGTGCTCGACGAGCCCTACACCCCGGCGTTGAAGAAACTCTGGGAATGCCGCTGCGGCTCGGCCAAGTGCACCGGCACCATGCTGCAGCCCAAGGACGAGCCGAAGCCGAAGAAGCCGCGCAAGAAGGTCGAGCCGTCGACGTCGGCACCGGCGAAGCGCTCGAAGAAGGCCGCGGCGAAGAAGTGAATCGCGGCTGACCCTGCCCCGGGGCGGGGTGACTTCCGGGTGACGCGTGCGCCCGATCGACGGTTCAGGCTGGCGGCCGTTGTTCGCCCCGAGGCCGCCATGCGCCCAGTGTTCCCTCCCTCGCCGACGCGCCTCGGCCTCGTCCTGTTCGCCGCGCTGGCCGCGCAGGGCCTCGCTGCAAGGACGGCGATCACGCTCGACGGCCGCATCGATTCCGCCGAGTGGGCCGATGCCCGCCACATCACCGACTTCCGCGGTGTGCAGCCGCTCACCCGCGAGCCCGCATCGCTGGGTACCGAGGCCTGGGTGAAATCGACCCCCGACGGCCTCGCCATCGCCTTCCGCAACCACCAGCCCGCCGGCGTGCCTCGGCTCGCTCCGCGCGGCGGACGCGACAACGTGCCGCCCGCGGACCGCGTCAACGTCTACGTCGATTTCGACGGCGACGGCCGCAGCGGCTACAACTTCGTGGTGACGATGGCCGGCGACATCGGCGACACCACGATCGCCAACGAGAACCAGTTCAACGACGACTGGGACGGCGATTGGCAGCAGGCCACCTCGGAGGATGCCGAGGGCTGGTCGGCCGAGGTGCTGATCCCCTGGCACGTCGCGCCGATGGCGCAGTCGAAGGACGGCCAACGCACGATCGGGCTCTCACTGGACCGCGTGATCGGTCACAGCAATGCGCGCTACGGCTGGCCGACGGTGAGCTGGAACGAGCCGCGCTTCCTGTCGGTGCTGGAGAAGATCGAGGTGCCGGCCTTCGAGCAGTCACTGCTCGCCATCACGCCCTATGTCTCGGGCCTGCAGGACCAGGTGGACGGCCGCTTCCGGAGTGCCGCCGGTGCCGACCTGTTCTGGAAGCCGAACGGGCGCTTCCAGCTCTCGGCCACGCTCAATCCCGATTTCGGCCAGGTCGAGAGCGACGAGCTGGTGGTGAACTTCGGCGCGACCGAAGTGTTCTTCAACGACAAGCGGCCCTTCTTCACTGAGAACCAGGCCTACTTCGACGTCGGCTTCGGCGGCCTGAACAACGCCAACCGGCTGCTCTACACCCGTCGCGTCGGCGCTGGTGCCGACGATGGCCGCGGTGCCGGCGACGTGACCGGCGCGGTGAAGCTCAACGGCAGCGCCGGCCGCATCGGCTACGGCCTGTTCGCGGCGACCGAGGACGGCCCGGCGGGTCGCGATTTCGTCGCGGCGCGCGCCAGCACGGCCGGCGAGGGCTGGACGAGCGGCGCGATGCTGACCGAAGTGAAGCGCCCCTTCCTCGACCGCGTGGCGCGTGTTGCGTCCTTCGACCAGGTCTGGACGCCGCATGACGGCCTGACCGTGCGCGGCGGGCTCGCGGCCTCCGACATCGAGGACCCGACCCGCGGCGGCCGCGACAGCGGCGGCCAGCTGCGCATCGACCACGAGCTCGGCGGCGGCTGGCGGCAGCAGCTGTATGCCCTGCACCTCGGCAAGAACCTGCAGTTGAACGATTTCGGTTTCCTCGAGCGCAACAATTTCAACTACGTGCGCTATGAAGTGGCGAAGCGCGAGGCCGATCTTCCCGAGGACAGCCGGTTCGCCTCGCACCAGACGCGCTACGCCGCCTCCAGCCGCTACAACGACCGCGGCCTGCGCCTCTTCAACACGGTGGCCATCAACCAGTACAGCGAGTACCGCGACGGCGGCAACCGGCTCTGGGACGTCTTCGTCACCGGCCCGCTCAACGACGACCTCGTCCTGCGCGGCAACGGCCACGTGCGTCTGCCCCGGCGCGTCGGGATCTTCGCCGAGCGCTACTGGGCGCGTGTGCCCGAGGGGCGCTTCGAGCACTACGGCAAGCTGCGCAGCGTCAACGAGGGCTTCGACGGCGGCAGCAGGCGGCTTGTCGAACTTCTCGGCGAAACCACCTACCACGCCAACGACCGCCTGCGCTTCACCGCGAGCCTGCAGCTCATCGACAACCCGGACTGGGTGATCTGGCGTGGCGGCAATGCCTTGGGGCAGTTCTCCGGCCAGCAGGCCTTCCTCTCGGCCGGCACCACCTGGCAGATCGATGCGAAGCAGGAACTGCGCGTGCGCCTCGAAGCCATCGGCCTCGACGCCGAGGCCCGCGCCCTCTGGCGCGTGGCGCCGGGCGGCGTCGCAAGCCGCACCACCGAGCCGCTGGATGATTTCGCGCTGCGCAACCTCGGCTTCCAGGTGCGCTACCGCTACCAGATCGCGCCGCTCTCCGACCTCTACATCGCCTACGTGCGCGGCGGTTCGCTGTTCCAGGAATCGCAGGACGGCTTCAGCCTCGGAGACGAGTTCGGCAATGCCTTCGACCTGCGCGACAGCGAGCAGCTGCTGGTCAAGCTGAGCTACCGCTTCACGATCTGAAGCGGCGTCAGCGCCGGCCGTGCCGCCTCGGCGGCACGAGCCACCACAGCGCCAGCGACAGCGCGGCCCAGCCGAGATAGATCGGGATCAATACCCCCAGCGGCACGTCGACATACAGCGCCTCGGCGAGCAGGGTTTCGATGAAGCCTCCACCGCTGCCGTGTTGGCCGGCGCCGCGGCGCAGCTCGGCCTCCCAGACGGTGAGGAAGCACAGGTCGCCGAGCGCCGCCTGCAGGGCGACCACGGCCATGCCGCCGAGGTGCGCCAGCCGCAGCCCGCGATGCCGCACCCAGCGCCAGCCGCGCCACGCGCCGGCGAGGATGGCCGGCGGCATCACGACGTTGAAGACCACGACGGCGAGGTGCAGCGCGAGGATCGCGTCGGCCAGCGCGAGCGACGTGGTCGGACTGAACGCGCCGGACATCGCCGGTGTCGCGGCCGGTCAGGGCAGGGTGACGACCGCGCGGTCGACGGCCTTCTCGGGCATCGGCACCACGCGGCCTGCCGCCACCACGAGACGGATGCGGTCGCGCTGCAGGGCGGCGAGGTCGGCGAGCGGGTCGCCCTCCACCACCACCACGTCGCCCGAGAAGCCGGGCGCCAGCTGGCCGATCTCGTTCTCGAGGCCGAGCAGCTGCGCCGCGGTGCGGGTGGCCGAGACCACGACTTCCTGCGGGCTCATGCCGCCGTACTGCACCATCAGCGGCATCTCCTCGGCGTTGCGGCCGTGTTCGGAGACGCCGGAATCGGTGCCGTAGGCGATGGGCAGGCCGGCCTGGCGCGCGGCGGCGATGTTCTTGCCGGTGGCTTCGAGGCGCACGCGGATCTTCGCCGCGACGACGGCCGTGTAGAGGCCCTTCGGAAGGTTCTCGCGATAGGCGATGGTCGGCGACAGGGTCGGCACGAGGTAGGTGCCGCTGGCCTTCATCGCGCGGATGCCGGCCTCGTCGACGTAGGTGCCGTGCTCGATCGAATCGACGCCGGCGCGCGCCGCAGCGGCCACGCCCTCGGCGCCGTGCGCGTGCGAGGCCACCTTCAGCCCGAGTTGATGGGCGGTATCAACGATCGCCTTCATCTCGGCATCGGTGAAGTGCTGGCCGAGCCCGCGGTTCTGCTGCGAGAGCACGCCGCCGGTGGCTGCGAACTTGATGACGTCCGCCCCCGCGCGCGACAGCGTGCGCACCACTTCGGCGCACTGCTCGGCGCCGGTGCAGGTGTTGCCGCCGTCCATCGCCCGCGTCACTTCGGGACGGAAGCCGGTGAGGTCGCCGTGGCCGCCAATGATCGAAACCATCCGCCCAGCGGAGAGGATGCGCGGGCCGGGCACGTCACCCTCGCGGATGGCGTCGCGCAGGGCGTAGCCCGAGCCGCCCGGCGCGCCGAGGTCTCGCACCGTGGTGAAGCCGGCCTGCACGGTGCGAAGCGCATTGCGTACGCCCATGATTGCCGCGCGTTCGTCGGTTTCGACCACGGACTGCCAGAACGGTTCGGCCGGATTGCCGGTGAGGTGCACGTGGCTGTCGATCAGGCCCGGCAGCACCGTGTGGGTCGTGCCTTGGAAGCGGAACTCGCTCACCCGGCCCTCGCCCTCGGGCGTGGCCACTTCGGCGTCGGCGCCGGGCAGCAGCGCCTCGATGCGGCCGCCGCGGATCACCAGCGTGGCCGGGGCCACGCGGCCGGTGGCCGGATCAGCCAGCACGCGCTCGGCGCGCACGATGACGATGTCCTGCGCCGTCGCGGGAGCGCCTTGGGCGATCGCAACGGTGGGCAGCAGGCAGGCGAGAGTGAGCAGCGGGCGACGGAAGCGGCGCATGGGGACCTGGGCGGAGTCGGGACGAGCCGCGAGCATAGCCCCCGATGGCCGCCTCGCGGCGGGCAGGGGTGGGCCCTCCCAAGCAAACCGCCTGCTGGAGGGCGGGCGTAGACTCCTGCGCTTCTCCCCCACCCTAGGAATGTCGCCATGGCCACGCTGCCCCGCACCGCTACCGCCTTCTGGGAAGGCGCCCTCAAGACCGGACGCGGCGGCATCAGCACGCCGCAGAGCGGGGTGTTCGCCGAGCAGCGCTTCGGCTTCGGCACGCGCTTCGGCGACGAGAAGGGAACGAACCCCGAGGAGCTGATCGCCGCCGCGCATGCCGGCTGCTATTCGATGGCCTTGGGCTTCATGCTCGAGACCGCCGGCCATGTCGTCACGCGCATCGACACCGAAGCGAAGCTCGCTCTGTCGGTCGGCGAAGCCAGCGGCCCGGCCATCACCGGGATCGCGCTGACGGTGCGCGCCACCGTGCCCGGTCTCGACGCGGCGAGCTTCGCCGAGTTCGCCAACAACGCCAAGGCCAACTGCGTGGTGTCGAAGGCGCTGTCGGTGCCGATCACCCTGGACGCCGCGCTGCGTTGAACCCGCGCGCGCTGTTCCTGCACGGCGCCGGCGCCTGGGGTGGCCAGTGGGTGATCTGGCGTCGCCTGTTCGAAGCCGAGGGCTGGCAGGTTGATGCGCCGGATTTCGAGCCGGCCGCCGGAGGCCTCGCTGCGACGCGCTTCGACGATTACGTGGCGCAGGCGGTCGATGCGGTGGAGGCGGCGCCCGTCGACGTCCTGGTGGGTGCCAGCCTCGGTGGGCTGTTGGCCGTCGCGGCCATGGCGCGCGTGGCGCAGGCATCGCGCCCCCGGGCCCTCGTCCTCGTGAATCCGCTGCCGCCGGCGCCCTGGATCGCGGCGGTTCCGCCGTTCACTAACTCCAGCGATGTCGTGCCCTGGTGCTCCGAGGGACGCTTCGCGAGCACGCAACGCGCCCTGCCCGAGGCGGGCTTCGCCGACCAGCAGCTCGCCTTCCGGCATTGGCGCGATGAAAGCGCCGCCGTGTTGCATGAAGCGCACGCCGGCCTGCCGTGGTCCGACACCGGCGTTCCCACGCTCCTCATCGCTAGCGACGCCGACGAGGCCATCCCGCCGGCGGTGTCGGGTGCCTACGCGCAGGGCATCGGCGCCAGTCTGTGCCGCGTGCCCGGCGGGCACGTCGCGCCGGTGATGGGGCCTTCGGCGGTGCGGTCCGCGCAGGCGGCACTGGCTTGGCTGGCGCCCGCGCTGTCGGTGCCTTGAACGCCGGCTTTCGGCCCGCTGAACGCGCCGTCGCCCTGCCGTCCGATTAAGCCTGCGTTGACCCGCGCGGCCCGAGTCTCTCCTTGCGCCGCACTCCCGCGGCCCGGAGAGACTCGATGATCCGCCGCACCGCCCTCGTGGCCGCCCTTGCCCTCGTCGCCGGCACCGCTTCGGCGCAGTACTACGACAGCCGCTACGACTCGGGCTATCGCGGCGACAACGGCCCGCGCTGGGACACCGCGCGCGTGGTGAACGTCGATCCGATCCTCGCCCCGGGCGAGCCCAGCTACCGCCAGCAGTGCTGGCAGGAGCCGGTGCGCTACGTCAGCCGCGAGCGCGGCTACGGCTACGACGATCGCCGCTACGCGCGCCAGGGCGGCCCGGGCTCGGCCACCAACACCGTGCTGGGCGGCATCGTCGGCGCGGCCATCGGCCGCCAGTTCGGCGACGGCGACGGCCGCCGTGCGGCGACCGTGGCCGGTGCGCTGCTTGGTGGTGCCATCGCCAATGACCGCAGCCGCCAGCGCTACGACGACGGCTACGGCCGCAGCTACGAGCGCGAGACCGTGCGCTACGAGCAGCGCTGCCAGACGGTGTCGGACGGCCGCAGCGAGGACCGCGTGGTCGGCTACCGCGTCGCCTACGACTACAACGGCCACGTCTACACGACGGAAACGCCCTACCACCCGGGCGATTCGATCCGCGTCCGCGTGGACGTGGTGCCGGAAACCTGATTCCTCTTGCTTCTAGCGCTGAACCAACGCCCCGCCTCGCGCGGGGCGTTGTCGTTCACCAGCGCAGTGACCCGGCGACCACCGTCTGCGTCGCGCCGCCCACCCAGATCCGCCCGTCCTCGCGCAGCAGCGAGAGCCGCGCGTCTCGGCCCACCTCGCGGCCCTGGCTGACGACGTAGCGGTCCCCAAGGTCCGTGGCTTGGCCGGTCGCATGCAGGTAGCCGGCCAATGCGGCGTTCGCCGCGCCCGACGCCGGATCCTCGTAATGGCCGTGGAAGGGCATCAGCGCGCGCACGACGAGGCCGTATTCGGCACCCGCGCAGCGCGCGAACACGGCGAGGCCCATCGCCTCGTGCGGTGAGGCCAGCGAGGCGATGCCGTCGAAATCCGGCGTCCAGCCGCGCACCGCGGCTTCGTCCACGAGTTCGGCGGCCCACCAGCGGCGGCCGCTGTCGATCAGCGCGGCGCCGGCCTTTGAGAGCCGCTCACCGAGCAGCGCCCGCAGGCCAGCATCCTCGCCCCCGCGGCGCCCCAGCACTTGCGTGGCCGGGGCCTGCACGAACAAGGCCTGCGTGGCACCAGCACCTTCCACGCGCACCGGCAGCAGCCCGGCGCCGCACTCCTGCACCAGTTGGCGCGTGCCATGGGTGGCCTCGCGCGGCGTGGCGAGCCCGGCCGCAAGGACCGCATGGGCGGTGCCGACGCTCGGGTGCCCGGCGAAGGCCAATTCGCGGCGCGGAGTGAAGATGCGCACGCGGTAGCTGGCCTCCGGCGTGGTCGGCGGCAGCACGAAGGTGGTTTCGATCACGTTCGTCCACGCGGCGATGCGCTGCATGGCTTCGGTGTCGAGGCCCTCGGCGTCGAGGACGACCGCCAACGGATTGCCGGCGCCGGCGCGCGGCGCGAACACATCCAGATGCATGAAGCGGCGTGTCACCACGTCAGCGTGCCCTCGATGACGGTCTGCGTCAGGCCGCCGATCCAGACCTCGCCCTCGGCATCAACCTCGATCTCGACCACGCCGTCGCGGCCCACTTCGCGGCCCTGCGAGCTGCGGAAACGCGCCGACGGCAGGGCGTTGTTCGCGCGCAGCCATGCGGCGATGGCGGCGTTGGCGCTGCCGGTGACCGGGTCTTCCGGAATGCCGTCGGCCGGGACGAACGCCCTGACGACGAGGGCGTAGTCCGGCCCGCTGCAGCGGGCGAACACCGCGACACCCACGCTGCCGTCGGCCCGGTTCGCCGCGGCCATCGCTTCGAGGTCCGGTGCCAAGCGGCGCAAGGTCGCTTCGTCGGCGAGCTCGATGCACCACCAGCGCGGGCCGTTGTCGATGAGGGCGGGACGCACCGCGCCCAGCGCCGCGCCTAGGAGGCTGGCCAGCACGGCGCGGGAATCCGCCGCGCGTTCAACACCGCGCGGTGCGCGCACGTGGATCACGCGCGCCGCACCCTCGCCGCTGATGCGCAGGGGCAGCAGGCCGGCCGCGCATTCCTGCACTAGGGCGCCGCTATCGGCCGCCGCCGTCGGCGTCGCGAGGCCGCGCTCCAGCACCGCGTGCGCGGTCCCGACGCTCGGGTGGCCGGCGAAGGGCAGTTCCTGCCGCGGCGTGAAAATGCGCAGGCGGTAATCGGCCCCGGGCTGCGTGGCCGGAAGCACGAAGGTGGTTTCGGACAGGTTGAGCCACGCGGCGAGGGCCTGCATGGCGGCGGTGTCGAAGTCGTCCGCGCCGAACACCACGCCCAGGGGATTGCCCCGGCCTGGCTGGTCGGCGAAGACGTCGAGCTGCATGTAGTCGCGTTGGACAGGATCACGAGTCGTCATGCGCACAGTGTCCCCGCTGCCCGCGCTTCGCCACAAGACGCGCAGTGGATCGACCACGGCCCCTCGGCGTCCACGGTGGGGCCACGGTATCCTTGCGCTGCCGCCTCTCGAGGCGGCATTCCTTTTTCCCGAAGCCCCAGAACCCAAGGCCCTGTGAGGTGCCAACCCCGATGAGCGTCCCCCGATGAGCAGCCCTGTCCCCGCGTTCGCCAATGACTGGATCGTCCTGAAGTTCGGGGGCACCAGCGTGTCGAAAAAATCGCGCTGGGACACGATCGGGAAACTCATGCGCCGCCGCGCGGATGAGGAGGGTGCGCGCGTGGCGGTGGTGGTCTCGGCCCTTTCGGGCGTCACCAATGCGCTGCAGGCCATGATCGATGGGCATCAGGACATGCCCGGCCTTCATGCCCAGGCCGAGGCCCTCGTCGCGCGCCATGCCGCGTTCGCTGTGGAGCTCGGCATCGACGTCGAGGCCGTGCTCGGTGCCCGCTTCGCGGCGCTATGCGCCTTGGCCGCCGACCCGCGGGCCGCGTCCGCCGAACTCGCGTGGCAGGCCGAATTGCTGGCCCAGGGCGAGCTGCTCAGTTCGACGATCGGCGTGGCCTACCTGCGCACGCAGGGCATGGCGCTGGAATGGTGGGACGCGCGCGATTCAATGCGCGCCATCGAGCAGCCCAATGCCAGCGCCTGGGCGCAGCGTTTGTCGGTGTCCTGCGACTTCATGGACCCGGTGGCTCGCGAGCGGCTGGTGGCGAAGCCCGAACGTTTCGCGATCACGCAGGGCTTCATCGCCCGCCACCGCGACGGCGGCACGGCGATTCTTGGTCGCGGTGGGTCGGATACGTCGGCCGCGTATTTCGGTGCCCTGCTGAAGGCGCGCCGCGTCGAGATCTGGACCGACGTGCCGGGCATGTTCAGCGCCAACCCGCGCCAGGTGCCGGACGCGCGCCTGCTCTCGCGGTTGGACTTCGCCGAAGCGCAGGAGATCGCGACGACCGGCGCCAAGGTGCTGCACCCGCGCTGCCTGACGCCCTGCCGCGAGGCGGGCGTGCCGATGTGGATCCGCGACACCGAGAACCCCGACCTCGCCGGCACCGTCATTGACGGGCAGGCGGCGACGGTGGCCGGGGTCAAGGCGATCAGTGCGCGGCGCGGCATCGTTCTGGTGTCGATGGAGACCATCGGCATGTGGCAGCAGGTGGGCTTCCTCGCGGAGGTCTTCGGCTGCTTCAAGACGCATGGCCTGTCCGTCGACCTGATCGGCTCCTCGGAGACCAACGTCACCGTCTCGCTCGACCCGAGCGACAACCTCGTCAGCACCAACGTGCTCGAAGCGCTGTGCCGCGACCTCGAGCGCATCTGCCGGGTCAAGGTGATCGCGCCGTGCTCGGCGATCACGCTGGTCGGCCGCGGCATGCGCTCGCGCCTGCACCGGCTCACCGAGGTGTTGGCCACCTTTGGCCGCGAGCGGGTGCACCTGATCTCGCAGAGCTCGAACGACCTCAACCTCACCTTCGTCGTCGACGAGGCGATCGCGGAAGGCCTGCTGCCGACGCTGCACGGCCTGCTGATCGCCTCGAACGCGATGCCGGTCGACGAGACGGCGGTGTTCGGCCCGAGCTGGCGCGAGCTGGGTGCGCCGCGCATGCCGCGTGCCACCTGGTGGCAGGCCGAACGTGCCCGGTTGATCGCGCTCGCGGAACGCGCCGCGCCCGTGTACGCCTACCACCTGCCGACCGTGCGTGAACGCGCCCGGCAGCTGAAGGCGCTGGCCGCGGTGGATCGCGCGCACTACGCGCTGAAGGCCAATCCGCATCCGGCGATCCTCCGCGCGCTGGAGGCCGAGGGCCTGGGCTTCGAGTGCGTGTCGCTGGCCGAGGTGGAACACGTGCTGGCGACGCTGCCCGGCCTCGATCCGAAGCGCGTGCTGTTCACGCCGAGCTTCGCGCCGCGCGTCGAGTTCGAGAAGGCGTTCGATCTCGGCGTGCACGTGACGCTCGACAACGCCGCGCTGCTCGCTGAGTGGCCCGAGGTGTTCCGCGGCCGCGAGCTCACGCTGCGCGTCGATCCGGGCTTCGGCTCGGGCCACCACGACAAGGTGAAGACCGGCGGCAAGGAAGCGAAGTTCGGCCTGCCGCTGGACGACGCGCCTGCCGCCGCCGCAGCCGCGAAGGCGCTCGGTGCGCGCGTCACCGGCCTGCATTCGCACATCGGCAGCGGGATCTTCGATGCCAACCACTGGCGCGAGGTGTACGCGCGGCTGGCCTCGGTGGCCGACGCCATCGGTACCGTCGAACGCATCGACGTGGGCGGTGGCATCGGCATCCCCTACCAGCCGGAGAGCGAGCCCTTCGACATGGCGGCGTTCGGCGCGATGCTGGCCGAGATGAAGGCGGTGTATCCGCAGTACGCGCTGTGGATCGAGCCCGGCCGCTTCCTCGTCGCCGAGGCCGGCGTGCTGCTGGCCCGCGTCACCGCGACCATGCACAAGCAGGGCGTGCGACGCGTGGGCCTCGATGCCGGCATGAACGCCCTGCTGCGCCCGGCGCTCTACAACGCCTGGCACGGCATCGTGAACCTCACGCGCCTCGACGATCCGCCGGGTGAGCCCGCCGAGGTCGTAGGCCCCATCTGCGAAACCGGCGACGTGCTGGGCCGCCGCCGTCGCCTGCCTGATGCCACGGCCGAAGGCGACGTGGTGCTGCTGGCCGACGCCGGCGCCTACGGCATGGTGATGGCCAGCCGCTACAACCTGCGTGCGCTGCCCGCCGAGGAGATCCTGGAATGAGCTGGACCTTCGATCGCGCGGCCATCCGCGCCTTCCGCTTCACCTCGAAACGCTTCGATCCGGCCACGGGCGAGATCGCGCTGGGCTATGCCTTCGTCAACCACGACGGCGCGACCAGCGCCGAACTGGTGGAGCGCATCACCGTCCCCGGCGCCCCGTTCACCGCGGTGCAGCCCGGTTCGAAGGATTTCGACGCGGCGAAAGCGGCGGCGGTCGACGCCGCGCTTCGCCTGCTGCACCTCGTCGCTGGCGTCAGCTACTACAAGGCCGCCGCGCCGTCGGTGATCGAATGCGCCGACGGGCCGCTCGACGAGGCCACGGCGGGCTTCGTCGCCAGCGTCTACGAGAACGGCCTCGGCGAATTTGCCTACCGCAACGGTCTCGACCTGCGCGGGCACCTCGCGTGGCCGCGGTGCGGTGCGGCACGGCCCGTCGCGGCAACGCTGGGCCTCGAAGCCCCCGGCGCTTTCGGTCGCCGCGCCCTCGTGGCCATCGGCGGCGGCAAGGATTCGCTGGTCTCGATCGAAGCGCTGCGTGCGCTGGGCGCTTCGCCCACCGTCACCTGGATCGGCAGCTCGCCGCTGATCCGCGCCTGTGCCGAGCGCACCGGCCTGCCCACGCTCAACATCATCCGCGCGCTGGCCCCCGAGCTGTTCGCCTTCAATCGCGAGGGCGCGTTGAACGGCCACATCCCGGTGACCGCCGTGAACTCGGCGATCCTCGTGCTCGCCGCCCTGCTCACCGGCCACGGCAGCGTGGTGTTTTCGAACGAGCACTCGGCGAGCTACGGCAGCCTGATCCCGGGCACCGGCGAGGTGAACCACCAGTGGTCGAAGGGCTGGGACTTCGAGCGTGATTTCGCCGCGCTCGTCCGCGCGCAGGTCGCGGCGGATTTCGACTACGTCTCGCTGTTGCGGCCGTTCTCGGAGCTGGCCGTGGCGCGGCAGTTCGCGCGGCTCGAGCAGTACGACGCACATTTTTCCAGCTGCAACCGCAACTTCCACCTGCTAGGCGAAAAGCCCACGCAGCGCTGGTGCGGCGCCTGCCCGAAGTGCCATTTCGTCTTCCTCGCGCTGGCGCCGTTCATGCCCAAGCCGCGCCTGCTCGGCATCTTCGGCCGCAACCTGCTCGACGACGCCTCGCTGGCGGCCGAGTACGACGCCTTGCTCGAGATCGAAGGCCACAAGCCTTTCGAATGCGTGGGCGAGGGGCGCGAATCGCGCGCCGCGATGGCCGCGCTCGCCGCCAGCCCGGCCTGGCGCGAGGACGCCCTCGTCGCCCGCTTCGCCGCGTCGCAGCAGCCGGCCCTCGATCCGGCTACCCTGCGCCTCGAACCGCTGCTCGGCCCCCAGGGCGAGCACGGGCTGGGGACGGCACGGATGGAGGCGCTGGGTGCGCATTTCGGAGCTTGACGGCAAGAAAGTCGCGATCTGGGGCTACGGCCGCGAAGGCCGCGCCGCGCTGGCGGCACTGCGCTGGCGCCTGCCGGGGCGGCCGCTGACGGTCTTCTGCAAGGACGACGAGGTCGCCGACCTCCAGGCGCAGGAAGACCCGACCCTCGTCATCCGCACCGAGGTCGATGCCGCCGCGCTCTCGGCCTTCGACGTGGTCATCAAGTCGCCCGGCATCAGCGCCTACGCCTCGCCGAAGATCGATGCCGAACTCAACGACGCACACTTCACCAGCGGCACGGCGATCTGGTTCGCTGAGAACGCCGGTGCCCACACCGTCTGCGTCACTGGCACCAAGGGCAAGAGCACGGTCACCGCGCTGATCGCCTTCCTGCTGCGCGCGGCCGGGGAGCGCACCGCGCTGGCGGGGAACATTGGTCTTCCCCTCCTTGAATTGCTCGACGTGCAGCCGCCGCCGGACGCTTGGGCGATCGAGTTGTCGAGCTACCAGACCGGCGATGCCCTCCGCCCCGCCGTCGCCGTGGTGCTCAACCTGTTCCCCGAACACCTGGACTGGCACGGTTCCGAGGCGCGCTATTTCGCCGACAAGCTCAAGCTGGTCACCGAGGCGCAGCCCGGCGTCGCCCTGCTCAACGCGGCCGATGCCCGATTGCGCGAGGTCGGCACAGCGCTCGCTGCCCGTGGACAACGGGTGCAGTGGTTCAACGCTGACGACGGTTGGCATGTGCGTGATCGCTGGATCATGCGCGGTGGCCGGGCCGTGATCGACGTGAAGTTCCTGCCCCTGCCGGGCCGCCACAACTGGGTGAACCTCTGTGCGTCCATGGCCGCCGTCGAGGCGCTGGGCATCGACCCGGTGCCGCTCGCCGAGCGCGTTGCCGATTTCCAGCCGCTTCCACACCGCCTCCAGCGCATCGCCGAGAAGGATGGGCTGGTCTACGTCAACGATTCGATCAGCACGACGCCGATGGCCTCGATCGCGGCCCTCGACTGGTACCCCGGCAAGAGCACGGCCATCCTCGTCGGCGGCTACGACCGCGGCCTGGATTGGGGCGTGTTCGCCGAGCGCGTCGCCGCGGATGCGCCCGGGGCCATCATCACGATGGGGCAGAACGGCCCGGCCATCTTCGAGCGCCTGAAATCCATCGCCACGGCCACCAAGTTCGTGCTTCGCGAATCGACGTCGATGGAGGAGGCCGTGCGCTACGCGCAGGAGGCGCTGGGCACCAAGGGCACGGTGCTGCTCTCACCCGGTGCACCGAGCTTCCCGCGCTATCGCGACTACGCCGAACGCGGCAAGCACTTCGCGCAGGCGGCGGGCTTCGACGGCACCCAGATCAGCGCGATCCCCGGCCTCGGCGTGCGCTGAGGCCCGAACCCCGCGGCGCAAGTGGCGCGACGCCGCGGTCACGACGCGGGCCAGTCATCGGCCTACACTCGCGCGGTCTTCCCTTGGAGCCCCGCCATGCGCCTTGCCCCGCGTCTCGCCGCCCTTGCCGTCGCCACGGCCGCCGCTTTCGCCTCGATCGCCTCTGCCGCGCCGACCACCAAGCCGGTGAGCTGGACCGTGGGCGAGACGACCTTCGACGGCGTGCTCGTCTACGACGATGCCAACACCACGCCGCGTCCGGGCCTGCTGATGGTGCCGAACTGGTACGGCGTCACCGATGCGGCGGTCGAGAAGGCGAAGACCGTCGCCGGTGACGACTATGTGGTGCTGCTGGTCGACATGTACGGCCGCGGCGTGCGCCCCGCCAACCCGCAGGAGGCCGGCCAGGCCGCCGGCGCCGTGTACGCGGACCGCGCGCAGATGCGCGCCCGCATCAACACCGCGCTGGCCACGCTGCGCGCCACCGAGGGTGCGCCGCTGGCGACGGCCGATATCGGCGCGATCGGTTTCTGCTTCGGCGGCGCGACGGTGATCGAACTGGCCCGCAGCGGCGCCGAGCTGGCGGGCGTGGCGAGCTTCCACGGTGCGCTCAATACCAGCGCCCCGGCCAGCGCCGGGGCGGTGAAGACGCCGCTGCTGGTGATGAATGGTGCCGACGATGCCTTCGTGCCGGCCGAGCAGATCGACGGCTTCGAGAAGGAAATGCGCGAGGCCGGCGCCGATTGGCAGTTCGTCAACTTCGGCGGCGCTGTGCACTGCTTCGCGGAGCCGGACGAGGACGGCAGCGTCATCCCGGGCTGCAAGTACCACGAGCCGAGCTACCGCCGCTCGATGGCGATGATGCGCGGCTTCTTCGACGAGCGTTTCGCCGCGGAGTAAGGCCTTCCGCTCCGGCGCGCCTCAGTGGGCGCGCTGGAGCGCGTACTGCGCGAGGCCGGCGAGGGCCGACTTCGCTTCGGAATCCGGCAGGGCGGCGAGGGCGTCGATCGCCGCATCGGCGTACTGCTGCGCGACGGCGCGGCTGTACTCGAGGCTGCCGCAAGCCGCGATGGCCGCCATGACCTCGCCGAAACCCGAGGCGTCGCCGTCGACGACGATCTGTTTGAGTCGGGCCTGCACGTCCGGCGTGCTGTGGGCCATGGCGTGGATCAGCGGCAGCGTGGCCTTGCCTTCGGCGAGGTCGTCGCCGAGGTTCTTGCCCAGCGTCGCCGCGTCGCCGGCGTAATCGAGCACGTCGTCGGCGATCTGGAAGGCGTAGCCGAGCGCCATGCCGTAATCGAACAGCGCCTTTTCGCCGGCGGCGCCGAGGCCGGCGAGATGCCCGCCGAGCAGCGTGGCCGCCGCGAACAGCACCGCCGTCTTGCGCTCGATGACGCGCAGGTAGGCGGCCTCGTCGGTGTCCGGGTTGCGCACGTGCAGCAGCTGCAGCACTTCGCCCTCGGCGATCCGGTTGGTGGTGTCGGCCAACACCTTCTGGATCGTCATCGACTCCAGCTCCACCATCAGCTGGAAGGCGCGCGAGTAGAGGAAATCACCGACCAGCACGCTGGCCGCGTTGCCGAAGGCGGCATTCGCCGTCGCCCGGCCACGGCGCAGGTCGGATTCATCGACCACGTCGTCGTGCAGCAGGGTGGCGGTATGGATGAATTCGACCACCGCGGCGAGCTGGTGGTGGGCGTCGCCGCGATAGCCGGCCGCACGGGCCGCCAGCACGGTGAGCATCGGGCGGAGGCGCTTGCCGCCGGCGCCGATGATGTACTCGGCCACCTGGTTGACCAGCACCACGTCCGAGGCGAGCCGCCGGCGGATCAGGGCGTCGACGGCGGCCATGTCGCTCGCGGCCAGGGCCTGGACGGCGGGGAAGGGCAGGGCGGGCGCGGGTGCTGAGTCGACGGCGGCGTGCATCCGTGAATTATAGGCCGCCGCCCCATCGTGAAGACGTGTTCCGACCCTCGGTCGAGGGGTCGGCCGACCCCGGGCGGGTGGGGGCTGTCATACTCTGTAGCCTGTTTCGACATTCAGCGGCCGGAGGACCCCATGGCGCGCGGTATCAACAAAGTCATTCTCGTTGGCAACCTCGGCAACGACCCGGAAGTGCGCTACAGCCAGAGCGGCTCGGCACTGACGACCATCAGCGTGGCCACGTCCGAGAGCTGGAAGGACAAGGACGGCAACATGCAGGAACGCACCGAGTGGCACCGGGTGAAGTTCTTCGGCCGTCTGGCGGAGATCGCCGGCGAGTACCTGAAGAAGGGCCGTCAGGTGTATATCGAGGGTCGCCTGCGGACCGAGAAGTACACCGACAAGGCCGGCGTCGAGAAATACAGCACCGACATCATCGCCGACGAAATGCAGATGCTGGGCGGCAACCCTGGCATGGGCGGCGAAGGCGGCGGCGAGCGCGCCGAGCGTCCGGCCCGTTCGGGCGGCGGTGGGGGCTATGGCGGCGGTCGTGGCGCTGGCGCCGCCGGCGGTTCGGGCGGCGGTGGCTATGGCAACCGTGGCGGCGGAAGCGGCGGTGGTTCGGGTGGCGGCTATGGCAACCGCAGCGGCGGCAGCGCGCCGCCGGCCCAGAGCAACGACCCGTTCCCGGACGACGACATTCCGTTCTGATCCGGCCGTCCGCGGGGCTTGCGCTCGAGGGGGCGCCGGATAGACTCCGGTTTCCCCCAACCCCACGGACGATGTCATGAATGGACTCCGACGGGCCGCTTTCGCGGCCCTTCTCCTGTGTGCCACCCTCCACGTAGCCGCGCAGGGCGAGCCCGCCCCGGCGGCACCGGCGCCGCTGCCCGCCGACGTGCCCGGTCTGGTCGCCCACCTCGTCCGCGACGAAAGATTCAAGGACATCGCCCTGTCACCGACGGGCGAGTTCTTCGCGGCAACGGCGGGCCACGAGAAGCAGACCTACCTCGTCATCGGCACGCTCGCCGGTGGGAAGATTCTGGCGCACCTGTCCGGCGGCAGCCAGGCGCATGTCTCCGCCTTCTGGTGGGCGAACGACACGCAGGTCGTCGCCTCCATGGGCGAAAGCTTCGGGCAGTTGGAAGAGCCGCGCGAGTACGGCGAACTTTGGGTGATCAATGCGGCCGAGGGTGCGCGCGGGAAGCTGATCGCTGGCGCCCGTGGTGCGCAGCCACGGCTGGGCAACATGGCCACGGCCCGCAACTCCGACCACAGCCGCTTCGTGTTCATGGCCGATCCGCTGCGGAACGACGACGAGAACGTGCTGGTGTCGGTCGTAAGCATGTATTCCCTGGGCGAAGGCTACGCGCGGGCCGAGCTGATGGACATCACCTCCGGGCGTCGGCGCATCGTTGCCCAAGCCCCGGTCGCGCGCGCCGAGTTCCTCGTCGATCACGCAGGCGAGGTGCGCTTCGCGACCGGCCAGAACGTCGAGAACGACACGCTCACCTACTACCGCCAGGACGGCAAGAGCGACTGGCAGCTCATCAACGATCAGGCCGTGACGGGGGTCTGGGTCGAGCCGATCGGCTTCAGCAAGGACAATGCGGCGGCTTACGTCTGGTCGTCGCGGAAGGATGGGCCGGATGCTATCGAGCGCCTCGACCTCGCGACGATGGAGCGGACTGAAGTGCTGCGTCACTCGCGCGTCGATCCGCACCGCATCATTTTCGACCCGGCAACCGACGAGCCGATCGGCGCGACCTTCATGGATGGCGTGCCGGAAAGTCAGTTCTTCGACGCGGCGTCGCCGCAGGCGCGCACCGTTCGCAGCCTCGAGGCCGCGTTCCCCGGCCAGTCCGTGCAGCTCCGCAGCGCAACCGCCGACGGCAACCAGCAGCTCGTCATCGTCTCGAGCGACCGCAATCCCGGTGACTTCTACCACCTTGATCGCACGCAGCGCTCGGCGAACCTGTGGGCCAGCCGCGCGGATTGGGTGATGCCTGACCAGATGGCCGAAGCCAAGCCGATCGAGCTCAAGGCCCGCGACGGCCTCGCGCTGCACGGATACCTGACCACGCCGCTGGGCCGCGAGGCCAAGGGGCTTCCGATGGTCGTGCTGCCGCACGGCGGTCCGCATGGTGTGCGCGACGGCTGGGGCTTCGACATCGAGCGCCAGCTGCTGGCTGCGCGCGGCTACGCCGTGCTGCAGGTGAACTTCCGCGGCTCGGGCGGCTACGGCGGTGCGTTCGAGCATGCCGGCTACCAGCAGTGGGGTGCGGCGATGCAGGACGACGTGACCGATGCGACGCGCTGGGCGATCGAGCAGGGCGTCGCCGATCCCAAGCGCGTCTGTTTGTACGGCTCGAGCTTTGGCGGCTATTCGGCCCTGATGGGCGTTGCCCGCGAGCCCGCGCTCTACGCTTGCGCCGCCGGCAATGTCGGCGTGTACGACCTCGACATGATGTACGGCCGCGGCGACCTGCAGGCCCGCCGCTGGGGCGAGAACTACCTGAAGCTGGTGGTTGGCGAGGAGGGGCTCGACGCGCGCTCGCCGGCCAAACTCGCCGCATCGATCAAGGTGCCGGTGCTCCTCGCCGCGGGCGAACTCGACGAGCGCACGCCGCCGGAGCAGACGAAGGCGATGGAACGGGCGCTGCAGGCGGCGGGCGTGCCCGTCGAGGCGCACTACTACGACAACGAGGGGCACGGCTACTACCTGCTGTCGAACCGCCGCGACTACTACACGAAGCTGCTGACCTTCCTCGACCGGCACCTCGGCGCGGCGCGCTGAGGCCAGCCCACGACACCCAGAAACACGAAGGGCGCGACCGAGGTCGCGCCCTTCTTTTTTCTGCAGGTTCCGGCGCGGGATCAGTCCGCGCGCACCAACCGGTTCAACAGCGGTGTCGCGATGAACATTGCAAGACCCGCAGCGAGGCCGATCCACATCATCTGGGTGAAGAACGGCGCGTAGACGGCCAGGGCCTCGGCGGCGGAGATCACGCCGTCGGGCCCCGGCGCCACCTCGGCCATCGTGCCGAGGCGGCCGGCGATCATTTCGCCGAAGGCCGAGAACAGGAACCACGCGCCCATCATCGTGCTGACCACGCGCGGGATCGACAGCGAGGTGACCGCTGCGAGTCCGATCGGGCTCAGCGCCATTTCGCCGAGCACCAGCACCGCGTAGGCGAGGATCAGCCACCACAGGCTGACGAGGCCGTCGCTGCCTGGGTTCGCTGCGGCGAAGGCCAGCACGCCGAAGGAGCCGCCGCAGAACACCAGCGCCCAGGCGAACTTGGCCGCGTAGCCCGGGTTCATGCCGGCGCGATCGAGGCGCGGCCACAGCCAGGCGAAGAATGGCGTCATCGCGATCACGCAGAAGGCGCCGATGGCGGTGGTCTGGCCGGCCGTCCATTCGATGCCGAAGGTGCTGCGGTCCATGGCGCGTTCCGCCAGCGTCACCCAGGGGCCGTAGCTCTGCTCGTAGAGGCCCCAGAACAGCGCACTGACGGTGGTGAGCACCAGCAGCAGGATCATCTTGCCGCGCGCTTCGCGGTCGATCCCCGAGAACATCAGCGCAATGAACCAGCCGTACAGCACGGTGCCGGCCACGACGGCGACGAGTTCGGTCAGCGTCACCTGGTGGCCACCCAGCACGGCGTTCAACGGGGCGAAATCGATGCGCGTCTGCAGGACCTGCCAGACCGCGACCACGCCGACGAGGGCGCCGAGGTAGATGAGCCATTCGCGGCTGAGGCCGGCGAAGGCCGGTTCGCGAAGCCGCGCCGGGTCGGCGGGTTCGGCTTGGCCGAGCAGGTGCGGCTGGCCGACGAGGAACACGACCAGCCCGACCGCCATCATCAGGCCGCCCAGCGCGAAGCCGTAGCTCCAGCTGATGTTCTCGCCCACGTAGCCGACGATGAAGGAAGCGAGCAGGGCGCCAATGTTGATGCCCATGTAGAAGATCGAGAAGCCGGAGTCGCGCCGCGGGTCGTTTTCCGCGTACAGCCGGCCCACGATCGTCGAGATGTTCGGCTTCAGGAAACCCACGCCCATCGCGATCAGGGCCAGCGAGGCGTACATCACCTGCACGGCAGTCTCGTCGCGCGTGCCGCCGTCGATCGGGGTGCCGATCCACGCCATCCCGAACTGGCCGAGCACCAGCAGCACGCCGCCGAAGACGACCGCCTTGCGCATGCCGAGGTAGCGGTCGGCCAGCATCCCGCCCAGCAAGGGCAGGGCGTAGGCGAGCCCGGCGTAGGTGCCCATCAGCAGGTAGCCGTCGGCGTCGGAGAAGCCGTGGTGCTTGATGAGGTACAGCACGAGGATGGCCTTCATGCCGTAGAACGCGAAGCGTTCCCACATTTCCGTCAGGAAACAGACGTAGAGGCCTTTCGGGTGCCCGAGGAACTCGGCCGGTGCGGTGGTGGTGGTCAAGCGGATTCCCTGCGGCGGTGGCCGGTTCGTGAAGCCCAAGTGTACGGGGCGTGATGGCCCGAGGGGCGCGTTATCCTTGCCCTCTCGTCCCGGAGACCGAACCGACCATGCGCCTGTCCGTCCTTGCTCTGTCGCTGGCCCTCGTGGGGCCCGCACTCGCCGCCGAGCCCGCCGCCCCCGCCAATCCGCGCGGCTTCACTGCGAAAGACCTGGTGATGCTCGACCGCGTGTCGGCACCGCAGTTCTCGCCGGACGGCGACCGCATCCTCTACGCGCTGCGTGAGACGAACTGGGAAGCGGACCGCGGCGTGGGTTCGCTGTGGGTGACGGATGCTTCGGGCGGCGCTGGTACGCGCCTGACGCCCGCGGAGCTCCCGGCCTCGGCCGGCGCGTGGTCGCCGGATGGCGCCTTCGTCTACTTCCTGAGCGCGAAGTCGGGATCGATGCAGGTCTGGCGCGTGCCGGCAGGTGGCGGTGATGCGACGCAGGTGACGGCCTACTCGCTGGACGTCGGAAGCTTCCGTCTGGCGCCGGATGGCAAGGCCATCGCCCTGTCGTTCGAGGTGTTCGCCGACTGCGGCACGCTGGCCTGCACGGCCGAGCGCCACGCCGCCCACGCCAACGACAAGCGCACCGGCGTGCAGTACGACCGCATCTTCGTGCGCCACTGGGATACATGGAAGGACGGCACCCGCTCGCAGGTGTTCCTGAGCCCGATCGGCGCCGACGGCACGGCTGCGGGCGAGCCGCGCCTGCTGACGAAGGGCATCGACGGCGACGTGCCGGGCAAGCCCTTCGGCGACCAGAGCGACTACGTGTTCTCGCCGGACGGTTCGACGCTGGTGTTCAGCGTGCGCATCGCCGGCAAGAGCGAGCCGTGGTCGACCAACTTCGACCTGTTCGAAGTGCCGGTGGACGGCAGCGCCGCGCCGAAGAACCTCACCGACGCCAATGACGCGATGGACACCAATCCGGTGTTCTCGGCCGACGGCAAGACCCTGTTCTGGCGCGCGATGAAGCGTCCAGGCTTTGAGGCCGACCGCTTCGGCCTGATGGCCCTGGACCGCGCCACGGGCGCCACCCGCGAGATCGCCGCGGACTGGGACCGCAGCTTCGACACGCTCGTGCCCGGCGACGACGGCCGCACGATGTACACGGCCACGCTCGACACCGGCACGCATCCGGTGTTCGAGGTGAACCTCGCCAGCGGCGCGGTGCGCAAGGTGGTGCAGGGCGGCAACATCGGTGCCTTCGACATCGACGGCGACCGTATCGTCTTCACCCGCGACTCCATCGCCGCACCGGCGGACCTCTACCTCGGCGCGATCCGCGCGCGCATCGCCGAGCGTCGGCTGACGAACTACAACGCCGAAGCGCTCAGCGGCGTGCGCATGGGCGAGTACGAGCAGTTCAGCTTCAAGGGCTGGAACGACGCCACCGTGCACGGCTACGTCATCAAGCCTTGGAACGCCGAGCCGGGGAAGAAGGCGCCGGTCGCCTTCCTGATCCACGGCGGCCCGCAGGGCAGCTTCCACAACCAGTGGCATTACCGTTGGAACGCGCAGACCTATGCCGGCATGGGCTTCGCGGTGGTGATGATCGATTTCCACGGCAGCACCGGCTACGGCCAGGCCTTCACCGACGCGATCTCCGAGGACTGGGGCGGTAAGCCGCTGGTCGACCTGCAGAAGGGCTGGGCGGCCGCGCTCGAGAAGTACGACGTCCTCGACGGCGAGCGCGCCTGTGCGCTGGGCGGCAGCTATGGCGGCTACATGGTCAACTGGATCGCCGGCAACTGGAACGAACCGTGGGACTGCTTCGTCAACCACGCCGGCGTGTTCGACCTGCGCTCGATGGCCTATTCGACGGAAGAGCTGTGGTTCACCGAGTGGGAGAACGGCGGTGTGCCGTGGGAGAACGCGGCCGCCATGGAGAAGCACAACCCGGTGAACTTCGTGCAGAACTGGCGCGTGCCGATGCTCGTCATCCACGGGCAGAAGGATTATCGCGTTCTCGTCGAACAAGGCCTTGCGACCTTTGGTGCGTTGCAGCGTCGCGGGATCGAGTCGGAACTGCTTTACTTCCAGGACGAAAACCACTGGATCCTGC
>NZ_JBILJW010000029.1:0-23904 GCF_044377035.1 Silanimonas sp.
GCCGAGCTGCGCGGCGACGAGGCGTTCTACTTCATCCGAAACTGCGCTTCCGGCCATCCGGGCTCGATCACTTCCTGCCATGCCGGCAGCCCCTCGCAGGCCTGGGACCAGTTGGCCCTGATGGTGAAGGCGTCCAACGAGGGCGCCGGGCTGGAGTTCGAAACCATCAAGCGCCTGCTGCGACTCACCATCGACATCGTCGTCCATATCGACGCGCATGGCGGCAGTCGGCACATCACCGGAATCGACTACGACCCGGAGGCGAGGTTGTCGGCATGATCCCTGGCATCGAAAGCCTGGCCTGCGGCCCCCTCGCGGTGCCGGAAGACGTGATGGCGCATGTCGTCCACGTCGAGTCGTCGCGCAATCCCTTCGCGATCGGCGTCGTGGGTGGCCGGCTGCTGCGCCAGCCGCGCAACCTCGCCGAGGCGGTCGCGACGGTGCGCATGCTCGAGGCGCGCGGCTACAACTACTCGATCGGCCTCGCGCAGGTGAACCGCGTGAACTTCTCGCGCTTCGGCTTGGACACGCCCGAGGCCGGGTTCGATGTCTGCAACAACCTCGCCGCCGGCGCCAAGATCCTTGCCGAGTGCCTGCAGCGCCATGACGGCCGCTGGGGCGATGCCTTCAGCTGCTACTACTCCGGCAACGCGCGGACCGGCTACGAGCACGGCTACGTGCAGAAGGTGTTCGACGCGATGGCCTCGGGTGCTCCTGTGGCCACGCATGCCGAGGCGATCGGCCTCGCGCCGGGTGGGGCGTCGCGAGCTCAGGCGGCCCCGGCACAGGGCGGATCCACGGTGCCGCCCGCCACGCCGTGGGAGGCCGTCTATGCCGCGCGGATCACCGCGCCGGGCGCCACGCGCACCGATGTCGTGTCGCGGGCTCAGCCGCTGGTCGAAGCGGCCCCGCAATCGCCCGCAGACCTCGATCCGCTCGATGCCCGTGCAAGCGCTGCGGCGATCACGCGCAGCGAGCCTGCATCAGGTTCGGATCCGGCGAGCGAGCCAGCGGCCCTTCCAGCCACGCCTGAGGCGCGCTTCATGGCCGAGATGCAGCAGCGCGCGGCGCGCCTTGAAGGGCCCGGTGACGGTGCCGCGACGCCGGTGATCGCCGCGGTGACCACGCCGTCTGCATCGCCTTCGGATGCTGCGAGTGACGCACCTGTCGCGCGCACGTCGACCATTACTCAAGAAGAGTCAAATTCCAGCGGTGATGATGCTGCCCGCGTGTTCTGAATGCATTAAAACGAAACCGGGAGCTTTCCCGGAGTGGCCTTTCCCCCGGCGGTCCGCGGTGAATGCGGGCGCCACTTTCCCCCAACGCCCGATCGGGCGAATGCAAGGAGTCATCGCGATGTTCAACAAGACCGTCTTTTCTGCGCGCAACCCCGTCGCTGCCATGGGCTATGCCCTGATGGCCTACGCCACCTCGGCCGCCGTCTTCGCTGCCGGCGTCACCCAGAACCAGGATGGCCTGTCCGTCATCCGCGTGTTCCTCAACAACATCAGCGGCATCCTCAATGCGGCCTCCATCGTCGTCGTCACCGTGGCCATCGTGTTCGCCGGCTACCAGATCGCCTTCAACAACAAGCGCATCAGCGAAGTCGCGCCGGTGCTCATCGGTGGCGTGCTGATCGGTGGCGCGGCGCAGATCGCCAACATGCTGGTGGCCAGCGGCCAGGTCGGCACGGTCTGACCAACGCCGATGCGCAAGGACGTCCTCTTCCGCGGCTGCACGCGCCCGGCGATGTTCATGGGCGTGCCCTACCTCCCGTTCTTCCTCGGCGCGGGAGGCGCTTTGCTGTTCGCGATGTGGTTCGGCCTGCAGTTCCTCATCCTGATCCCTGTCGTGATCTTCGTGATGCGCCAGATGGCGCGTCGTGATGAGCTGATCTTCCGTTTGCTGTTCCTCCGCCTGAAGTTCAAGGCGAAGGTGCGGAACATCCAGCAGCACGAAGGAATGTGGGTGCTGACGCCCAACCACTATCGGGGGCAGCCGGAAATCCGTCGCGGATGAGGCTGCTTGCAGGGCGGAATGTGCCGGGCCGGCACATTCCGTCGTTCCCGTTCCATCGAAGCGCTCCGGCCTCACGCTGATTCCCAAGAGATCCATGGCCAAGTTCACGCCCGATGCCCCCATCGCCGAGTTCGTCACCCTGTCGACCCACGTGTCGCCGCAGGTGATCAAGACGGCGGAGGGCGATTACCTGATCTGCTGGTACCTCGGCGGGCTGCCCTTCGTCGGCCGCGAGGAATGGGACATCGAACATCGGCACCAGACGTTCAATCGCCTGCTGCAGACGCTGCGTGCGCCGGACTACTCCAACGTGGCCTTCTGGATCCACGATGTGCGGCGCCGTCGCGCCATCGATGCCCGACCGACCTTCGGGCAGGCCTTCAACCAGTCGATGTCGGACGCTTACTTCCAGCTGCTCTCCGGGCAGCGGATGATGGTGAACGAGCTCTACCTGACGATGATCTATCGTCCGGTGCTCGCCACCGCCAAGCGCTTCATGGAGAAGTCGGCCGACATCGCCAAGCTGCGCGCCGAGCAGGAACAGGCCGTCGCGAAGGTGATGGAGCTGGCGACCAATGTCGAAGCCGTCATCCGCGATTACGCGCCGTACCGTCTCTCGATGTACGAAGCGCCGAACGGCCAAGTGTTCTCGGAGGCGCTGGAGTTCTACGGCTACCTGCTGAACCGCGTCGAGGAGCCGGTGCCGGTCCTGAAGGCGCCGGTCTACGACTACCTTGCCGTGAGCCGCCACATGTTCTCGGCGCGTTCCGGCGATTTCGTCGTGGTGACACCCGAGGGGAAGAGCCATTTCGGCGCGATCCTCAACGTGAAGGAATACCCGGACGGCACGTACCCGGGGATCCTCAACGGGCTCAAGTACCTCGATTTCGAGTACGTGATCACGCACAGCTTCACGCCGATGGGTCGGCAGGACGCGTTGACGGTCCTCGATCGCACCAAGGGCATGATGATTTCCTCAGGCGACAAGAGCTACACGCAGATCGCCGAGCTCGACCACGCGATGGACCAGCTCGCGTCCGGCAACTTCGTGGTCGGCGAGTACCACTTCTCGATGACGATCTACGCGGATTCGCAGGAGGCGCTGCAGAAACAGATCGCCACTGCGCGCGCGGAGCTTTCCAATGCCGGTTTCGTCACGGTGAAGGATGACCTGGCGATCGCCGCCTCCTTCTACGCGCAGCTTCCGGGCAACTGGAAGTTCCGCTCGCGGCTCGCGAACCTCAGTTCGATGAACTTCCTCGGACTGTCGCCGCTGCACAACTTCGCGATGGGCAAGAAGGACCGTAACCCTTGGGGGCCGTCGGTGACGGTGCTGCAGGCCACGAACGGCCAGCCCTACTATTTCAACTTCCATGCCACCCATCCGGGCGAGAACTCGCTGGGGGAGAAGGCCATCGGCAATACGATGGTCATCGGCAAGTCCGGTACCGGCAAAACGGCGCTGATCAACTTCCTGCTCAGCCAGGTCCAGAAGATGGACCCGGTGCCGACCATCTTCTTCTTCGACAAGGATCGCGGCGCGGAGATCTTCGTGCGCGCCTGCGGGGGCAACTACCTGGCCCTCGACAACGGGCAGCCCACCGGCTTCAACCCGTTTCAGTGCGAACGCAACGACGCCAACGTGCAGTTCCTGGCGGGCTTGATCAAGGTGCTCGCCGGCAAGCGCGAGTACTCGACCCGCGAGGAGGAGGACATCTATCGCGCGGTCGAGAACATCCTCGACACGCCGATGCACCTGCGCACGATGACGAACTTCCAGAAGAGCCTGCCGAACCTCGGCGACGACGGGCTGTTCGCCCGGATTCGCAAGTGGACGGCCGGCAACTCGCTGGGCTGGGTGTTCGACAACCCGAAGGACACGATCGACCTCTCGAAGGCGAACATCATCGGCTTCGACTACACGGAGCTGATCGACAACCCTGAAGTGCGCGTGCCGGTGATCAACTACCTGTTGCACCGCCTCGAGGAGCTGATCGACGGCCGACCGCTGATCTACGTGATGGACGAGTTCTGGAAGATCCTCGACGGCGAGGGTGGCCTGAAGGAATTCGCCAAGAACAAGCAGAAGACCATCCGAAAGCAGAACGGCCTCGGCATCTTCGCCACCCAGTCCCCGGAGGATGCGCTCCAGAGCAGCATCGCCGCGGCACTGATCGAGCAGACGGCGACTCTGATCCTGCTGCCGAACCCGAACGCCTCGCGCGACGACTATGTGGAAGGCCTGAAGCTGACGGACGCTGAGTTCCAGGTCGTGAAGTCCTTGGACGAGCGCTCGCGCTGCTTCCTCGTGAAGCAGGGCCACAACAGCGCCGTGTGCCAGCTCAACCTGCGCGGCCTTGACGACCACTTGGCCGTCATCTCCGCTTCGACCGACAACATCGACATCCTCGAGAAGGTGCTCGCCGAGCGCGCCGACACGCTGGGCGTGACCGTCGAGCAGCTGAAGCCGGAGCAGTGGCTCGAGCAGTTCTATGCGAGCCGGAAGGGCTCGGGCAAGAAGCCCGGAACGTCCGCCGGCAGTGAAACCTCCGCGTCGGCCGAGAGCCGGCGGCGGATTGCGTGACCCCCGAACCCCCTACGACCCCCGCGTGAGGTGCCCATGAACCCTGTCCATTCCTCCCCCCATGGCATGAAGGCGAAGCTCCTCGCCGTTGCGCTTGGTCTTTGCTTGGCGAGCACGGCCCATTCGCCGCGCGTCGAGGCGTCGGGGATTCCTGTCGTCGATGGCCTCAATCAGGCGTTCAACATGATCATCGAAGAGGCGCGGGCCCAATCTCGGCGCATGATCACCGAGTGCTTCGAGGTGAACAATCTACGTGACGCGGTGCAGCGTGTTCAGGCCATTCAACGGATCAATCTCCGCACGACAGTGAACGGGAGTTCGGTAAAGCTTTCCGAGGCGATGCCGGAGATCACCGATTTGCACCAAGGGGCTGATCAGGCTTGCCCGACAGCTGGTCGCACAGGCCTCGCAGGTGCTGCTGCGGACAGCATTCGGGGGGCAATCGGACTTGCCAACAAGAATCTGGATGGTTCCACCAATCTCGCGGCAGAGCAGCAGAGCATCTGCCGTACCCTCGTCTATATGCGCAACAGGAAGTGGAATACGGAGCGGCAGGTGCTGGTTGAGTTGGAGCAGCAAACCGACGAGCTCGCGGGCATTCTCAATGGTTGGAACTCGCGGGTAGGCACGGGCGGCGGTGCTGTTGTTGGCAGCATCACCAGTGGTTGCAGTCTCAATAGCGGGAATGGGCCTGGCGAAGGTTGGCAGGCAACCGAGGCGGCAAAGCTTCAAGCGAATGCTGAACGATCCGAACGGCTGTTCAAGAATATTCAGACCGAGGCGGAGGTTTACCAAAGCGTGATCAACACGCTGGAGAAACGGCAGGCGGAGGTGGCGCAGCGGCTGATGTCGGGTGACAAGCCGACAAGCCTCCTCCAGACGGCGACGCAAACCTTGGTGCAAGGTGCCATTCTCGGCACTGCGTTGCGTGCTGGAAACAAGACGTGCGGGGATAACTTCGGGGAGCGGCGCGACTGTGTCAATTGAAGGGAAGGAAGTTAGGGCACTGAGCATTAGGCCGAAATGACCATGGACATCGCAGGATTAATGACGTCACCTCTGGACTATTTCCGGCCGAGCGCGGATGGATTTCATTCCGCTGTGTTCTACAAGCTGATCATCGAGTACCTCGATGTTGAGATCGTGAACGCGTTCAATCGCCTGTTCAGTCGCACCTTCCAGTGGATGACGGGCTTTGCCCTTGTGCTGATGTCTATCTGGGTGTGGTGGCAGGGGTGGCGCATCATGACTGGTCAGTCGCAGGAGTCGATGGCTCGGTTTTTTGCGACGACTGCGCAGCGAGTGTTCATTCTAGGCATCGCGTTCGGTGCATCGATCGGCTCGAACAACGTGTTCTACTGGCTTGGCAACGAGCTGCCGAAAGACATCAACTACATCGTCACGGGGAGCCATTCATCGCCTGCAACGGGCATCGACCGCAATCTGGCGTACATGCAAGTTGCGCTGTCTTCGATCGACATGGTGCAGACGGGCGGTGACCAAGCGGTGCAGGATGCAAAGACTCGCTCGCTCTGGTTCGCGGGCATCGGCACCGCTGGCCCTGCCGTGGTGGGGGGCGCGATGCTATTGATCAACAAGATCGCGATGGGGCTGTTTGTCGGGTTCGGGCCGCTGTTTGTGCTGATGCTGATCTTTGATTACACCAAGCCACTGTTCCAGAAGTGGCTCTACTACGGCATTGGAACAATTTTTGCGCTGGTGATGCTCAATTTGATGATCGGGATCTGCACGGAGATGATCTGGCGGGTTTCGGCTGCGCTGTGGATGACGGATGTGGTGTCGGGCCTGATGGGTAACGCCCCTGAGGGCATTACAAGCCGAGCGATGCAGCAGGGTGGGCTGGGGATGATTCTGACGATGCTGATCGTCGCAACGCCGCCAATGGCGGCCGCGTTCTTCAACGGCACCATGGGTCAGTTCAGCGGTTTCAATCTGTTCCAGGGAGGAAGTTTGCCGGCAGGCGCACGTGGACCGGGAACGCCGCCCGGGGTGCAGCAGACCGTCAGCAATGATCGGGCCGTGCAAACCACGAGCGGTGCAGGCGAACGCGCGGGAGCAACGGTTCGCCCCCAAGAATCGCTCGGCACACAGCGTGTCGCAGGCGCCCAGAACGATCGAGTGGCGCTTGCATTGGCAGGCGACCGCGGCGTGGCGGTCAACAACTCGCCGCCCGAGTACCTGCGCGCGCCGAGCTCGCCGTCTCCGCAGTCTCAGCCCAACACTGGAGCACTAGCACCCACGCCTCCGCAGGCATCGACGCCGCGGGGTCCAATCACGAGTGGTTGATTTCAGCCCGCTTGCGTTAGCTTCGTTGCGACAGACCAGTGATATGGCCATGTACCGACTCACACCCCTTGTTGCTATCGTCTTTGCCGGCGGTTTCGCTAGCGCGGCCTTTGCGGACCACATCTGTACGAACTCTCCTGGCGAAGTCTTTGTCGGCTATTCGCAGGGAGGTAACGGCGTTGCGCCGATGCCGATCTGCCGGTCGACGGGAGGGGAAGGCCAAGACGTGGCTCAATCGGTGCGAGTGATCGATCGATGGGAAGTGCAAGAGGATCGGTTTGGGGCGATTGCCATTTCCTCCAGCGACGGGGCCTATGCAACGTCATCAAATCTGCCAACTCGAGAGGCAGCGGAGCGCGAAGCTTTGGCTCAGTGCCGAGCACGGGGTGGTGAGGCGTGCGCCGTGGCTGGCTACCACCAGAATCTGTGCACCACTTTTGCTTGGGGCGGCGGCAGGTACGCCATCAACGCTGCGCCCACCGTAGAAAGTAGTCGCGAGAAATCGCTGCGCGTCTGCGCCGAGGAGTCGGGTGGTGATTGTGAGGTGATCGAAACATTCTGCAGCACGCCGGTCTCCCACTGGGTCTACGAGAAGCCCGACAACTGGGTTCCGAAGCAAGTGGATTCGGACTAGTCATTTCGCCTAGAGCGGGCCCTTCGACCTTAGGCGGCGATTGCGCGGCAGCGTCCACGTGCAGCGACGCTCGTTTAGGATGTCCATTCCCCGCGTCAATCCCCCCCGATTCCCGATGCGCAACAAAGCTCTTTTCCTGGTCGGCATGCTCGTCATCGCCGGAATCTCAGGCCTTTGGCTCTCCAGCTTTTTCGCCCTGATGTTCATGGGCCTGGACACCGGGCTCGCGAGTTTCACGCTCTACCTCGACTACCTGCAGCACCTGCAGTCGCCCCAGTACGCGCCCTTCGTCGGCAAGATCAAGGCGGGCGGGTTTCTCGGCTTCGGCCTGTCCGGGCTGGTCTGGCTCGCGGCGGCGGTCCTCGTACTCAAGCCGAGGGCCAAGGCGCTGCACGGCGATGCGAAGTTCGCCAGTGGTGGCGAACTCGCGTCGAAGGGGTTCTTCAAGGACGCCGACCGTGGCGTGGTCGTCGGGCGGCACGGCGGCAAGCTGATGAAGCTGGATGGCCAGCAGTTCGCGATCCTCGCCGCGCCGACGCGCTCGGGCAAGGGTGTGGGTGTGGTCATCCCCAACCTGCTCGAGTATCGCGAGTCGATGGTGGTGCTCGATATCAAGCAGGAGAACTTCGACCTGACGAGCGGCTGGCGCAAGTCGCAGGGGCAGGAGGTCTTCCTGTTCAACCCCTTCGCCGAGGACCGCCGTACGCATCGTTGGAATCCGCTGCGCTACGTTTCGGAAGACCCTGCGTTCCGCGTCTCCGACCTGATGAGCATCGCAGCCATGCTCTACCCGGACGGTGCGGACGAGCAGAAGTTCTGGGTGAGCCAGGCGCGCAACGCCTTCATGGCGTTCGCTTTGTACCTGTTCGACCACTATGCCGAGGGGGTGGCGCAGGGCTTCCCGTTCGCCCGGCGGCCGACTCTCGGCGCTGTGTATCGACTGTCCAGCGGTGATGGCACCGAACTGAAGCCCTACCTGAAGAAGCTGGCCTCGCGGCCCTTCCTCTCCGAACCGGGCCGGCAGGCGTTCGCGAACTTGGTGTCGCAGGCGGACGAGACCTTCGCTTCGATCATGGGCACGCTCAAGGAGCCCCTCAACGCGTGGATCAATCCGGTGTTGGATGCGGCGACCAGCGAAGACGACTTCCTGCTCACCGACGTGCGCCGGAAGAAGATGACGATCTACATCGGCATCCAGCCCAACAAGCTGGCCGAGGCGCGCCTGATCGTGAACCTGTTCTTCAGCCAGTTGATCAACCAGAACACGCGGGAGCTGCCGAGCGCGAACCCGGCGCTGAAGGTCCAGTGCCTGCTGTTGATGGACGAGTTCACTTCGATCGGCCGCGTGGACATCATCGCTTCCGCCGTGTCGTACATGGCGGGCTACAACATCCGCCTGCTGCCGATCATCCAGAGCATGGCGCAGCTGGACGCCGTGTACGGCAAGGAGCTGTCGCGGACGATCATCACCAACCATGCGCTGCAGATCGTCTATACGCCTCGCGAGCAGCAGGACGCGAACGACTACTCCGAGATGCTCGGCACGACGACCGTCAAGCGCAAGACCATCACCCGGGGCAAGGAGACGTCGCGCAGCGAGGTGATCGAGAAGCGCGCCCTGATGCTTCCGCAGGAGTTGAAGGCGATGCCGGGCGACAAGGAGATCGTCTTCTACGAGGGCATTGCCAACCCCGTGATGTGCGAGAAAATCGCCTACTACAAGGAGCGCTACTTCACGTCGCGGCTTATGCCGAAGTCCGACGTTCCGGCGTTGAAGGTGTGAAGTGTCTTCACGGGGCTCGCTCGGGCAGCTAGCTGGGCATCTTGCAGTGTGGCTCCCGTCCAGGCGGCACGCCCCGATGGTTGGCGTCGAACCGTTCGGTCGTTCGATTGCGGCCTGGGTGGTCGACGGCGCGCAATGCACTTTCTTCGATCCACGAGAGAAAGGAACCTCTGCGAAAGCACGGGTTTCTCTTGGTACGTACAGCTGACGACTTGCCGGAGGCTTTGTCGATGCGGGTATCATTTCGCGTAGATCGACGTCCCCCCGCTTTCAGTAGCGGGGCGCGGAGCTTGGTCCGACACCCCGCCGTCTCACACTGAGTCTTAGCGATCACAGCCTTGAGTCGAGCCTAGCGGCATGACGTTATCGGACTGGTTGATCGAACCTGCCAGCGGTGATGCGAGCGTGCCGTTAACGGACACGTTCGAAAGCGTTCCTCCGTTGAATGTACGCGTTAGGGTGCCGACAGTGGTTCGCAGTAGCGGGGAGGGCGTCAAGGAGTTCGGGTATCCCCTAACTTGGACAAGCGGCATGGATTCGGTGATTGCGCCGCGGGCCGGTAGTTCGGCGACCAGATAGCGCGCACTTCCGAATTCGTCATGGCCAAAGAACGCATAGAACTCATAGTTGTCGAATAGCTGGACGCTATAGCCAGTTCCTGCACGGGTCGGATCGAACCAGTGTCCGCTAGCGTCCCGGGGGACGCCGGAAACCAATGGACAACCTCGATTGAGTGCTTGGTATGGCTGGGAGAACCAACGTCCATCGATGCTCATCGTGAGTTGGAATGCGTCGGAGCCGCGGGGCGTCATGACCATTTCTCCGACTCTCGACAAGCGATTTCCCGTGCCGATCCAATTGCTCCTGAAGACGGTGCCTCGCCAGATGCCGTCCGCAGCAGGAAGGTCGCCTTGGATGTAGTACCAAGTCGGCGTATCGAACTGCGACCCCAGATTGAGGTTGTTGGCATACGTGTAGTACAGGCCGGCGAAGGAGCTCCCTGCCGGGTAAACGAACAGACCGTGACCTGGTCGATCTGGGTTGAAGTAAGAGCCGGATCTGACGACGTTCGCATTTGCTTCGACTTCAGCGCGAATAACTAGCGGAACCCACTGCGAGTCGAGGCTGTTGATGTTGATGCCGATCCGGCCGGGCTGCGGGTTGTTGAACTCCAGAGTCTCGTTGCCTCCCGGTGCCGTCGAGCTGGTGAAGCCGCCAAAGGAGAGCAGACGGAAGACCTCGGGAATTCCTGTCTCGCGCGTGTTGGTCGAGTAAGGCGCCCAGTGGGCATGCAGATCGATGTTGCCGCTTGAGCGCGTTGTCAGACGCACGCGCGCCGTGTTGGGCGGGACATCAATAAAGAAGCCGGGGGTCTCTCGGCCCGGCTGAACCGCTACGGCGAAGTCGGTGGACGGCTTGAGCGCATAGGCGAACGGCGACTCGGTAGCAATACGTACCTCAGTGCTCCGCTCGTTGACGGCGATGATGCGCTTGGGTGATCCCCCGATAACCAACACCGCGCCACGCATGTTTTCCGTAGACGTTTGCATCGGGTTGGTGACCTGTACGATGGTTCGCAGTGCCGTGCCATCCCTGACAAGGCTGGGCCCGGAAGCATCCAAGCGGTTCGTTGCCGTCTCGCGCGCAGCTCGGAGAGGGAGCACATGGAAGGCCATAGACCCGCGTGATGCCGGCCCGTTTCGATGCCAGAGCATGACCCAGAAGTCTGCCGGTTGGTTGCCACCGGGATGCTGCACCGTTGCGCGGCACGGCACGGCGGATCCGCTGTCAAAACCTTGGCAAAGGATGGAGGCACTGGTTGGCGTAGCGCCTGAGCCGATGTAGATCCGGCCACCAAATGTGGTGCCTGCTTGGTTCCCCGGCGCCAGTCCAGTGAGTTCGATCCTGTAGCTGACGGGCTGTCCCCCGGGGTCAGCCGGTATCGTGATCCTGCGCCAGAACGTACCGTCGTCGACATTGTCGAACGGCGATGCATTGGCGCTGTCTTGAGTCATGTCCGGCTGTAGACGGGTAATGGGGACCAACTCGGTGCCCACGAACTCAATATTCCGCAGGTCGCCGCCGGTGGCACGACCGAAATCGATGGATTGAGCCGTCATTCGTTGCTCAAACCTGCCGCCCAAGAAGTAGTCGGTGTTCGCGTCCGCAAGCGGAATCGCCTGAGCTAGCAGCGTAGGAACGGCAAGGATGCTCGCCACGAAACCAATCCATCGATGCATTTGAGTTTCCTTTTTCTTTGGGGGGGAGGAGGGCAACTAGAGGAAGCGCCCGTGCGTCGCGCCGGCACTGGCTTGGAAAGCCAAGCCCAACGCGCTTCACCTAGACGGGAATCGCGCTTCAGAGTGAACGGTGACGGACGAAGACCCGACACGGAGTTGCAAGCATCGGGTCGGGCAATGCGCAGTCGGCGTTACGGGATTCCCGCTCATTTGGCGAGGCGGTCTCGGCGTGGTTCGGAGTCGAGAGCAATCCGAGCTTCACGAGAGCGCGAAAGCAATGCAGCTTGCGCATCTTTGGGGGGCTTCCTTGTGCCGCGGATTCGGGGGTGGTCCGCAGGCCTGACTCTAGGGAACTGGCCGCGATTGCGGTAGTCGGAGCACAATCCCTTTTGACTTTCCCTGTGTGTCCCCCATGCCGAACGCCAACCCCCTCGCCTGGTCCTTCCGCCTGCAGATGCTGTTCGGCTTCGCCGTCTGCGCCGCCCTGCTCGGTTTTGCGCTGTACGTCGAGCACGGCATGTTCATGCTGCCGTGCCCGCTGTGCATCCTGCAGCGCTTCTTCTTCGCTGGGATGGGCCTGATCGGCCTCGTCGCGGCCCTGCACAACCCAAGCGGTCGCGCGGGCCGGGGCGCCTATGGCATCGCCATCGCCCTTCTGGCCGCGGTGGGCGGCAGCATTGCGGCGCGTCACGTTTGGCTGCAACTGCAGCCGCCGAGCGGCTTCCCGAGCTGCAGCGGGCAGGGGCTCTCCTACATGCTCGAGTCGCTGGGCCCCATCGATGCGCTGGCTGAGACGCTCTCGGGTTCGGCGGATTGCGCGAAGGTCGACTGGGCCTTCCTTGGCTTGTCGATGCCGGCGTGGACGCTGCTGTGCTTCGTGCTGCTGGGCTTCGGCGCGCTGGTGGCGGGGCTCCGTCGCCGCGCCTGAGTCATGAGCTCATGAAGTTGCGGATGTAATGGAGTCGCGACTCGAATTCTCGCGTGGCATAGTCTTTGGCCAACCCCAAAGAGAACACCGATGAACGCGCAGGATCGTCCCGTCACCCCCGTCAACGCGCCCGATGCATGGACGCGTTCGTCGTGGCGGACGAAAACGGCGCTGCAGCAGCCGAACTATCCGGACGCGGAGGCCCTCGCGGCCGTCGGGCGCGAGCTGGAGGCCCTGCCGCCGCTCGTCACCTCCTGGGAAGTGCTGGCGCTGAAGCGCCAGATCGCCGAGGCCGAGGTGGGCAAGCGCTTCATCCTGCAGGGTGGCGATTGCGCCGAGAGCTTCGCCGACTGCGAAAGCGGCCTGATCTCGAACCGCCTGAAGGTGCTGCTGCAGATGAGCGTCGTGCTCGTGCACGGCCTGCACCTGCCGGTGGTGCGCATCGGCCGCTTCGCCGGCCAGTACGCCAAGCCGCGCTCGGCCGACCTCGAAGAGCGCGATGGCGTGACGCTGCCGAGCTACCGCGGTGATTTCATCAACGCGCCGGAGTTCACGCCGGAAGCCCGCATCCCCGACCCGCGCCGCATGGTGAAGGGCCACGCGCGCTCGGCGATGACGATGAACTTCGTCCGCGCGCTGATCGATGGTGGTTTCGCCGATCTTCACCACCCGGAGTATTGGGATCTCGGCTGGGTGGCGCGCTCGCCGCTGGCCGAGGAGTACCAGAAGATGGTGAGCGGCATCGGCGATGCCGTGCGCTTCATGGAGACGGTCACCGGCGGCCCGATCGACAACCTCAGCCGCGTCGATTTCTACACCTCGCATGAGGCGCTGTTGCTGCCTTACGAGGAGGCGCAGACGCGCCAGGTGCCGCGCCAGTGGGGCTGGTTCAACCTCAGCACGCATTTCCCGTGGATCGGCATGCGCACCGCGCAACTCGACGGCGCGCACACCGAGTATTTCCGCGGCATCCGCAACCCGATCGGCATCAAGCTCGGCCCCTCGGTGACGCCGGACCAGGCCCTGCGCCTCGCCGACGTGCTGAACCCGGAGAACGAACCGGGCCGTCTCGTGTACATCCACCGCATGGGCGCCGGGAAGGTGCTCGAGAAGCTGCCGCCGCTGCTGGAAGCGATGAAGCGCGAAGGGCGCCGCGTGGCGTGGATGTGCGACCCGATGCACGGCAACACCGAGACGGCGGCGAATGGCTACAAGACGCGCCGCTTCGACAACATCCGTGCGGAAGTGGAGCAGAGCTTCGACGCGCATGCCGCCGCCGGGACGCGTCTGGCCGGTGTGCATCTCGAGCTGACCGGCGAGAACGTCACCGAGTGCACGGGCGGTGCGCGCGAGCTGGTCGATGCCGATCTGGCCCGTGACTACCGCACGACGGTGGACCCGCGGCTCAACTACGAGCAGTCGCTCGAGATCGCCATGCTGATCGTGCGCAAGCAGGCGCAGATCGCGCAGCCGGCATCGCTCTGATCGCATGACCGTCGCCTCGCCCCGTTGGGGGCGGGGCGCTCAGGGATTGCATTCGGGGCAGTGGCCCGCGTCGGCCGCGACGAGGCCGTCGGCGCGAGGCCGGTCTTCGCGATGGCCGCAGACGCCGCAGCCGTGGATTTCGGCGCGCACGAGGTCGGTCGCTTCGCCACAAAGCTCGCAGGGCAGCCCGGGTTGCGCATCGATCCGGCCGAAGCCCGGCGCGCGACACCGGGGGCAGGGCTTGGCGAGGCGCTCGGCCAGCCGCTGTCCGAGCCGGCCGATGGCCGCGAGACGGGTCGGATTCATGTGCGCGCGAAGATCGGCTTCAAGACGGGCCAGACCATCCTGCGAGTGCGCCGCCATGTGCTCGACCGCTTCCGCGACGGCGGCCGGGTCGATGAGGCCTTTGGCGACCGGCATGGACTCGCCGCTGGCGGTCAACCACCGGTTCGGCTTCACCAAGGCCGCATGGGTGGGCAGGCCGATCGACGCGAGCACGGGCTGGAGATCGTCGCCGGGCCGGACCGCTTTCGAGAACCAGTTGGTGTCGTGGCCCGCCTGCTCGACCACGATCGTCTGGCCGTGCTCGTCATCGACGAAGGCAAGCAGTTCCGTATGCAGCGGAAGGAAGCCGAGCAGCGGATCGGGGCCGAAACTGCCCTCGGTGGCAATGCCGAGTTTCAGCCCGCTGATGGCCATGCCGCGCCGGGCTTTTTCGATGGCGACCTCATGCGCGGTCCCCGGACGCTCGATGTCGCCGGCGAAGGTGCCGAGCGCATCGGTGTCGATCGCGACGGTCTCAACCTGCAGGCCGAGCCACGCCAAGGCCGGCGCCAGCGCATCGGCTTTGCCGTGCAGGGTCGCGAGCGCGACGCGGGGATCGGGGAAGGGCAGGGACATGCCGTGAGTGTCCGCCACATTGCGTCGAGGCGGCGCCGACATGTCGGACACCGCCTCGCGCTTCTCGCGGTGGGGCTTATTCGCCCTGCGCCTGCGAGTAGCCGCGCACGCCGTCGAAGGTGTAGAGGTTCTCGGTCTTCACCGCGTCGAAGCCGGCATCGGCGATGCGCATCAGCAGCCGCGAGATGGCTTGGCCGTCGACCGTCTCACCGCGGGCCGGGAAGCGACAGCGCCAGTGGTCGGTGCGCAGGGTCTGCGGGTTGCCGTTCGGGTAGACCTTCACGCCACGATTGGTGATCAGCGCGAGGCGGAAGTCGTCGCCGGCGAGGCCTTCGAGCGCCGCGCCGAGTTCGTTCGGATCGCGGGTTTCGGTGTCCCAGTTGAGGAAGACGTCGACGCCGACCAGTGCCTTCTTCGCATTGACGTGCGGCGGGATGGCGACATCCGGATGCACCAGCGATTCCGGTTCGCGCTCCGGGTAATCCACCGCGGCCATTTTCTTCGGCTGCTGGCCCAGACGCGCGATGACGGCCTCCGCGAAATCGCGCGTGCCGACCTTCCTGCGGCTGACGCCGTCTCGGTAGATGTCGCCGGTGTGGATGCCTTCTTCCAGCGTGCACAGCCAGGCGTTGTGGATGTCGGTGGCGGGCTTCGAACGGCCGAGGTGCACGAGCATCATCACCGCGGAGAGCAGCAGGCCCGAGGGGTTGGCGATGTCCTTGCCGGCGATGTCCGGCGCGGAGCCGTGCACGGCCTCGAACATGGCGCAGTCGTGGCCGATGTTGGACGAGCCGGCGAGTCCGATCGAACCGGCGACTTCGGCGGCCACGTCGGAGAGGATGTCGCCGTAGAGGTTGGGCGTGACCACCACGTCGAAGTCGGTCGGGCGGCTGGCCATGCGCGCCGTGCCGATGTCGATGATCATGTGGTTCGTCGCGATCTCCGGGTACTGCGGCGCGATCTCGTCGAAGACCTTGTGGAACAGGCCATCGGTGAGCTTCATGATGTTGTCCTTGGTCATGCACGTGACCTTCTTCCGCCCATGCGCGCGGGCGTACTCGAAGGCGTAGCGCACGATGCGCTCGCAGCCGGGGCGGGTGATCAGCTTCAGGCACTGGACCACCTCATCGCTCTGGCGATGCTCGATGCCGGCGTAGGTGTCCTCTTCGTTCTCGCGGACGATCACCACGTCCATCGTCGGGTGCAGGGCGGTGACGTAGGGGTGGTAGGACACGCAGGGGCGCAGGTTGGCGTAGAGGCCCAGCGTCTTGCGCAACGTCACGTTCACCGACTTGTAGCCGCCGCCCTGCGGCGTGGTGATCGGGCCCTTGAGGATGATCTTGTGCTGGTCGATGGCCTGCCAGGTGTCCTCGCCGATGCCGGCCATCAGACCGCCTTCGTAGGCCTTAAGGCCGACCGTGACGGCGTGGAAGGCCAGGGCCGGGTCGGCGGCCTTGAGGATGGCCAGCGTGGCGTCCATGATCTCGGGGCCGATGCCATCGCCGGCCGCGACCGGGATGGTGGTGGCCGGCAGCGCGGCGGGGACGTAGCGGGCCGGGGCAAGGGATTCAGCGAGGACGGCGGACATTGTGCGATCTCCGAAACACGAAAAAGATGTCGTGAATATTGAAGCGCGAAAATCGGTGCGGCGCAAGCCGGCGGGTGAGTCGCGCGTGAAGGCTGCGCCCGCGAAGCCCGCGGCGAAGGCCGTGGCAGCGCCCCAAGCGAGCGCGAAGCCGGCGGACACCGAGGCCCAATGGACCTTCCTGAGCAACCACACCCACGTGCTGGTCTGCTTGGCCGCCGATGCCGAGCAGACGCTGCGCGACGTCGCCTCGAAGGTCGGCATCACCGAGCGCGCGGTGCAGCGCATCGTTGCCGAGCTCGAGGCCGCGGGCGCGTTGACGCGCGAACGCGACGGCCGGCGCAACCGCTACCGGCTCGACACCACGCTGCCGCTCCGCCACCCGCTCGAAAAGCACCGCAGCATCGGCGACATCCTCGCTCTCCTCCTCGGCAAGGGCCGATGACCGGATGTCGGTAACGGATCCGAACCCGCGGGCTCCAGGCGAGGTGCCGCGCAGCGGCGTGCTGCGCTGGCCGGGTGCCGAATTGGACCTGCGCAGCGCGCAGGTGCGGCGTGGGCGGCAAGTGTTGCTACTCGACCGCTCGTCGTACGAGGTGCTGCTTGCCCTGCTGCTGCGTGCCGGACAGGTGCTCGGCAAGGACGATCTGCTCGACGCGGCGTGGCCCGGACGCGTCGTTTCTGAGAACTCGCTGGCCAAGGCGATCAGCCGGCTGCGTCGTGAGCTGGGCGACGAGGCCGGTGCACCGCTGCAGTCGGTCCATGGTTACGGCTACCGCTGGGCGGGCGAGGTGCACTGGGCGGAGTCCGAAACGCTGCCGCCCGCTCCCGCCGCCGAGCACGACTGGGTCGGTGCGGCGGTGCCGAACCGGTCGGGATGGACGTTCCGTCGCGTGCTCGGTCGCAGCGGGCACAGCATGGTGTTGCTCGCCGATTCCGTGGCGGGTGAGGCGCCGAGGGCACTCAAGCTCGGTCTCGGTGAAGAGGGCTTGCGTCACGTGCGCCGGGAGGTCGCCCTGCATCGCTACCTCGCGGCCATCAACCATAGCGTGCCCGGCCTCGCGCCCGCGCTCGGCTGGCAGCTCGACGAGCCGCCCGTGTTCGTCGAGTACCCGTACTTCGAGGATGGTGACCTGGCGCGCTGGATGGCCGCGCGGACGGTCGGCGGCGGCGTGCCCTTGGAGCACCGCCTCGCCCTGCTCGCGCAGATCGCCGACACCCTCGGGGAACTGCACGCCGCGGGCGTCGTCCACCAGGACTTGAAGCCGGGCAATGTCTTTCTCTCGCCGGACTCGTCGCTACCCGAAGGCTGGCGCACGTCCTTGGCCGATCTCGGTGGCGGCCATGCCTCGCCGCTCTCGCAGCAGACCGAAGCGCTCCTCGACGCGGACGTCCTCGTTGATGCCCGCCAGGCCTCCGCTCCCGGCGCGGGGGCCGCCCTCCACAGCGCCCCCGAGGTCCTGGCAGGTGGCTTGCCCACGCAGCGCAGCGATCTCTACGCGCTGGGCGTCCTCCTCTACCAGTTGGTCGTCGGGGACCTGCGGCGTCCGCTTGCGCCGGGTTGGGAGGCCGATGTCGATGATCCGCTGTTGCGCGACGACATCCGCGCGTTGGCTGCACTTCGGGTGGAGGAACGCACCCTCGGCGCCCAGCAGTTGGCGCTGCACCTGCGCCAGTTGCCGGCGCGGCGCCTCGCCGCCCAAGCCCAAGACGAGGCTGCGGCCCGCGAGCGCCTCGCCGCCCAGCAACTTCAGCGTCAGCAGGTCCGGCTTCGCCTGATGGGGGCAGCGACAGCGGCCCTGTTCGTCGGGCTGGCTGTCGCCAGTTGGGCGGGCTGGCTGGCTTGGGACGCGCGGCGCGACGAGGCCGTGCGTCGCAGCGAGGCCCAGGCCGTGCTGGGTTTCCTGACCGACGACATGCTCACCCGTGCCGATCCCTACCGCGGCGGCGATGCCGGGATCAGCCTGCGCAGTTCGCTCGATGCGGCGGCGGCGAAGATCGACGAGCGGCTGGGCGAACGCCCCTTGGTCGCCGCAGCGGTGCATGCGTCGGTCGCCGAGGCCTACGAGTCCTGGGGCGAATACGCGAAGGCGGCGCGCCACCAGCGATGGGCGATCGAGCGCACCGAGGGGGGCAGCCCTGGTGCGGAGTCGCTGGCAGGCCAACAACGGCGGCTGTGCCAGCTGGAGCGCTTGGCCGGAAACCTGGAAGCCGCGCAAACCGCCTGCGACGCGGCCGCCGCCCACGATCGCGACACCCTCGGCGCCGTTTCCGATGCGAGCCTCGTGGAAGGCGCGAAGCTGCTCTATGAAAGCGGACGATGCGACGAAGTGGTCGGCCAGCTCGGGTCGGTCCTTGCTGACGAGACACGTCGAAGCCAGTTGCCCGCCGGCGTGGAAGCCGATGCGCGCTGGTTCATCGGCCTTTGCCAGAGCCGTATCGGCGAAGAGGGCGCGGCGGCGGAATCCTTCCGCGCCCTTGTGGCCCTGCGCGAGCGTGAGTCCGGGCCCGACGATCCGCGGACGGCCTGGGCGCTTTCCGACTATGCGGAGGCGCTGGCCCGGGGCGGCCGCTTCGCCGAGGCGGACGCCATCCTCGAGCGCCTCGATCGCCTGTTCCTGGATCGTCTGGGGCCCGACCACCCGGACTCGCTGGCGGTGGAGTACCGGCAAGGGCTGGTCGCGGCGGGGCAGGGGAGGGAAGAGGAGGCGACGGGTTTCTTCGGCCGCGCGCATCGGGGTTGGAGCCAGACACTGGGCGAACGCCACATCCTGACCGTGCTCGCCGGTTCCGAGTTGGCCCGAAGCCTGGCCCGGCAGGGCGACCGCCCAGGCGCGAACGCCCTGATGGCGCGCCTGCAGCTCGTGGCACAACCGGAAACGTTCGGTCGCGATGCGCGGGCTGTCGACATCCAGGAGCTATGGGCGGAAACCCTGCTGCTGCTGGGGCGCACGGAGGATGCGGCTCTGGCCTTGGCCGGCTTCCGGGCCAGGGCCTCGGAGGTCCTGCCGGAGCACCACCCCCGCCTCGCGGTGGCGCGTTGCTTCGAAAGCCAGATCGCGACGCATCGAGGGCAGCTCGACGAGGCCGGTGTGGCCCTCAGCGCCTGCCGCCTCGGTCTCGCCCGGCTGGCGGCGGACGACTTCCGGCGCCGTGCGCTGGCGGATGCGGAACAGGCCGTGGATGCCATGATCCGCTGAGAGGGCGGCCTGGGTGTTTATCAAGCCATTGTTTCATAAGGCTTTCATAACTCTTCAGAAATGCTCACGCTTGAGGAAAGCGTGGATTGGCCGCCGTTTGGCATCGTCACTTCGCCCCGGAACGGGCAGTGGCGGTTCGAAGGGTGGGGACACCCGCATGGCAGGGAGCCAGCACGGATGCCGATCGCGCTGTTCGCCCCCGGGGCGATTCCACAGGAGGTGGAATCCAGGAGTTGCAGGGGTTCAGATGACCACGAAGGCGCCGGTTCGGAACCGGCGCCTTCGACTTTTCCGGGCCCCGCCGTTCGTGCCGGCGCCGATCATCGCCCTCAGGGCTGAAGCGTGGGTCGGAAGTCCGGCGCGCGTCGCGCACCCGCCAAGCGGGCCTCGACGACCGCCCCGAGCGCCAGCAGTCCCGCATCGCCCTCCTTGGGGCCGAGCAGGCTCAGCCCGACCGGCAGGCCATGGATCTCACCCATCGGCACGGTCAGGCTGGGGGTCCCGGCCACGGCGGCCGCGCCGTAGCCCGAGCTCGTGAAGTGGTCGCCCAGCACGGGATCGATCGGCCATGCCGGCCCGGTGGTGGGGGCAATCAGCGCATCGAATCGACCCTCTCGAAGCACCTTCAGCAGCCCTTCCTCGCCGGCCAGGCGCTTTGCCGCCGTCCGCGCCTCGAGGTAGGCGGGGTCGGTCAGCGGCCCTTTGGCTTGGGCCTGCTCGAACAGCTCTTGTCCGAACCACGGCATCGCCCGGTCGGCGTTGGCGGTGTTCCAGGCGATCAGGGCCTCCAGGTTGGCCACCGGCGCCGGCCCCTCGGCGAGGTAGCGGTTCAGGCCGTCCTTGAATTCGTAGAGCAGCACCGTGAGCTCGGCTTCGCCCCACTGGCCCCACGTGGGCAGTTCCGCATCGACCACCTCGGCGCCGGCCGCGCGAAGTTGGGCCACGGCGGCCTCTGTCGCCGCATCGAGGCCGGCATGGCGGCCCATGGCCTGACGCAGCAGGCCGAAACGCTTGCCGGCCAACGGGCCGGCCGCGGCTGCGTCGTCGGTCGTTTCCGGGACTTCGGGCGTGGCGATCGGCTCGAGCCCCGACATCGCTTCCATCAGGACCGTGGCGTCGGCGATCGAGCGCGCCATCGGCCCGGCGGTGTCCTGCGAGGCCGAGATCGGCACGATGCCATCGGCCGGGATCACACCGACCGTCGGCTTGAAGCCGACCAGACCGTTCACCGCCGAGGGGCAGAGGATGCTGCCGTCGGTCTCGGTGCCGACGCCGACGGTCGCGAGGCTGGCGGCGATGGCGGCACCGGTGCCCGAACTCGAGCCGCAGGCGTTGCGGTCCAGCACGTAGGGGTTGCGCGTCTGGCCGCCGGCGCTGCTCCAGCCGGAGATGGAGTTCGTCGAGCGGAAGTTCGCCCATTCGCTGAGGTTGGTCTTGCCGAGGATCACCGCGCCGGCCTCTCGCAGCGAGGCGACCAGTGTGGCGTCGTCGGCGGGCACGTGGTTGGCGAGGGCCAGCGAGCCGGCCGTGGTGGGCAGGCCGGCGACGTCGATGTTGTCCTTCACCAGCACCGGGATGCCGTGCAGCGGCCCGCGCAGCCGGCCCGCCGCGCGCTCGGCGTCCAGGGCCTCGGCGTCGGCGCGGGCCGCGGGATTCAGCGCGATGACGGCGTTGAGCGTCGGGCCCGAATCATCGATCGCGGCGATGCGCGCGAGGTAGGCGTCGACCAGATCCGCGCTGGTGAATCGGCCGGCCACCATGCCGGCCTGTGCCTCGGCCACCGAGAGTTCGACGACGTCGACCTTCGGCGCCGACGGGGCTGCGGCGACGGCGGTCTCGTTGGCAGCCGCGGCATCCGCGGCGGCGTCGGTGGCGGAACGCCCGCAACCTGAGAGCCCGATGGCAGTGACGAGGACGCTCGCGATGACGGCGGGCAGGGCGCGCGGACGGTTCGACATGGCGGGCTCCAGATGCGGAAGCCCCGATGCTAATCGCGACGCCGCCCGCCGTGTCGTGAACGGCTCAACCGCGCAGCAGGTCGAACGCGAGCTTGCCGATCAGTGCCGTGACCACGCCGAGGAACACGTAGCGCACGAAGCGCTGGCCCTTGCGGATGGCGAGGTGGCTGCCGATCCAGCTGCCCAGCATGTTGCCGAGGATCAGCGGCACCGCGAGCACCCACACCACGAAGCCGCCGATGGCCAGCACGGTCCACGAACTCACGTCCGCGGCAACGTTGGCCGCCTTCGACACGCCCGAGGATTTCAGGAAATCGAGGCCCAGCACGCTGACGAAGGCAAAGACCATGATCGTGCCGGTACCCGGGCCGATCAGCCCGTTGTAGAAGCCGCAGGCCACGCCGACGCCGGTGGCGGCGAGGGCTTCCTTCTCGAGCGGGAAGCGCCGCGATTCGACCAGGCCGAAGTCCTTGCGGAAGGCGGTGTAGACGGCCAGCACGGCGCAGATCGCCAGCACGGTCCACTTCAGCACTTCGGGATCGAGTCGCTTGGCGAACTGCACGCCGATGGCGGAAGCCACGAGGGCGCCGATGCATGCCGGCACGACGATCTTGCGCTCGACGGGGATGCGCGACAGGTAGTTCCAAGCCGCGACGCTGGTGCCGAGCATCGAGCTCGTGCGCTGCGTGCCGATGAGCTGGAGGATCGACAGGCCGGGATGCAGGTTGAGCATCGCCGGCGTGAGGATCAGCCCGCCGCCGCCAACGATGCTGTCGAGCAGGCCGGCGGCGAGGCCGGCCAGGGCGGTCAGCGCCAGCAGTTCGGGCGTGAGCTCGGCGAGCATCGGGAACGGGCGCCGGGAGGCCGGCGCCCGCTTTGGATCAGGCCGCGCGACCGGCGCGCTTGCGCTCGTTTTCCGTCAGCAGCTTCTTGCGCAGGCGGATTTCCTTCGGCGTGATCTCGACAAGCTCGTCGTCGTCGATGAAGTCCAGCGCCTGCTCGAGGGTGAACTTGATCGGCGGCGAGAGCTGGATGGCGTCGTCCTTGCCCGAAGCGCGCATGTTGGTCAGCGGCTTGGTGCGGATGGCGTTCACCGTCAGGTCGTTGTCCTTCGAGTGGATGCCGACGAGCTGGCCTTCGTACACCTGGTCGCCTTCGGCGGCGAAGAGCTTGCCGCGCTCCTGCAGCGGGCCGAGCGCGTAGGCCGGCGTCGGGCCCGGGGCGTTGGCGATCATCACGCCGTTGAGGCGCTTGGCGATCTGGCCGGCTTCCTTCGGGCCGTAATTGTCGAACACGTGGAACAGCAGGCCCGAGCCCTGGGTGAGGGTGCGGAACTCGTTCTGGAAGCCGATCAGGCCACGCGCCGGGATCATGTAGTCGAGGCGCACGCGGCCCTTGCCGTCCGGCTCCATGTTGGTGAGCTGGGCCTTGCGGGTGCCGAGCTTCTCCATCACGCCGCCCTGGTGCTGCTCTTCGACGTCGACCACGAGCTGCTCGATCGGCTCCATCAGCTGGCCGTCGATCTCCTTGATGATCACTTCCGGGCGCGACACGGCGAGCTCGTAGCCCTCACGGCGCATGTTCTCGATCAGCACCGACAGGTGCAGTTCGCCGCGGCCCGAGACGAGGAACTTGTCGGCGTCCTCGAGCTGCTCGACCTTCAGCGCGACGTTGTGCACGGCCTCGCGCTCGAGGCGGTCCTTGATCTGACGGCTGGTCAGGAACTTGCCGCCCGAGAGGTCCTTGTTGCCGGCGAACGGCGAGTTGTTCACCTGGAAGGTCATCGAGATCGTCGGCTCGTCGACGGTCAGCGCCGGCAGCGCCTCCGGCATGTCGATCGAGCAGACGGTGTCGGAGATGGTCAGGTCCTGGATGCCCGAGATGGCGACGATGTCACCGGCTTCGGCGGTTTCCTGCTCGATGCGCTCGAGGCCCATGAAGCCGAGCACCTGCATCACCTTGCCCTGGCGCTTCTTGCCGTCGCGGCCGATCACGGTGACCGGCATATTCTTCTTCAGCGTGCCGCGCTGGATGCGGCCGATGCCGATGACGCCGACGAAGTTGTTGTAGTCCAGCTGCGAGATGCGCATCTGGAACGGGCCGTCGGCGGCGACCGGCGGCGCCGGCACGTGCTTCATGATCGCTTCGTACAGCGGGGTCATGTCGCCGTCGCGGGCGGCGTCGTCGAGGCTGGCGTAGCCGTGCAGGGCCGAGGCGTAGACGATCGGGAAATCGAGCTGCTCGTTGGTGGCGCCGAGCTTGTCGAACAGGTCGAACACCT